>JAEYRB010000059.1 GCA_023409735.1 Bacillota bacterium | reverse complement strand
AGCGATACAAATAGCTTTAATGAATGGAACAAAAAATCAGAGGGTGAAGCAGAACTGTCTGTAATAAAGGAGCTCCAGGCTGTAAATGTCTCAGATCTGCCGGTTGAGGTCAAGGATTATAACATTAAGGAAACCTCCTTAAATGACGGAGTACGGATTTTAACAGCAAATGCAGACGTTGGAGAAACCGGATCTACTATGATAGTTATGGACACCTCAGCAGTCCCTGTTGACAAGCTCCAATACCTTAATTTATTCTCCAGCCTGCTTGGGCAGCTTGATACAGACCTATATGCCAAAGCAGAGCTAAATACTCTGAAGATAAAATACCTAAACGGAGCATCCTTTGCTTTATCAACAATACCAACAAAGGATTGGAGCAAATTTACTCCCTGCATATTAATATCATGGGCTGGCTTGATGGACGAATATGATAATCAGCTGTCCCTCGTTAAGGAAATGCTGCTTAATACAAAATTTACTGACATAGATACTATATCATACATTGTAAAACAACAAATTACATTACTGAAAAACCAGTTTGTAAATAATCCAGTTAACTTATTGATTAACCGCAATCTGTCAGTAACCAATGATTGTATTAATTATTCAAGCTATCTGTCGGGTCTGGATTATTATGATTTTCTTACTCAGCTGGAACAAAAAATTCAGTCCGATCCAAACTCTGTGACTGCAGAGCTGCAATCCGTTAAGGATCTAGTCTTGAACAGGACCAATATGATTACCTCATTTGCAGGCAATAAGAAGGGCATTGAAGAATTCGAGTCAACAATTAAGCCATTTATTAGTACCTTGCCTGCAAAGCCAATCACTGTACAGGATTACTCAAAGCTGCCAAAGCCAGCGTTGAACGAGGCAATAACTCTTGACACCTCGGTTCAGTATAATATGATTTCTGCAACCTATGATGATATGGGTGTAAAAGATAATGGAAAGTATATTCCTATAGGATTATTTATTGCAGACAACTATATCACCCCGAAAATCAGATTAGAATACGGTGCATATGATAATATTGTAAACTTCGGAGGTACCGCATTTATGCTTGTCTCCTACCGTGATCCTAACATTAAGGAAACCTTTGAAGTATATGCCGAACTTCCGGAATTTATTAAAAACACAAACATAACTCAGGAGGAGCTTGACAGGTATATCCTTAAAGCCTTCGGAGCAAGCACTGCAACTGCAGGCGAGCTTGGAGGAGCAACTAATGCAATTAGTCAATACCTTATGGGGAGAACCACCGAGGATCGTCTGCAATTACTTCGTGAGATTAAGTCCACAACAGTTCAGGATGTTAAAGCTATGGGAGCTGTATTTGAAAATCTTCTTAAGAACGGAACCCGCTCCACAGTTGGCAATCCTAATAAAATTGCAGAAAATAAGGACCTGTATAATTCAATAATATCCTTTGGACAAAGCCAGGTAAATGAAACACTTACAAGAGCACAGCTTATGGAGATGCTTGTCCAGGGCGTACCCAACCCCGTAGAGTATGCTAAACAGGCAAATCTATTACAGGGTGACGGGAAAGGCAATTATGCTGAAAATGAAAAGCTGACAAAGGAACAGCTTGCAATTTTCATTAACAGAGTAGCTCAAATGTATGGCTTACAGCTAAGTCCGAATGATACAGCCATAGCTGATATAAAGAACATCAGCCCCTGGGCCATGGATAGTGTAAAGGCACTTATTAGTTCGGGTATTGCTCAGCTGGATCCAGAAGGCAAATTTAATCCAAAGGCAGAGGTTACTATTGCCGACGTTCAGGCATACCTGAATGGGTTGTCTGTAAAATTATCAGGTAACTAAGCAATATTCTTAATAAGAAGTGGTTTTCACAAATAGTGTACACACCATTACTAACAGTCTCGGGAGCATCAAGCACCCGAGACTTTTTGCTGTAGACCTTCGATCAGCGTATTAGTAAAACGTACAGCCATAAAGGGCTTTCATACTGAGTAGCAACAAACTCCAGCAACGGTCACAACAGAGCCCTCCATAGTGAGTAGCAAAAACACTTCTTAAGAGGCATTCACACGCCGGAGCGTTCTGGCGGGCGGCAACCTTCTCTATACCACTACCACTTGCAGCTGCTATGAGATAACATCAAGATATTAATAGACCCACAACGAGACCTATCAGCTCTTACGATCTGAATTCTTATTGAATAGTTGTAATAAATAAATGTTTTGGGTATTATTAATATAATAAGCTATATATTAATCCATATAGACGTTGAGCATGAGAAAGGGCTGCCTCACAGAGCAGCCCTTATTGTTTCAAAAGGTTTTAATATTAACCGAAGAAGTAGGTTACAGTCTTATCCTTCTTGCCTTTTTTATAGATCAGGTCGTGTTCGCCTTCACCGAATGCAACAGCATCATGTGTCTTGTAAGAAGGGTTGTTTTCTTTAAGACTCTCGATAACATCATTAACGATATCTGTATCAACCTCTTCTTCGATCCAGAACAGACCTGTGGTAGACTGCTTGATGAACATAGCTGCGATATAGCCTTCCTTGGTGATAATTGGAGCAAAGGTGTCTTTTTTATCAAGGTCGATCTTATCAATGAATTCAACTGCACCGGTTTCCTTATTGATCAGCATATAACTGATGTTGGATGCAGTGCCGGCCTTGAAAGTTACGTCGTTGAAGCAAACGGAGTCTTCGGAGTAAACAGAAGTCTTGCCCATTGCTACGCCTACAAGGCACTGGGAAACATCACGTCCACCTTCAGGCTCATAGAAGTACACACCTTTAGGAAGAACCTGTGTACCGGATACAACAGCTTTGATTTCATCTTCACGTTTTGCGTTAACTTCGAGGGTGTATTCCTCGATACCGTATATAACAGGTACAACAATTTCAGCATCACCTGTGGTTACGGTGATGGCAATATCATCTTCGTAGCCGCTACCGCTATTGTTGAGAGTTAGGGCGAGATTGATCTTGTAAGACTGATCAGCCTTATTCATAAGAACAGGTGCACCTACCATCTTGAGGTCGGAGATAACAACCTGATTCTTATCAGCAAATACCTTTTCTTCATTCATCAAATGATTAATAAGTGCATTGATGCGGCCAGCAGTTTCATCATTCGTGGAGAACTGGCGTCTGCCGGTTAACCACCAAATGTCCATTTCGTTTGTGAAATCGTGCATTACGCCTCCCCATTGAGCATTGGCAGGCACATGGAATGTTCTGCTGTAAGTATAATTTTCATTATTTGCATAAGCCCAGATAGCCGACTGTACAGCGGTGATGATTTCTGCGCGTGTTAGTGTTTCTGCACCAACAAATCCATCTTCAGCAAGATTCTTCTTCATCTGTTCGAGAGAAACATAAGGGTATGAATTGGTTACGATAGCGCGGATATGAGCTGCTTTATCAGCATCATAATAATCACTGTCTTCGAGATTCATGCGCTTGTAGTAAATGCCGTTGTTGTATCCAGTTTCGGCATCACAACAATACAAAACCTCATAGTTGCTCTTTCCATAGGAATACAAATCGCTGGGGGTCCACGTATAATCCTTACTTGCGTCAATCATAACTAAAGTCTGAGGAATGTCATGATTTATGCCACCATCCGTGCTTACCATGTGGTTACTCATTTCATAAGCATGGTGAGGCTTGTCATAAACGGACATAAATGTATAACCGTTTTCGCCGGCTTTTACGTCTACTGACATTTCACCACCGTACCATATGGTCTGGGATGTATTTTGTTCTTCCGCAAATATCTGTAAGCTTATAGTGCTGAAGCACATAATTGTTGCGAGAACAAACAGAAAGATTTTCTTGAGATTTTTTGCCATGTTCTTCTTCTCCTTTCAGAATAAAAGTAAAATCTAAACACCGGCAGTCGGGCTGTCATAGTATTTGCCTTAGACCCCATAACTTTGCGTCCCGCCTTTTCAAACGGTTTGCTATTGACAGTATCTCTTGCAGATGTATAATTTGAAAAATCATACACGGTTTTTCATCGCATATATGTTACTTCTTCTTGTGATTTAATCACGATGAAATAATTGATTTGCTACAGTGATGTATCGTAGCAAATACAAGAAACGACGCGTCTTTGACCGCTTCCTGTTTCTTTATAATTTATTATACCATGTGAAAGTATTGTATGTATAATGGTGAAAAATAGTAAAAGCAAAAAAAAGAGAACATGCTTCTTCTTTCGGTTATAATTAAGTCACTACACAAAAACACAACCGTAGGTAAAGAACATGTCTCAATGCCAAAATCTCGTTCCGTGCTTACGGTCTTTCGCCGTTTTCCACCCAGTTAATAAACTGTTCCTCTGTTATAATGCTGACTCCAAGCTCTTTAGCCTTCTTGTTCTTTGATGAGCCTGATAAAATGTCGTTATTAATAAGATAATTGGTTTTAGAGGTTACGGAGCCTGTGACCTTCCCGCCCTTTGACTCAATAAGGTCCTTTACCTCGTCTCTGTTGGCAAAGTGCTCTACTGCGCCTGTAATTACGAAATTGATATTTTCAAATATTTGCTCTGCCGCAGAAACAGCTATCTCCTCGAATTCTATTTCGTCTAGCAAATGTTTTACTACACTGCGGTTCTCTTCATTACTGAAAAATCTCGTATAGGCCTCAGCCATAACGTCACCAACACCGCCTATGGTAATAAGCTGGTCGTATGCAGCGTTCTGTATTGCATCCCAGCTATAATTGAAGCTCTTACATACTAGCTTTGATGTAGACACGCCTACATTTGGTATTCCAAGTGCGTAAAGAAGCCTAACAACATTTGTCCTTCTGGATTTGTTGACAGCTGAAATAAGGTTTGCGTAGGACTTTTCTCCAAAGCCCTCCATAGCCGCAATTTCATTCTTAAAATTGTCGAGGTGGTAAATGTCTGCAAACTCCTTTATAAATCCTCTTGCTATCAGTTTTTCAAGAGTAGCCTCGGATAGACCGTCAATGTTCATTGCGTCCCTGCTTACAAAGAGCGCAAAGGCCTTCAGCTTCTTTGCAGGACATTCCTGATTGGTACAGTACAGATATCTTACATCAGAATTTTGTCTAACCTCTGCAACACCACCGCACACTGGGCACTGATCAGGAATTTGTACATTACTGCTTCTCGTTAAATTCTCAGATATTTGTGGAATTATCATGTTAGCCTTATATACACTTATGGTATCCCCTATCCCAAGCTCAAGTCCTTCCATAATGCTTACATTATGTACACTTGCGCGGCTTACTGTCGTTCCTTCTAACTCAACCGGTTCAAATATTGCTACAGGATTAATAAGTCCTGTTCTTGATGCGCTCCATTCTATTTCCAGCAGCTTTGTTTCCTTTATTTCATCCTTCCATTTAAATGCTATTGAATCCCTTGGAAATTTGGCTGTCGTACCAAGGGACTGTCCATATGCAATGTCGTCAAATGACAAAACGAGGCCATCAGACGGAAAATCATTATCAGAGATATGTTCTTCAAACCAAGCTACAGTATCCACAAGGCTTTCTGCATCCACAGCTTTATACTCAACGACCCCAAAACCTTGTTTTTTCAGCCATTCATACTGATTCATCCTTGAGTTTTCGAAATCAACATTATCAGCCTTCACAAGAGAAAATGCAAAGAAATTCACATTTCTTTCCGAAGTGACCTTGTTATTCAACTGCCTGACAGAACCGCTGCAAAGATTTCTTGGATTTTTATACTTTGCGTCAAGATCACCGATCTCATTATTTATTTTTTCAAAATCAGAGTAGCTTATGAAAGCCTCTCCCCTAAGCACAAGGCTACCCTTGAAAGGGATGCTGAGCGGTACATTTTTAAATACTCTCACATTATTTGTAACTACCTCGCCAACCTCTCCGTTTCCTCTGGTTACTGCCTTCACAAGGCTTCCTTCATTATATGTGAGAACTATTGTAAGGCCGTCCATCTTCCATGACAGCATGCCCTTTTTGGTGCCGAGCCATTGCTTAAGGTCTTCTACATTCTTTGTCTTGTCCAGAGACAACATCGGCCTCTCATGACGTTCCTTAGGAAGGTCAGTTAAAAGCTCATATCCCACCTTTGTCGTAGGACTGTTGGACAGTACAGTACCTGTTTCCTTTTCAAGCTCCACCAGTTCATCATATAGCCTGTCATATTCAATGTTGGGCATTATTTCCCGATTCTCCTGATAATATGCCCTGGCCGCTTCATCAAGCAGCTTTATCTTCTGTCTCATTAATTCAATTTTATCCATAGTTTTTCACCTTTCGGTTTATTTTGAACGGCAAACTTATTTCATATCTGTTTTGCCAATAGAACTATTCATAATATCTTAGCTCATGTTCAGCCTTGCCTATGTCTGCCACTATCCGCATATGTACACTGATAATACTTATGCTAAGTATGCGTCTGCACCCGATAATATTTGGGTTGCTTCCTACGTTCAATGACCTATGCCTGCCCCTGCTTTTCTAAGTGATGTCTTGCTTCTCTTACCTTTCCTGACTGGTTATATGCTCATTCGCTATATATGCCTGTATATGTACTGCTATGTCTGCGCATGTACGGTTATACTTACCCATATAGCTTATGCACTTCTCTTTCTGCTTCCTTTTGCGAAGGACCTTCCACCGTCCTTTATTATGGAAAATAGCGCAAAGCATGCTATAACAAGCCATATTATACCCCACACAATAGCAGGTATATGAGTCATTCTTTGCAGCTGTACTGCATCAGTTACAGGACGTTCAACCGCCCATCCCTGAATCCAATGGAGCCTCAGGTTAATCTCCAGTAGTATTGTATCCACAAACGTATCATAAACCGCGTATGCGGCACTTGAAACACCTATTATATCTATAACAAGATCGTTTACCTTCTCGTTATGGAGCATATATAAAATCAGCACAATACCCGCAAATATAGCCGCATATATTATTGTAAAGACAGACTGTCCATAGGCAATGGATACACCTAGAAGAAGTATTGCCGCTGCACCAAGAATATATTTTTTAAGCGACGTCCTCTTTAGATACAGTATTAGCAGTGCAAAAAGCACGCTTCCTAGATAGCCTCCATTTGCGATCATAAATGCTGAAAAACCGTTTTTCGGAAGGGTAAGCGCATATCCGCTTTCATCAATATTTATTCTAAAGCCCTGTATTCCAAAGCCAAAAACAGCTGCCATGAGCGAATGTCCGAGCTCGTGAAGAAAAACAGCGAAAATTTTAAGAGGTTTGATTACTATAGTATTCCACAGCGCGATCACGGCAATGAGTATTATTATGTATCTTCCTGCACTCTTCATGTGCTACCTCCATCAAAGTAATATTTACTGCCTTCTATCAGATTTGTTTCATAGGTTGCTTTACACTATCTAATGTGCTTCTTAATAAAAGCCTCGGGGACATCGAGAACTCCTCGTCTTTTTGCTGTAGACCTTCGGTCAACGCCATAATTATACTGTATTTTCATCATCAAATAAAGGTTTTCCCCAAAAAGCAGCTTGTAACATGGAACATGATGGCGATAGGTCATGGATTGCCTGAATTTCAGTTATGTACAAGCGCTCAGCCTCTGTTTGATACTCATATGAAATAAAACTGGCAGTAACCTATATACTAACTAGATTATCTGCCAGAAAAATACAATAATATTTTATTTCACCAGAGGCTTACCCCAACTTGCTGCAGAGCCAATAAACTTTATTCCCTGTTATTCTTTGATCTGCTTCTCAACAAGGCTGCCTCCGCAGTATTTTTCACGCAGCCTCGGCTTTTCGATCTTGCCGGTAGGATTACGAGGAACATTATCGAATATTATCTTACGCGGCCTTTTGTACTTCGGCAGAGCTGCGCAAAATTGCATTATATCCTGTTCCGAGCAATTATGGTCCGGCTTTAGCTCTATTATAGCAGCTGCTATCTCACCTATACGCTTGTCAGGAAGTCCAATTACTGCAACATCCTTGATTGCAGTATGAGCACGCAGAAAATCCTCTATCTGAACAGGATACAGGTTCTCGCCGCCGCTTATAATTACATCCTTTTTACGGTCCACAAGGTAAATAAAGCCGTCCTCATCCATACGGGCCATATCACCTGTAAACAGCCAGCCATTCTTTAATACAGCTGCAGTTGCCTCAGGGTCATTGTAATAACACTTCATTACTCCGGGGCCTTTGACAGCAAGCTCACCGACATTTCCTTGTTCAACGGGCTTACCATTCTCGTCAGCAATCATTGCCTCCCATTTGTAGCCCGGCTTTCCTATAGCACCGACCTTATGTATATTTTCTATACCCAGATGAACACAGCCCGGCCCTATTGATTCACTAAGGCCATAGTTGGTGTCATAAAGATGCTTAGGGAAATACTTCTTCCAACGATTTATAAGGCTAGGCGGAACAGGCTGTGCTCCTATATGCATCAGTCTCCACTGACTTAAACTGTAATTCTCAAGCTTAATGTCTCCTCTTTCTATTGCATCCAGAATATCCTGTGCCCACGGCACCAAGAGCCATACTATTGTGCATTTTTCCTCTGAAACCGCCTTCAATATCCACTCAGGCTTAACACCTCTAAGTAATACTGCTTTGCTGCCTGCCAGGAAGCTACCGAACCAGTGCATCTTTGCTCCGGTATGATAGAGCGGAGGTATGCAGAGGAAATTGTCTTCTCTGGTTTGCTTATGGTGGTTCTGCTCAGTTTCGCAGGCAGACATAAGGCTTCTGTGATCATGCAAAATGGCTTTTGGAAAACCTGTTGTTCCTGATGAGAAATATATTGCGGCATCATCCCCATCAGTGATCTCTATATTGGGCTGATCCTTAGAGCACAGCTCAGCCAGTTGGTCATAGCTTTCAGCAAAGGTCGGGCAATCCTCTCCTGCATATATGAGCAGTGAAACCTTTGGTATCTGACCAAATATATTTTCCATTCTGCCTATAAATTCAACACCGAATACAACCGCACTTGCTTCTGAGAGACCAAGACAATATTTAATTTCATCCGCTGTATAGCGGTAATTAAGCGGCACTGCAATGGAACCATTTTTCAGGATCCCAAAATAAATCGGCAGCCATTCCAGACAGTTCATCATGAGAATAGCAACCTTGTCACCTCTTTTTATTCCCTTTATCCTCAGCAGATTAGCAAACTGGTTTGCCTTATCGTCAAATTCCTTCCAAGTGATCTGCCTTCTGTACTTTGATACGGGCAATGGCTCTACAAGCTCATAATCTCTCCATGTTTTCTCATGCTTTTCCCTAAGCTCGGGGCTTATCTCTATAAGGCTGACCTCACCGCCATATAGCTTCGCATTTCGCGATAAAATCTCTGTAATGGGCATTTGGCACATCTCCTTAATTTACTATGGCTGCATCATTAATAGTTAAATGCAAATTCAATAAAATTTTCAGGCTTGCTTTAACCATACCACCCCATAGCAAGCTAATACAGCGTAAAGCCATATAAATCTTGATCTATTTGAGGCATCAATAAAATCTACAGTAATATATAAAATGCAAAAAACACTAATTTCTCGAGATTTTTTGCACTATTATAGTAACACAATAAATCGTTGATGTACACATTTCAAACATAATGAATGCCCATATTTTTGACAATTTTAAATAATTTCCTGTTGAGTAAGCCAAATAATACAAAATGCCACAATATTGTCCGGTTTCTTTACAACTCTACTACAAGCATAATATCCGTATATTAATTTATATACCTATTCACATCATCAAGTGTAATTCCCTGATGTAGTGCAATATTCAGGCCGTTTGCCACGACCTTAGAGACCTTTCTCACCACTTCATCTATTTCCTTTGGAGTCACAATAAGATTGCCTGAATACGGTTCAAGCAGCTGCTGGATCATAGCATATTTCTCATCCCTGTCAATTCCCTTAAGCATGTTGTAAAATTCAGTTCCCTGCTTGGCATGCTCGATCATTTCGTCTAGCACAAGATCGATAGTATCATTTGCCATTGTAGCAGCGTCGACAACTGTTGGAATTCCAATGGCAATTACCGGGATTCCCAGCGTATCCCTTGAGAGCTCCATTCTCTTGTTTCCGACGCCGGACCCAGGAGCTATACCCGTATCTGCAATTTGGATGGTTGTGTTCACTCTCTCCAGCTTTCTTGATGCCAAAGCATCTATGCATATGACATAATCCGGCTTAATCCGCTCTACAATACCCTTTATGATCTCTCCTGTCTCTATACCGGTAATTCCAAGCACACCCGGTGCTACTGCGCATACAGGTCTGACTCCCTCATCCACCTGTTCCGGCAAATATTCAAGCAAATGTCTTGTAACCATTAAACTTGATACCACCTTTGGTCCCAATGCATCAGGCGTCACATTCCAGTTGCCAAGTCCAACTACAAGAGTCATTGTTTTCTCGCTCAGCTTTAGTATCCCAACCAGTTCCTTTGCAAGAGCCTTACAGGTATTCTCATAAAGTTCCTCATCACTTTCTCTAAGTCCGGGCACCTCAAGTGTTATATAGTTACCCATTGGTTTGCCTATAGCCTTCTCTCCAGCTGGTGTATAGACTCTTACTCTGGATATCTTTATTTTATCATCCCCGGCATTTTCCATTTCAACACCGGGAATTCCCTCGTTCTCCTTTTTCTCCATTACAGCCTTTTCCCGCAGCAATTCATGTGCTTCAAGTGTCAGATCCGTTCTGACGCTTCTGATATTCGCCATCCTTATCAATCCTTTCACATTCAATTTGAATACATGTCGTTATTTTGTCACAACACACCCAAAAAAATCATATATATTGAACTCTTCCCTTGCTTTTTAAAAATATTCATGGTAAAAACAACTGATGTTATAATGTCAAAGGTGCATCCGATTTTTTGATAATATCGCTGTGATAGTTTATTATCATTAATTTAATCTCTAATTTTTGAGAAGCTTTATTTCTGCGCCATAATTCTAGATTATGTTTTATGGTTAAACTTCTAATTATATTTCTAGATTCGGTTAAATTTCTAGTTATACTTCTAGTTTTAATTCTAATTTTAATTGCATTTTTTATATCTCTAATTTATACTCTAATATATAAGATAATTTTTATTATTAGGATGGAGGGAGACAATGAGTAAAAAAATTGCATTTATTGGTTCAGGCAGTTTTATTTTTACAAGGAACTTAGTTAGGGATATATTTACCTTTCCAGCATTTGAAGGCTGCGAAATAGCTTTGATGGATATCAATAAGGACAATCTAGAGCGTTCAAAGCAAGCAGTTGACAAAATTATCAGTTCCGGTAATTATAATGCAAAGGTAATGGCCACTATGGATCGTGCCGAAGCCCTAGATGGAGCTGACGGTGTGCTTGCAACCATTCAAGTCGGCGGTCATGAAGCTGCCTTGTGTGATGTATCAATCCCTAAAGAATACGGTGTATCCTTCGCTATTGGTGATACAAGAGGACCTTCGGGGATATTTCGTTTTTTGAGGACCCTGCCGCCAATGCTTGACATCCTTAAGGATATTGAAAAATATTGTCCAAATGCGATTTTTCTTAACTATACAAATCCCATGGCTATGCTTTGCCGTGCTATGCAAGGCGTGTCAAAGGTGCGTACAAGCGGACTTTGCCACAGTGTTCAAGAAACATCTATGATGCTGGCGGATTGGATGGGAGCAAAGCTTGATGAAATTACATATACCTGCGCCGGTATAAATCATCAGGCGTTCTATCTGGATTTTAAACGCAACGGCGAAGATGCATATCCACAAATAAGTGAAATCATAACAAAAAATCCTGAAATATTTGCTAAGGAACCGGTACGTAATGAGATGTTCCTGCATCTGGGCTATTATGTTACTGAATCAAGCTGGCATAACTCCGAATATAACTCATGGTTCAGGAAACGTCAGGATATAAGGGAAGAGTTCAATTTGACAAAAGATTTTACTGATATGATGAACGATTTTGCAAAGAGATCAAAGCCGGGAGAAGACTTCAGGACATCAGAATTTAAGAAATGGATAAATGGCCCAATAGATCTTTCCAGAGGTCATGAATATGCGGCATGCATTTTCAATGCTGTATTCGGAGATAATACGCTGTTCAAATTTAATGGAAATGTACGCAATTTTGGCCTTATTGATAACTTGCCATATGGCAATTGTGTAGAGGTTCCGGTTCTTGCTTCCAAGAATGGTCTTGAGCCCATACATGTGGGCAAACTTCCACAGCAGCTTGCAATTTTAAACACATTAAACTCATCCTGCGAAGAGCTTGCCGTAGAAGGAGCTCTTGAATGCGATAAACAAAAAATATACTATGCTTGTCTTAATGATCCTCTTACATCAGCTGTGTGTTCAATGAAAGAGATTAAGGAGATGGTCGATAAGATGTTTGCTGCCGAATCAAAATGGCTGCCTCAGTTTAGGTAAGCAATAACTCTTAATTCAATATAACAAAAAGCAATTATCAACTGTTAAATAGAACTCTTCTAAAGTCCAATTAGTAACCTGTTTACTAATTGGGCTTTAATATTGTGCATAAAGGCCGGTACTTACACCTGTTGGAATCTGCACCCGTAGGAATTTGCACACATTGAAATTTGCACCCATTGAAATTTGCGCCCGTTGGAATTTACACCTGTTGGAATTTGCACCCATTGAAATTTGCGTCCGCCGAGCGCACCCTAAAAATGGGCTGTGTACCAATATTGTACACAGCCCATTTTTGATCTGTCATTATTAACCTTACTTATTATTTAGTTATTTTGAATTATAACGTTCCCAAGCTTTCTGATACATTGCCATAGCATCTTCGAGTCCAAGATCCTTGCACTGCTGTACAAGCTGAGGAACTTCAGACACTGGACGTGTACCAATAATAAACTTAATGAAGTTTTCAGTTATTGCTGTATTTACATCACTCATTATTCTAGCATACTCTGACGATTCATCAGCTCCCAATACAAGATTTGGAAGAAGAAGTCCTTTGTCAGCTTTGAACCAAGCATCATGAGCTCTTACAGCTTCTTCAGAGTTAAGTTCGATAGATGCCCAAGCATCATAGCTCATTACCTTTGGCCAATCACCATATGTAGGCAGAGCATATTTATACTGCAGGTCATTTAATGAATATTCAGGATCTTTAGTTAGTGTATCTGTCCAGGATTTTGTACCATCGGAATTAGCAGTATAGGAAACACCTTCTGGTCCCCAGTTTATAAGATCGCTGCCTTCTTCGCTGTACAGGTAGTTGATTACTCTCAGGCATGCATCGATAGAACCGTCATCTTCAGCCTTTGATGTAATAACATTACCCTGGCTGCCGCTTCCGCACTTTACAAGTGCGCTGTTTGCGCTGTATGCCTTTCCGGCTTCACCTGTAACTTGTGCAAGACCTTCCATATCTGCATCAGGATTAACCTTTCTTAAAGCAGCATTCCATGTATTAAAGCCTGACGGCCATACATGAGTAGTACCTACGCGGTCGCTTGTTACCTTCGCTTCAAGGGCTGTACCATCCTGAATCGCGAACTCAGGGTCAAGTAATCCTTCTTTATACCATTTATTAAGCATAGTAACACAATCCTGGAAAGCTTTGCCCTCGTTTACAAGTATCCAATATGTTACATTACCCTCATTGTATGGATCCTGCTGTACTTCTGAATACAGCATGCCAAATGGGGCTGTCATATTCATGATTGCAAACATGTAATTTGCGCCGGCAAGATAGTAATCACTAAATGGAATCTCATCCTTCTGCCCATTTCCATTAGGATCCTGATCACGGAAAGCAACCAGAACATTTTCAAGCTCATCTATTGTGGTTGGTGTTTGTAGATTAAGCTTATTGAGCCAATCCTGACGGATTCCAAGACCCCAGTAGGACATACGCTCCATATTCACTTCAACGTGATTGAATATGTTTGCGCTGCCATCGTCTGCAGTGACCTGCTTACGAATATCAGGATACTTATCAAGAATGTCATAGTAATTCGATACCTTGTCTCTATACTTGTTATATACATCAACAATTATTCCATCTTCAATAGCTGCTGTTACACCACCATCATAATTAGAGAAATTATAATGGAATATGTCAGATAAAGTACCACTGTTTAGCATTATAGCTGCAGCCTGATTGTAGTCATCTGTGGATTTAGGTCCCTGGAATTCTATACTTACGTTCATTCTCTTTTCAAGTTCCTTGACCCATTCTGCATCTGCCCAATTTGCTAAGCATTTTTGTGAAATACCGGATCTGAACCATGAAATCTTGGTCGGTTCACCTGTTTTCCATGACTCATCATTTTCCGCAGTTGACTGTTCAGCAGCTGTTGTATCATTTGATGAAGCCTGTTCCTGCTGTGTTGACTGTTTTCCGCATGAAGCCAACGTAATGACCATTACAAAGGCAAGCATTAGAGATAAAACGCGGTACTTTTTCATAAATTTTCCTCCTCCATAATACTATATTATTTTCTCCTTAAGCTTAAAGAGATGATCTATTTAAGCAGGAATTATCTTATTTATCTGTAGATATCCAAAATAGGGTAATACAAATCTATAAAATAGTTCCTTTTGCTTAACTATTTATAAATTACATCCACAATTACCAGAACTGCAGACTATAACTTATCAGAGATACTTTTCAAAAAATTACTATCCCTTCAAAGCACCTATCATTATTCCTTGTGTAAAATATTTCTGAACAAACGGATACACCAACATTATTGGCACA
The DNA here is from genome assembly GCA_023409735.1 of Bacillota bacterium. Lineage (GTDB taxonomy): Bacteria > Bacillota > Clostridia > Acetivibrionales > DTU013 > JAEYRB01. Next base: position 117,055 of record JAEYRB010000059.1, on the reverse strand, counting down.
ACAGATATCATTACTGTGGAATATTTCATTAACCTTCTGTAAATCTCACCTTGAGAATCATTATATCCTGAATTTGCCATTTGTCCGCTTGAATTATTCTGAATAAGTATTGTACGTAAAACCATCTGCAGAGGGTACTTTTTAGTATCCTTTATATAAACCAGTGCATTTGACCAGCTATTCCAATAGCCTACTGCATAGAACAATCCAAGAGCTGCAATAGTAGGTATAATTGTCGGTAGTATTATTTTCATCAGAACAGTCAGTTCCCCTGCGCCATCCAATCTTGCAGATTCTTCAAGTTCCTTTGGTACGCCCACAATTGCGGTACGCATTATTATCAGAAGATAGGTGGCAATAACATTTGGCAGTATCAATGACCATAAGCTATTATATAGTCCAAGATTTTTAACAACAACAAATGTCGGAATAATACCTCCACTAAAATACATTGTAATAATTACCATTATTGTTAGAAAACGATTCCAAAGCATTCCCGGTCTTGATATAACATAAGCGAAAACCAATGTCATCAGCAAGCTCAAGAATGTACCAACTATTAGTATAAATGCCGTTACACCATAACCATTTATAATATCATCAGTTTTAAATGCAAGTATGTACCCATTGAGAGTAAAGCCTAAAGGTCGAAGAAGAAGACCTCTGTGTTTCATTAGTTCATTAGGATCACTGACTGATGCGAAAAGCACAAAAATGAATGGATATATAGTAATGATGCTAATTATTGCAAGGAAAAGCGTGTTAAAAAAATCAAATACTTTGCTTCCTATGCTCTTCTTACCATACTGCCACATAAATTATTATCCTCCCTTACCAAAGTGATACATCATTAGCTCGTTTGCTGACCCAATTCATTATTGTGAGCAATGCAAAATTAACTAAAGAATTGAATAGACCAACTGCGGTGCTGTAGCCAAAATTACCTTGCAGCAAACCGTATCTATAAACAAAGCTGGATATTACATCAGCGGTTTCATAGATAGATGGATTATAAAGTAATATAATTTTTTCAAATCCGACATTCATCATGTTACCTACACGTAATATAAGCATAATAACTATTGTTGGCATTATACCCGGCAATGTAACATTAAGACATCTTTTAAATCTATTGCAGCCATCTATTACTGCAGCATCATACAATTGCACATCTACGGATGATAATGCGGCAAGATATATTATTGCTCCATATCCCAAGCCCTGCCAAATACCAGATCCAATAAATACAGTTCGGAAGTACTGAGGAAGCATCATGAACGAAGTTGAGGGAATACCGATTGCGTTTAATAGCTGATTGAACAAACCATCCAAAGAGAGAAAGTCCAGAAGAATTCCGCAAATTACGACCTGCGATATAAAGTATGGTAAATATGATATAGTTTGAACTGTTCTTTTAAAATATTTACTTGTTACCTCATTTAACAAAAGTGCAAATATAATAGGTGCAGGGAAACCAATAATCAAGTCATAAAAATTTATCACCAATGTATTTTTTATAATTCTCCAGGCGTAAGCACTGCTGAAGAAATCCTTGAAATACTTAAGTCCCACCCACTGACTATGTAAAAGTCCTTTCGTGGGCTTATACTTTTCAAATGCCATCAATATTCCACCCATCGGCAGATAATAGAATATGATGTAATAAGCCACGCCAAACAGTGCCAGGAAATAGACTGTTTTATATTTCTTCCAGTCTTTAACAACTCGTTCTCTGAATGAATTGCTGGTACTTTTTATTGTCTTATCATTCCCACGCAATAATTCCAGCCTCCCTTTGTTCCGTAATATGTAACAATTTATCTCTGTTTCAAGCAATAAATATACAATACCTAATATGATGAAAATCAGTTAAGTCAACATAATTAAGGAAGAGACTCACAACGTATAGACTGCACCTTCTCACAAAGTGGTAAACATATATGGGAAAGGCAATCTCCGTATATAAATATAAAATTATATTTGTTTTGGTATCACATCATCAAATAACAAAATAATCGATTTAATTTGCATAAATCATTACGTAAACTTACCCCGGTACATGGCTCTGTGGCATAATTCACAGCATCACATCCTTCATTATAATGACCATACACAAACTTTAATCTTTATCATTTCTAACATAATTGTATAGTATCACACAATATCTTAAGATATTTTTCATTACTCAATGTGTATTTTAGATTTCTAATTAATAATAACACTTATAGTATTGGTAGTCAATATCTACATTTAATATTTTTCCCATTTATACTATAAAAATCATATAGAAGCTAAAGAGTAAACTAGTACCTCCACAAACGTGCAACAAATTCGCGAACACAATAGCGCCAAACATGCCATTCATGTCCGCCAGGTGCGCAATAAAATACGCTAGGCATACCTTTTAAACGAAGATCCCTCATAAGCTGCCTGTTAAATTCAAAAGTTGGTTCGTATTCACCCACCCCAATAAATAGTAGATCAAAATTATTTTTAAATTTATCAATATTGTCTGTAAGCCGCTTTGTATCTCCTGAGTCATATGTAAAAAGGGAACTAAATATTCCTGCATTTGCAAAAACATCATTATAATTCACACAAGTACGAAGAGCTTGTCCCGCGCCCATGGACAGCCCGGCTATGGCACGACCATGACGATCGGAAATAGTTCGGTATTTAGAATCAATAAAGGGAATGCAATCATGCACAATTACCTCTTCAACATTGCTTAAAGCAGGCTCATTTATATCACTGCCATCTCTAGGATATGCAGTACCGCAATTCATTACTATAATTATGTCCTTGCATAATCCATCTGCTATCATATTATCGATAATGTGATTAATCTTACCCTGCCAGATCCAGCCTGTTTCAGACTCACCTCCACCATGTTGCAGGTATAGTACCGGGTAGCGCTTGTCGGGAGTTACTTCATATTCAGGCGGAGTGTAGACCCAACAGCTGCAAAATCTGCCCGTATATTCACTTTTAAAATAATCCATTCTAAGAGTACCGTGAGGTACATCCTGTAAAAGATAAAACTGGGAGTATTTATCAGGCAGTTCAAAGAAATTCATTATTCGCCCACATCCATAAGCATATGGTTCATATGGATTAATCGTACGAGTGCTGTCAACATAATAGTCATGGTAATGAAGACCGGAATCGATCCCGGACACAGTTACCTGCCACCATCCGGCTTCATCCTTCGTCATCTTGTATTTTTTATCGTTATTGTCAGAAGAAAGTCCCCCGACCTCAACTGATTTTGCATTAGGTGCATAAAAAAAGAATGTAATATCGCTGTTTTCATGAATTTTACAGCCTTCAGGAATAGAAACATAACGTCCGGCGGGGTTTCCATCCTTATCAACGTTAAGTACGAGATTGCGATGCACATCGTCAAAAAAAAGAGCATGTGCCGAAAGTGCCTGGTTATCTATCATTTCTTTCTTCAGCATAAAATTAGCCTCCTTGTTTATGAGCTTCTTCACTGTTTAAAAAGCTTTTGCAAAAATTCAAACAGCGAAAATCGCCATACATCCCATACATGAAAGCCTGGCCTATGGTAATCACTAATTTTTATTCCGCTTGCTCTGAGCTTGTCGATAACAGGGAGAGTTTTTTCTATAAACCCTTCATCGTTACCGCCTGAAACAAAGATTAAATCAAAATCGGAATTAACTGCATCAGTATCTGTAAAGTAGTCTGTATAATCATATTCTGAACGCTTAATAGGAAATCCACCTGAAAAGACACCCATATTTGAAAAAATATCACGGTGCTTCATTGCAGTATAGAATGCTTGAGTTGAACCAAGAGAAAGTCCTGCTATTGCTCTATGCTCTCTGTCGGCAATAGTTCGATATTTTATATCGATAAATGGTATGCAATCATTAATAAGCTCCGAATCAAAGTCACCCGGGAAAAAGATCGGATCCTCTCCCTCTTTAAATGCATAACCGGCATTCATTACTATTATAAGCTTCTCACATTTACCTTCAGCTATGAGATTATCAGCTATAAGGTTTAGCTTGCCCTGCCAGATCCAACCTGTTTCATTCTCACCTACTCCATGCTGGATATAGAGTACAGGATAACGCTGCGTTCCTGTTTCATATCCATAAGGCGTATAAACCCAGACACATTTAGTCCGATCTGTTACAGAGGATTTGTAATATTCCATGCGTACATCGCCATGGAGAACATCCTTCAGCATCCAAAATTCATCCTCTTCAGAAGGCAGATCAAAAAAGTTGATTGGATAGAAGCAGCCATAGCCGCACATGGTGTCAGGGTTTACAAGACGATTATTGTCAACAAAGTACTCATAATAATGGAATCCCGGCAAGATTCCGGATATTATTACAGTCCACCATCCATTAGAGCTACGGGTCATGAGATTGCGCTTTTTAGAAAAGCCGCCTCCAAGTCCTGCTACCTCAACTTTTTTTGCATTAGGAGCATAGAAATTGAATTCAACACCATTATCATGTATTTTCACTTTCTGTTTTACTTCTTCTAGTTCTATCTTCATTTTATCATGAGATCCCGGAGCAGGATTTAAAAATACCGCCTGCTTCTGTGGTGGATCAAACAGTAGCATCTGTGACCTTAGTATTTGATTTTCATAGATTTCATGTTTCATTTTGCACCTCTTTAATCACAGCATATTTTATGAAACTCAGTAAGCTAAAAACCTGCTATGAATTTACAAAACCCTTTTACAAAATTGGATTACGGCTTTTACCGTCTTCTTTTTCAACAGTATGCTTCAATACCTAGTTTTGTTAGCTTATTTAGCATATTTGATCCTTATGCAGTATCTTTAAAGTACTAAGATATATCCCGTTTAAAAAGCTTAGTTAACTTATTAGAATTCTAACTAAAATAAATTATATACTACATTAATTCTTTGTCAAGCATGAAATCATAGTGTCAGGCATTTCACATTTCACCGACAAGTTATAGTGTCAGGCATTAAGTATATCAATTATTGACATTACTATCAAAGCAGTGTATAATCTAATTTGAATTCTAATTGTTTTATTCATAAGATTTACTTCATAACATTATAATATTTTTTTTGCAATCATTATTATTTAAGTATTTGGCGTAAATTTATTCTTTTTTATAGCATCAAATGTGTAAATGACTGCAGCAATAGAAGAAAAAAGATTAAAAATTTTAAATTACAAGGTGATTAAATATGCGTAAACAACTTCATAATGCTCTTTTAGAAACAATGGGAATTCATAGCAAACAAGCACGGCAGGATTTTATGAAAATCGATCTGTCAGCGGGACAGCCTAAGGTTTTGACATATCTTCTTGAACATGAGGGCTGTCAGCAAAGTGAGCTTGCTATTAACTGCTCGGTAGAGCCTGCGACAATGACAGTATTATTGCGCAATATGTCCAAAAGCGGACTTATACAAAAGAAGGCTAAACATGTGTCATGCGGAAAACGTGCTTATAGTATTTATTTTACGGATCTAGGCCGTGAAAAGGCAAATAAAGCGCAGGAATTTATAAACGATCTAGAGGAAAAAAGCTATAAAGGGTTTACTGAAGAGGAAAAAGATACATTGATCCTCTTGCTTCAAAGGATCGTGGATAATTTGTCTTGATGAACAGCGTGCAACCGGGACTTGCCTATTAGAAGCGCAAGTCCCGTTTTTTTGTTTATGATGTTGACTGAAGGGCTTCAGTAAAAAGTCGAGAGGGGCTCGATGACCCCGAGACTTTTATTTTTAAGCATACTGCAAATACAATACATTGATCACACAAATTTACCACAGTAAAACATGATAATGCCTTAGATCCTGTATGGACTTTCAAGATGCTCGAGCTCTGTATCTTCATTGGTAAAGGCCCCATGTGCAATGAACAAACCGCTTTCAGGCTGTTGTTGCATATCCAGGCAAAATGTTCGCCCTACATCAAATCCATCCTTCATATTGCTTAACGTCAGCAAATTATTACCGCCCATTGAATTATCTCTCTTGTTCATATTCTCTTCAACAAAGCTGCAAAGATACATACCATCTTTAATTTTCACACATTTGTATGGTTCTTCATAAAACCATATCTTTTCTATTTCCAGATCATTCATGATTTTTTTCTTTTGCTCCTGCGTCAATTCATCAGATAAAGATGGCCTATGGATAGCGCGAGCTCTGCAATAATTTTCACTTATATAGATATGCGTATTTACAAATCCTGAGGAGTAAGTCCAATTTATCTTTTTACCCACAAGATCAGCTGAAAAGCTATGCCTCTTGATAGGCAAAGCCTTATCGGCATTCATGATCGCTCCGAAAATTATTTCGACTTGAACCATTCTTGGCCTGGATACAATGCCACCCTGTCTTGCAATATGCATAGTCACTAAACTGCTTTTCAAATCAAGAATAATCGTACAACAGGTTCTAAGTGGTTCTCCTCTCATCTGTACAACAACAAAGTAGGTTTGATCGTCTGCTTTGAGACATTTATATTCTTGCTTTCTGAAGAAACCATTCTTATCGGACCACATCAATACCTCTTTGCTGAAAAAATTAATTACATATTCACAGCCATTATCCATGATCAGATCGTAGATTTTTCCGGTCAAGCCATACTCATACTCAGAAATGTATTTTTCTGTACTTTCAAAAATAGGTTTTTTCATATTCTATTCCTTTCGTAAATTTACTTTAATAGTGGTTGGTAGCGTACTTCATAAGTTACTTTACACTATTAGAATTTGATTGACAGTACCGCCGTTTCAATCTTTATAGTATGGGCACGGATAGGCTTCTACTTCGTCCTGAACATTGCAGAAGGCACCTATTCCGCCAATAAAATTATTCTCAATATCATTTTTCCAATCGCGTCCGAAAGCTCGCCCTACATAACGTACACGCATTGCATCGAGAATTATCAGAAGCTGATTTCCACCTTGGTCCGGAAGCCTCTTATTCACATTTTCCTCCGTGACAGAATATAAATATAGGCCATCCTTTAGCTTAATATAAAATACGTATTCCTCATAAAACGGATCCAGTACCGTGAGCCATTATGCTATGAGCTTGACGGACGAAGCTATCAGCTTGTTATGGACAGCGGGATAACGTATTGTTTGCATTTTATAAACGCTGAGATGCTCCAATGGGGAGAAAGAGGTAAGCCAATGCGCTGTGACACGTATCAATGTCTTAAGCTGGATGATTATTCTTACTTTGTGAATTTTCCCAGCCCGTTCCATGTCGGTTCGGAAATCACCAAATGCTGTCTTAAGTTTGCGCAACTAGTTTTTAAAATATTGTTTTACGAGGAATTTCATAATATCACTAGGCTGCTTTTTCACAAACTCCGGCTTATCCTTAAAAACAATAGCATATGGTTTATCCGGAGTATATGCATCCCAGTATGGCATATCCTCTCCTGTTGAATCCTTTCCATTAGGATCTCCCGAGCTAATAAAGTTTGACCAGTAATTACACATTTGACGTGCAAGGTCATAATGCTTGCCAACAAACGGTCTCCAACATTTTGCAAGTGTTTCAAAGAAGAACCATAGATCAACCGAATGAAAAGTTCCCGGGTCATCCCATCCCGGTATTTCTGCGTCAAAAACATAATAATACATTGGAGCACTGCAATTGTCTGCATTAGCTTGTGAAGCAATACGAATAGGATATTCAATGCTGCTAATAGTAGCATTTTTAACTGCTTCGTCAACATCACCTGAATCAGTATTGCACAGCTTTAAAAATTCCTTGGCATCCGAGCCGAACATATCAGATGCCATTCTTTCAAGCTCACCAAGATTTTCGACCTTTGGAGATGTAAAAAATTCTGATGATGTGTGACCCCAGAGTATAGGCACATTTAGATGCTTATTCCGGACAAAAAGTTTAAACGGATCATCAAGATTAAACACATTGTCAACAATAGTGCCAAAAGTACCGCGTGATTTATATTCAACAGATTTATCACGAATATATTTGGCATCTAATTTTCTTGCCTCATCAAGTGTTGAGACTCCAAGAAACTTGAAGAAATCGACTCCTTTCTTTTCCGCCTCTTTCAGATCAAGCCCCATCTCAGGTGCGCGGTTGTTCGGGTACAACTTAGCAAACATACCGCTTTGTATGATTGCCTTTTGAAACAATCCATTGTTCTTGGCTGAAGTTACCTGTGTTAATACGCTCATACCTCCAGCAGACTGTCCGCCGATAGTAATGTTGTCAGGATCGCCTCCAAAGGCTGCAATGTTCCGTTTTACCCACATTGTTCCGAACTGCTGATCAAGGTGTCCGAAATTAGCCGGAGCTTCAGGACTTTCCGATGAAATTTCGGGATGGCATAAAAATCCAAAAACATTTAATCTGTAGTTCAAAGTTACTACAACAATACCTCTTCGCGCTATACGTTCACCGTCAAATTCCATTTCTGATGGATGCCCTACCTGAAGCCCACCTCCGAAATACCATACAAATACAGGAAGCTTCTCATCTGTATTGCATGCAGGGGTCCAGACATTTAGATACAGACAGTCTTCATCCATAGGTATATCCGGGTCAACCGACCATTCTCTAGTATAGATATTTTTTTTATCAATTACGGTTTTTTCCTGCATAGATATTGGTGCGAAATTGTATGCTTTAAAAATACCGCTCCAGTTTTGAGCAGGCTGAGGAGCACGCCACCTGTTTGAACCTACAGGCGGAGCTGCAAATGGTATACCTTTAAAGCTGGTTATTCTAGGGTCAGCTGCAGGTATTCCCTCAACCATTCCGTTTTCAACCTTAATTATTCTAAGCATAATTGCCACTCCCTCACATTTTATTTATTTTTTAAACCTGAATACATTCCAGGAAATCTTCTTTACAGTTGTAGATACATTTCCGTCTATTATGTTATCAGCTTTTCTGATCGACGGAACAATAGCATTCTGTTCTTCATATGTGTTTGAAGCGTTAATATCATCTGAGTACAGCTGTATCTGCTCTATAAAGTCATAGCCTTCAAATCCGCTTACATCCAGATCAAGCGATATATCCTGCTCCCAGTTCCGGTTTATGACAAATACATTAAGCTCACCTTCAGCATCATTATACGCCGCAGCAGCTTCGATATACGGAACTCCCTCATGGGTATCGTATTGATGAAAATCACTTGTGGCATAGCCCGGAATATCGTAAGTATCGCAGCATACAGACGGCTTCATTGATATGCCCCGACCGTATTTAATCAGGTGGTTCATAGGATAATAAGCTGCTGATTTCCAAACATGTTCTCTGTCTGTTGCTGTAAGTGCTCCTAAGCCTCCTGTCATACATCCGATTTTGACACGATCTGCATGACGCATAAATGTCAGCATTGTAGATGCTGATGCAACAGCGTTGAGAATTTCGCCGCCCTGCCTCGGCATTCTGCGCTTTTCCCAATCATCAGGATCAATATGAGCGAATCTTGCATTCTTATCAAACTGATAAAATGTAGTTGTGTTAAGCCTTCCCCCACGCCCATAATGCAGCTTTTCTACAGGCTCCATCATGCTTCCGTATTCATCAAATGAAAGCATCATCTGCTTAGGAGTTCTCAGCTTTGTTTGCATAAAATCACACAATGCTATTTCAGTCTTGATATAGTCCTCAAACATTGCAGAGCCGCCAAGAAATGCTCCAAAATCGCCTATAGGAGCCGAATGGTAATGATGCATGGAAATATAGTCCACAGTCTCATAGCACTGCTCCAGTGCTTCCAGATCCCATTGAGGATAAGTATGAAGAAATGGAGATGAGGATACACATGCTGCAGTCTCTATTGTGGGATCGACCCACTTCATTGCCTTTGATACTTCGTGTGCAGTGATGCCATATCCGCGTGGATTTTTTTCCCATGAAGCAATCTGCCAAGGTCCGTCCATTTCATTGCCAAGATACCATACCTTAACTCCGTAAGGATCTTTATGGCCATATTCCTTACGTAGATCAGACCAATATGTGCCGCCAGCGTGATTTGTGTATTCTATTATGTTTATTGCATCATTAATACCACATGTTCCAAGGTTAATGGTATACATGGCTTCTGTGCCGACTTTGTCTGCCCACTGAAGGTATTCGTCATGACCCACATCGTTTTGTATATACTGATGCCACGCAAGATCAAGGTGTGCTTTTCTTTTATCTCTCGGACCTATTGAATCATTCCACTGCCATCCCGAAACGAAATTCCCGCCGGGCAAGCGTATGGACGGAAGCCCTGAGCTTTTCAGCTGATCGATGAAATCATGCCTGAAACCATTTTCATCGGCTGTTGTATGCTTTGGATTGTACATGCTTCCATTAACCATAGATCCAATCGGTTCAAGAAAAGCACCAAATAGTCTTGGTGAGATCTCACCGATCATGAATGCAGGATGTATCGTTACTTTTGCTTTCATAACATTTATCTCCTTTAACGTAATAGCTAATGACCGGTATTAGTCATACCGACCATTAGCTATACTTGTACTAATAATAATTAGAATGTTATCTCTACCTCAATTTTTTCTCCTGTGGCAAAATCATATTTGACATTGTCTACATCCAGCTTCATTCCTTTGCCGTTTATGCGCATCGATGACATTTTCCTACGGCAGCGTAAAGTTAGTGTCTGTGCATTGTTTGATACTATTGTTGCTTTTACGCCACTATCGCACCATTCCATGTGCTCAAGCTTTGCCCATGTATAAAGCCATATGCCGTCTATTGCGCCTTTGTCTATATATTCGGGTATAGCCGGTAAAAATTCTACCGTACCCGGAGCGGAAAAGACACACATCTCAAGCAAAATTGCCGGCATACCGCCCTGCAAGTCAGGGAATTGTCCCCTATATGGGAAATGTCTTGTTTGCAGAGTACGTGTTACGAAGCCGTGATTCATCAACTGAGACAGATTCTGTACTGTTTCTTCCATATCCTTTAGTCTAATTGCAGTAAGACAGCGGTGTATTATTCCATGAGCAGAATCGTCCTGCTGGCCTCTTTTTCTATTGGATATCTTTATAGCTTTTGCAAGGTCAGGATCTGTTTCCGGAGTTACTGCACGTCCAGGCCATACATCATAGTGATGTGAGACATGACGGTGATTGTAATTCTCTTCGATGGTAGGCCATGCCCATTCCTTTAATGCGCCTTCCTCATCAAGCAGATATACAGGCAATGCTTCTCTTTGTTCCTCCCAGTGATTTATGTTATCCTTCTCGATACCTAAAGTATTGCATGCTGTTATGAGGTTATCGAGTACTTCACGGCATATAGCGATATCCATTACCGAGTTAATACGGGTAGGGCTGATATCCCTGCATGTAACCGTTTGGAAATCTGGGTTTGGAGTAGGATCCTCAGGAGAAAATGACGGATAGAAAATAACATGTCCATCAGAGCCACGATCACAAGCATAATCCTCGAAGAATAGCGCCATTTCCTTAAGTGCCGGTATAATACGGTTTCTGAGGAAATCCTTATCACCGGTTACCAACCAATAGCCCCACAGCTCGTTATAAATCCATCCAAGACATCCTGTCCAGCAGTAGTGCGGGTATGTTCTGGAAAAATGGTAGAACAGTCCGTTATCATAATCACAGTGCACACTGCAAAGAAGTCCTCTTGCACCGAATAGCTTTTTAGCATTAGTCCTGAAGTCATCGAACTTACTTTCATAATATTTAAAGTAAACATCCATTTCATCAAACAAACCTGTATTATTTCCTGCACAGACCTGCAGATTAGTGTTGATATTATGCTGTCCCCACATTGGAGGAATAATACCGGTATCCATTATTTGATAGAAACGCCCCATATCAAATAGCTTATCCATAAGCATTCCGTCTATTTCATACTCGGCATTTGACCGTGTCATTAATTCCTCGGCAGAAAGAGCAAAGTCCCTCTTATCACCCATATGGAGCTGAGATCTTTCCATTCGGGAGCCGATGTGTTCAAGATTGTATGCCAGCATTTTATCAAAATCAGGATCTATTGATTTGATTTTTTCAGTAACAGCTTTAGCACAATCAAATGTAAAATTATCTTCAAATTTAACAGTTTTCGAGAGCACTATTAGGCTATCAGCTCCGGTGACATGAATACCATTGTCGATGCATTCGGTTTTTCCCTCTTTACGAATAAACCTTATAACAGATACATAGCCCTTGTGGCCGAAATCAGGACAATATGCAAGACTGAAGGTAATAAAGTCTTCAGTAACGTCAAGCTTATGTGTAGTAAGCTCCGGATATGTCATTCCATAAAAGCCTTTTTCTTCCATAGGGAGCTTAAGTTTAAGCTTTACATCAAGAGCGCCCTTAGGAGCAGTATACCGTTGCACTACAACATCATCCTTGTAGCACGCAAACAATTCACGCTTGAAGGAACCGCTGTCGTTCTCCCACTGAACTGTGAGCTTACCATTGAGCATATCCAGCCATCTTAAATAGTTCCTGGTATTTTTACCTTCAGGCTGTGTAACATCAAGCCAGAACGCCCTATTTAACCTCAGGCTGTTTGGCGGAACAATGTTGTCGTTCCATTTATTCAAAATAGGTCCAAAGCCTGCATCGAGCTGAGCCTGATGCACAAGCTCGCCTGCCTCTGCAAGCTTACCTTCACGCAGCAATTTGCGTACCTGCGGCATAACTCCTGTCAAGTCGGGTGGTTCAGGAGCCTTAGCCCTTATTGGTTCAAAAAGCAATTCATGAGAAAATGCAAGCTGCTCTGCATATGGATCTCCAAGTACATCTATTCTTTGAATACCATTTCCCGTACTAAGACAATCAGCGTAATCATTTGATGGATAAAGGCTGCACACGCTTCTTTCCGGTAAGATTTTTCTGCGGTCCTCCAACGAAATTGCCTCGTATTTCAATGGGATCCTTTCAGTTTTTATTGACATTATTTTATCATCCTCCATATATTAAAATTTGATTAGAAGCTTAACCTTCTCACAACATATATCGGTGAGAAAGCTGGGCTACTAAAATATAATTAATAATACTATTCAAGATAAACATTTTTTTTGGCCTCAATCGCACCGTCAGAGTAGACAAAATCTCCATATGCCGCAAAAAGATAGTTCTCCGGATTGATAGGACCGTTATCAGGAGAAGAATATCCAAATGATCTTCCAACATCATGAACTCTCACAAGATCCATCAGGAATAACAGGCTGTTTCCTGTATCTCCCCTTTGCGCCCTGTGCTGTTCAATTACATTCACAAGATATATACCTTCCTTGATCTTGATATAATCCGTTGGTTCGTCATAAGGAAATCTCTCTGCTTCATCCGGGTCGATCTGAATAAACGGCAGCCTGTCTTCCGGGAATGTCACACGAATATATTTGGGATTATAATAAACATGCACGATGGACATATTAGGGCCATAATTCCATTGAGCTCTCTTTCCAACAAGATCAGTAGTGTATCCATGTCTTTTCACAGGAAGTTTGAAACCGGGAATGTCAATTGCCCCAAAGTTAATTTCACTTTCAACAAGATATGGATATTTTGTACTTATGCCTGTGAATGTACGCACGTAAGTCACAAGCCGCTGTTCCATATCAAGCACAAGCGTAATATTTGTTCTTGGTGAAAAATCGGATAATTCAAAGTTCGCGAAATATGTCAATTCGTCGACCTTAGCACATTCATAATACTCGCGGAATACTTGACTATCAGCAAATTTCGACCATTCCAGTGTGTTACCATTGATAAATTTTACAAATAAGTCTTCTCCCTTATCCATTACCAGCTTAAATTGTTTGCCTGAAAGCTCATAATTAAATGGCTCACGATAACGTGAAAGACCTTCAAACACCGGCCTGCTCTTCATAATTCCGTAATAGCCGTCATCAACCTGCGGCTTGGTCGGCTTTTTAGGCTTGCTGTCCGAAACAGCAGTAAAACGCCTGCATTGAAAAAAATTGTTCTCTATCTCATCAACCATTGCCACTGCATAATCATCATAACTAATGTAGCTTTCACCGGAATTGTTGTTGATTATAAAATCACTGCCGATCCTGTATTTCCCTGTGCGCTCCCCATTGGGATCAAATGTAACAGCAGGTGAAAAGAAAGACCATTTTATATTGCTTTCCTGAAGTATTCCCAGTGCCTTTGCCATATCAGCCGGAACACTGTTGTATTGTTCAGGTATCTTTTCCAGGTACTGATGCCTTTTTTCGCTATCAGTATAAAGACTTGCTGCTCCTCCAACCATAATGAGTCTTGTTTGTGGAAGATTTTTAAGAATTTCTATCAGATGACTGACTGCTCTTTGATAGGGATCGTCATTTTGATCTTCAAAGGACAGGCCTGCAGCACCTACAACTACATCGAGATCCCTTAAGTCATCTTCATTGAGTGAAAATAGATCCTTTTCAATTACTTTTGTGAAACCCTTTCCTGCGATCTTTTGCTTGTTACGAACCACAGCTGTAACAAGATGACCTCGCATTAGTGCTTCTTTTGCAATACGGCTTCCCGCTTTGCCATTAGCGCCTATTACACCGATTCTCATAGTATATCCTCCTATCTATTCTAGATAGCGTAAAGTTAATTACACCTGATCTACATAAAAATACGCCGGTCTTACTATCCTTCTCAATGTACAGACTAACCTTTTTATTGATACGAAACCTAATCATGACAATTTGAATAATACTTAACATCAGTTAATCAATGCTTGTATTTGAGATCATCTCAAACGTTTTTCTTCTATAACTGAAGCGCAAAATATCAGCATAATTCACATAACTATGAGTTGAAGTTAATTTATCGATAATCTTCCGGTATTGCATTCTAGTATACTTAAACATACATAATGCATACGAGTATAGCCAATTATGTTTCACACGTTACGACTAACTTATAATATTAATTAGCTTTCACACTTATTATAAGTTAGTATTCTAATATCGTCAATATCATTTTACAAAAATACTTTACAAAAAATGCTTGGTGAAATTATCAGCAGAAGGTGTTTTTCAGTTTATACTCGCGAAAGATTCAACGAATAGTTCAGCGAATAATTCTATAGTTTGTACATGGTCTCAGAATATTGTACACGGCTTCGATATTATACATGCCTCAGATAAGAGTTTATAGCTACAATTAGTTGACAAATTAGAATTCTAATGTTACCGTAAAAATATCAAGTATAACCGAATCAGCATTTAATAAGGAGAGTGAAATGTCTATGAAAAAGCAGGGGTTTAATCCTTACCTTCCTTCCTGGGAGTATATTCCTGACGGTGAACCGTATGTATTTGGGGACAGAGTTTATGTATATGGATCACACGATCGTTTTAACGGTTTTGTTTATTGCCAAAACGATTATGTTTGTTGGTCCGCACCTGTCAATGATTTGGCAAATTGGCAGTATGAGGGCGTAATATATGAGAAGACGCAGGATCCATATAATTCTGACGGCTCCATGTGCCTATATGCTCCTGATGTTACAGTAGGACCTGACGGACGTTATTATCTATTTTATGTTCTGGATAAGGTCGATGTAGTTTCAGTTGCAGTATGCGACAGTCCCGCAGGTAAATACAAATTCCACGGATATGTTCACTATGCAGACGGAACATTGCTTGGAAATAGAGAAGGAGACCTGCCTCAGTTTGACCCCGGTGTACTGACAGAGGGAGCAAAAACTTATTTGTATACAGGCTTTTGCGGATTTTTTGACAAGGACAGGCAGGGCGCTATGGTCACTGTACTTGGCCCTGATATGCTTACAATACTTGAAGCTCCCAGAATCGTGGCACCCGGAAAGTTCTTTAGCGAAGGCAGCGGTTTTGAAGGTCATGAATTTTTTGAAGCCCCCTCAATAAGAAAAAGAGGAGATACTTATTACTTTGTCTACTCTTCAACAGCAATGAATGAATTGTGCTATGCCACCAGTAAAAGCCTGAGCGAAGGCTTTACCTATGGCGGTGTTATTGTCAGCAATTGCGACCTGCATATTGATACATATAAGCCGGCAGATAAACGTATGTATTTCGGCGGAAATAACCATGGCAGTATTGTTGAAGCTAGCGGTAAATGGTATATATTCTATCATAGGCATACCAATGGAACAAGTTTCAGCAGGCAGGGCTGCATAGAAGAAATTAAATTCCTTGAGGATGGAAGTATACCACAGGTAGAAATGACTTCCTGCGGCTGTAATGGCGGCCCGCTTGTCGGGAAAGGAGAGTACCCGACCTATATCGCATGTAATCTGTTTTGCGACAGCGATATGGAACACTTTGGTTACGGCGCATGGCTTAATAGCCAGTATC
The DNA here is from genome assembly GCA_023409735.1 of Bacillota bacterium. Classification (GTDB taxonomy): domain Bacteria; phylum Bacillota; class Clostridia; order Acetivibrionales; family DTU013; genus JAEYRB01. The sequence continues at coordinate 100,736 of JAEYRB010000059.1, read as the reverse complement.
CTAAGGTAACTCAGGATGGAAAAGACGGTGACGAAGAAACAGCCTATATATCAAATATGAATAATTCAGCTGTAGCCGGTTTCAAATACTTTAAATGTGAAAACGTAACAAAGGTAAAAATAAAGGTTCGAGGATATATAAAAGGTGACTTTGAGATCAAGACCTCCTGGAACGGTCCTGTTCTTGGAAAGATCTCTGTCGATTTTACAGATGTTTGGCATGAGTATTGTGCTGATGTAAAAATACCTGATGGTATACAAGCTCTGTACTTCGCCTTCAACGGTTTCGGAAGCGGTCATTTTGGTTCATTTACTCTTGAATAAGCATTATGCTGAAAAATTGCCCTCAGTACATCGTAGAACGAAGTATTGAGGGCAATTTTCATATTCATTCTCTTCTCTAATTTTTATGTAAACAACACCAATAGTCACCTGTTTATTAACTCAACTGATCTATACTAGAAGTTAACAATATAGGGCTGCTCTTTATTAGGGAATGTTTCCAGTACAGCCTGTCCCTTTTCCAAATAGAAAACTTTAAATATGGGATTATCCGGACTCTTATATAGCGCAGCTACACCGGGCATAGCCTCCATAACCTTTTTTTTTGCCTCCGTACCTTCATCAAACACTACATGACCGCTGAGGCGGACATATTTGGAAAAATCGGGCTTTGTAAACATGATCTCAGCATAAGGTGTAGCTTTCAGCTGATCATATACCTTTTTAGCACTGCTTGTGCAAAACCAGAATTTCCCATCATCATAGTATCCGAAACCAAATGCACGAACACGTGGTTGGTTACCTTCAACTGTAGCAAAATAACCTGCATGCACTTCATTAATCAAGTCCAAAATTTGTTTCATTGTAATATCCTCCCTATGTAGTTTCTCAAATTGATTTACTACTTTAAAAATTTTACTATTTAAACAGCAATTCTAAAAGTTCTCTTGCCGAATAGCGCCACACATCCCACTCATGATATCCATGGCAGGAATAAAAAACGTTATTTACTCCTTTTTGACGAAGTTCATTCAGCCTTTCTTCCAACTTGACATATCCGGGTTCCTGCTGACCGATTGAAACAAAAAGCAATTTAAAGGCTTCATTACATTTTTCAGGGTTTTCAAATAGGCCTGTCAAATCAAAGCCATTACCTTCAACAACAAAACCTCCGCTTAAAATTCCCACGCTTGCAAAAACATCAAGGTTTTTCATAATAGTTACATTCGACTGCATGCCTCCCATTGAAAGGCCTGCAACTGCTCTGCCGGTTCTGTCAGACAGTGTACGGTATCTTGAATCAATAAACGGTATGCAGTCTTTTACGAGCATCTCGTCAAAGCAGCTTAGTCCGCTGCCGTCTTGCTCTTCATCTGGCTTAAAGACATATCCGTTATTCATAACAATAATCATTTCTTCGCATTTTCCTTTAGCAAGAAGATTATCAATTATATAGTTGATCTTACCCTGCCATATCCATCCTGTTTCATTCTCACCGCCTCCATGCTGAAGATAAAGCACCGGGTATCTCTTTGAGAGATCTTCCTCATACCTTGGCGGAGTGTAGACATAACAGTTGCGTGTGCAGCCGGTTAATGAGCTCTTGAAAAGCTCCATTCTGATCGTTCCGTGAGGGACATCCTTAAGCATATAAAAATCGGTATCCTCAGCATGCGGTACTTCAAAATAATTAATAGTTTCAAAGCAGCCATAACCAAACGGAGCTTTTATATTTGTTGTCTGAACTCCGTCAACAAAGTAACGATTATAGTGAAATCCAGGTGCAATATCATGCGCCACCACCTGCCAATAACCATCTTCTGTAGAGTGCAGGTCATACTTCTGAGGCATAGAGCCTCCTATTCCCTCAACTCGCACTGATTTTGCTCCCGGAGCGTAATAATTGAATTCTACATCTCCATTCTCAAGAACTCTGACTGCAGGCATTTCATCTACATAGTAGATTTTCTTTTCCCCTTTTTCATTCTCTACAAATTTAGCAACTTTGTTTATGGGATCAAAAAACAAAGCATGCTGTCCTAATGCCTGATTTTCTGTTACATTTTTATGCATATATGACCCTCCTTTAAAAATATTACTATTTTGAAAATTATCTATGACATTGCTTTAATGCTCTCATATTTTGCATCATTGCGTATACATTGTATGAGCAATAAACTTCCTGGTTCATTTACGATAATGTAATTTTACGATCAGAGCTTCTTAGTTATGTCGTTTCCATTATATTGCAGCATAGCATCTGATCTCATTTCATTGGATAATGCATTGCCTCCATCAATCATCACAATCAGGCAGAAGGATTTCGAGTATATACTGTTACCGTCGGAATTAACAATAGACAGTTCATGCGTACTATCATTCCATAAAAGCTTAGTAAAGGAATAATCACCCGTCTCATAAGAATACCCGTCTCCCGCATCATCATAAAGCATGAACTCACAGTCACCTCCCTGATAAATACATAATTGCACTGGCTGCTTACAGATTTCTGCAGTAGATTGCAATGAAGGGCCTATAGGTAATATCGAGCCTGCCCTTACATATATAGGAATTATATCAATAGGAGCAGCTGCACATACTGTCTGTCCTCCCTTGTAATACTTATTTGTCCAAAAGTCGTACCAATCACAGCCTTCAGGCAAATAAACATTGCGTGTTTTCTGAGTACGCTTCAGTTTCTGAGAGTTATAACCATAATACATTGGTTCAGTAACCGGGCATACCATTAGATTTGGGCCAAACATATACTGGTCCTTTATATCATAAACTTTTTTGTCATCCCTAAAGTCAAATGCCAGCGCTCTCATCATTGTATACCCGAAATGAGTTACCATACCTGCAATAGAATAGATATATGGAATTAATCTGTATCTAAGCGTGTCAAATTTAACAAGAGCATCATAGAACATGCTTCCAGGCTCTCCAAACCGCCATATTTCTCTTGGCGTCCCGGTACCGTGTGAACGGAATATGGGCAGGAATGCCCCATACTGGAACCACCTTACATATAATTCACGATAACCCATATCATCACAGCCATCATCATAATCGCCGCTGATGAACCATGGAATCGGGAAAGATGGATTGCTTTTGAAAAACTTTCCTTTACGCGAACCTGCAGTAAAAAAGGCACCTATATCAGTCGTCCAATATGGCTCTCCTGCAGCACAAAAATTCAGTCCCGCCGGAATCTGATTTTTCAATGTCGTCCAATTTGCCGATGTGTCTCCTGACCATGTAATTGTTGAATACCGATGCTGTCCGGCATATGACGAACGCGTCAGATTTGTTACGCGCTTCTGGCTGCCGGTTTTTCTCTGTCCATCATAAATTCCTTTAGAATGCATAAGTGAGTACGAGTTTATCTCAGCAGGGTCTATATACTTTTTAGCTTCCTCAGTATTGATGCGCATACGCTCCTCGGGTTCAGGCTTTACTGTTCCCCGCCAATCCGCCTCAAAAGGTTCTGTACAGTCACACCACCACGCATCTATTCCATGTTTGAAAAGGCCTTCCTGAACCTGCTTCCAATAAAGCTCGCGTCCTTCATTAGTAAATGGATCATAGTGAGTCCTATCTGCAAGCATCAGCCCTTGTTCAGTGAATTCTTTGAAATTATCCCCGCCCTCACTCATATTAGGCCATATTGATATCATTAGCTTAATATTCATGGAATGAAGCTCGTTCATCATTTCTTCCGGATCTGGAAAGCGTTCAGGGTCCAGTGTCTTCTGGCCCCAAAGATTACCCGGCCATGTTTGCCAGTCAAGAATGAGCGTATCTATTGGAATTGCACGCTTTCTGTATTCTTTTGCTATTTCGATCAATTCCTTTTGTGTCTTGTATCTCTCTTTTGACTGCATATATCCAAATGCCCATCTTGGCAGCATTGCTGCCATTCCTGTAATGTCTCTGTAGCCAAGTATGATTTTGTCAAAGCTTGGCCCATAAATAAAGTAATAATCTAATTCATCAACAACATCACACCACAAATAAGTCCCAAAAGCATCATCATGAAAAGTCATCAGAGACTGGCAATCCAAGAGGATGCCATATCCGTTTGTTGATACCATCATAGGTACAACTGCTTTCATATTTTCCTGATATAAGTACTGATGCTGTCCTCTAAGGTTCATCATACCTTCTTCATGGGATCCAAGACCGTATAGTGCTTCATCCTTATCCAGGTCAAATTCAAGCTTGGCATGATATGCTTTACGAGTAATCTCTTTATGCTTTCCCGATACAGTAGCCTTAATACCATCTATTCCGTCAGTTACCTTTACTTCTGCAGAAGGATCAAAAACAGTCCTGCAAACATCGATCTCTTCAAGCGTCCTTCCTCCATTTGGTGGTTCCTTCATCAGTAGCATTGCATGCCTGTCCCGATATGAAAGCATGCCGGAGTTTTTGTCAGCGGTTATCTGCAATTGGCCGGTAGTAAAGACAACATTCTTATCAGTATCATCAACACTCCATTCAACATGCTTCCTGCCTTCAGGCAGTACTATCCTGCTTACCTTTTGATTGAATTCCTTTTTCTTCGTATATGTTACACGCACTACTGAAGGCAGGTATGGTTCCAGTCTGAGCATGCCGTCGTCGAGATGTAAATACAGACAATCTTCGAAGCCTTCGAAAGATGTGATCATGTTATACCTCCATCATGTAAATAGTAAATTTTACCAATTTGGACGTACTCTCTTAATTATAGTCAAACTGCTGGTTTAATACTTTAACACGTGTATTTTTTCTAAGCTTATCTGCAACTTTCAAAAGTATGACACATGTTATAAGCAGCACTACTATCATTGCCATCGGAAGCCTTGGACCAACATTAGGGATACCTGAAATAATTCCCCCAAGCCACATAAACGGAGCAGAGATTGCAACAGACAGCACCGTTACAAAGGACATCATCTGTGCACGTTCCATATCCGGCATAGCATTACCCATCAATGTATCTACCAAAACTGATGATACTACAGAACCTGCAGCAAAAAGCACTGTGCTGAGTACAAGAAGGAAGATCGAATTCACCGGAGCGAATACTAGTATAACCATACTAACAGCCTGTGCCAAAAAGCTTATAACCATAGTCTTTTCAGAAGAAAGGCTACGTAGCTTCGGCAGGAGTAAAAACTGTGTCATCAGCATAACTATACCTGTAATCAAATTTAATGTGCCAATTATTTTATCAGTAAAGCCAAGCCCGTTTACAACCGTAATAGGCTCATATGTCCTTTTGAATGATATCTGCACATAATAAAGTGTTCTTAGCAGTATGCATAATAAAAGAACTTTGTTTGTAAAGATGTTTTTAATTATTGGCCTATATGACTTAAGAGCTTCAAAAGGCGACTGTTTGCTTGCAATTCTCATTCTCTCGACTCCAACAGGCAATTCCCTCATCATACTATATCTGAGAAACACTGCCACAACAAGCACTGCCGAAGATGCAAAAAGAACTATACGCATCGCCTTTACAAGTCCAAAAGGTTGTATCAAAAGATTCATCAGCGGTGTTACAAATGCTGATACCGTTGTAACAATACTTAGCCAAAAGAAAACATTTACTCGCTTTTCAGATGTCATGCTCTCATTCAAAGAACAATTCCATGCAACACCGCTGATACGGCTGAAGGAATTGGCAACTGCCGCCACAATGAACCACATCATATTGCTTGATAATGCCCAAAGCAGGCATGCCGATGCCCAGCAAACAAGATCGCCAAGTGCATTGGCTCTGCGCCGTCCAAGCCTGTCTGTGATCCAGCCGGCAAAGACGGCAAAGACTGTACCGGCTATCATACCAATAGCATTGATCTGTCCGACCTGTTCATTAGTACACCCTATAGCTAACATATAAAGTGTCATATACGGAACAAAAAGATTGGAGGTAAATGACCATAACGGTTGTGTTACCAGACATGCCCTTGCATTTCCTTCAACAAGCTTAAAAGAGTTTTTCATATTTAGTGCAAGATTACTTATTATTTTTCTCATGATGTCTCCAAACATTATTTTGTAACTGCAAAAGATAAATTATTGTATATATGGAGTAAGTCTATATGTCTTATTCGCCTCCGCTAAAAATGAAAAGCCTATGTCAGTCTTGCGTACAGCTATTGCAGCACCTTCACACAAGACCCTCATAATATCCCCAACCACTTCTATGCTTCCGCTAAACTTAGGCCGTATAACAGCTTGTGTCAATTTGCTATTATTCCAGCTAATATCTATCTCATGTCCTCCACGAGCACATAATCCTCTGACTTGTCCATTGTTCCACGAGTACGGTAATGCAGGCAGAAAATGCACTGCTATATGACTCTGAAGCAAGCATTCGGCAATTCCGGCAGCAGCACCCAAGTTCCCATCTATCTGGAACACCATTCTCGCATTCAACAGATTTCTTGACGTAGAATCTGCGATCATCTTTTTGATGCATTTATCAGTTTCTCTACAGTCCAATAGCCTTGCATATATGCTGATATACCAGGCCAAAGGCCATCCGCCTCTTCCGGCACCGTTTTGTATACGCAAGTTAAGTGATTTTCTAACCGCTGCTATTAATTCAGGCGTATCACGCCAGTTGATAGTACTGCCGGGGTAGCATCCGAACAAGTGTGAAACGTGTCCCATACCAGGCGTAAGTTCCTTATATTCCTTGTCCCATTCGAGCAGCTGCCCCTTTGAGCCGATCTTATCTTCAGGCAGCTTTTTTGCCATTTCCCTGAGCTTAGCTGATAATTCTTCATCTACGCCGAGTAGCTGTTGAGTTTTACTACACACATCAAAGAACTCTCTGAGTATCTGGTTATCCATTGCCGGTGCGGCACAAATTGGCGTGTCGTAGCCATCCCGCATTAAATACCGATTTTCAGGTGATACTGATGGGCAGGTAATAAGTTTTCCGTCCAGTTCTATAAGGAAATCCTCATAAAATAATGCCAGATCCTTCATTACAGGATACATACTTCGCAGAAAATCCTGATCTAACGTATATGTATAATGCTCCCATATATGAAGTCCCAGCCATGCACCGCCTGTTACCCATGGCATGGCCGCCATATACCAATCCTGCGGAGCGCAATCGCCATAAAAATCAGTATTGTGATGGCATACCATACCACGCATACCATACATTACACCGGCGGTTTTACAGCCATTAGGATGCATTTTTTGCAGCAGCTTCATTAATGGCATGTGCAGTTCAGTGAGATTTCCCGTTTCAACAGGCCAGTAGTTCATTTGAAGATTTATGTTAATTGTATATTTACTATCCCACATAGGCATAAACTCAGAATTCCATATGCCCTGAAGATTCAAAGCAGAACTGTTCTCACGTCCTCCTGATACAATCAGATAACGACCGAACTGATAATATAATGCCGCTAATGCCGGATCAGCTTTTCCTTTACGGTATTCATCAAGTCTCTTATCCGTCATTTCTTCAGATGATGTACCAAGATCAAGCACACATCTGTTCATCAGTGAATAGAAATCCTTAACATGCTCTTCCTTTAAAGGCTCAAAACCTTTTTGCTCAGCTAGATCAAGTCTCGTAAGCACATCCTCAACACAATTGTCAGAGCGGTTAGAGGTTGATGATGCAGCATATAGCACCACTTCAGTGCAGTCACGGGTGAGAAGCTGTGATACAGGATCGATCAATCTGCCGTCGCAAACAACTCTTACTGCTGTTGCAAACTCTATTTCCTCCTCATGTCCATGCATAAGGATCGTCTTATTGTCAATTGTACGTATAGAATCCACATTTGATGCCGGCCAACCTGCGTTGTTTACCTTTTTTCCCGGCCTTCTGTCATCCTCTGAAATTCCATCTGATATACTTATACGATTCATCACAATATCCAGATTAACAGCACCGTTGGTTTCACTGATCATCCTGAGGCACATAACCTGTGCAGGATAGCTTATAAACATTTGCCTATGATATTTAACGCCATTTTGTGTATGGTTAATATCAAGGACACCTGTCATCAGATCCAAATCAGATACATATTCTTCGGCATCCTTGCTATTTGGTATCCAACCTATGGCAAAAGGAAGATGTTGATTAAGAGCAATATCAATTTCTCCAAGCATGGAGTAGTGACGCATGCATCCCGGTGTACCCGCCATATACTGAAGTATCAGTTCCTCTGCATGATATGCATCACCGGATAAAACAAGTTCACGAATCTCCTTAAGCTTGTCTTTCAATAAAGGGTTGTTACGATCCATTAGCTTTCCATACCATAACGAATCATCATTTAACTGGATGCGCTCAATACCTGTTTGTCCATACACCATCGCGCCAAGCCGGCCATTACCCAGCGGCATTGCTTCACCCCAGGCATTTGCCGGACTGCTGTATTTCAGATGATATGTATGTTTCATATGCTTTCACCTCCAAAATTCTCTATATCCAATTTTATAAATATCTACTCATTGTCTGCCAGGTAAAGGCTGCACACATTACGTTCCAGCAATATATCTTTTCTTTTTTCAAGCGGCATGGTAATGTATTTTAATTTGTGCTGTGCTAGTCTATCTGAAGCGTATATCATGATCATCCTCCTTATTCATTTGATACTAATCATATCACAATTCATTTCTAATTTGAATACTAATTTATTATTTAATTTTATTTCTAATAAATGTACTATAGCCTAACACTGTTAAGGAGTCGTCCAAAAAAATCATATATATTGAACTCTTCCCTTGCTTTTTAAAAACATTCATGGTAAAATAGCTGATGTTATTAAAGCAAGTAAATATGTCGCAGGAGGTGAAAGGTTTGCCAAATATTAAATCAGCAATTAAGAGAGTCGAGGTTACAAAGACAAAGACTCTGAAGAACACAGTAAGGAAGTCTGCTCTTAAAACTTCGATCAAGAAATGCAGCGAGGCTATAGAGAACAAGGACGCTTCAGCATCAAATATATTGAGTGCTACAGCAAAATCTATAGATAAAGCAGCTGCTAAGAACATACTTCATAAAAACACCGCTGCGAGAAGGAAATCAAAGCTGGCAAAGGCGCTTAATGCCGCAAAGTAATTGATTGTATGTAAATAGTTTTATGAAATAAAAAGAAAAAGTTCGAACATCGTATGGACTACTCCACGAAATGGCCGAGCTTTTTTTGTTTTATTTTTATATGGATTTTATATGGCACGTGCAGTGTTATGCTGTCAGATCTGCGATCATTAGCTCTATAGCCGCTCTATCCTTTATTCTTCCTGTTTTTATTGCTATATCAAGCTCAAGGCTGGTGGATATTGCGGCTTCGAGCTTTTCAGTTGTAAAGCGCTGAGCCTGTTTAATAATTTTCCCCGACACATATGGATTTAGCTTAAGTTTTGTAGTTATCTCAGACTGACCTGCACCTGCATTAAGCAGCAGCTTTACCTGGAGCAGTTGACGGAATTGTCTTGCTATCATAAACATTATTTTTTGCATAGGCTCTTTTAATGTAATCATATCATTAAGCAGTGATAACGCTTTTTCGCATTGTCTTATTGCAATTGCGTCTGTCAGATCAAAAATTCGGCTTTTCACTGATCTTGTGCAAACCCTTCTAACATCGCTCATAGTAATTTCAGATCTATCGCCTGCATAAGCACATAGTTTTTCAATTTCATTAAGCAGGTTGCTCATATCCGGCTCACAGTACTCAACCAACTGCGCTGCAGTACTGATGTCTGTAACGTGGCCATTTGTCCTTATCATCTTTATTACCCACTTGGCAAGCTCCTCAGGTCTTCTGTAATCAAACTCAACCACAAGACCATTTTCTTTTATGAGCTCAATGTATTTTACTCTCTTGTCAACTTCTTGTTCTAAAAATATAAGACAAACGTGACCTGGCATATTCTGAAATAAATTTGCCAGCTCGTCCTCATGCTTATTCTGCTTGCTTTGTTTGCCCTTTTTATCTGTTTGTTCCTTCTTCTTGGACTTGAACAGATCTGAATTCTTTACAATGACTATTCTTCTGTCTGAGAATACAGGTAGTGTTTCACAGTTCTCTACAATAGCTGCAGGAGTAACCTTACCCTCTAGTACGACCTTGTTCATAAGCTTCAGATCATCATTAAGCAGCATTGTTTCTATATAACTGGTGTAATTTTTCTTAAGGTACTCCTCCGGTCCATAGAACAAGTATAAGCTTCCAATATTCCTGTTTTTTATATCCTGCTTTAGCCTCTCCTCGCTCATTTCTATCTCACTTTCATCTATTAGTCAATAAACTATACATGTAGATATTATAACATATAGGTTCAAAGAAAATTTTTCGGTTGTAGAAAATTTTTCTCACATTAGCTATGTTTCAACGAGGCATGCAACATTTTAAGCCTCGTTATAACATATAGGTTCAAAGAAAATTTTTCGGTTATAGAGAAATGTACATCAATCAGACACCTTCTGATCTATTGTCTATTTGATATCATTTTTCTCACTACCTACAGTTCGTTTTAGTCTTATATTTTTCCCATTACTTTTAAGAACGATAGCGCCACATTGATCTGTCCGGAAGGCACGAATACCATTCTCCTTCAATCTGGCTTCTGTCACAGGTGATGGATGGCCAAAATTATTCCTTCCCACACTTATTATTGCAGCCTTTGGAGCAACCTCGTCAATAAAAGCCTCCGATGATGATGTCGATGAGCCATGGTGTGCTATTTTTATAGCATCTGCAGATAGATCCTCTGTTCCATTTACAAGCGCCTCCTCCATTTCTGTTTCAATATCACCTGTAAACAGGACGGTTATATCCTTATAAAACAATTTTAAGACCAACGATGTATTATTTATGGAGTCTGCATCAGCTTCAAAGCTTTCCTCAGGGCTTAGGACATCAAAGCTCGTTCTCTCATCCAGCTTTATTATGTCATCCTCACAGCATCTTGAAACAACTGTTCCGTTTTTCTCAGCATGTTGTATAAGCTTTGAAAAGCCACTTTCATCACTCAAGGACGGAATTATCAGCGTTTTTACATCGATCTGTTCCAGCACATCGTACAGTCCCTGTATATGGTCAGAATGTGCATGAGTAGCTACAACAGCATCCAGGCTTGATACGCCCTGATCCAGTATAAAGGGTACAACTACATTTTCACCAACCTTTGATAAAATATTGGGATTAGTGCTTCCGCCTCCGTCAATAAGAACAGTTCGTCCGCTATAAGTCCTAATAAATGCACAATCTCCCTGCCCTACATCAAGGAAAAAAATCTCAAGGCAGCCAGGTTTCATAATGAATGAGACCGATATAAGTACCGCTGCAGCAAGTATTATTGCAGCATGCTTCATTTTTAGTTTGATCATCTTAAGCGGTCTGTACCACAACAGGAACAACACAATAATATAATATGCAGTTATAGCGGCAATAGATGGTGTTACAGCCTTTATGGTGGCAAAGGGAATATTGGATGATATTCTCGTTATATGAAGTACCAGGCTGAGAAGCACACTATTCAGATATCCGATAAGCCTTGATATGACCAAGCTGAACTGTCCGAGCACCGCCATCAGCATTCCAAGTATTGTTATAACCTCAAGCATAGGTACTGCAAGCAAATTAGGTATAACAGATATTATAGACACCTTGTTAAAGTATAAAACTGTTATAGGCAAAACACCTATTTGTGCTGAAAGTGTACAAGCAAGCACATCCTTTACCCATTCAGGAATAAAGTGCCATTTCAGCATACACTTAATATTTTTGCAGAACATGACTAAGGACAGCGTGGCTGCATACGATAGCTGAAAGCCCACATTGAAAAGCATAAACGGGCTCACTGCAAGTAGTAGGACACAGGATAATGCAATTGCAGCATAAATATCCGGCTCACGGTATAATATGGCTGAAAGCAGCAGAATAGAAGCCATAACCACAGCGCGCAGCACAGATGGTTCAAAGCCTGTTATATACACAAACAGCACCAAAAAAGCTATGATTATCACATTCACAGCCTTCCTTTTCAGTCGCAGCTTCTTAAGAAGGAAGGCCAATGGCATTATAAGAAAGGCCACATTGGCTCCTGAGACCGCCATTATATGCGTTAATCCGGCATTACTGAACGCTTCCTGCACCTCATCAGACAAGCCCTCTCTGTACCCTATGAGCATGCCATTTAAGAGTCCCGCTTGCTGGCTGGGAAGGCTGTTTTCTATTACATGAATAATCTTTTCGCGAATAAAGCTTCCTGCCTTCATAAGCAGGTTGACTTTTTTTTCATCACCTGTGCTTATTGCATAAGGATACGAAAAAACAGATGCTCCTACGCCCTTTTGAGCCAGATACCTTCTATAATTAAATCCACCCGGGTTTCTTATCTCCTGCGGCCTTGATAATATTCCTTCAAAGGTTATTTCACTGCCATAAGGGTATATAATGCTATCTTCATTTAATGGTACCGTCAGCAACAGCTTGCCCTTTATATTCTGAAAATCGCCCCTATAGCCCTTCCTCACGGAAAAGGCATCAACTATGTATGATACTTTTCCTTCCTTCAATTCTGCATCTGATGCAATATACCCCTTGATTGTCACATTACTCTCATCAAATACAGCAAAACGTTCAAGCTGCACATTATAACTATAAAGAAACTCCAGTGCCCCCAGCAAGAAGAAAAGGAGCATTACGGCCGTAACAAGGACCCGCCTCCCTTTAAGAAGTCCGAATGCGTATGCACATATCAGCAGGAGTACAAAAACGCACATAGCACAAAACAGGCTATCTGACAAATAAGCCGTCACAATACCCAATATCATCATTAAGCAAAAGGATACCACAGGACGTTTGAAAATAATATCCATTACGACAACCCTTTTTGCCTTAATTATACATATAAAAAAGCCATTTGTAAATATTTTACAAATGGCTCAATTTCAATATTTAAATCAATCAATAAAACTTCTTGCGGACATGTAGCATTTAGAATAATATGAATCGCTAAGACTGCTTATCGTAACTCTTCTTTGTAAATACGAGGACGCATGAATGAATTTACCGTTGCCTATATATATGCCTACATGATTTACTCGGTTAAGACCGCCATTAGTATCAAAGAATACTACATCTCCTGCCTTAAGATCTCCTTTTTTGACCTTAGTGCCGGTACGTGACATGTCATAGGAGGACCTTTCCAAGGTTATGCCGAAATGCTTGAAAACATAACCTACAAATCCTGAACAGTCAAAACCCTTTGTAGTAGAACCGCCATATACATATCTTATGCCTTGTAGTGTCTTGGCATATTCAACTATTTCAGATCTGATTCCCTGCGCTTCCTTTTCGTCTATGGCAGCAGCAAGCTCAGCAATTGTTTCCTCTGCCCCTCTCGATACACTTTCTTTTCTTATTGTTATAAACTCGCTGTTCACCCAACCATATCTGCCAACACCAACTGATACTCTGAACCATTCACCGGATTCTTCATAAACATTTACCTTAGCTCCGCTTTCAAGCTTGGAGAGCACCTCTGATGCTATATCAGGCTTGCCTCTGACATTCAGTACAGACGTATTTACAACACCAGATAAGATTGCAACATCACTTACCGTTATATAATCACCGCTTATCCAGCCGGTAACATCATTACGAGTTACTTTATACCAACCATCCTTACTTTCTGTAACTGAAAGGCCTGTCCCCTTTTCTAACTTGGCTAGCACCTTTGACGTGGTGTTCGGTTCTGCTCTTAAATTAACAACGCTTCCTGTAATAACACCCACCTGCTCTGCATAAGCGGCACCTGTAAAAGCAAACAAAGCTGCAAGCATTACAACTAATGATAAAGTGACTTTCTTAAAAACCGACATGAAATCCTCCTATATTATGCTTCCGAAGTTAGCTGCCGGGTTCGGGTCATAGGACAACCCTACTGTTTAAGACATAACAATCATCTCTGAACAGATTAACCCCTTTCTTGGTTCCTCCGTACCCCTATCGGGGATTCAGCAAGTGTAACGGAAAATGTTACCGTTATGTGTTAATTATACTAATGTGAAATTTGAATGTCAAACTATTAAGACCATAAAATAATAAAAATAAATACTTTTCTATAAAAAAGCTCAGAGTTTTTTATGCATAATGACAATCTGGTCAGGATATTGATCATTAAAGACATTTTTTCTTATGGATTTCATTACCGAAAAGCCATTAGACATCCAGAAATTTATTGCTTTTGTGTTTTCTCTTATAACGGAAAGAAATGCCTCCCTTACTTTTAGGAAGCTCTGAAAATAACTCAAAAGCGCCTTCACAGCCATACTTCCAAATCCATTATTTCTATATTCAGGAGAAACAAGTATTAGCTTAATCCATAGTGAACTATCCTGCAATTCGCCCGAGATTAATCCTGCTAATACGGATTGGCATGTTCCATCATCTTCCGGTTTATTGACATGAAGCCCTATAATAAACTCATTCTCACTTGCCTCGATTAAAGCAATTTTCTTTGTAAGCTCCTGTAAATTAACTTCTCCAAAAACACCCGTTGCATAATGGATGTCGCTGCTGCAGTTGTATAGTTCAGCAGCCCTCTCCAGTTGATTTCTTTCAAGCGGCTTCAGTATGATACATTTTTCAGCAACCTGTATGTTGATCATTTAATTCTCCCGTCTAGTCTGAAACAGCCACATACAATGTTTTAAGCTCTGAATTGCGATATATTTAGGCTATTGGCGGCAGAGAGTCACCATGTATGTTGTTTGTATAATTCCCCCGAAATCCGCTGTTTCGTGATGCCTTCTATTAGTATAAAAGCTATTATCCCATCATGCCTATGTTGCGTTGCCTGCTTCTACAAAACGTCTGATTTTTTTTGCGAAGCCCGCTACCCCAGAAATCTTGCTTTTACACACTGTCTGCCCATACTTTTTTGCTGTAATACTACCTAGCTTCCCAGGTAACCCATCAAGACCTTGGCGTTTTCTATAGCCTTACCTTTTGGATGGTTATTGAATGAAACCAGAGTCATAGCCGAATTATCGTCCATTTCATGCAGCTTTCCTACCCATTCAAGCAACTCATCCGTACTATATAAATAGTCATATCTGTCCGAGCCCTCACCGCTGTACCACTTATCTGCATTCCTGCCATGAAGCCTAAGATACGCTACATTTGATGTTACAGCAGTCACATTACTTATAAGTCCACGTATACCTGGTTCATCCACACATACATACCCCATATTTTCATGTTTCAAAAGGTCCATAACATTTTTTCCGATCCATTCTCTATTCCGGAATTCCACACATAACTGGTATTCCTGAAAGCTCTCTCTCAAGCTCTTTAAATAATCAATATTTTCATTATTGCAATGAAAGGAATAAGGAAATTGTGCCAGCAGGCATGCAAGCTTTCCGCTCTCCTCTACAGGCTTCAATGCATATTTGAATTGCTCTGCCTCCGTTTTACCGGAAGACCTTTCATGAGTAAACCCTCCAAATAGCTTGACTGCAAATTGAAAATCCTTCGGAGTTTTTTTATCCATGCCTTGAAACAGCTTTATTCCCGGCATGTGATAGTAGGTAGAATTCACTTCCACAAAACTAAAAAAATTGGAATAATATTCAAGCATAGAGGCAGGTTTTGTTCCCACAGGATAGAACGGTCCTACCCAATCAGTATATGAATAGCCTGCAGTACCAACCTTTATCATACTCCGCCTCCATTTTGTTAAATTTCCATATTTCCTTAATTATTCTGATAATAATACTGCTAATATCCTATTAACATATAACTAAAACTTTTTCTGCAGTTTCTAATAATATTACGCTTATATTCCACATGAGCCAGATAATTTCCTGCTTAGTATTCTTTTGTATGATATTTTATACTTAGTTAAAAATAATTCGATGCTAAATGTATATCAAAGCGGAGTTAAAAAAGATTGAAGGGTTATTGTTTTATTTGCTGTATTTCCAAGAATCTAGTATAGTATATGAGGGAGGTTTACTATGAAGATTGTACATTTAATTGGCGGCGGCGATGTAGGCGGCGCCAAAACACATATATTGTATCTTTTAGGTGAGTTATCAAAGCATGTAGAAGTAAAGCTCATATGTCTGCGTCCGGGTGCAAATGCAGACGAAGCCAGAGCATTAGGAATAGATGTTACGGTTATAAAGTCAAAAAACATATTTAATGATATAAGGGCAGTAAGAAAATTAATATGTGAAGGCAAATATAATATCATGCATTCACATGGCGCAAAAGCAAACTTTTTTGCCCTCGCGGCAAGACACAAGTCAGGTATACCGACAGTCACCACAGTGCACAGCGACTACCGTCTCGATTACATGCACAGTCTTGCAAGGCGTATGACTATTGGACTTACAAATTCCATAGCTCTCCATTTTATGAACAATTATATAGCAGTATCTGAGAATTTCAAAAAAATGCTTTTGAGCAGAGGCTTCAAGTTTCAGGACATCTATGTTCTCTACAACGGTATCGATTTTTCGGTTCCTACAGTAGAATATTCAAGAGAAAGCCTTATAAATAAATATAATTTGAACATAAATGAGGATGATGTTATTGTCGGTATAGCAGCCAGACTTTATCCTGTAAAGAGTATCGACACTATAATAAAAGCAGCAAAGATTATAAAGGAAAAAACAACCAAAGTAAAATTTATTATAGCAGGCGACGGTGAGGACAGAAAGCAGCTTGAAGCCCTAAGCACCAGTCTTGGACTTACCGATACAGTATTTTTCCCCGGATGGCTCGATGATCCAAATGAGCTTATGAGCAGTATCGATATCAGTGTTCTTACATCAATAAGTGAGAGTTTTTCTTACTCTATACTTGAGGGTGCAAGGTTTAGAAAGGCAACCATAAGCAGCAGGGTCGGAGGCATTCCCGATCTTATAGAAAGCGGCAGAAACGGTTATTTATTCGAGCCCGGAGATTATAAGCACTTTGCC
The DNA here is from genome assembly GCA_023409735.1 of Bacillota bacterium. Lineage (GTDB taxonomy): Bacteria > Bacillota > Clostridia > Acetivibrionales > DTU013 > JAEYRB01. The sequence continues at coordinate 83,762 of JAEYRB010000059.1, read as the reverse complement.
GAGCTTATTATGGAGCTTGCAGAAAATAAGGAAAAGCGTATAACAATGGGTGTTAAGCTGTACCAAAAGGCGCTGGCCAACTTTTCTGTTGAAGCTATGGGAAGGACTCAGCTTGACATTTACCGCAAGATACTCAAAAAAAGAGCTGAAGCCCTCTCAAATCCGGGTGGTAAAGAATACGATGCTATAATACACGGCTATTATGGTTTCAGGAATATCGGCGATGATGCATTGCTGATGTCCATTATAAAGGATCTAAAGGAATTCAAGCCTGATATAAGGTTATTGGTTCTGTCAAGGAACCCTTCAATTACTACCTGCGATTTCCAGATAGACGCAATCGGCAGATTTGATATGCTTCGAATTTACCGTGTTATGAGGAAATCAAAAGCCTTCATATACGGCGGAGGCAACCTGCTTCAGGATAATACCAGTACTCGCTCCCTGTTTTTTTACCTAAGCACGGTATGGCTTGCAAAAATGCTCAAGCTGAAGGTTATGTTTTACGCCAACGGAATAGGCCCACTAAAAAAGAAGCTTAGCAGGTTCTTAACAAAAAAGATCATTAACCGGGTAGATATCATAACTCTCAGGGAAGGGATGTCATTCAAAGAACTTAAAAGTATGGACATTAGCAATCCTCGCATTCTGTTGACAGCAGATGCAGCTTTATCAGTAGCGGAAGGCAGTGAAGCTTGTACAAGCAGTGAAGCCTCTGACACAGATATTCTCAGTCTTCTAGGAATTCCAACAGATAAACCTCTTCTCGGAATATCCCTTAGAAAGTACCCCGGACACGAAAAATTCGAGCATGAGAAATATGAGTCCGCCATTGCCAGAGTTGCTGATCATATGGTGGAAGAATACGGCGCATATCCGGTATTCATTCCAATGCAGTACCCGGATGACATACCAATATTGAAGAATGCAGCTGCGAGAATGAATCACAGCAGTAACATTGTTCGGGTCAAGCTTAATGTTCTTCAGACCTACGAGCTTGTTTCCAAAATGCATGTAATGCTTGGCATGAGGCTTCATGCACTGATATTCTCCGCTGTCAATGCCGTACCTATGGTGGGGCTTGTATATGATCCAAAGATACAGGGCTTCCTGGACTGTATCAATCAACCCTCCGCAGGTGACGTCAGGCAGCTTGACTATAATAATCTGCTGAAGCTTACAGAGCAGGTTTGGAAAGAGCATGATGAGTTAAGCAGGCAGCTTATAACAAAAATACCTGCACTTCAGGAAAAAGCTCGTGAAAATGCAAAGGTTGCAGTCGAACTGATCGATTCCTACGGGGAATAAAATTAGAGGCAGGGCTTGCATATCATTACATGGTCTGCAAGCCCTGCTGCAGCTGTGAAGCTATCATAGAGAGGTAGCTTTGCATTTCTGAATATTCATATTTAACATTAAGATTATGTCCTTATTAGGCTATTTGATGATTTAGTTGTCTTATTGCTTAAGCTGTCTTATTGTTTTAGCTGCCTTTTATTTAACTGTCTTTTGTTAAGTTGTCTTTTTGTTTCAGTTGTCTTGTTGCCTTTGTTGTGTCTTATTGCTTTAGCTGTCTTATTATTTAGGTTGTCTTGCTACTTTGGTTTTCTGACTGTTTTAGCTATATATGATAATTAAACTGTTACTAGCTTATATGATCTCTCACATTTTTATTTAACTTGCGGTTCCTCCACATATTCAAGTATTCTTTTCATTGTTTCATCCTGCTTGCGCTGGACGGATGAGAACTTCATATTTGGTACATAATAGCCTTCCATTTCATCATGCAATACCTTAGCGCCATGTATTATATCAACCGCCTTTTGTAAAAGCTTATCAAACATCATATCATCATACTCTATCTCCTGTCTCCATGGCTCTAATACCTTATTGTCAAGTAAGTCTGCAAAATCAATATTCTTTATTGCACATGCATCCGTATGATGATATTTGTTAACAGTCGTAAATGCTGTGTTCATTTCAGGAATTATCAAATGCTCCAGCTTACACGGGTTAAGCGGACAATAAAATGCCTCTGTAAAAAAGCCTCTTTCCAAAGCAGCTGATTTCAACTTCTCCAGTACCTTTTCAGTTCCGGCGCCCGGAAATCCGGATAGCTTGTATATAGAATCGGAAACGATCAGGTCATCCAGATAGCTAATAATACCATCTGGAGTAATAGCACTGGCAAATAAGCACCTCTGCTTTCCTGGTACTGCGGCTACCGCTACCCCATCAAACAAGCTTTCTAGCAGCTCCTCTGCCAGAAGATTAAGCCTGCCCTCATTTAATGCACGTCCATATAAAGCAGAGCTGTCATCATAAATTTGCCATGCCGACCGTAAATATCTGTAGGCTCGCTCGAATCCTTTTCCTATTTCATTGTTCAACCTGATGATCTCCGGCTTTGATTCTGCTATACCTCTTTCATTCCAGCAGTCACCCAGATTTATTATTTCGTCTACTGCACCAGGAGTCTTAGGGTCCACTACATGAGGTGCTGTTCCATCCAGAATGGCTATACCTATGGCGGGCACTGCAACTCCATCCAGACTATTATTGTCGCTGGAGCAGTGCATATATTCCACATCATAGCCATGATCCAGCATTTCATTAGCTATTTTTTTCATAAAGGTGCTTTTGCCTACACCTGGGCCACCCTTCAGGATGAAAATTCTTTTTGCTTCTTCCTGACTCATTATGTAGCTGTAAAAGCTGAAAAAGCCCTGGGACGTATTACCACCCGGAAACATATGCCTTATTCTGCCTTTTGGCATCATTATCACTTCCTTCACTTTTATGATATGCCCATTTATACATATTTGATTCACGCTGATTAGATTGGACACTGTTTTTGCTGTATATGGCACCATCGGCTGACTATTTTATTACGGTTATATGTAAGTATGTGAAGATCACTTTTAATCAATCGAATGTTCTCATGCAAGATTACGGCAACACTCTCATGGCAAAAATATGTACTCCTTATTGTTTTGGCAAGTATGAATCGGTAACGAATACGTTGGTTATTGAAACAGAAGATATTTTCCAGAGTTGACTTGGAAAGAGGATGCTTTCTCAATAAAGGTGTTATTTGTCATGACAAAAACTACCGGTCGCCTGTTACTGTTGCAGTTTTCTATAAAACGTGTGCTATAATATAAAACAATACGACAACAAACAATTTAATTTGAAGGGTAAAATTTTAGATGAGTAAATTCAAATATGTTTTTTTTGATCTGGATGGAACGCTGATAGACACAGTCCCACTAATATTAGAATCCTTTAATTATACTTTTATGCACCACTTTGGTGAGACAAGACCACAAGAAGAAACCATAAGTTATATAGGTATGCCCTTGATAAACCACCTCAGGGATATCTATCCCGGAAGGGAAGAAGAGCTGGCAAAGACCTATCGCGAATACAACGAACGTAACCACGATAAAAGTATAGGAATTTTTATTGGAGTTTATGATTTAATTAAGGCCCTATACGAAGAGGGAATAGTTTTAGGAGTAGTCACATCAAAACGTCGAGAGCTTGCAATGAGAGGCTTAAAGATATTTAATCTGCTAGACTATTTTATGTTTGTAAATGGCAGCGAGGCATCAGCAAAGCACAAGCCTGATGGCGATCCCCTGATAAAGGCAATGGAAAAAGCAAAGGTACAAAATAAGGATGATGTTTTATATGTTGGCGACAGTCCATTAGATATACTTTGTGCAAAAGATGCAGGCGTTAAAAGCGCAGCTGTAGCATGGACCTACAGCTCTATATCTGAGCTGAAGAAGGTGGAGCCTGAGATATTTATTGAAAAGCCAATTGACTTGCTAAAATATGTACTTTGACTCGTATAATGCTCTTGATGCTGCCGTTCCTACCTAGATAATTGATATATAAAGCACGACAGCATTTTTTTGTTTATTATGCGTTATATATTATTTAGATTATTTATAGTATAATGAACTAACACTTATCGTTAAGTCTTGACAAAAATAGGAGGAGCATTGGATGGGAAATTACAAACGACGTTTTGGGGATAGATACGATGGCAGAAGGATACGCTCACTTAACGAATTTTACAGAATAGTGCCATTCATTATGCGCAACCGTTCTGATTCACAGAACTTCTTTGAGGATAAAATTGATATTACTCATACAGATGCTTACCTGCGAAGAAAAAGAAGAAATAGTAATACTAGTATTGGTATGCTTCATATAATGATTGCTGCAATGGTACGTACTATTGCTTTAAAGCCTGCTCTGAACAGATTTATAGCCGGGCAGAATATTTATGCTCGTAATGAGATCCTTGTCTCTCTCGCTATTAAAAAGGAACTAAAGGATGATAGTCCTGAAACTACAATAAAATTTAAATTCGAACCTACTGACACACTTGATGATATAGCTGCAAAAATAAATGAGCAGATCGAAAAGAATAAGCTATTAGAGACTAAAAACGAAGCTGATAAAACTGCGCGACTATTTATGTTGTGTCCCGGTCTAATTGTAAAATTTCTTATATTTGTTGTGCGTCTTCTGGATTATTTTGGACTGATGCCGAAATTCATAAACAAAGCCAGTCCATTCCATACAAGTTTTTTTATAACAGATATGGGTTCGCTGGGAATCCAGCCAATTTACCATCATTTGTATGATTTCGGGACAACGACCTTTTTCATTGCCTTTGGCACAAAAGTTAAAGAGAAGGTGATCGATTCCAATAATAACATGATCGAAAAGAGATATATACCAATAAAGGCGGTCACTGATGAAAGAGTTGTAGACGGACATTACTACGCTTCGGCCTTCAAACTTTTTCGCCATTACGTAATGCATCCTGAAAGGCTTGATGCAGCACCGGAAAATATCGTCCCAGATATACCATAAGATAAGAGAAGAACCACAAGTGCTATAAAGACATGGCTGCAAATATACCATGAGTTATGGGTATATCTTAAGCAAATGGGCTGCAGGTAAGCAACCAGTTAAACTCTATATACCGGTAAGCTATAGACTGCAGGTATAACATAGGCAAATTAAAATAACTTTTGTAAGGTATTAAGCAAAAAGCCGGTGGATGATTGAATCTCCTCAGTATTTGATAAAACAACAGCATTGTTTACTTAAGTAGAAGAGCTCAATAGTCACCGGCTTAATTGTGTCTGAAGGCAGTTTAGCTGACGCCAAGCCGTTTTATTTTATCCTGAAGCTGTTTTGCCGGACGCTAAACTGCTATATTGATTCTAAAGCCATTTACAGATCCACGACTCGCATACTTAATGGGCATCCCTTATATCAAATCTGCTTTCTTGATCTTAAAACCTCTTTTTATCAGCCCATAATCCAAGTGCAGGATTACTTATATAGTAGATCTCCTCACCGTCCTGCATCGAATTCCAGCCGTCCTTTAATTTTACCGGATTATACCTTAAACTCGCTTCCTCATATTCTGCAAATTTGAAGTTAGCTCCCTCAACTTCCTCTTTAGTAAGCTTCTTTACTGCATATGTGATAGAAAATCTACCATCTGAGGATCCATGTATAAGATGAGCTGCCGCTGAAAGATTATTTTTCAGGTCTTCTTGAGTTTTACATAGTTCGAGAATCTTTTTTCTGCCCACATAACCATATTTTCTAATTAAAGCATCATTATTATCGTCCTCTCCAAACTTGTCAATTCCTGGGGCAAGCACAAGAAGCTCACCGCCGTCATCAATAGCAAGCCTTGTTCTGTATACAGATTTGTTACCCAGCCAGGTTGACTTAAATTCCTTAGGATCAAGATAAACTACAGCCTTTTTTATTGGCTTTTCAACAAAATTCAAATTGAGCTCTGTGCTCATTTCAACAGCACTTTCAAAAATTCTACGATTCCTTCCGGTAAAAATTCCGTTGAGGGCAGTTTTACCATTGTATTGAGTTGTTACTGTAAGCACATACAGAAGGGGAAGGTTGCTTATAAAGTTCGTCTCGGCATAGTCGAATACCTTTCTTACAGGCGAACCGTCCTTGCCCATTATTCTTTCAAGGCCGTAGAATGCGCCAAGCATATGGCTGCTGTTTATCATATTCTTTCCGCCGCAGCCTACAAATATATTCTTGCTGTAGTTGGCCATTCCCACTACCTCATGAGGTACTACCTGCCCTATTGATATTATAAGATCATAGCTCTTATCAAGCAGTCTGTAATTAACCTCAACATCTATAGGCTCATCCATAAGCCCTTCAGAAACTTCTTTTACAAAATCATCAGGTATTTCACCTATTTTGACAACATCACTTCTCCAGTTATGTACCAGGTAGCAGCTGTGAGGTATTTCTCTGCCAAACATTTCATCCAGTTCCTCATCCTCCATTGCAACATGTGTTCCAAGAGCCGGCATAATGTCTATCTGGCACCTATCCTTGAGAAGCTTATAATAGATAGCCGTTATAATACCTGCATATGAGTTTGCCCTTGTAATGTCCGGCGGCAGTAAAAGAACCTTTTTCAAGCTGTCGAGCTTGTCAATTATAGAATTACTGACGGTCTTCTCAAGTTCATCCATTTTGATTCCTGATGGTACGTTTGACTTCAAAATTATTTCCCTCATTGTGGTTCTCCTGATTTTTGTGTTTATATTTTATCTTTTCTCTCAATCTCCAAACTCCGGGTGCCAACATATGCAATTCATAACAAATTTATACTCTTCTGATTTATTGGTTAACCAAATTGTAAGCGCTTACATTGAGTATATCACTAAAGTTTTCCCTTAACAATATATTAATTCCATAAAATGAAGGGTTATAGTTCTGATTGATTGACAAGCAAATTCAAAAAAGGTATCATATCCTCGATGAAAGCGGTTTCAGGAGGTTCTCTATTGAATATATATGATATTGCACAAAAAGCCGGTGTGTCCACCGCAACTGTATCACGAGTTATTAATGGCAGTAAAGCCGTATCTGATGAGACTCGGAGGAAGGTCAGCGCAATAATGGCGGAGGAAGGCTTCTCACCGAATGTGTTTGCCCGCGGCCTCATGGTGAACTCTATGAAAACCATAGGCGTTATGACTATTGACGTAAGGGACCTCTACTATGCAAGGTCAATACACACTATTGAAAGTGAAGCTCGTAAGCTTGGCTATAATGTAGTTTTATGCAATACTGGTGTTGATATCACTGAGAAAAAAAGGTATCTCAAGCTTCTCCTTCAAAAGCGTGTAGACGGTATCATTCTGATAGGCTCAGTGTTTTCAGAGAAAACTGATAACGACTATATATCTGAGGCAGCTTCCAAAATTCCCATAGTTATGATAAACGGCTATCTGGAAGGACACAACATTTACTCAGTCCTGTGCAATGACAGTGGAGCTGTTAAAAAAGCTGTTGACCATCTCGCACGGCTTGGACATAGAAATATATCTTTTATATACGATGTTGAAACATATAGTGCCATGGAAAAGCTTAACGGTTATAAATCAGCAATGCTTGAGAATGGGCTTCAATACAGCCGAGCTTCAATATTTCATGCGGAATGTGGTATCAACGGGGGTTACGCTGCAGCAAAGCAGCTGATGCTGGACAATCCTGAATGTACAGCGATTATAGCCTCCGAGGATATTCTGGCTGTAGGTGCGCTTAAAGCTTATACAGACGCCGGATATAATGTACCTGAAAACATGTCGATAATTGGATACAATAATTCCGTGCTGGCCCAGTGTACAAATCCTGAGCTTACAAGCATAGAAAACAAGGTAGAGAACATTGGTTTTACAGCTGCACACCTGCTGATCAAAGCCATAAACGGAAAGGCTGACGGTCACAGATTTGTCGAGGAAGCCGAACTTATCATACGTAAATCTGTAAGCGCCAAATAAGCCATCAGCATCAGATAGTATAGAAGTCGAAACGTGATACAGAAACGATGAATACAGAGCCAGGCAGTACATATAAACGTATAAATTTATTTTGACATATTTTCCTTCAATGCTTTAACAGCTTTATCAACAAGAGCTGGAAAAGATTCACTTTTTTCAGTTCCTACAATCTCTATATTGCATCTATTCAGAGGCAGCAGCAGCTTTTTTGCAGGGCTCTCGGCAATTGCTGCCGCCATTGCCGGTGTAAGCTCGCCAAGCATTGAGTTTGCAGCAATAATTCCTACGGTACCGACAATTACATCTACCCTTGAAGCATTTATTACTATTGCATTCTCCCCCGTTGCTCCTTCGTCAGCTCCGGCCCTTATCATGTTGGAGGTAGCAAGAGAATTAGTTCCCAATGCTATTATTTCAATGTCCGGTAATTCCTTCCGCAGCTTTTCCACAAGCAGCTTTCCTATACCCCCACCCTGACCATCTATCACAGCAATTATCATATTCTCTCCCTCATGTGTCCTCTATGTTGCTTATAAACTAAATAAGCTGAATAAAGCTGAAACTTCAACACAATTTTATGTTTAGCATACAATGTTGTCAAGATAATTTCTCCAAGCATTTGCCCTATAACATAAATATTTAGCATCACAATGACTAGCTGATTGCTTTCTTCTGCACCTGCTATATACCGCAATTCAGAGTAAGCATAAAATACATAGTAAATACCTCTAACATCAGCTATTGAAGGAATCAATTAACATAAATATTAATTACACAATTTTTTTATTAACTGTAGAATTCTTGTACTGTATCTGATAATATTACTATATACGGATGCCTAATTCCTAATTAGATATCCATATACGTTATTTAATTTATTATAACAAATTATGGGGGTAACATTATGAATAACTTACCGCAAGAAAAAATAGGTTTGGTTGCAGTAAGCCGTGACTGCTTCCCTATGAGCCTCTCCATTGGACGTAGGGAAAAAATTGTTGCTGCTTACAAAAAAAAATTCGGAGATTCCGGAGAATTATATGAATGCCCTGTTTGTATAGAAAATGAAAAGGACATGCAGAAAGCATTGGCTGATATCAATGCTGCCGGATGTAATGCACTTGTAGTTTTCCTTGGCAATTTCGGTCCTGAGACGCCTGAGACTCTGCTCATTAAGTATTTTGATGGTCCTGCTATGGTCATAGCCGCTTCAGAGGAATCCGGCGATAGCCTATTAGACGACAGAGGAGATGCATACTGCGGACTTCTTAACTGCAGCTATAACCTCAGCCTTAGAAATCTGAACGCATATATTCCTCATTCACCGGTAGGAGACGCAGAAGAATGTGCAGACGCAATTGCACAATTCGCTCCTATTGCCCGTGCTATCATTGCAGTACGCAATTTGAAGATAATCAGCTTTGGTCCTCGTCCCCAGGATTTCCTGGCATGCAACGCACCGATCAAGCAGCTGTATAATCTTGGCGTTGAGATCGAAGAGAATTCCGAGCTCGACCTCTTTGAGGCTTTCAACAAGCACGCCGGAGACAAGCGCATACCTGAGGTTGTTGCCGATATGGCTAAGGAGCTTGGCAATGGTAATAAAAGGCCGGAGATTCTCGAAAAGCTTGCTCAATATGAGCTTACCCTACTTGATTGGGTAGAGGCTCACAAAGGCAGCCGCAAATATGTAGCAATAGCCGGGAAATGCTGGCCTGCATTCCAGACACAGTTCGGCTGTGTTCCATGCTATGTAAACAGCAGACTTACAGGAAGAGGAATCCCTGTATCATGTGAAGTTGATATTTATGGTGCACTCAGCGAATTCATAGGTACCGTTATCAGCAAGGATGCAGTTACGCTCCTTGATATTAACAATACAGTACCAAAGGATATGTACAACTCTGAAATAAAGGGTAAATATAATTACACCTTTGATGACACCTTCATGGGCTTCCACTGCGGAAATACTCCATCCTGCAAGCTGTCCTTCTGTGAGATGAAATACCAGAAGATAATGGCAAGATCACTTCCAATAGAGGTAACCAATGGTACTCTTGAGGGTGATATCATACCTGGAGATATTACTTTCTACAGACTGCAAAGCACAGCTGACGGAAAGCTTTGCGCATATGTTGCTCAGGGTGAGGTTCTTAAGGTTAAGACTCGTTCCTTCGGAGGAATTGGAGTATTCGCTATTCCTGAAATGGGCAGATTCTACCGCTACGCTCTTGTAGGAGGCAATTATCCTCATCACGGTGCTGTAGCCTTCGGACACTTCGGCAAGGAATTGTTTGAAGTATTCAAGTTCCTGGGTGTTGAGAATATTTCATTCAACCAGCCAAAGGGTATGCTTTATCCGAAAGAGAACCCGTTTGCATAAGCTTATTTGCTCAGATTGTAAGTAAGGCATAATTTCCGTATGAAGCCGATGGATGTCAGGCTGCTAAAAGGAATGCTGCAAGCCGGTGAAGTAACGGGTAAGATAAAGGTGAAAGCAAAAACTGCTTTCACCTTTTTATTTATGGTGTAGACCGAAGGGTTAAGCAAAACGTCTCGATTGTTAGATGTCCCCGAGACTTTTATTTATGGCGCAGACTGAAGGTATACAGCAAAAAGTCTCGAGTGTTAGATGCCCCCGAGACTGCTGTTAATGGCGTTGACCGAAGGTCTACAGTAAAAAGTCTCGAGTGTTAGATGCCCCGACGGTGTTTATTTAATGTTCAAGTGTTCTAAAACCGACCTATGGTAATTTTTGAAATCTCATTTTATTATTGATAACTATTTCTTCATATGCACCGTTATTATAGTATAGCTATGACAATTTACCGTAATTAAATAATTATATATATCTATATACCAGTTCTTGCCTTTCCTTGTTATTGAAGAATTCATATCTAGTATCATTGATTTACACCAACCTACTACATCATCAGCGCTTAATGAGATATTTCTCCTGATTCGAACAATCCCCAAATCGGTTGTATGCAGCTTATCTAAATTTAACAGTAATTCATTTTCACTAGTATTCATATTAAATTTACTTTCCCTTCAATATCTAATACATAGTTTACTATTTAAAACGTCCTTGGTAAATGGTGCAACCGCCATTGCCTATAGTCTTTTTTTCCACTATCCCCATGGTTCCGACACCAAATCTAACAGTTTTGTAACAAACTCTTTATACTTACATCTCTGAGAGCCTCTCAAGCACCTTACCTGAAGCCCTTCTCATATCAGTGCCCGCCAGGTTCAATATAGAAGCTATCTTCTCATACTCAACATTTCTTTTAATTTTCAATGTCGTTGTTTTGATAATCTCTTCGCTAGCTATAACAAAGTATCTGATTATCTTATACTGCGGCAAAGAGCTGTTGATATCCTTAATGGCAGCACCAAATTCAGATGCTAGTCCGAATACCGATTCTAATGCCGAATCTGATGCTGACACTGATGCTGACGCTGATGCTAGCGTTGATCCTTCCATCTGCAGCTTATCCCTGCCCCTTTTAGCATAAAAATCCTTATCTATGACAAGCTCTGCACATATCTGAATATCACCATCAGCAGCTCTATTTCCCCATACAAAGGATTCCTTGACACCAGGGATATTATTGAGCAGTAGCTCATATTCCTCAGGGAACGCCTTCTTGCCATTGTTGAAGACTATCATAGACTTTAACCTGCCTGTTATTTTTAGTATTCCATTTTTATCAATGATGCCCAGGTCTCCTGTTCTAAACCAGCCCTCAGCGTCAATAACCTGTTTCGTGGCTTCAGGGTCACCGAAGTAGCCCAGCATTACATTCGGTCCCCTCGCAATGATCTCTCCCATTCCATTTTCATCAGGTGCATCTATTGCCACTCCAATTCCTTGCATCGGAACACCTACAGTTTCTGGAATACTGATAAAATCATTGTTTGCAGCAATCAGAGGTGATGTTTCGGTAAGACCATAGCCCTGAAGCACCTCGATTCCAAATCTGCCAAAGCCTGTAACTACAGATGGGTCTAATGATGCCGCACCGGATGCAATAAGCCTCAGTTTCGGCGCAAATGCTTTTAATACACTTTTAAATATCTTTCTCCTAGCATCTATTCCAACAAGCATTAACATCTCTGACACTCCGCCAAGTATGTCAAGCAGCCTTTTCTTGTTTGATTTTCTTATTCCCTCCTGCAGCTTCTTGTACATTGCTTCAATTATCGCAGGAACCGCAACAAGTACAGTGACACCGTATTCCTCCATGTTCTGGGCTATATGCCGTATGCCCTCGCAATAAGCAATACATACACCACATAGGATCATATAATGCATGCCTACACTGTTTTCAAAGGTATGGTGCAGGGGCAGCAGCGAAAGATGAACATCACCCGGGCCTGCATATATTATCGTAGTCATTGATGTCACATTAGCAGCAATATTGGAATGAGAAAGCATAACTCCCTTTGATGTGCTCGTAGTACCTGAGGTAAACAGCAGGACACTCATTTTATCCCTGTCAACAGCCGCATCCAAAAATGCCCTGTCACCATTACTGAGCCGTTGTCCTCCATTTGTCAAAAGACCTGACATAAGCATAAACCTTTTATCCTCAGCAGGTAAAGCAACAGAATCATCCATACAGATGTAATACATAATATGTTCATTCGTTTTTGCAATTTCCAGCATCATATCATGAAATTTGCCTGTGTAAAAAATAGCGCTGGATTCACTGCGTACAATAAGGTTTTCAGTCTCGTTCTGCGGTAGGTACTTGTCCAGCGGTACTGCTACTCCTGTTCCATTAACAACAGCGTAGTAAGCAACAGCCCACTCATAACGGTTTTCTCCAATAACAGCAATTCTCTTGTCCTTGAGGCCTATAGATAAAAGAGCTGTCCCTAGATAATCTATTTCATCCCTGAAATCAATATATGTTTTGTAAATTATATGTCCATTATTATCTTTAAACTTAAAGCCAACAGCGGAGCCATACATATCGGCACTATTTCTGATAAGCTCACGTAAATCGCTTACTTGCTTTGATTTGTAATAACCAAGGCCCTCAACAACTCTCCTGCCATTCTCTTCAAAGATACGTATCCCCTTATTCATAAATTCACTCCAATCAGCTTTATATTAGTCTGTACACAGCTAAAGAAATTATATCTATTACCTATTTATATTACCTGGTAATAATTATATGCTATATTAATAGAATTTACAAGATAATTGTTAGTTAATCTTTCTACCTGTAACATTTTTAGCCATGTATCAAATACGCAAGAGTATACTCTTTCTAGAATACTATTGACTCTAATAGTATTGACTTTACTACTGTATATAATATAGTAGTGTAGATAGTCTAATTACGAAGGAGATATTTTGTGAATACTCAGTATAAAAAAGGTGTGTTGGAGCTTTGTGTATTGTCCATACTTAAGAAGCAGGATTGCTATGGATATGAGATTTCTGATTATCTTTCCAAACACATCGATATTGCAGAAGGTACCGTTTACCCTATCCTAAGAAAACTAAAAGCAGATGGATTGCTTAATACGTACTTGCAAGAGGAAAGCGGAGGTCCGCCACGTAAATACTATTCTCTCACTGAGCTTGGCAGGAAAAACTACAAATCAGATCGTACGGAGTATTTTGAATTTGCAAAATCAGTAAATGCATTATTGGAAGATGATGAGCATGACAAAGAATGAATTTCTATACCTAAAACGAACCGTCTAATTCCAAATATCGCTCTTATATCTTGACAGGCGTTTGCTGTTTTAATCATTCTCGGTATAATTATATCCGCTTTTCTGCCGGAGCGATTGAATTTTGGCACACTTGGGGATGGATTGGCTATGTAAGCCATTAGTTGAGGGCGAAAAATGAAAAGATTAGTAATTACAGGTGCTACCTCCGATATCGGATTGGAAGCCGCTCAGTTACTTGCAAAGGCAAGGGTCCCAGGTGTTTGGTATTGGTAGTAGTCAAAGCCATTGCAACAAAGCCAAAATGGAAGTATTAGAACAGCTCTCAATCCGGCGAAGGTATGATAGATTAAAGACAGACGAGAATGGCAGGCTTTATACAAATGATGGGTAAGCCGATCAATTTGCTTAATTAAATCAGAAATATTTTTACACTTTTGTAACTTTCATAAAATTTTTGTTACTAAATATTCAGAACACCGAAAAGGGGGAAATGCATGAGCCAATTTGAAAAATTGTATAACGACTATTGGCAAGATGTTTTTAAGTTCCTTTTTCGGCTTACGGGGTATCAGCAGGGGCTTGCTGAGGAATTAACGCAGGAAACATTTTATCAAGCTATGCTATCTTTTCACAGATATCGTGGGGAATGTCAGATCAAAACCTGGTTGTGCCAAATAGGCAAAAACCTTTATTTCAGCACTCTTCGCAGACACAGCAGGACTAGAGAGGTTTCATTTGAAGAGCACGCTGATCACGCCACACTTATTTTTGATTCATCGGGCATGGATTATGAGGCAAAGGAACTGTTAAACAACGCGATAAAAGTAATCATGCGCCTTGATAACAAGACAAGGGATGTTTTGATTTACCGAATCTTTTCCGAACTTGCCTACGCACAAATAAGTGCCTTGATGAAGATTAGTGAAAGCTCAGCTAAAGTTATTTTCATGCGTGGAAAGTCAAAGCTGCAAAATAAACTTCGGGAGGAGTATGGATATGAAATATAATTGCGATTTAATTAGAGACTTGTTGCCATTATACCTTGACAAGACCGCCAGTGATTCCAGCGCAAAAGCTGTTGAAGAGCATATGTATGAGTGTGACGAGTGCCGTTATCTTTATCAAGGAATGACGAAAGCCGAGAATATTTCTTTTAAAACGATATCAAAAAAAGATGAGGCAGACGACTACCTCTCACTGGCAAAAAGACTTCGTAGAACAAAATGGTATTGGAGACTTGGTACTACACTTACCCTTGGAATTATTATTTACCTATCTTTGATGTATTCAGATGGAAATCGTTTTGACGCTATGAAAGCAGCCTATGCCAGCAATTTGATTGATAGCTATTCGCAGTTGATTGAAACAGTGCCAATGGGTGACAAACGTATTTTATATATTTTTGAAAATGATGAAATATATCAGGATGTTGAGGTGACTCATCGGTTTCCATACTGGAAATATGTTTCTACATGGCCGAAAAAATATATTTCAGACCCAGATGCGCAATTACAGTTAATTGCCGGCAAGACCTATGCTAATTCAAACAATCACTCTTTGTATATTGTATATGCCGTGGCAGTTAATGATAAACGTGTGGCATATATTGAACTTGGGAAAGAGGGTGCTATGCAGCGGCAAAATATTGATTCAAAAGTAGTCTCTTTCTTCTGGGATAAATCGAGCGATTGGGATGGCACGGATACTTGGAAAGGAATGATAAAAAAGGAGGAGTTAGAAGGTAAGGCCTATGCAAACGACGGGTCTGTGCTATATAATTTAACATTGTTCAGTGAGCCCAATGAACGGGATTCTTATAAATGGATTCCCACAGAGTAGAAACTTTTTGTACTCAACATATTCTTTGGGAGCCGCCTGTGAAGAAAACTCTGTAAAATTGGCCTTCTATGATAAAATATGAATTTTGGCATTGGGCCTCATCAACTTTTACAGGCTACCGAGCGGATCGGGGACTTACACCCGATAGAACGTACGCCCACCGGGCGCACCATAAAAAACACCTCAATTCCCCAATTTGAGAAATGAGGTGTTTTATTATTCAATCTACCATTTTAGTGGGTTCAGATTCATAGATATCTGCAAAAACTTGTCTTTATGACTCCCCTTCTTTTCCGGGCACTTCTTTTTGTCTATACTAATTAATAGTTATCGAAGATTCGCTTTCCAAGAACTGAACAAATAATTGATACAGCTAAATCTCCTGTTACATTATGATTGTCAAGTATAGGATTGAGCTCAACCAACTCCATTGACAGTAGCTTCGGCCTTTTTGACAGCATTTCAACTGCAAGGTGGGCTTCCCTATAGGTTAGTCCCCCTTGGATAGGCGTACCTACACCGGGTGCATCCGACGGTGTGACAACATCAAGGTCAAAGCTCAGATGAAAGCCTTCTGTGTCCTTTTCAACAATTTCTATAGCCTTTTCCATTATTGCTCTCATCCCATACATATCTATATCTTCCATTGTAAATACATTAACACCGGTCTTTTTCAGAAGTCTTGCTTCATCAGGGTCCAGGCATCGTGCTCCAACAATAGCTATCTTCTCGGGATTTATGTAGTTGACGTCATCCGCTTTGTAGCTTGCGATTTCATGCATTCCAATTCCTGCTGCGGCAGCCAGGGACATTCCGTGTATGTTTCCTGATAAGGTCGTATGTTCTGTATTATAATCGCCGTGTGCATCAAGCCATACTACACCAATGTTTTTGCGTACACTTTGAGCCCCTAAAAGCGTACCTGTTGCAATACTGTGATCACCGCCGAGAACAATGGGCATATTACCTTCTATGAGGCTTGCAGACACAGCTTCATAAATGGCATGGTTCATTGCACATATTTCCTTAACATATTTAGGCTTAATACGTTTTCCCTTTGAATACTGCCCCTCATTTGTGCTCTCTGGCACAGGAACATTAATATTGCCAAGGTCTCTGTAATTTATATTAAGATTCTCTATAGCCTTCATAAGACCGGAATAGCGTATTGCGCTCGGGCCCATATCTACACCTCTGCGATCAGCTCCCAGATCGACCGGTACACCAATTATATCAACATTCATCTCATTATCTCCTTTTATGGTAACATAAAATACTCTAACAGATATTATATCATGAAAGTAATAGCTTTCATGATATAATTTGCTATCTGCGTTTCGGCTCGCCGAAAATATCGCAGGGCAACTAAATTCCACCGGAGGCATATAATATCCTCATAAATGATGTTATTATATCATGAATTTACAAGAATTCATGATATAACGAGGCACAAAATGTAATAAGCTTATATCTTCCGCCTCGTTGAAACACATCAGTTTCTAAAAAAATTTTCTACAATCGAAAATTTTTCTATGAAACGATGTGTTATAATTGGCCATGTGCGTTTCGGCTTTAGCCGAAAATTTCGCACGGCCATAAATTCGGCCGGAGGCATATAATATCCTCATTTATGAGGATATTATAACACGTCTGTCCATAATAAGGTATGAGATATGGGAACGCTGAACACAAATTTACATAATGTCTTGTTTAGTGGCAGAAGAGATTTTCCTGGCCTGGCACAGCCGATGAGAAGTGTAACAAACGGTCAGTATTCTCTTCTGCTGTCAGCTCATTATTCATCGTTTTCTGGCCTGGCGTAACCCTAATAAAGCCTTTCTTTTACGAAATAATTACCGTATATTCCTGTTTGGGCATTTGAATGTAAGGGAAATTGTTTTCTATTTTTAGCAAAATTTCAACCTTGGAACACCTCTCTCAAAATACCTTGTTATTTTGAGCAAAATTTCAACTACGGTGCACATTTTTACGTTAATTTATGGACTTAATGCATTAATTAGTCTAAATATATTGAAGAATTTCTATAAATTTACTAATTTATTCCAAATATTTGCACCCTACTTGATTTTCTGCTCATTTTTTAGGCTATCATCCAAATATTTACACCCTACTTGATTTTTTGCACATTTCTTTGTTAACTCTTCCTTAATGCTATTTTTTCCCTCGCATTTCAAGCTAGCTTTTAACATAAGTTACTATACACTATCAATTTCAAAGGACTGTCTTCTGTCAGGCAACTCTTCAAAATGTACACTATTTCTTTCTGCTCGGCTTATTTCTCTTATAAAAAGCCGCGAAACAGATACCTGCTATAAGTGCAGCCGGGGTTGCACACATCCATATAAGGCTCTCACTGTCTATTCCTTTTATTGCACTGTTCTTTATGCTACCATTCATGCCGGGCATCTGTGGTGGCTGTGCATTTCCGTCTGCTTCGGTCATCTGCGGGGTTTGTGTGCCATCACTACTAGGCATCTGTGGTGGTTGTGCATTTCCGTCTACTCCGGACATCTGCAGGGTTTGTGTGCCATCACTACTAGGCATCTGTGGTGGCTGTGCGTTTCCGTCTGCTTCGGTCATCTGTGGCGGCTGCGGCATCTGAGTGTTTCCGTCTGCTCCAGGCATCTGAGTGCCATCACCGCCTGGCATCTGCGACATCTGGGTGTTCCCGCCTGCTCCATGAATTTGAGAATCATCGCCTTGTAATGACTGAGTACTATCTCCGCTAGACTTTTCTTGCATCTGAGTGCCATCACCGCCTGGCATTTGCGGCATCTGGGTGCTGCCCTCCGCTCCGGATGACTGCTCCGAGCCCTTATCCTCCTCATTTACTGTATATGAAGCCGAACTATTTACTGCATTTGACCTTTCATTACCATTTACTTGACTACTCTGTGAACTAGCTGTACTCACATTGTTTTTCCATTCCTTGACACCCCCAAAGCCTCCAAAGCCTCCGAAAGCCCCTTTCATCCAGCCACCGGGACCGCCTTCTCCACCGCCGCCCTGTGTGCCCATGGTAGAAAGGTTAATACCATCTGCGGCAATCAGAGCATCTGAGCCACTTTGTTCATCAGTGGTAGATGGGATCGTTCCATTAAGCTGTCCCTGTATACTCTTAGCCCTTAACTGACAAAACTCTTTAAATGTATCAACTGCACTCTTATATTGGTCATATGTGCAGAAAGCAGTTGCATCCTTTTCCACATAACCTGATATAAGGGTGTCAACAGTGTCAATCTGTTTGGCAAGATCTCCTCTGTTTATGAAATCCACAATCTGCTGAAGATATTCATGATAACGCTGTTTGTATTCGTCAACCTCTAGAAGCTTACCTATAAGCGGCCTTTCAGAAAGTTCAACTCCGCTTATGGGTGTATCAATAGGGAAATTTATCGCAGCTTCCGCGCTGCCTGACTGAAATCCCCCAAAGGCAAGATTGTAATCCCATGGTAGAATAGTAACCTTTCCGTCCTCCTCGTACAGGCAATAGTTTTGCTGCATGTTGGAAATATAGCTGTCCAGATTTACCACTGCCGTATGAACAGCAAAATATCTCAGTATTTGGTCAACATCAAAATACTCCTCAAGCTTCTCGCCCTCCGAGAGCTTCTTCAGCGCAGTAATTACTCTTTGATAATCCTTCTCTCCTGAACGTTTGAATACAGCATTATCAAAAATCGAACTATAGTTATCGCTGTCATCATCAGTATAAACAAGGCTGCCTCCTCCGCTCGTGCTGCCGAAACCACCGCGACCCATCATTCCTCTGCTTTTCCGGATATTATCAGTTGTACTCTGCGAATCAGCTACCCCTGCCTGTCCATTCTGAGCCGCATTCTCTTCCTGGTTTCCCGACATTGTAGGCATGTTTCCTCCGTCTGCACCTTCGCCCTGGCTCCCCGGCATTGTAGGCATGTTCCTTCCATTTGCACCTGCGCCCTGGCTCCCCGGCATTGCACCAAAATCGGGCGGAGCAGGCATATTACTCATGTCCGGTAAATCTGAGGTATCACCATTCCGGAATTTTTCCTTCATTGACTCAAAATCTTTCATATTTAAGCCTTCTCCAGGCTCCTCTTTACCTCTGCCCATTGCCATCTTGACGCTGTACAAATTGCCGTTGCTGCTTTGGTATACTCTTTCAACAAAGCTGTCCTCATAGCATTCTACCGCCAGATAAGTGCCCCATTCCTCACCGTTTACCGTTATATGTGCATAATTGACCAGCGGACATTCAACCCCCATATAGTTCATAAGGTAGTACGAAAAGTACTCCTTCATATACGTGTAATCTGCCTGCATATTGTTAACAACTAACTTATCAAGTCCAAAGCAGGTTTGACCGTCGATATACTCATCAAACTGAAATTTAAAGCTGAAACGGTCACTATCCGTACCCGCCACCATAGATAAGCTGGAGTTACCCTTAGGACGAATTCCGACCATTTTAAACTCAGTACCGTTAACCGTCAGGTTACATGGAATATATGTTTCAGATATGGCATTATCAAGCATTTCCTGCCATTCATCTTCATCAGCTTCAATATTGATCTCTATAATATCAGTGCCAAAAAGCTTTTCCGGATACTCAAAGCTTTTTTCTGTGCTGGCTATCGTTCCGTTAGGCAGCAGCATGAACAGAAGGCATACAATTACGCTTATTGCAACAGCTATTGCTGTGATCCTGTCAATTTTCTTGTTGTTCAAACCAACCACCGCCTTATTAAGACATATATTCTCCGTTATAGCTTACTAAAACCGCATTTGACACACCGTCAATTCCACTTAGCTGATTAACAAAGCCTGTAGCCTCATCCTTCAGCCTTACCTCCATTGTAAGCTCTATACCACTTTTTGATACAGTCTTTGACTTTACAACTGAGCGGCTTACCGCATCTTTGATCTGCTGCATGACCTTCTGCTCGACAGCCTCGTTAGATAGACTTACTACAACAATGTAAGGATTTGTTCTTGATTTCTTGTTAACAAATATAATAAGGATAACGCCTACCAATAGTGATCCAAAAACCGCAAGTGTAATAAATCCTGCACCTACAACAATTCCAACTGTAATTGACCAGAAAAGAAACGCAATATCCAAAGGTTCCTTAATGGCAGCACGGAAACGCACGATCGAAAGAGCACCAACCATACCAAGAGAAAGAACAACATTTGATGTAACCGCTAGTATGACCAACGTAGTGATCAGTGCCATAGCAACCAGTGAAACTCCAAAAGACGACGAATACATTACTCCGTTAAAGGTCTTCCTATACACAAAGAAAATGAATAAGCCAAGAGCGAATGCAAGTCCCATTGCAATTACCATATCCAGCGGTGATGTGCTTGTCACCTTTTCAAGAAAGCTTGATTTAAAAATATCATTAAAAGTCATTATTATCTCCTCCTAAAACTTTTCCTCAACTCTTCCAGATTGAGTTTTTCATAAGTTAGTTAACACTATAAATTATATAACTCTGCATGCTGCATATTTTGAAAAGCCTGTTGTTCTTCTGTTGTTCATCTGTAAAACATCGCTGATGAACTGTGGTATAAAAGCATCATACTTGACCTCTAATATTATTCCGCTGTCCGGTGCTCCTAAAGTAACAAGCTCTTTACTAAAAAAGTCGGTGGATGTAATTCCCGATCTAATATTACTGTCAAAAGTAATTCGAACATTACCGGCAGGAAAGATGTAAGCCTCCCGTGTATATTCAACAATAGTCTTAGGCCTTAGCTGCTGATATTTCATCTTAGAATATATATCAGTAAGCAGCGGGTCACCGCTGTCAATTAAAAATGCAGTTTTACCTTTTATTATTGATTCACACATTTCTCTGGTAACCTCTGTGCTTTGTTTACTACAAAGGCCGTTTATTTTGCTTTTCTTCTCAAGCCTTATAAAGCTGTCATCATTGTTATAGTATCTGAGCCTGAACTTTTCTCTGATATTGACGCCTTCTGCCTTTTCACGCAGTGCCTTGTCATCCGCATTATCAAAGTAGAGACTGCGTATCAGGTAGACACCCGTCTGTGATGCCAGCCTATCAGGCTTAAGTACCGCTCTAAGTCTTGCGCGCACGGCGATATAGTCACAATAGTTAATGTTCTGCTTAAACTCATGACGGAATTGCATTATATTCCCCCCTCTCTCTTACATCTTCTGCATTATAAAATATCAAGCTTAAAAAAAGCTTAGAATTTTAAGCAATTTGCACAAATGTAGAAGTAAGGCAGTGCGAGAAAGGAAAGGTTAAACTATATTCGAAACATATCGAGTGGACAAACTCAACTAACCATAGCAGAATGGCTGAACGTAATATTTGCAGTGTACATCGCATTATAGCAAAGTGCTAATTAATCTATCTTGGGTTATCAAATTGCTATTTCATTACATATTTGACATTATTTTTATTTATAATTAATATTATGTATAGTCATATTTATATTGCATTAGAACTAATTATTTGTTATATGGAGGTAATAATATGCAAGAGTATACAACCCCCTGGTGGATTGGGATTTGGCCGTCATTAGGAATTATTTACATAATAGCCACCATTGGTCTGGCAATATTTTTAATAATCAGATTCTTGAAATTCACAGGATTAGGTATACTGGTCTTCAAAGATTATCTTGAGAAAAACAAAAAACAATGATTTGATTGGCAGTGCCATAAAATAAAAACCGGCGGCATTTTTACATCTGCCACCGGTTTTGTACACTTTGTAGTATACTAACTATTCGTTTTCCTTCTTTACTTCCTTTTTTCCGCCTATGTTAAGTACCAGGTTCAGTAATATTCCGAATATTGCTGCGCCAGCGATACATGGAACATTTATACCGAAGAATGGGATACTTCCGCCGAAGGCATACTGTCCGCCAAGACCTATAATCATTATTGTAGCGATAATTGCTATAGTCTTTGAGCTGAAAAGGTCAACCTTCTTCTCTACCATTATTGCTACACCCTGAGCAGCTATAGCACCGAACAGGTATACCTCAAGTCCGCCTATAACAGCTGTAGGAATGGCATATATTGCATTTACCAAAGGCGTGAAGCAGGCAATTACCATAGCTATGATAGATGCTGCTATAAGAACAGGTATTGAGAATACCTTTGTGATTGCCATTGCGCTTATGTTTTCGCCATAGTTAGTTCCGGCAGGTCCTCCAACAAAGCCTGATACTATATCACCAATACCATCACCTATAAGGTTGAGGCCAAGCTTATCTGCAATGTTGTATCTTTTCCCTGTCCCCTTTTTCTTTGCCAGATCATTTACATAAATATCAAGCTGGAATACATGTGCTGTTGATTCAGGAATTGTAGCAATTGCTATGGGCATGATCGCTGCAACAGCCATCCATGAGACCTTAGGAAGTGTAAAGGTTGGAAGTGCAAATATTCCGCTGTTTGCTGATTCAGGAAGCACCTTGAAGAGGTTGATTCCTGTTGCAAGCTGGATGATAAAGGCTGCCAAACAACCGACAATTGGTCCGAACAAAAGCGGAAGCTGTCCAAGGAAGCCCTTAAGGTATACTGACAGGAAAATCGTTGTTAACAGTGTTACCAAAGAGATTATCCACGCCATATTTGAGGCCATGGGGATTTGAGACTCAGCAACTGATATATCACCTGCAGTGTTTATTGCTATGGAAGCTGCATCACTAAGTGCATTTCCTGCCAGCGTCAAGCCTATTACCATAGCAATAGGTCCTGTTATAGATGCAGGCAGAACCTTCTCAATGGATTCTTGTCCGAAACGCTTTATTATCAAGCCTGCCGCTATTGAAACCAAGCCTGACATCATTATACCAAATTGTGCAACTGCTATTTTTTCATTAAGAGTGTAGCTTGCAAGCTCCTGGGAAGCCATTAAGCTCCCAATTGCTGCAACATATGAAAAACTCGAACCATAATATAAAGGAATTTTTCTTCCAGTTACAAGAATGAAGCAGATCGTTGCAAGACCGCTTGCGAAAATTGTCGTTGAAATGTGAAAACCTGTAATTATTGCAACTGCTACTGTCGCCGGGAACATAACGATTACCTGTTGAATTGCATATAACAGCAGCTTCCATATCGGCGGCCTTTCATCCGGTAGATAACCTATTACCTGTTGATTCTTAGCCATAAATACATCTCCTCCGAAACTAATTTTTTAGCAAGAAATCAATCCGGTTTGGTTCATGATAGCAACAAAAAATCTTGCCTGTAAAATCGCAGACAAGATTATGTACATATCAGTTACGAGTACCACATAATATAAACATCTTGTCGGCATCTCTGTACCAAACTTAAAGATATTTCTTTCATCGACTACTCTATCATAACATCTTTATATTTTCAACATATTTTCAGACAATATATTATTTTATTTTTATGGCTCTTTTACAAGCTTTTTAAGTACAATTGCTCGATAGACATATATCTAACCGACATTCAGGGATTACCCATCTCTGATATTTTAGTTTTTTGAAAAATACTATTATTCCTTTTTTACAAAATGTATACTGAATATAACCAATGGCAAATAAAATACCAAATTGCAAAAATATTACTGTAAGGAGATAAAGAAATGGCAAGTATATTTATGAGGTTCCCCAAAGGCCGGGCAAAGGCACTCACATTGAGCTATGATGACGGTGTAGAGCAGGATGTCCGGCTTGTTGAAATTATGAACGGGCATGGGTTAAAAGGAACGTTTAACCTGAACAGCGGCTTGTATGCAGCCGATGGTACAGTTTACCCCAGGGGTCAGATCCACCGCAGGATGACCCGGAAGAAGATTACTGAGACTTTTAAAGATTCCGGCCAAGAGGTTGCAGTACATGCACTTACTCACCCATTTCTGGAACAACTACCTGTAGAACTGGTCATAAATGAGATCTCTAGAGACAGGGAAAACCTTGAAGCGCAGTTCGGTACTATTATAAGGGGAATGGCCTACCCCTATGGAACATATAGTGATCATGTTGTAGAGGCTTTGAAAATGTGCGGTATATCATATGCGAGAACAGTAATTTCGACAAATGATTTCAGAATTCCTACTGATTGGCTTCATCTGACAGCAACCTGCCACCATGATTCACCCGAGCTGCAAAGACTTGCCAGGAAATTCGCTGAGGACAAGGTCATGCAATCGCCCTATCTATTCTATCTTTGGGGCCATAGCTATGAATTTGAGGCCAGCAACAACTGGAATGTAATCGAAGAATTTGCTGCATACATCGGAAACAGGGAAGATATTTGGTATGCTACCAATATTGAGATCTTCGAGTATATTGAGGCCTATAATCGGCTTGTATTCAGCATGGATGGCAAGCGCCTAAAAAATCCATCCTGTAGAGAGCTCTGGTTAGAGATGAACCATAAGCTAGTAGCAATCGGAGCAGGAGAAACCCTGGAAATATGACAATGGCACCGGCGTAATTAAGAGGGCTGCAGCAGGCTATGCACTTACTGCAGCTCTTATAGCAACTATCAGTGATTCTCATTTATTTTTTTTACCTAGAGTATTCTATTGTAAATTCAAATATAAAGCCGGGGTTCATCACACCAGAATTGGTTACAGCAGTAAAACATAAGTCACGCTCACAAAAACAGCGTTCTTCATAACCTCTTCGATGCTTCGAATGTCGGTATATTGATCACGCCGAGATAACTTAGTATATTTAATTCTTCATCAAATACACTTCTCTTTTATCATCCTCAAATAATCCCTCATGCCTGTTTCTTCCTCCTGTCGGTATGAAAAATTGAAATGCTCCGCTACCGTCACTGCCAGCCTGTGGAATAGATCACACATTATATCTACTGCGTCCCAAATATCGGTATAGCTGCTCCCTGAATATGTGGCAATATATTGCTCGTATAGCTCAGGCTCCATAAATCTCTTAAAATACTTGCCACACTTTCCTGTAGAAAATTCGAAGCCATGCTGTGTGCCTATATAATAATTAATCATGTCGTGTAATTCGGGCCTGACTATGTCATTGAGCATGTACATGACATAAGGCAGTTCATCTCGCGCAATACCTTTTGCTGCATTATTGAGGCACCACCAGAAGTTATTGCAGCAAGAATAAAAGAAGAGCGGTGATGGTGGTTTGATATGCCAGTTGTTGTCATTTGGTGCAGGCAGAGCCGGCAAATAGCCTTTCCCGCTGTCTTTGTCAAGCATAACAACAGCAGGCTCCCCGTTATCTATGTAGCTTGTATATTGGAAGCTCAGATCAATACGATTGCCATCGGGAAAAAGCATCAAATAATTAAAGCTTCCATCCCCCGTCGGGTAACGCATAGCTTCAGGCATTTGCGTTATCAGCATCCTGCCGAATTGAGCTTCAGCCCAGACGGGATTGTTGTAAAAGGGTGCAATATCTGTAACAAAATAAATTATATCAAAATCCTGATAGCAGTCCTTTTGTACAGCCGGGTTAGCGCGCGAGCCAGTAAGCAATACTGCCCTGATGCGCTCATCAGCTTTAGCAGTACCTATAATCAGATCCATCATTTCTTGTTCGGTTCTAATAACTATCACCCTCCGCTCAAATACAATAATTATTCCCCTTAATATGTGTTTTCGGCACATACGAAATATTCACATGGCAGCTGAAATGTCTTATAATAACCACTGCCTCGGTATTATGTGGTTATTATATCATAAGCAGTTGTCTTATATATAAACTTCCACAGGTTAGAAGTAACTAAACTATAGTCCACTCTACTATTTTATTTTTATTGCATTTTAACATTAATGTAGATCACACCTACTGCTGACTTATACATTTTGCATTGGTCATCATGCCGGTTCCATAAAGTCATTAATGTAGATCCTACTTACTGCTGACTTATACATTTGCCGGCAAATAGCGTTTATGTAAACTTTGTAGCTTGTTATGCATATATTGTAATGAAGTTTAACTTAGGCTATTTATGTTACATTTGCAATATAACAACAAAAAGGTTGTACAGTCATCTAATATAGCCTTCAACCTATTTGCAGGTTTATTACAATGCTTATAATAGATAGCACGCAGGAGGCATTAATACTTTATGCAGCCAATTATGATACCACTAGGGCAGCATCAGCTGCCGCCATTACCGTATCCATATAACGCATTGGAGCCAATTATCAGCGAAAGAACTCTAAGACTTCATCATGACAAGCATCATAAAGCTTACGTCGATGGGTTGAATAAGGCAGAAATAGGCCTGGCAGATGCACGCAAGAGAAATGATTTTGAATATATTAAATACTGGGAAAATGAGCTTGCATTTAACGGCTCCGGTCATATTCTTCACAGCATTTATTGGACTATCATGACTCCAAAAGGGTATATCCAGCAGCCGGGCCCATACACAATGCAGCAGCTCAATAATTATTTCGGCAGCTTCGATGCCTTTAAGGAACAGTTTGCCAAAGCAACTGAAAAGGTTGAAGGCTCAGGCTGGGGTATACTGATATGGCAGCCTTGCTGGGGCCGTGTTGAAATCCTGCAGTCAGAGAAGCATCAGAATTTGACTCAATGGAGCGGTATACCCATCCTTGTCTGCGACGTATGGGAGCACGCTTACTATTTGGATTACCAAAACGAACGCAAAAAGTATATTGATGCATGGTGGAATTTAGTTAACTGGTATGAGGTTGAAAAGAGGCTCCTTCTAGCTATGAGCGGTAGGGTGCCGCTAATGTTGATGAACAATTATCAGCCTTATGGGATATAACATATCTTCTTAATGTAATGGATGTGCAAGTATTGTTTTATGAAGGGAGCAATAAATATGAATAATGAAAATAACGAAAATGAATTGGCCCCTACTCCATATTACGTAAACCCACAAATGTATAATCAACCAAATATGTATTACAACATATGTCCATATCAGTATTACGGCAGCTTTCCCATGTATAACGCAGGCTTCCCACAGCAGCTTCAAAATACTTACATTCCATTGCCCAACGGCACTGAAGATGAACGTCCGATCGCATTAAAGGATTACGGACCGGAACCGTTTGTGGTGAACATTGAGGAGGCAACTAAGCAGAACAATGCATTTCGCAGAGCAATATGGACAGG
Organism: Bacillota bacterium; assembly: GCA_023409735.1. Lineage (GTDB taxonomy): Bacteria > Bacillota > Clostridia > Acetivibrionales > DTU013 > JAEYRB01. The sequence goes on along the minus strand of JAEYRB010000059.1, from coordinate 56,244 downwards.
AAAGCACTTGCAGCTTACCTTAATGAGCATTAGAGTTGGCGAAGATATTGGCGTTGAAATACATCCAAACACAGATCAGTTCATTCGCATTGAAGAGGGCTTTGGACTTGTAAAAATGGGCGACAAGAAAGACAAATTAGATTTTCAGAGAAATGTCAACAAAGATTACGCATTTATCATACCAGCCGGTAAATGGCACAATTTGATCAATACAGGCAACATACCTCTTAAAGTATACTCAATCTATGCTCCACCCCAGCATAAGCACGGAACTGTTCATGAAACAAAGGCAGATGCAATGGCCGCTGAATAAGATCTCAGCACCTGATAGTTAAGGCAAGTGGAGTAAAGAAACAGACAACCTATGATAATTAGAACCTTAAGCTGAACGAAAAGTAGTAAACAGCTTATGATAGTTGAAGCATGTTGTGCAAAAAGAGACAACATCAAAAATATGAAATCCCTGTATATTGCAGACAGCTTCTGATGATTTCGCATAATCATGGAAGCTGTTTTTCATATTTTCATAGAGTGTGCTCTGTAAAAGGTATTCTATGATAGTTATTAGAATAGCTTGAGTCTTACTTGTGAAAGCCTTCTGCTCTTTGTGCGGATCATTAACCAACATCCATTATGTTTGATATAGTATAAGACAAAACACAATTTGACTAGGAGTATTACAAATGAGTACGGAAAACTTGATCTGTATTTATATTATGTCACAGGAGTAATATTGTTCTGTTTGCTTAATTAGAAGGGACTATGCATATCTAATAATATATTGTTTTATTACTGTGTGAATAACTAATATAAATTAAGAGAAATTGTATACGGCGTTTAATTTGCAGCTATCATCTATAGTCCTTAGGCATGCCCCAGTACTCAAACCGGCTGTACTCCATACTTGCTGAATCAAAATGTATCCATATAGGTGCCTCATCCAATTCAGGGTGAGCCGCAAATAATGCTCTGTCTCCGTATCTGATAGCCTCCAATGCCAACGGCAACTCACGTCTAAAGATCATATTGCGAACAGGAGCTAACAATGACCCCGGCTGACCGTCAACATAAACATAAGCATAAAGAAGGGGCTCCCCATTAGAATATCTCCAGTGTGCAAGCACTTCATCTCTCATGCTGCTTACTTTATCATATGCAAACACGAGACCGATTGTAAGGAAAAGCTCCGCAGTAATATCCGAATGTGTCAGAGTATACTTTCGGCCTATTACAGGCTCTGTCATTGTAACTCTGGTTCTGAATTCCACCGTCAGTTTATCAGGGTCCAATCGCTTCACTACTAACCACCCACATTTAACATATTCACATACAAGTACATGTTTCAGGCAGCTCCGAGCAATTATATACTAGCTTAATAGACTATTTATGACAATAAGCTGCCGGTATAGTATTATGCTATGATTCCATTTAAGAGATGTTACTGTTATTGCATAGTAAAAAATGGCAGCGTAGAAATGCATCTTTGCAGTCAAATAATAATTGTCATCAGGCAGCACCATATTGGAATATTTACGCCTTTATAGGTAATACTATTGCTTTAGAAATGTAATTTTTCTAGCAGGAGGAACATAAATGGACATAGCAGGATTAAAACGCTTTAGTAAACCGCCTCAATCATATTGGATGGCCTCAACTGCCGCAACTGATTACCCAACTCTGGATAAAGATATAAATACAGATTTAGTTATTATAGGCGGAGGCTTTGTTGGAATTTCAACAGCTTATATGCTTGTCAAGGAAGGGCTAAGGCCGGTTATACTCGAAGCTGACCGTATCGTTCAAGGCACTACAGGCCATACAACGGCAAAGATAACCTCGCAGCATGGATTGATATACAACAAAATAAAAAGCAAGATAAGCGAGGAATTAGCCCGACAATACGCAGATGCCAATGAGACGGCAATAAGAACAATAGAAAAGATTATTAAAGAAAACAATATTGATTGTGACTTTTCTCCCCAATCCTCCTATGTTTTTACTTATCGTGATGGTTACATTGATAAGATCAGTAAAGAGGCAAATATCGCTGCCACTCTTGGAATAAAGGCCACCTATCTTGAAGAAACACCTTTGCCCTTCGAAATTAAAGCAGCTGTGCGCTTCGATGATCAGGCCCAGTTTCACCCTCGCAAATACCTTTTAAAGCTCGCAGAGTATATATCACAGCACGGTTGTCAGATATTTGAACAGAGCAGACTTGTTAGAATTGAAGAGGGTGACAAGTATGTTATAACTACAAGCAATGGCAAAAAGGTGACCGCTGAAAAGGTCATCATAGCGTCTCACTACCCTTGCTACAACAAGTCCGGCTTATATTTTGCACGACTATGGCCTGACCGTTCCTATGCAATGGCTGTCAAGGCCAAAGAGAAATATCCGGGTGGGATGTATATCACAGCAGAAGAACCCGGCCGTTCACTGCGAAGCCAGCAATCGGACGAAGGCGAACTAATTATAATTGGCGGTGAGCACCACAAAACGGGGCAAAGTATAGATACCAACAAACATTATCAAGCATTGGTCGACTATTCCTGTGAGAACTTCACTGTTGAAGCTATTCCCTATCGCTGGTCTACGCAGGACTGTATGACATTGGATGATGTCCCGTATGTAGGCCACTTTACGTCAGATACGCCTAATATGTATATTGCAACAGGCTTTGGAAAATGGGGAATGACTAACAGTACAGCCGCTTCAATGATCTTAAGAGATCTTATTATCAAGGGCGAAAGCCCCTGGCAGGAGGTTTATGATCCTTCTCGTCAGACTATAATGGCATCGGCTAAATCCTTTGTTGTAGAAAACCTTAATGTAGCAAAGGAACTGATAAAGGGCAAGACTGAAGATTTACCTGAGGATCCTAAAATCAAAGAGGGTGAAGGAAAGGTAATTGAAGAAGAAGGCCAAAGGGCAGGAGCCTTTAGAGATAATAAGGGTACTCTTCATGTAGTTAATACTACCTGCACCCACATGGGCTGCGAATTAACGTGGAACTCCGCAGAGAATTCATGGGATTGCCCCTGCCATGGTTCAAGGTTTACGTATGAAGGTGACATCATTGAAGGACCTGCTGTCAGGCCTTTGGACATAAACAATGATGTAAACACAATTAAAAAGCTTGTACAAGACCATTTTTAAGTTGTTAAGGAAACTGCCATTCTCTCCTTTAATGGTTTTAGATGTAGCCCTTAACTCCTGTACCCAATGCTTATAATAAAAAGCTATGGTATATCAGTCATATGTTCTTTCAAAAAGCGGCTGTGTTTCAAATATGTCTGTATTCGAACTTACACGATTATGGTCTGGTCGTCTATGTCCACATTCTGGTCGTCCATGTCTGCATTGCTCAGATGTCTCAAACATGTGTGTATTCGACCTTACACAGAGGATATAAGCGGATTCTAATGCAAAAAGCAGTTGTGTAGTAAAGCAAAATACCTCTGTAATACAAAAAACACCACCATAGGACAATAAAAAATCAAGTCCGATACGGGAGTGTTTTTATGTCGTTTTCATTTAACATTCTGACGAATTTATCTTATAGTTTAAATAATGGCGTGACTTTATATGTCTTGCCATCCTCTGCTATGAACCTGAACCCGATTTCAGTTTTCTCTGTAGGAATTTCCATGCCTTCGCATATTACCTTCAAGGTTTCTCCAACTATCTCAACAGGTTCGCTGAATCTCGGCTTTATTACGGCCTCCACAAGCTTTCCGTTCTTCCATTCCATATCAACCTCATGTCCGCCGCGAGCGCGTAAGCCTTTGACACTGCCATCCTTCCATGAGACAGGCAAAGCCGGCAGGAAATGCAGCGCAATATGGCTTTGAAGAAGGCATTCTGCAATACCCGCTGCTGCACCAAGATTACCGTCAATCTGGAATACAAAGTCTGCATTGAGGAAATTTCGCACAGTGGAATTACTCAACATATCCCGTATTTCCTTATCTGTTTTCTCACCATCCAGAAGTCGTGCATATATACTGATATACCATGCCAGCGGCCAACCGCCTCTGCCTGCTCCATTTTCTAAGCGAAGCTCCAGAGATTTCCTGACAGCCTTCATTAATTCTGGCGTATCACGCCAGTTAATCGTAGTGCCTGGATAACAGCCAACCAAATGCGAAATATGCCCCATACCTGGTGTAAGTTCAGTATATTCCTTGTCCCATTCCAGCAGCTGTCCCTTTGATCCTATCTTATCCTTAGGCAGTTTTGCAGCCGCATCCGTCAGCGTTTTTGATAATTCCTCATCCACGCATAAAAGCTGCTGCATCTTAACACACACAGCGAAGAATTCGCGCAGGAGCTGATTATCCATAGCAGGAGCTGCACAGATGGGCGTATCATATCCATCCTCAAGAACGTAACGATTCTCAGGTGATACAGACGGACAGGTAATCAGCTTTCCATCCACTTCTATAAGGAAATCAATGTAGAACAATGCCATATCCTTCATGACCGGATACATTCTGCGAAGGAAATCCACGTCCTTAGTATACAGATAATGCTCCCACACATGAAGACCCATCCAGGCTCCTCCGGTTACCCACGGCATGGCAGCCATGTACCAATCCTGAGGTGCGCAGTCACCGTAGAAATCCGTGTTATGATGGCAGACCATGCCTCGCATGCCATACATGACTCGAGCTGTTTCCCGGCCCTTCTCCTGCATTTTCTCCAGTAACTCCATAAATGGCATATGCAGTTCTGAGAGGTTTCCGACCTCCACAGGCCAATAGTTCATCTGCAGATTGATGTTTATAGTGTACTTGCTATCCCACATAGGAATAAATTCAGAATTCCATATGCCTTGCAGATTTAGCGCAGCACTGTCTTCACGTCCACCCGAAACAATAAGGTAACGGCCAAACTGAAAGTAAAGAGCAGCCAATGCCGGGTCGTTCTCTCCTTTTCTGACTGCCTCAAGCCTTTCATCAGTCATCTTCTCCGGTGCCAGTCCCAGATCTAGTGTGCAGCGATACATCAAAGCGGAGAAATCTTTGATATGTTCCTCACACAAAGTCTCGTAGCCTTTCTTCTCTGCTGCATCCAAACGCTGGAACACTTCAGAAACAGGATCATCTGAGCGGTTGGAGGTCGACGATGCCAGATAAAGTACAACCTCACTGCAATTGCGTGCAAGAAGCTGCGATACAGGATTGAGCAATTCACCATCACATACAACCCGTACAGCTGTTGCAAACTCGACCTCCGCATCGTGGCCCTTCATCAGTATTGTCTTATCATCTACCGTGCGGATGGAGTCTGCGCTGGGAGCCGGCCATCCTCCGCCGCTAACGTGCCGACCGGGTCTTCTGTCATCCTTAGCTACTGCATCTGATATACCTATACGGTTCATCATGATATCCAGATTGATTGCCCCCGGTATTTCGCTTGTATAGCGAATGCACATTACTTGTGCCGGATGGCTTATGAACATTTCTCTGTGGTAGCGGATATTCTCTTGTGTATGATCAATATTTAGCATACCTGTCATTAAGTCAAGATTAGATGAATAGTCCTCTGCTCCTGTACTGTTCGGCAGCCAGCCTATTAAAAATGGCAGATGCTGATTTAAGGCAATATCCAACTCTCCCAGCAATGTGTAGTGTCGCATGCAGCCTGGAGTTCCTGCCATATATTGCATGATCAGCTCCTCAGCATGGTAAATGTCGCCCGAAAGCACAAGACGCCTTATTTCCGGGAGCTTCTCCTTAAGCGATGGATTATTCCTGTTCATGAAGGCACCATACCACAGGGAATCATCGTTCAGCTGTATCCTCTCCACGTTGGTATGGCCATAGGCCATTGCGCCAAGCCTGCCGTTTCCAAGAGGCATTGCATCATGCCAGACATCCGCAGGACGTTTATAACAAAGATTGAAAGGGTGTTTCATAAATTGATATCTCCTATCTATTTTATATTCATCACATAAGTTTAAGGCAATGCAAATAAGTAATTATTCATGCACTATTATAAAAAAGAGGTTGTCTCTAAACAACCTCTTTTTTATGGCGTTAACCAAATGGCTTCAGCTATAAGTGGGAAGGGGGCTTTCTGCCCCCTTGTGACTTTTAGCAAGAAAGTCCTACAGTATTATTTACCTGCTTTAACCTTCATATCAGCGAGATGGTTTTCTGTCATAACCTTCTTTATTTTTTCGAGTCCGGCTTCTTCAATCTCTTTCATTCCTGCTGCATAAGATGCATCAAATTCTGCATCATCTTTTGCAAGAACCATCTTGGAGAGGTATTTATTCCAGATACTCTTGACCTTTGCATATGCTATACCTTCACTTGAAGTAGGATTCGGGTCAAGGTTATCAAGTCCCATGTCCCAAATATCAACAGCATATTTTTGAACAGATTCAAGATAGTTGGTAAATTCTACCGGTGATACTGCGAGCTTCTGCAAGCTTCCCCATTTGGATCTCCACATAAGCAGCTTAGACTCAAATCCGTATTTATCTGCAAGTGCGTTTGGATCCTTTTGCATCTCTTCACTTACCGCAGGTAAGTATTTTGGCACGCCATTAACAAATTCGAAAGTTTCTCCCTCTCTGCCAAAAAGGTTTGCAATCTGGCCTTCATCGCTCCAGCTATACTCAAAGTACCTGATTATACGTCCAGGATCTTTAGCATTTTTAGTAACCATGGAAGCAACCCATCCTGCGCCTCTGGTTCCTGCAAACTGTGCCTGTTTTCCATTATATGACATAATTTCAAGTGGCATATAAGTCTTGCCTTCATCATTATATAAACTCATTATATTAGGATTATAGGTCTTCCAAACGTCAATAGGGAACATTCCAGTTACTGCATACTGAGCAGTTTTATAATTGTCGCTTGCACTCTCTGCTTTTGTCATTAATATATCTGTGCTTATTAATCCTTCTTTATACAGCGTGTTTAAGAACCTTACTGCTTCTACAAAATTGGGGTTTTCAAAAATCATCTTGACCTGGTCATTTTCAAGGTATAGATCTTTTGAATAAGTCTCAGGTGCAAAAATGCCTGCAAAGTATGTTAATGTTTCACTACCACATAATGAGTTCCATTGAACAACATCCAGAGGCGGTTCGATTGCAAAAGGCTTTACATCAGGATATTTAGCTTTTACTTCCTTTAGCAATGCAAGCAGTTTGTCCGGTGTGTCTACAGCTGGGCTTCCAAGTGCTTCATAAATACCCTTCTGTATAAACAATGGTCTTGCATTATGTTTCTCAAGTGATTCATCCCATTCTTGCTTTGAGGGCATGAATGAAGGCAGATAGTAAAGCTTTCCATCCGCTTTGCTATGATATTTAGTTACATCTTCCGGGATCATATCCATGAATTCTGGAGCATATTGTTCGGACAGTTCATTAATAGAGTATATCTTACCAGATTCAATAAGCTTTTTTGTTTCAGGAGAATTCCATTCAAGAATCATCGCATCTGGCAGATCGTCAGAAGCGATCATAACGTTAAGATATTCCTTATCATTACCTGTTGGTATGATAATGTTCGGTGTTACTCCCGTATCCTCAGTAATATACTTCTCGACTTGAGTTCCATGCCATGGATAACCTGTACCCCATGATGCAAAAAAATAAAGATCGAAATTAAACGGGGAAGTATCCTCCTGCCAAGAATACTTTGTTTCCTGTGTTGCGTTAGACGAATCTGTTGCATTTTGTGTGTTTTCCTGAGCTGTTGTCGTAGTTGCTGTATTGGAATTCTGAGAATTTCCGCCGCAGCCTGTAAGTACCATTGACATACTTATCATTGCTATCAACACTACAGCAAATACTTTGGTACACCTTTCTTTCATATTTAATTCCTCCTTCATAATGTATGCTTATCCAGGTATAAAACCCGGAATATGCCTATGTAATTAACCCTTTAATGAACCTATCATGACACCCTTGACAAAATACTTTTGGAGAAACGGGTATGCTATAACAATAGGGAATGTGGTTATAACCATTGTCGCCATTCTCACAGATTTTGTACTTACGGAATTATTTGAAACGTAAGATGATGCCTTTGCAGTCATACTGGTAGACTGTATAGATTTTACAAGGAACTGTTGCAGTGTCTGCAGCTTTCTTCCTCCATACAGCTGCGCGTCAAACCATGAGTTCCAGTGAAAAACGCCATTGAATAATATAATGGTAGCAATAATTGGCATTGAAACCGGGATGATCAATTTAAAGAAAATCACTAAATCATTGGCTCCATCAATTTTCGCCGATTCTTCTATACCAGGATCAATCCCTCTGAAGAAAGACATCATAATAAAAGCATTAAAAGCATTGAATAAATTAGGAATAATATATACAAGGAAATTCCCCTGCAGATGAAGGCCTTTACTGATAAGAATGTAGGATGGTATAAGTCCGCCACTGAAATACATTGTTACCAAAGCCATGCTAATAAAAAACTTTCGTCCCAAAAGCTTTTTCTTTGAAACGCCATATGCGAATGCAGCTGTAAAGAGCACCGCGCTAAGGCTTCCTATCAGCGTCCTCGCAACTGTTATAAACGCAGCCTTTATTATGTCATTATCCTGCATAACATAAACAAAATTAATTAATGAAAACTTTCTTGGAAGAAAATAAACTGGTCCCTTTAGTAAATCAAGAGGTTCATTTAGTGATGCTATGATAACATAATAAAAAGGATATAATGTGATAAATAAAATCAAGCACATAAAAATAGCATTAAATATATCAAAAACACTATCACAGGAAATTTTTCGTCTCTTTAACATTGTTTCCCCCTCCTTAGTATAGGCTTTCCCCAGTTAATTTCTTGGATACAAAGTTCGAACCTGTCAGTAGAATAACAGACACAACCGATCTGAATAATCCAACTGCTGTAGCATAAGAAAATCTTCCCATGATAATACCCATCCTGTATGTATAGGTGTCAATTATCTCACATGCATCTTGAACCATGGAATTCGACATGAGTAACATTTGTTCAAACAAGCCGAAATTTGAATTGATCAATCCACCTACATTAAATATAAGTAAAATGACAATCGTAGGCTTTATTGAGGGTAAAGTTATACTCCATATCTTGTTAAATCTATTTGCGCCATCTACTGTAGCTGCTTCATATAATGTGGGGTCTATATTAGTTATTGCTGCAATATATATTATGGAATTCCATCCAAATGTTTTCCACACCTGGGAGAGTACTATCATAGGCGGCATAAATGAAGGGGTTGCTAAAAAAGGTACAGACTCTTGCGTAATATTAAGCTGTTTTAAGACTCCATTTACCATTCCACCGTCAGAAGCAAATATTTCATACATGAAACCGATAACAAAGACCCACGAAATAAAATGCGGTAAGTAGCTTACAGTCTGTACAAACTTTCTGAGCTTAATTTTTGTGACTTCATTTAACAATATTGCGAAGATAATCGGAAAAGGAAACCCTATAATAAGATTCAATAAACTATATTTAATTGTGTTTATCATAGAATTAATGAAATACTTATCAGAAAATGCCTCCACAAAATTGCTTAACCCTACCCAAGGACTATCAATAAAGCCTTTAAGCGGGCCAAGAAACGGATTATATTCTTTAAATGAAATAACAAGTCCAAGCATTGGAATGTAATTAAAGATTATCATCCATATTACAACAGGAATTACTAGTACCAAAAGATAACGCTGTTCCCAGAGGATCATCCTGACCGAACTTTTTTTATTACTTACATTTACTTGGTTAGAAATCAGTTCACGATTCATTTTGTCACACCTTTCTGATTTGCCTTAACTTTATTATAAGTCGAGGACTATCAGAAGGACAATTTTCAAAACCAACTCATATATCAAAAATTATGAATCTTTTTAAGCAAGTTTAATATTACCTATTGGCAAGTATTGTTCAAAACTTATGCTGTCCTGTTTAGATCCGGTACTTAAATAAATGTACGGCTGTCGATAACCTATAAACATATTTAACAATTAAAGATTAATTTTACGTTTGGTATCCATATTTTGTAGAATCGGAGATTTTGGTATGATTATATTTACAGAACATCCAATTCCGGGACGACTCACAATGTTGATCCTGCCACTTTCTCCATAGACTGATTTCAACCGCTCCATAATGTTATGAATAGCATATCCGCTTTCTCTACGTTTTATAATAAGTCCTTTGCTGATATTGTCCAATGTCTTTTGATCCATTCCCACACCATCATCGATAATGGTAAAGATGAGATTTCCATCATCCTGCCGCAATCGGACGATCATTGTTCCCCTGCAGTCTTTCGGTGCTATTCCATGGTTGATGGTATTTTCAGCTATGGGCTGGAGGATAATTTTTACCATTGTATACTTGAAAGCTGTTTCATCAAGATCATAAACTATTTCAAACATATTATCAAAACGGATTTTTTCAATTTGAACATAGGCTTTCAACAGGTTAATCTCATCTTCTACTGTAATTATAGAATTTCCCTTGCTCAATACAAGTCTGTAAAATTTGGACAACTGCAAGGACAGGTTGTCAATATTATCAGCCTTTACCTTTCTGGCCATCCATGATATGGTAGAGAGGGAATTGTATAAGAAGTGAGGGTTTATCTGCGCTTCAAGCGCCTTTAATTCAGACTCCTTTTCTGTAATCTGTGCCTTGTATACCTGCTCAATAAGTTCATGTATCCTATTTGTCATGAGATTGAAGCTTTCAGCCAGTTCACCCAATTCATCATGATCTTCCACCTGCAATTTGATATTAATATTTCCATCCCGCACTGATTTAAGGCCTTTGACAAGAAGCTTCAGCCTCCCAGTAAGGCGGTTTGTGACAAAATTAATTATAAATCCAAACAGTATTAGCGAAACAATAATGACACTTGCGATGATCACATCATAATTAGGGTATCCCTTTAGAATTTCTTTAAGTGGAGTAACACTGACCAGACGGCATCCAATACTATTCAAAGGAATGGAACAAACAGCAAACTTTTCATTAGACAATGTAATTACGCCATTTATTTCTTTACTTGAAAGTGTTGATACAAATTCCGGTCCAAATTCAGCCAGCAGATTTTTACACGCACTCTCTGATATAATATTACCATTGCTATCGAAAACCATGGTATATTCTACAATATTACCATCCTTCCCCAGGTTATCAAAAAGTAACTTTTCTGAGACCTCAATCTCCAAAAGTCCTATACAGCTTTTATCCCTGAAGGATATGAATTTCTGGCATAAAGAAACCACTCTCTCCTTATTTGTCGTGACCTTGTTCGTTTTTGAGTCATGGATATTTGTCCATTTCTTCAGTGTGGATTTATCCGCCAATAGTTCGTTGTACCATTCCTGTCCCTCAATTGTATTAATATGGTATATGCTGTTCCATGAACTGGGAAACGTTTTGTTACTGACATATATCATAGTGTCATAAATGTGCTTGTTTTGCATGATATAGCTATCATATAGTGGAGAGAAGGTATTTCTATAGTCATCATATCCTTGTAAGCTATTTTCAAATGGGCCTTCAAAATATCCTATTATTTGAGAGTTATAAGCAATTGAAATTGATGTTCGCTCGATACTTTCAATCTTCTGGTTAATATTCTCCCTTTTTTGCAGCAGACTTTGCTTTGCTAAAAGCTCTGACTGATGTATTACTGATTCAGTTGTGGAGTACTTTATGTAAACACCCGTAAAAATGATTGGCAAGGCAATGATCATAACATATGCCAATGTTAACTTACCTGCCAGATGCATATCTTTAAAAAAGCGCAATACTATTTTATAAACTTTAATTATTTTATTCATTTGACCCATTCTTTACACAATATTTTTTCTGGTAATCTGCAGGGCTGACTCCATGTAGCTTTTTGAACACAGTACAAAAATATGCAGTATTGATAAAGCCTACATTTTTCGCCGTATCAATGACGTTCACACCTCCTGAAGCCAATAATTCCTTAGCTTTTTTCATTCTGAAATCTGTTAGAATTTCAGTAAAGCGTTTCCCGGTATGCTGCTTGAATATGCTTCCAAGATAATTTGGTGAGAGTTCAAGCCTGTCAGCAATCGTCTCAAGTCCGATACTGTTTCCATATTCATTTTGAATAATGTCCATCACTTTCTCAATGATGTATTTTACCTTGTTTTGTTTTTTATCAGAGATACTACTGTTAGCATAAAGCAGAAGCTCCTGAAACCATTTTTTCATATCCTCCAGCCTGATAAATTCATTTAATGCCCTAAATATATCTTCATCTGCAATTCTGACAGCATCCTGAACCCCATAGCTGCTTATCAGCATTATGGAAAGCTCACTGATCAAACCAGCAAAATAGTTGCATACCATACTTTTATTAACTGAACTGTTACACATAAAATCAAACAACTCATCCGATAAGGTAATTAATGATTTTGCGTCCAGAGAAACAACCCCATTCAGAACCTTTTTCGAATATTCAGCAGTCGCAGTAAAAAATTGAGTAGATCCGAACTCTCTTATTCCTTCATTTTCAATCATATCATCATAAAAAAGAAGCTTATCATCCTTCATGAAAAATAGACTCTCTAAAGCAGTTTTCGCTTGTCTGAAAGAATCAGTAAAACCGGAAATTGTCTTTGTAACAGAACCTATTCCAATTGCCAGCTCCGGCGCCTCTATACTGTCCCATTCCTGCCGGATACGGTCAATAACGTCGTAAATATAACTTTTATCAACGCCTTCTATCATCAGGCATATTGCGATCTCACTACTCCCGGTCTGTAACTGAACAGTAATTCCTTCATTTCCAACTGACTGTCGTATCTGTCGGTACAGCTCTCCTTGATAAATCAGCCTTTTACTGTTCTCCTTACCACTGTACCAGGAATGAAGGTCATATTTTATAACTACAGCTGCTATCCCCTGTGGAGGAAAGGATATGTTCAACTGATCTGCAGTGTTAACATCCCCATTATCCTTTAAATTTTTTTCAATAATATCCCTCAGGAATTTTTCCCTCGCCTCATAGACACTTTCTGAAAGCAGATGCTTTAAGGCATGCACATGCTCAATCTTTCCTCGTTCTTGACTGATACTCGTTAACGTCTTTCCCATGACCTCAAGCATTTGATCCTTTTGTATGGGCTTGAGCAGGTACTCGTAAACGCCAAGTTGAATTGCTTCCCTTGCAAATTCAAAATCATCATAACCGGTGATGATGATAATCTTACATTCTGGTAAGAAAGACCTGACTTCTCTTGCAAATTCCAACCCATCCATTTTCGGCATCTTAATGTCTGTAATAATGATATCCGGTTGATATTTCCTTGCTAATTCCAGTCCCTGAACTCCATTTACGGCAGCACCGGAAATATATATATCCAGTTCTGACCAATCCAGAAAATCAACCAGTCCCTCTCTTTCCCATTTCTCGTCCTCGACAATCAGTAGCTTATACATGCTCCCGCCCGCCTTTCGACACTTCCATGTATTTACCGGGACTGATCCCGAATCTGTCTTTAAAGAGCATACAAAAATAGGAATTATTTTTTATTCCGACCATTTTTGCAAGCTCACCTACTTTTACCTTCTTATTTTGTAGCATCTCTTTTGCCATATCTATTCTGTAGTCACACAAGTATTGGTTGAACACCTTTCCTGTATATCTCTTAAAGATATTTCCAATATAATATGGCGAGAGATGAATATCATCAGATATTTGTTTTAGATCAAGATCACACGAATATCTTTCTCCGATAATTTCTATAACCCTCTTTGCAATCTCTTCATCCTTGGAGCCTTTCTTTTCTGCAGGCTGTACAATAATCCCTTTTAAGAAGCCTATTATAAGCTGCTTGGTCTGTGGAAGTGAGTCTAGTACGGCAAGATCCAAATCAGACCAAATCTTGTCATAAGTGGCTACCCGTGTATTCTCATATACCTCTCCGGTCAATGATGTATTCAGCCTGTTCATGACCTCTGAAAAAAAGCAGCTAAGGAGCATTTTCCCTAGTAAACGATATTTTCTGAGAATAAACAGCAACTCATCAACTAATTGTATACTCTCATCAATTTCACACTTTTGAATACTATATACAATTTCCTTTGTTATGCTGCTAGTTTTCAATATTGCTGATCTTGAGTCATTCCTATTTTCCACTTCAGCTTCCTTAAGTTTGTCATAGAAAAGAAGTTCACCATATTCCGCAAGAAAAACAAAGCTGTCCGCTTCCATAGCCTGAGCAAAGGATTGTGATATTTCAAAGAAGCTCTCAACCGCTTCCCCCACCCCGGCTATAGCTTCAATTCCTAGCTCTTCCTTCAAAATCTCCAGTAATTGTAGCAAATTCATTTTAAGCTCCGCTTTGGTGCCCTGAGCATCCATGCAAAGAACTGCTTTCTTATATGGCGCATTATATGAATAAATAATATTTCTATTTTCAAGCAGCATACAAAAAGCATTTATCATCTCCGGATCGCTGATATGTGGAAGGACACCCAATGGCTGTTCTTTCTCGCTACTCCGAAACAGAGACAGAATTACAACCGTCTTTTTTCCCTGCATTTCCAATTCACTTATTGATGCCAGCTCGTTGGCATTGCTTGATCCTGCTTTACATCCCATCAGATTTAAAAGAATACCGCTCCTGTCTTTGCTGAAGTAATTGTTCCATTGGCACTGTAGAGTATCCATTTCCCTTTTCCTGGAGCTTTCCAGATCAAGAGCTTCCAATGCACGAAAAAGAGCCTCTTCAAGCGCCTTTTTCTCAACTGGCTTAAGAATATACGAACAGGCACGGAAGCCAATAGATTGTTTTGCATATTCAAAGTCATCATAACCGCTTAAAATAATGATCTTTGCATCCGGAAGAAAGGTACGGATGCCTTGGGACATTTGTATACCATCCATTTTAGGCATTTTGATATCCGTAATGATAATATCAGGTTGGTACACTTCTGCCATTTTAAGGCCCTCACTGCCATTACCGGCACAGCCTGCCAATTCAATTCCCATGCGGTTCCAATCAAGAAAATCACACAGGCCTTCTCTCTCCCACTTTTCATCTTCCACAATCAATAATTGATACATAGCACATTCCTTTCAAATCTAAGCAAAATTTTTTTAAATAAATTCTTAAGCATGGAAAAATTTTGCTGTTGCTGTGCTAACAGTGCTTCGTGTACTAATGTGCTTTCATGAATTCTGTATATAATAAATTATACATTTCAAAATAAATCTGTCAAATAACAGAATGCAGACTTTGAGGTGTAATCAGGAACAATGATTGAAAAAGCGTGTTTCTATATTGTTAACATATGTCCAGCCATTAACTTAACTTTTACTAGCTTTGTTCCTTTAACATCAACCATAATAGTTTGGTCAATCTCTGACAATAGCTCTGCTTTTGTTGCATTATCATCCCAATATATATTTACAAGCACCCTACCTTTTGCACACAGGCCTTTGACATAGCCTTTTTTCCAAGTTGAAGGCAACGCAGGCAGCAGTGATATTTTATTATCCCGGCTCTGAAGAAGCATTTCGGAAATACCGGAGGTTGCTCCAAAGTTGCCATCAATTTGGAAAGGTGGATGTGCATCAAAAAGGTTGATATAGGTTCCACCGCCATTTGTATAATCAGTCCCAGTATCCGTGGCTACTCTGAGCTGCATGTTCAGCAGTTTTAACGCCCTGTCTCCGTCTTTGAGTCTGGCCCATTGGTTGATCTTCCATCCCAGGCTCCAGCCTGTCCCATCGTCGCCTCTGATATCAAGTGATCTTCTGCATGCTTCTGCCAGCTCCGGAGTACCTTCAATGCTAATCTCATTGCCAGGATACAAGCCATAAAGATGCGAAATATGCCTGTGATGTAGTTCAAGCTCCTCATACTCCTCATACCATTCTAAGAGCTGTCCCCTGCTTCCAATTTTATAAGGATAAAGTCTGGAAAGCTTCTCCTTGAGTTCCTCTGCAAAGCAATTATCACATCCTAAGATTTCACAAGCCATAATACAGTTTTTAAAGAGTTCCCTTACAACAGCCATAGTCATGGTAGCTGTAGCAGAGATATTACACCTCTTTCCTTCATATAAGAAGGCGTTTTCTGGTGATGTAGAAGGGCATATGATTAAATAACCTCCTTTACCTTCACTCATGATGTCCAGATAAAATTCTGCTGCACCTTTCATAATTGGGTAGGCTGTGCTTCGAAGGAATTCTCTGTCAAGGGTATACTCGTATTGATCATAAAGATGTCTGCAAAGCCAGCCTGAAGAAGCATTCCAAAATGCATAGCAGGCCGATCCGGTACATTTATTCCCCACAGGGGAGGTAAACCTCCAAAGGTCAGTATTATGATGCGCGGTAAAGCCCCTTGCTCCATAAACCTCTCTTGCAGTGGCTCTGCCTTTAACCGAAATATCCTTGATCATTTTAACAAGAGGTTCCTGGAGCTCTCCAAGTCCGCACGAAAACGCCGGCCAATAATTCATCTGGGTATTGATGTTGATTGTGTAATTTGAGCTCCATGGAGGTCTGAGCTCATCATTCCATATACCCTGCAGGTTTGCAGGCTGAGTCCCTTTTCTTGAAGAAGAAATCAGGAGGTATCTGCCGTACTGGAATAAAAGTGTGTATAAAGCGAAATCATCGTGCTGCTCCTGAAAGCAACGTAACCGTTCATCAGTCGGAAGATTGGAGGCTTCAATATTTCCAAGTTCCAGCTCCACCCTGTCATAATGAGATTTATAATCGGCAATATGATCCATTCGTATTGAATAATAGCTCTTGGTTAGGGCTTCATTCAAATCATTGATGCATATATCTTCAAAATTCTTACCATTCAAAAAAGGTCGTACGTCATAACCTGCAAAACTGGTCTGAGCACTGATAAATACTATAACTTCATTTGCATTCTCTACAATTAATTCAGAAGTACCTTGTCTTATGATACCTCCTGTTGCCTTTATTCCCGCCATTGCAGCAAAAAGCATTCCACGTTCCTCATCTTTTTCGGAATAAACTACAGGATTATCCAGGGCATTACTATAGCTAGGCTCTACATGTGACGGTGCTTCTCCCTTTAAAAGCAGGATACCATTTTTTACGGAAACAGTTGACCTCAATTGACATTCAAAGGTCATAGAAAAATTTATACTTTTCGGTCGATCGGCAGAAATCTTGATTGCAATTACATTATCAGGAGCAGAAGCGAACAGTTCCCGTTTATATTTTACTCCGTCGGCCGAATATTCAACTGAAGCAATGGCAGAAGATATATTTAATTCCCTAACATAATTCTCTATTTTTCCACCACATCTGAAATCCAGTTTAAGGTCACCCAGAGGCAAATACGACTGTCCCCACCCTGATGTAAGCTGTTCTTCAATCAAGCTCTGCGCTTCATGGTATTTCATCTGTTTTGTAAGCTCAACCGCTTTATGAAAGCACTCAGATTTACCTCGAGGATTCAAATCTCTAGGATATCCTGACCACAGAGTATCTTCATTCAAAGAGATCACTTCATGCTCCGTATTGCCGAATATCATAGCACCCAGCCTTCCATTTCCGATAGGCAATGCCTCAACCCAACTATTTGCAGGTTGCTGATACCAAAGCTTCATAATAACTCCTCCTCTATTTGAGCTTCCTCTAACATATTGTTTATTTCATAAGCCAGATCTTTAAGATACTTTTCCTTATTTCTTTTATGAACAATCTTTTGATAGATGATTTAGCTAATCGTCAAGCAAATACAATATTAGCATATCATTACAAAAATAACAATTCAGCTTTACTGCATTAGCTAAAGAAATAAGAAGATATCCTCCAACCAACCCGCCGCATTATATAAAAAGCGCCTGCTATTTGCAGGCGCTGTAAGGAATACAGTTTTTATCCCTTGATCACATATTCATGCTTGACTTTTCTATCAAGGTCTTTCCATAGAAATATACCATTTTCGAGGGTCATGTATCCGTGATAGCTGTTTCCCTTTGGGATGGAAACCGAGCCCGGGTTCATACATATATATGAATCGTGTTCAACACAGCCCGGAATGTGGGTATGCCCGTAAAGAAGGATAGTGCCTGTATGCAGAGTCGGTAATTTGTCCTCATTATAAATATGGCCGTGTGTAGCATAGATTATTCTGCTTCCGATATCCAAAGCGGCATAGTCAGCAAGTATGGGAAAATCCAGCACCATCTGGTCAACCTCAGTATCACAGTTGCCTCGCACACAAAGAATATCCTCTTTCATTTCATTTAGCATAGCTATCACTTTTTTAGGAGCGTATTCCTCAGGCAGATCATTTCTTGGCCCATGGTAAAGAATATCACCAAGGAGGAGCAGCCGATCCGCTTTTTCTTCCCTGTAGCATTCGAGCAGCAATTTACAATAATACGCCGAGCCATGTATGTCTGATGCGATCAACCATTTCATATTGCAGCCTCTTTCTGAATGTATAGCTTTTCAAATCATTATATGTGATTTTTTCATTAACGACAAGCAGTGATTATTGCTGAGTATAAGTTTGATTATATTCCTCAGTGGCAGCTGCAATTTGTGAAGCACTTCTGACGCAATGAGGATTACTCAGCGGACAGTAATTATGGCAGCCTGTACAGTAAAGCTTGCTCAGAAATTCCTCCAGAGTGACTGATTTCTTTAATAATACTATGCTTTCCATATGTAACACAAAAGAATTATTTAACTCAGCTTCAACAGCCTATCTTTTCTGATCTGATTCGGAGTTTTTCCATAAAGCTCTTTAAATACCCGTATAAATACTTTGTAATTGTTAAGTCCATTTTCCTCCATCAAAACAGGAATTGTTTCATCGCCTTTGCAGAGGTCTTCATATAGATGCATTATACGTACGGTATTTAAATATTCCAGAAAGGATTGACCGGTATGTGTCTTGAAAATCCGGCAGAAGTATTCCTTGCTGATACCTAGAAAATCAGCTACTTGCGAAAGCGTCAAGGGTGCCCTGTAATTTTCTTCAATCCATTCAATAACTCTCGTAATGCGGGCAAAATCCCGATGAGATGCAGGTAAACTTAATAATACCGTTTTTGTTGAATAATCACGGTAAAAATAATAAAGAATTTCATATAAATGAGCAGATATAAGTAATTCATATCCGTTCATCTGTTTTTCACATTCAGCAATCATTGCGTCAAGTAAGGAAAATAATTTTTTATTATTAGGCAGGCTATCATCCGAACAGACTAATGTCTGAAAATGAATATAATCAAAATCAGGTAAGAATCGGCGCAGCTTATCGGAGGCTATCTGAATCAAAGCATATTTTGCTTCAGATCTTATTTCTGTCATATGAATATCCAAAGAATTAATAATTATCAGATTTCCCGGAAGGATCTGAAAGGTTTCTGCCTTATTAACTACAATCATCTCTCCTTTTATCACATACAAAATTTCCAGATACTCATGCCAGTGAGCAGGGACTATACTTTTTCCTGATTCAGAAACAGAAAACCGAGCCGGAAGCGGAATGTTTTCTTCTATTTTCTCATGGTGATAATTAAACATAAAACACCTCACATGTCAATTCTGACTACTCCATTTGTTAATACTATACATAATTTTAAAATATATATCAATATCGACCTATAATAGATTAAGAACGCATGTTGAAGAAAGCATATATGTGGTAGATAATGAGGATAAGATAACAATATTGTTAAAGCCTAAGAAAATCACTTATTTACAAGGAGAAAATACCATGCAGCTGAAGGAAAGAGTTTTTAACGGAGTTACCACAAGTGATATTACAAAGAGAGAGATCAGTAACAGAGACCTTTCCCGTAGTGCCGCAGAAGAAGGTTTTGCATTACTGAAAAATGAAGATCATATTTTGCCTATTAAGAAGGGTACAAAGCTTGGCCTTTATGGAGCAGGTGCAGTACAGACAATTAAGGGCGGTACCGGATCGGGAGATGTAAATGTGCGTGATAACATAAGCATCTTTCAAGGTTTGAAAAATGCAGGCTATAAAATAACAAGCGAAACGTGGCTGGAAGAATACGATGATGAATATAAACAATCAAGGCTTTTTTGGAAAGCCAGCATCATAGATAAGATTGATAAATGTGGCGGGAACTGGTTTGAAGCATATTCCAGCACCCAGTTTATTTTCCCATGTGGAAGTATGCTCGATGAGAAAGCCTGCAAGCAGGATGGAGCAGATACAGCTATTTATGTATTAAGCCGAATTGCCGGAGAAAATGCCGATCGTCACAATGTTGATGGTGATTACAAGATCGCTGCTAAAGAAAAAGAAATACTTGCACAAATCAGCAGAGTTTATAAAAATGTTGTGCTGGTAATAAACACCGGCGGTCTTGTTGATCTAAGTTTCGTAGATAAATTTGAAAATATCAAGGGCATTTTCCAGTTCCTGCAGGCCGGCCAAGAGGGAGGCCATGCATTTGCCAACGTACTTAGTGGAGATATTACACCTTCCGGGAAATTAACGGATACATGGGCCCTTTCTTATGAAGATTATCCAAACGCAAAAACCTTCAGTCACATGAATGGTGATACCAATATGGAAAAATATGAAGAAGGTATTTATGTCGGCTACCGTTATTTTGACACTTTTGACGTACCGGTACGCTATTGCTTCGGCTATGGACTCTCATACACAAAATTCGCAATGAAGGCAACTGCTGTAAGGATGGCTGATGCTAATGATGGAAATCCGGTAATCGAAACAAGGATTTCATTAAAAAATATCGGCGATACCTATGCAGGCAAGGAGGTTGCCCAGGTATATGTCTCCTGCCCGCAGGCAGCTATGGAAAAGGAATTCCGTCGCCTTGTCGGGTTCAAAAAGACTGATGTTCTGAAACCCGGTCAGGAACAGGAACTGAAGATCACTTTTACAATGTATCATTTAGCTTCTTATTCCGAGAAGAAAGCTGCATGGATTCTGGACAAGGGCACTTATGGCATCTGGGTAGGTAATTCTTTGGAAGATGCAAAGCTTGTAGGAACCATATGTCTGTATCAGGACAAGGTTATGGTTCAGTGCAAACATATTTGTAAACGAGTAGAACCGTTACATGAGCTGCATCAGAATGCAAAAACAAAAGATGAAAAAGCCGCAAAATGGCTTAAAGTAGCGGAATCATTAGAGCTTCCGGCTGTTACCATAAAAGCGGAGGATATCAAGACAAAAACAATTGCATATTCTAAAGGCCCGGGATGGGTTGATGGTAAAGCTGGAGAAATTGTTGAGCAGCTTTCTGTAGAACAAATGATCTCTCTTTCAACAGGTGAAGTGGCAAGTAAAGATGGTGTAAATCTTGGTTCTGCCGGAATAACTGTTCCGGGTGCAGCTGCGGAGACTTCTTCTATTGCCAAAAAAGAGCCATGGAATTTAGCCAGCCTGGTACTTGCAGATGGGCCGGCGGGGCTTCGCCTGACTTCAACCTATCAGGTGAAGGATGGAAAAATCATTCCTCAGAATGCTATGAGTTCTATTGAAAATGGATTTTTCAGTGAACCGGAGGAGGTTGTCGGAACAAAGTACTATCAGTATGCAACTGCAATTCCGGTAGGAGCATTGTTAGCGCAGACCTGGAACACAGAATTGATCCGGGAAGTTGGTAAAATGATCGGGCAGGAAATGCTTTTATTCCAGGTAACTTTATGGCTTGCACCCGGCATGAATATTCACAGGAATCCTCTTTGCGGACGTAACTTTGAATATTATTCTGAGGATCCTCTCATCTCAGGCCTGATGGCCGGAGCTATGACAAATGGTGTACAGGAGGTGCCGGGCTGCGGAACAACAATTAAACACTTCGCATGCAACAACCAGGAAGATAATCGTATGGGCTCTGATTCAATTCTTTCAGAGCGAGCCTTACGTGAAATCTATATGAAGGGTTTCGAAATTACTATAAAGCAGGAGCAGCCAATGTCTATTATGACTTCCTACAATATGATCAATGGGGTTCATGCTGCAAATTGCTATGAACTTTGTACAATGGCTGCAAGAGATGAATGGGGCTTTGAAGGCGTAATCATGACGGATTGGTATACCACAACCGGATCAACTCGCGGAGTATGTACAGCTGCAGGGTGTATCCTAGCAGGAAATGATATGATCATGCCGGGAAGTCTGCAAGATCATGATAGTATAAGAAAGGCTTTGAAAGATGGTTCCCTTTCACTGGAACGTCTGAAGGAATGTGTAGGTCATAGTATCAATATCATCCTTAAGTCAAACCAGTATGAAGGAGCCGTAAGCTACCGGAAATAGGTAATTTTTGAGTGTTAACCTCATTTCCAATTTAATAGATCATATGCATTTGCGAGCAGAGTATTTTATCAAAAGATACTCTGCTCTTTTCCAAGAAAGGTCTTAAATTTGCATATGCCACCTTAAAAAAGTGAACATATAAAAATCCCCTCAAATGCATTAGTACTTAATGCTCTTAACATCACTCCACTTTCAAAATCAATTCAAGGATCCTGCCTGCGCAAATATCCATTTCTTCTCTGGAAATAAGACCTAATTCTTTGGCTTTAAGCAAGCGTTCCGGATAGCCACAAGCCATTTTGGCATCATTTCCGGCTTTAGTTTCTTTATAATGTTCTCCGCAGGTCCACCAATCTGTAGTTACCATGCCCTTCCAGCCCCATTCGCCTCTTAATATGTCTTCTAATAATTCTCTGTTCTCTGATGCTCGTTGACCATTAATAATATTATATGAGGACATGATGCTCCATGGATTTGCTTCTTTAACTACGATTTCAAAAGCCTTTAAGTATATCTCTCTTGCTGCTCTTTCCGATACTCTGGAATCGCTATTCTTTCTGTTCGTTTCTTTGTTATTTAAAGCAAAATGTTTAACCGTGGCACCAATATGCTGGGATTGAATACCCTTTACCATGGCAGAAGCCATCTTACCTGTCAGGAATGGATCTTCAGAATAGTATTCAAAGTTACGTCCGCACAATGGACTTCTATGAATATTAATTGCAGGTGTTAACCAAACTGCAATGTTATTTTCCTTAACCTCCTCAGCTCCAGCCTCTCCAACTTCACAAACAACACCTGTGTCCCAGGTGCAAGCAAGCAAGGTCGCACAAGGCCAAGCGGTTGTGTTTACACCACACTGAGGAGCAATGCGAAGTCCGGCCGGTCCATCAGCAGTCATGACATTTGGAATGCCATATTCCGGCATATTACCATAACCAAAAGTATTTGCAACTCCCGTATTTGGTTGGCCACCTAATAAGTGAGCTACTTCATCATCTGTCATCTGCGCCAAGAATTCATCTACTGTCATCTTACCCTCAGCAACCTCATTAAAAGTACGAATTCCCTTCTTAAATGGTTCCTTCCACAGCTGATAGCTCTGCCTGGCCCGAACTACCGGAGTATAACCTTCCATCATTTCTGCTGATTTTTTTTCAAAGCCGCAGGCATTGGGGTCATTCGCTTCTTTTAATGTAAGCTGTTCGAAGCTGCCATCAGCCAACATTCTTGCTTTCAATGAAGTTGGTGCAATTTTTTCACTGAGTTGTTCAACGACCCTATTTTGTGTAACTGAATAAACAAAGTCGAGTTTTTCAACGTCACGCACTGAATTGCCAACATAAAATACATACTCGCCGGCTTCTAATACATAGGCAGATTTTTTAACCTTACCCAAATCATCATAGGAGGCCATGGCGTTGACTGAGAACTCAAGATTCAACAGTTGGCTTTCACCAACCTTTAATAAGCGAGTTTTCTGGAAGGCTACCAGACTTTTTACTGGTTTGCCAAGAAGTCCCTGTGGTGCTCCTGCATAAATCTGTATAACCTCCTTGCCTTCAAAGCATCCTGTATTTGTTACGTTAACCTGCACTCGTATTATTCCATTTTGTTCTTCTGCGCAAGCAACGGACCAGTGAAAGCTTGTATAAGACAGGCCAAATCCAAAAGGATAGTTCACTTTATCAGCTGCCCCCGGAATAGTCTCAAAATATCGATATCCAACATAGATATCCTCGGTATAATCTACATAGTCTTCTGATTCATGAAAATTGTATGTTGATGGATAGTCTTCTAACCTTTTTGCAAAGGTATCCGATAATTTCCCTGAAGGGCTGCCAAAACCGCAGATAAGCTCTGCCGCTGCCATTCCTCCTTCCATACCACCCTGCCATGCCATCAGTACGGATTGTATTTTATCTTCATTAACAAACCAAGAAGTATCCACCATACCTCCCACATTCATTACAACAATTACTTTAGGGAAATGGTCCTTGACTAAACTCACCATATTTGTTTCTGCAGATGTAAGATAGAAGTCACCGTTTTCAAATAGCTCTGCAGATTTTTTTGTAAGGTAGTTTTCATGCTCCCATAGGTTTTTATTTTTTGTAGCTACAATACTTTTCCGATCCCATCCTTCTCCGGAGTAGCGACAGATAGTAATAACTGCTGTGTCTGTATATGCACGGGCCTTCTTCAGCAAATCTTCCGGAACGGCAGGCTCAGCTGTCATTCCTGGAACGGCTCCGCTTGCATACTGGTTTTTGACGTTTTCACGATAAAAATCAGATAACTCTTCAAAAATGCTGACATGTCCCTTTAAGGCCTTCATTCCATCATAAAGATTGACAATATACTCAACTGTGACATCACCGCTGCCTCCGCCACCCTTTACATAGTCAAAGCTGCCTTTCCCAAACAATGCAACTTTGGAGCCTTTATTCAATGGCAGGACTTTCTGGTTATTTTTCAGAAGAACCATTCCTTCTTTAGCTGCGTTCTTTGATAGCTCTATATGTGCTTTGGATGCTGTGACCCTCTCACCCTTTTCACCCAAAGGTAAATTCGGTTGAAACTTAATCCTTTGCCACTTGTTCATCATAAATCCTCCTAAGTTATAGAATTGCTTATACCCAATATCCATCTTAATATTTGCTAAAATAGATAGCAAGTATCTTTCTTGAATTTAGCTCTGTCAATATTGACATTTATTTATAAGACATAGTATCTCAAGGCTAACCCGTTCAACGCAGTGGATGTGCCGCCGCCATTCTTTGAACCATATATTTTTTTGATTGTTTAACACCAACACAGACATAGTGGAACCTCCATTTTTTGTTATTGTAAAGTTTACTATTATTGTTTGCTGCCATCGATTATCCTTACAATATTACCATGTTCATCTTACAATTCTGTATGAGTGGAGTCATTTCCTGTACCAAACAATCGAAAAAGGCCAGAGCATTTTTCATTCTGACCTTCTTTTCATGTACTATGTAGTCACAAACGGTTTTAATTCATCACAGCAAATTCTTTTTGTAATAAACAAATTCCTTATCTCTTTTCACCTCAGCATAACCTAACTTGCAATAAGTGCACCATTTTTCAACATTTCATTTACCAAGGTCATTGAATCTCCATTTTTTCTTGGAGAACCACTAATGATTAATGTTTCATACAAACCTGCCATTCAATCTGAATTCGTAATAATATTTGCTTGCATGTGGGTGTTCACTAATTATCCCTATGCATCAAGCTGAAGCTTTGTGCAGTCGGCCCGATATCAGGTTGGGTTGCCAGAAACAAGGCAAGAGGAACGACATCTTCCGGCTGTTTATGCCATTCACTATCCA
The DNA here is from genome assembly GCA_023409735.1 of Bacillota bacterium. Classification (GTDB taxonomy): domain Bacteria; phylum Bacillota; class Clostridia; order Acetivibrionales; family DTU013; genus JAEYRB01. The sequence goes on along the minus strand of JAEYRB010000059.1, from coordinate 30,594 downwards.
TTGCCTTAACTTTTCCATTATCTGTTTTAAAATTATCATCAATCGAGGTTTGAACAGGCCCTGGAATCAGTTCATTCACACTAATATTGTATTGCATAAGCTCCTGTGCCAATATACGCGTCAGCATCCACAAACCAGCTTTGGAACAGGAATATGCCGACCCACTTGCATATCCACGGTGCCCAAGTCCTGAACCGATGGTGATTATCTTTCCCGCACCACGTTGCTTGAGAAATGGTATGGCTGAATGCGCACAATAGTATGCACCCAATAGATTTACATCCAAGGTTCTCTTCCAGTTATCCAAATTGCTGTCTTCAACTGCTTTCCTGTCATAATTGGCACCAGCATTGATAACCAGTATATCGATACCTCCAAAATACTCAACAGCTCTCTCAAACATATTATTAACTGATTCAACACAGGTAACATCAGTTTTTACTGCAAAAGCCTTTTCACCTAAACCTGATATTTTATTTGCAGTTTTCTCAATTTCAGACGATGTCCGTGCAGCGCATACCACACCAGCTCCTGCCTTTGCATAAGCAATGGCGATTGCTTTCCCAATTCCACGTCCCGCTCCGGTAACGACAGCAATCTTACCTTTTAGGCCTTTTTCGATTTGATTCATAAAAACAAATACACCCCCTGCTGGAATCAGTATCTTATAGCAGCTTTGCCATACATACAGATTCAGGCATATCTGCATACTGTCCATAATTTTCTATAACCTCATAGCCAATGTCGCCATATAATTGCATTGCTGCTTTCAGAATATTTCCTGTTTCAAGTATCAATTTCGAATATCCGTTATCCCTTGCCTTTTGCTCCAAAGCTTCCATGATAAACTTTGCGACACCTTTTCTTCTATATTCCTTTCTCACAAAGACCCGCTTTACCTCTGCCACATTCTCATGGTAACTTTTAAAACTGCCACAGCCAACGACTTGACCGTCCTCAATAACCAATATTACATCATGAATATCTACAAGAGTATTGTACTGATTATATTTGTCTCTTTGCTTTTCTCCACCTACAATTTCATTCAGGAGATCATCCAACTCACGGCACAGATTTATAAATCTCTCATCCTTACCGTCTGTAAATATTAACTCCATAACTTTCCGCCTCCCATAAGCATCCATCATTTTTGAACACACCCATAAATACAAATGTTTCACTCATCAAGTATTCTTTTTATATAATCTCTTGTCTCAATTATGCCTTCATCACTCTGAAAGACTTCAATTATAACCTTGTTAATACCGCTAACCTGAAGCTCATATGCTACATGATTTACAGCAGCTTGTTGCATCAAATATAACTGATGTTTGCCTTTCCCAGGCCATCTGGCTAGTGGAATATGTTGTGGTGATAATATCTGAGAAAGTAATTCTTTATCCTTATTGATATCTTTTCGGGGTTTTGGTTGATCTATTTCCATGTATAAAGATAAAGCTTTACCTGTTTTTTTATTGCAGAGTGCTTTTTTCACATTAATTAGGTCATCAATAAAAAAGCTATTAAGCAATTCAGGCTGGGGAGCTTTCTTGTAAGAAAACTGTGGAACCCTGACCGTAAATCCAGATGAGATCTCGTCTTTAGGTATATTCAATTTATTTATCAGCCATTCAATCAATGTTTGAATATCAGAATATTTTACCGGAAGTATTTCTCCATCATTATTCTGTTTTGTAAGATGCTCTACTATTATGTTTGTAATAGCACGCTGGCTTTTTCAAAATTAGCAAGCTCATTCAATTGATTATTGAGTACTTTCCCATATCCCCATGCGAAGCTTGATAAAAAATTGTTTTCCGGAACTAGTGTACCTTGTTCATCTAATACTACAACTGCTAATGTTGTATTTCCTTTAACAACTACTTTTTCGCTGGCATACTCATCAGGAAACATTTCAAGAATATGCTTAATACTTTTTCGCAGATCGATTTGTCCTAAGTACACCATCCAATATACTGATTTTTCATTTTTTCTCTTTATAAACTTAGTGTCACACCAAGGCTCTTTAGATTCATTGAAGTGTATCATTTCACGTCTTAGTGGTTGTAAGTCTCTTGCTGTTGGAATAGCCTGTGGAGACAGTACTTCTTCAGTCAGCCATGCGTCAAGTATTTCTATAGCCTTTTCTATTTCTTTATCATTTACACTCATTTATGTCAATCCAATCTGATTTGTCGAATTTACATATATTGTATCACCTTAGGTAAATTGTTACAATCTGTACTTCTTACTTCTATTACCTAAAAAGCTGAGAAGCATTGTCATTACAACAATGCCTCTCAGCTTTTACATATCGACGATACGGTTCAATAATCAAGCCTATGACCATGCCTTTGTACGGGTCTTATTTCACCTCATAACTCTGTTCTATCAAGTGTCCGATCTTTAGGGTATGAAAAAACCATAAAGTCTTTGGCCTTATGGCTTTTCGTTTATTTGGTAAATTTTGGTGGAGATGAGGGGGATCGAACCCCTTACCTCTTGAATGCCATTCAAGCGCTCTCCCAGGTGAGCTACACCCCCATATATTGGAAAACCCTTTATTCATGCAGTTTCCCGGCTTTTTGCCATTTCCATTTTTCTTTTTTCTTTGGGGTTGCACATCCGACAACTCGCTCTCCCAGGTGAGCTACACCCCCATGCTTTCAGTTGTTTGCTACTTAAGGTATGATACATCAAGCAATATTTTATGATGTATTAGCTTAAGCAATAATATTCTAACCTATAATCAGTGGTATCGTCAAGAAGTTTGTATGAACTACATTCATCGGACTTCGGGAGCTATAAGCTCCCGGTCCGATTATTCTGCTGTAAACAGCAATTTCGCGTATTTATCTTAGCAGTACCCTTATCCTCTTCCATTCCAGCAATAGGTGCATACATTTTCAGGTGATATTCCTATTGCTTCGAGCATATCATCCAGCCTTTGAAATTTCAGGCTTGTAAAATTGAGCCTCTTTCTTATACACTCCAGCATACACCCATACTTCTTACTATCAGGGTCGCTATACTCATCAAGACATGCAGCACTGTCTCCTTCAAGCTCCTTAATGACCTGCCTTGTTATCAGATCCATTTCTGAACGTGACCTTGAGAAATTCAAATATTTGCATCCAAACAGCAGCGGAGGACACGCTGACCTTATATGAACCTCCTTTGCCTTCTGGCTGTAGAGCAGCTCCACTGTCTCGCGCATCTGAGTTCCTCTTACTATGGAGTCATCACAGAAAAGTATACGTTTGTTTTCAACCAGCTGAGGAATCGGAATAAGCTTCATTTTTGCCACAAGGTTTCTGATTTCCTGATCCTGCGGCATAAAGCTTCTCGCCCATGTGGGTGTGTACTTTACAAATGGTCTGCCATACGGTACTCCTGATTCATTTGAATAACCTACTGCATGGGCAACTCCGGAATCCGGTATTCCGGCAACCATATCTATATCAGCATCATCATTTTTCGCTAGAGCTTCACCGCTGCGATAGCGCATAATTTCAACATTCTTGCCTTCATAGGATGAAGCAGGATAACCATAATAGACCCACAAAAATGCGCATATCTTCATTTCCTTTTTTGCGGGTGAAATCACTTCAAAGCTCAGATCAGGCTTGATCAGAACGATCTCACCCGGTCCAAGCTCGTATTTTGCCTTATACCCTAAATTAGGCAGAGCACTTGACTCAAATGATACACAAACGGCGTCGTCCTTTTCTCCGATCACTAACGGCGTTCTTCCCAGACGATCTCTTGAAGCATAAATTCCATGAGGCGTAAGCAGCAAAAGTGTACACGAGCCATCTATCTCCTCCTGTACCTTAAGTAAGCCTTCCTTCAATGAATCCTCATGATCTATTATGGCTGCTACCATTTCGGTCGGGTTGATTACTCCCCTGCTCATTTCAAGAAAGTGAGTATAATTTTTATCAAACGCCTTTTTAACAAGCTCATCAATATTATTTATACGTCCTACTGTTGTAATGGCATAATGTCCATGATGTGAACAAACAGTTAAGGGCTGAGCTTCCATATCGCTTATACAGCCTATTCCCATATTGCCTGACATATCAGCCAAATCGCTCTCAAACTTAGCTCTGAACTGAATATTTTCAATGTTATGAATATATCTGGAAAAGCCATTTCCCTTCCATACTGCCATTCCACCACGGCTAGTTCCTAAATGAGAATGATAGTCTGTCCCGAAATATAGATCCATAACACAATCCTTTTTAGAAATAACCCCAAACAATCCGCCCATACAAAAAATCCTTCCCATTTCTTATATGCCTGTATTTTACTTTTATAGCAGGCATTAATATTTATTCTAGCAATCCATATTGTATTATTTTTATCCACAAAACTCATTGTGTCAATATGCTTTAAAATTAAAAACAAAAAGATGCATTGTACATGCACCCAATGAGCAATTCATTTATTCCCATTATATCACATAGTTCAAAAAAAATTTCTTTTCGCTTCTTATTATTTCATGAAATTTTGTAGGCTGTAGAAAAATTATCACTCTGTGAAATTTACTCACCTTATATCAAGTAAAGCTTTTGCTGTTCACAATAGTATTAAGCTACATCAACACTTATTCACCTTGTACATAGTGGCTATAGATTTCTTACATATTTACAGAAACTGTAATCAATACCATTATAATTGCAGCTCTCGCTTTCTGACTCGAGTCTCCAGTCCTGCAGCTCGTCAAGGTTAGGAAAATGCCGATCTGCAGTAAAAGCATGTTTGAATTTGGTCACATATACCTCTGTACAATTAGGCAGCAGCTGTTTGTATACCGATTCTCCTCCTATTACAAACACATCCTCGTCACAGTATTCCTTAAGCCTTTCATGGAGTTCCTTCAATGAACGGCAGACTATCAGCCTACGGTCATCAAAAATGTCGGTGGTTTCGATCCCCTCTCGCCTTTTCTCTGTTGCCATTTGGTCAACGCCATAATCAAAATAGCCATTTCGGCTAAGCACAATATTGATTCTATTTTTCAGCGGCTGCTTTCCCGGGAAGGATTCTAAGGTCTCTCTTCCCATTACAACTATCTTTCCTGTTGTCATTCTCCTAAAATACTTCATATCTTCAGGAACGTGCAGCAACAGCTTTCCTTCATTTCCTATTCCCCAGTTGCTGTCAGCAGAGAGTATTGCTTTCATTTATAAATACCACCTTATTTATTTCAATATTATAGCTCATATCATTTGTAATCCTTGCAATTGTCAAGATAATGTGCCGATAAATATGCTTTATTCATGCAGATCTTCCAACACAGCAAAAAACTCGCTACACAGCAACAGGAATATGCTTTATCTGAGGACCTCTTTGATAATTCTCAAGGGCAAAATCTTCAGTCGTGAACTTATAGAAGTCCTTTATCTCAGAATTTATCAGGAGTTTAGGTGCAGGATATGAAGTTCTTTCAACAAGCTCCTTTACCAGAGGAATATGTCTGTCATAAATATGGGCATCAGCTATGACATGTACAAATTCTCCCGCTTCCATTCCGTTTATTTGAGCGAGCATGTGCACAAGGATAGAATACTGGCAGACATTCCAGTTATTTGCCACAAGTATATCCTGAGAACGTTGGTTCAATATTGCATTGAGCTTGTTGCCCGTGACGTTGAAGGTCATACTGTATGCACACGGGTACAGGTGCATTTCATGAAGGTCGCTGTGGTTATACATATTTACTATTATACGTCTGGAGTATGGATTGTTTTTCAGATCATACAACAGCCTGTCTACCTGGTCGAACTCTCCTTCGGGGTATTTGTGCTTTACAGACAACTGATATCCGTATGCCTTTCCGATAGAGCCCGTTTCGTCTGCCCAGCTGTCCCATATATGGCTATTGAGATCTTTAATGTTATTGGATTTTCTTTGCCATATCCATAATAGCTCATCAATAGCCGCCTTTAGGTTTGTAGGGCGAAGTGTCAATATTGGAAATTCCTTGGAAAGATCGTACCTATTTACAACACAGAATTTTTTTATAGTATAGGCAGGACTGCCATCCTCCCAGACCGCTCTTACCTTCTGCTCCTCTGATGAATAGCCGTTTTCCAATATATCCTTACACATATTAATAAAAATCGAATCAGCTTTACTCATTAAATATCTCCTAACGGAAAATTAATCAAGAACATGCAGTATTACAATACTATTTATAAAATGATCAGTCAATAGTTCTAAATTCATTGCACAATGCCTTATATACCATTTTAGATAACTTATGATGACTTTTGCATACTATTTGAGACGCCTCATGTTTTTATACACTCATCCTGTCACCATTTAGGGCAATTCATACTTCCGTGCACTTATCTTATATACACTCTGAAACGCCTTTTGCTTCCTTGAGTTTATACTATTCAACGCAGCACTGCACACCCACATGATATTAAAGCTTAAAGAAAGGAGCTGCCAGCCACCTCCTGAAACAGTCGACGCTGCAGCCCCCCTATAAAATTCTTACTTTGCCTTTGTAGCAACTTCCTCAATTATCTTGCTTACGAAATCCTCCAGTGACATTGCGCCCAAGTCACCTTCCTTACGCGACCTTACAGCTACCTGCCTGTTTTCCATTTCCTTATCGCCGATAACAAGCATATATGGCAGCTTTTCCATCTGAGCCTCTCTGATCTTGTATCCTATCTTTTCATTCCTTGTATCAATCTCTACCCTTATTCCCTTTGACTGCAGAAGATCGCGAACTTCCTTTGCATATTCATGCTGTTTCTCAATAATAGGAAGTAGCTTTACCTGTGTCGGTGCCAGCCATGTAGGCATTGCACCTGCATATTTCTCTATGAGCAGTGCCAATGTTCTCTCATAGCATCCAATCGAAGTCCTGTGTATAACATATGGATATTTCTTTTGGCCGTCACGGTCAACATAAACCATACCATACTTCTGCGCCAGCTGGAAGTCAATCTGTACTGTTATAAGAGTATCTTCCTTGCCGTATACGTTCTTTATCTGAATATCAAGCTTTGGTCCATAGAATGCAGCCTCTCCGACAGCTTCGGTGTATGGTATCTTAAGGTCGTTTAGTATTTCACGCATACGTCCCTGAACCTCTTCCCACTGCTCCTCTGTACCAATGTATTTCTTCTTGTCGTTTGGATCCCATTTTGAGAAGCGATATGTTACGTCAGAATCAAGGCCTAGCGTTCTGAGCATAAACAATGCTAAATCAACGCATCCTGCAAACTCACTTTCCAGCTGCTCCGGCATACATGCCAGATGGCCTTCTGAAATAGTAAACTGTCTGACCCTTATAAGGCCATGCATTTCACCTGACGATTCATTTCTGAAAAGTGTTGAGGTCTCATTAAATCTCATCGGCAGATCACGATAGCTTCTGAGGCGTGCAAGATAAACCTGGAACTGGAACGGGCATGTCATTGGACGAAGTGCAAATATTTCTTCGTTTTCTTCCTCAAACTTACTTGGATCTCCCATTATAAACATGCCTTCCCTGTAATGATCCCAATGACCTGAAATCTTATATAACTCACGCTTTGCCATATAAGGAGTCTTTGTCAGAAGATATCCCCTGCGTTCCTCTTCATCCTCCACAAACCTCTCCAAAAGCTGTATTACCTTTGCTCCCTTTGGCATAAGAATGGGCAATCCCTGTCCGATGTAGTCTACTGTAGTGAAATATTCAAGCTCACGGCCGATCTTATTGTGGTCACGTTTCTTTGCTTCCTCCACAGCCGCCAGATACTCTTCCATCTCACTCTTCTTTGTAAATGCCGTACCATATATTCTCTGAAGCATTTTATTCTTTTCGTTACCACGCCAATAGGCTCCGGCTACCTGTGTAAGCTTGAATGCCTTTACCTTTCCTGTGGACGGTATGTGAGGCCCTGCACACAGGTCAATAAACTCACCCTGCTTATAGAAGGATATCTCCTCACCCTCCGGCAAGTCATTTATCAGTTCAACCTTGTACGGTTCGTTTCTCTCTTCCATGAATTTTATTGCTTCATTCCTGGGAAGTGTAAATCTTTCAATGCTAAGGTCTTCCTTAACTATCTTTGACATTTCGCTTTCTATTTTCTCCAGGTCTTCTGCTGTAAAGGTCTTGGCTATATCAAAGTCATAATAGAAGCCATTGTCAATTGCAGGTCCGATCGTCAGCTTTGCATCAGGATAAAGTCTTTTTACAGCCTGCGCCATAACATGTGATGCAGTATGTCTGAAAGCATGCTTACCCTCACTGCTGTCGAAGGTGAGCAGATTTAGACTGCAGTCCTTATCTAATATAGTAGAGAGTTCCTTAACCTTGCCATCGATCTCTGCTGCAAGTGCTACCCTGGCAAGTCCGGCACTGATGCTTTCAGCGACCTGCATTACACTAGTTCCTTCGTTATATTCCTTTTTACTTCCATCTTTTAATGTAATAGTTATCATAATTCTCCTCCTTGTGAATATTATCGTTACCCATAGTCTGCCTTTTGCCTACCGGTACTGCCTTATTTCAATACTCTAATTAAATAAGCCCATTCTCCAATTAAAATCAAAAAATAAAACTCCCGTCACTTGTAGTAATACAAGGGACGAGAGTATATTCCCGTGGTTCCACCCTAATTGGAGCTCAACATGATTGTAACGTAATCAACATTCATGCTCCGAGGTGGTCTTCGGCAGCCTTTACCTTAAGTCCGCTTTCAGTCATGGCGGTCTCTCCCTGAAAAGCTCACGGCAGCTTACTCTTCTCTTCATAGCATGATAGTATATCGCTTTTTTCTTATTATATCCCAACTACGACTAATGTCAACCACCAATAAAAACTTAAGCAGCATTTGACTATTCAGGTATAGAATTTATTGAGCTATTGTACAATGACGAAACCGAAGCTTCATTTGCAAGAGCTATCTAGTTCAGCAAGCATTTTTTAGCGCAAGCGCTAAAAAGAGGCTACATTAATGTAACGCTTTTACGAAGTAAAAGCATTTAGCAAGTCGAAACTCGTAAAAATGCTTCAGGAATGAATAAGATGTAGCATTTTTCCTCAAACAGTCGACTTGCTGATCTTCGCTCTGACAAGATATCTCTAGGCTGCATTACGCTTATTGGTATTCTTACATTGCACAATAGCTCCATCAAAGAACTGTACTAAATAGTGACCCTCAGCATTCCAGCGTTTTAGCTCTCTCAAATTCATCCTGAATTTCCTTGCTTGGTTTTTTAGAAACGAGAGAAACTATAATAATTACCACACATGACAGTACAAACGCCGGTAGAAGCTCATATATTCCGAATATTCCGCCAATAGGCTTCAGCAACAGATTCCATATAAACACCATACTGCCGCCTGTAAGCATGCCGGCAATGGCACCTCCTCGTGTAGTCCTTTTCCAGAACAGCGAGAACAGCATTATTGGTCCAAAGGTAGCACCGAAGCCTGCCCAGGCAAACGATACGACCTCAAAAATAACGCTGGTTTCATCAAGAGCAATAATAATTCCAAACACAGCTACCGCAAGCAGAGTTATACGTGTCATATTCATTACCTGCTTATCTGTTGCATTCTTCTTCATTATTCCTTTAAAAATATCCTTTGCAAATGCTGAAGCAGCAATCAGAAGATACGAGTCCGAAGAACTCATAGTAGCTGCCAGTATTCCAGACATGAATATTCCTGCCAGCAGAGGAGGAACGAGTCCCCTTGTCATTACAATGAATATGCTTTCCGCACTGCTTTTTGTCAGAAGCTCCACAGGGTACAGGCATCTTCCAAGTAAGCCGATGAATACTGCCGCCGCCAATGATATTACACACCACGTAGTAGCAATTCTTCTTGACCTTTTTAATTCTGATACTTTATTAATTGCCATGAATCTGAGAAGTACCTGAGGCATTCCGAAATATCCAAGGCCCCATGACATTGTTGATATAATTGTCAATAATCCATACTTTCCTGCTTCACCAAATAAAGGCTTTCCATCGCTTACTTGCTGTACCTTGTCTATCAGCTCAGGGCTTGCAATACCGAAGAAATCAAAGAAGCCCGGTATTTCTTTAATATTGGTGATAACCGCTGAAATGCCGCCTGCCTCAATTATACCAATTACTAGAATAATACACAGTGCCAGTATCATTATAACTCCCTGAATGAAATCTGATGCGCTCTCTGCCAGGAACCCTCCGAGGAAGGTATAAGAAATTACAATGATAGCACCTATAATCATAACAGTTTGATAATTTGCTCCGAATAAGGTACTAAAAAGTTTTCCAAAGGTAACAAAGCAGCTCCCTGCATATACAGCAAAAAACACTAGAATAAACAAAGCCGAAATCGCAAGAATTATTTTCTTGTTCTCCTTAAATCTGTTGCTGAAGAACTCAGGGATAGTAATTGAATCCCCTGCAGCAACAGAATATCGACGAAGTCTTTTTGCTACAACAAGCCAGTTGATATATGTACCTATTGCCAGGCCTATGGCCGTCCATATTGCATCACTGATACCGCACCAATATGCTACACCCGGCAGTCCCATAAGCAGCCAGCCGCTCATATCTGATGCTTCAGCGCTCATCGCAGTGATCCATGGACCCAGTGTCCTTCCGCCTATAAAATAATTATCGCTATTTTCATTTGCTCTCTTAGCAAAGGCAACTCCTATGATTACAACCACAGCCAGGTATATAACAATAGAAATTAATATCTGTATTGAATTCCCACCCATAGCTTTCCCCTCTCTGCATTTTTAGTTATTATATCAAATAAAATTCAGAAGCAACAGTTATTTATGCAATTATTACAACATTTTTGCATATTTATGCAGTTACAGTTATGGGTTATGCTTATACTTATACTTATAAGTTATTCTTGTAGTTAGGCATAGAAAAATGCTGCCGGGAAAATTACTGAGAAAACAAGGCTATACAATATTATTATAGAAATGATAGAATGTTAAATGATAACATCATATAAGGTATATGTGATGTTACCCTAAAATATTTTAGCTGGTCACTAATTGTCAGATCATCCGAAATATGTCATGCTGCGGGATTTGAAAAATAGCATATCGCATATCGCATATGCTATGCTACCATATGAAATATCAATTAGATTATATAGGAGGACATGGATAATGGATAAGTTTACAATACTTGCTTTAGGCGGCAGTACAAGAGATATTCCCTATCTTATAAAGGAGCTTCGCCAAAAAAGCCTTATTACAGCAACAGAAAAGGACTTAGGTGGCGATACTATATACCTGACGAACAATCTTTTTGCTGTTAAAAAAATAGTAAGCGAGTTTGATGGCCTATTTCTTGATATTGTCAAGAATAAGTAAGGCAATTTATAAAACAGCCAGAATCACAGTAGTAAATTTAATACTGCAAAGATATAGATTTTTGCCATATTTCCGGGCAATTGTGATAATGCGCACCAGATGCTAGAATGTATCTACGATATTATGATACAAGGAGCGCGTATCATGAGAAACAAAAGAAAAAATAAATACAGAAGGCTGCGGCATCAAAAAACAATAAAAGTACTCTTTCTTACATTAATAATGCCTTCACTACTCATTTATCTAGGATATCTGGTAGCATCAAAAATTATACTTCCTTCTATGTCAGGCTGATACGTAAGCTTACATATGACTACTATTTGTGAATTATGCATAAAAGCACTATAAACTTAATAAAAAACATCGTTTATATAGAGCATTATATTTATTTATATAATATTGTATAATTGCATCACAAGGTTAAAATTTCCTCCTTAATAAATATATAGGCCGGCTTCAAAAATGAAGTCGGCCTATTTTTCATATTGCTCAGTTTAAACAAGTATCTAAATTATGCTATTCGGGACACCGGTAAAATCACAAGTAAGCTTCCGGCCATAACGTGATCCATCCAACCTTTCGGTAATAATGTAATCTCCAAGTGCCCAATTAAGAATTACATCAAGGCAAGATTCTATTCAAAGAATAATTATGTCATTTTGATATTACAGACTCGTCCCTCATAAATGGCTTATCAAGTTCAGCGTGGGTGTAAACCTCTCTTTTTTCTCCATTGATTAGAAACTGAACTTTGTCTATATCATCAAGTGCGGTAAGAGTATTTATAACAGACCATAAGGTCATCCTTTCACTTGCTGTTCCACCTGGACTATTGTCAACAAATTCAGCAGAAAGATCCACCGTGCATAAGCCTTTATCAACATTAATGGAAAGAAGCTTTGTTCCTTCCGGTATAGAGTTCTGAAGTCCATCTGTCTCAGGTCCTTTCATGAGCTCAAGGAATACCAGCTTATAAAGGCTGTCGGAACCATCCTTTAAATTTATATCTCTTTGCTCCCCAACAACATATTCAGCCTGATCATCACCAAAATACAATGTCACTGTTTTAATCTCACCCTGTGTTGTTTGTTCTGTCTCATCTGTAGAACTTCCATCAGACGTTGTGCTTTTATCGTCTTCGGAGCCATCTTTAGCAGTTGAGCCCGCCTCGTCTGTAGTCTTTTTATCGGTGTTACTAATGTTCTCGTTCTTTACTGAAGTTCCACCTTGTTCCGGAGCCTGACCGTTCGTTAAACCGCAAGCAGTTATACATAATATCAGAATAATTACTGTAGACAATACTGCAAAAAACCTTTTCACTTTTGTTTCCTCCCTACTGTTTGTCAGCGTAATCTCGCTTTTTAATTAAGTTAGTTTACACTTTGCCTTGCTGTCATTTTATGACACATCTTTCACTAAAACTCTTCCGATTGCAGAGAGATTTTTCTCTGTTACCTTGTTTCAACGAATGTACATAATACTTGCCTTGTTATGCTTGCCTTGTTATAACACCTTTTTCTACTGATAATTTTTCGTTTGTAGAAAAATTATCTTTCCGCTGCTGTGTTTCAACAAGGCATTAAATATGCTTGCCTTGTTATAAGACGATAAATATGGCAGATAGTTCCGCATATCACAATATTATTTAACTGTGATCAGATCCTTAATACTATCAAAGCGCCCCTGCTTTATCCTCGGCACCTTCATTATGTCCTCTATCTTTGTAAACAGGCCGTTTGCTTCTCTGAATGCAATAATATCCTTGGCTGTTGCCTCGCCGATACCAGGAAGGGCGTCAAGTTCATCTGCTCCGGCAGTATTAATGTTTACACATTTTGCTTTTCCACTAGCCTCATTCGTATCGCTTTGGCTGTCGCTTCCTGTTACCTTTGCGCCCTCACCGCTATCCTTTATTATCTTAATAGCCTTACCTGCATTTCTGCTTTCGGTGGAGGTTGATAACGGCACCTCCGATTTAGTCTCCTTTTCCAATTCCTTCTTAGATTTTATATAAAGCATAGTATTCTCATTAAGCTTATATACCATATTTATATTGGCTGCATCAGCGTCCTCAGTGAGGCCTCCGGCTTTTCTCACAGCATCATCAATGAGTCCTCCCTTTTCTATAGTTACTATACCGGGGTTTCTTATGCAGCCAACAACATAAACCTGAATCATTTCCGGAGGCGTAATTTCCTCAATTGCCGATGCCTCCCCGACAGCAGTTGTTACTTCGCTCGCTGTTGCTATTCCTGTTTCAGGCTGAGCTGTCTTATTAGTAATATCAGCTGTTTGTTCTATATCGCTTCCAATGATTATATCGCTATCATCACTGAAGAAAAAATATCCTATCAAACAGCCTAATAATATTAACACAGATGCTATTACTACTACCGCCTCTGTTTTTATTTCCAACTTTTTGCCAAAAATATTAATCGTCATTATTTCACCCCTATATGTAATATTCTTCCTTTTCTTCCATTTTCCTTTATTCTCAATGATTTTTTTATTTAATAGCTTGTATTAATTATTTCTGTTATACTTAAGTAAGTACATACAACTATTAATTTTGGAGAGTTTAAATGAAAAAAATTCTTACCTCTGTTATAATGCTGTTTGTATTATTTATTAATACCAATGTGGTACTGGCTCAATCGCCGGCTCTTGATGCCAGCTCTTACGTACTGATCGATGCCGACACAGGCAATGTCCTTTGCGAAAAAGATTCAAATCTAAAGGTTTTTCCAGCAAGCACGACCAAAATTATGACAGCAATCCTTGCGCTCGAGAACGGTGACCTAAGTCAGGAAATGACCGCAACTCAGTCTGCTATAGACGACATAGGAGAAAATGGCAGTAATATAGGAATTATACCTGGCGAAACAATTACACTTGAAAATCTTCTGCAGGCTCTCTTAATAAGTTCAGCTAATGAGACGGCTAATATAATCGCAGATAACATCTGTGAAAGCCGTGAAGAATTTGTTAATTTGATGAACAAGCGCGCCAATGAGCTCGGCGCAGTTAATACGCATTTTACCAACACAAACGGTATGCATGACCCCGATCATTACAGTACTGCCTCTGATATGTCCAAAATTGCCATGTATGCCATGACACTGCCGAAGTTCAGAGAAATCGTAGCTACTTCCTCATATCAGCTGCCGGCAACCAATAAGCACTCAAAGTGGCCTGTTCTGCCTAATACTAATGTGCTTATGACAACAGATAATAATGATCTTTATAAAATAGATGGAATTAAAACAGGCTTTACAGGCGACGCAGGATATAACCTTATATGCTCTGCAACCGGAAACGGTATGCGGCTTATATCAGTCGTTATGGGTGTTAAAAACGAGGGCGCGAAGGTAAATGTACGCACTTACTCAAAGGAACTTCTGGATTATGGTTTTAATAATTTCAAGAAGGTAGATCTGGCCAAAAAAAATGATGTATTCAGGAATGTCAAGGTCGAAGAAGCTGAGGATGCCTTTGGCCTGGATCTTATATTCACCGACAGTCTCACATGTATACTTCCGAATACAGCTTCACGAGATAATATTAAAATGATTGCTTTTGTTGAAGATAAGATATCTGCCCCTGTTAATAAGGGTGACATTATGGGGTATGTGGAATATTACAACAATGGATTGTTTATGGGAAAAATAGAGGTGATCGCTTCCAGAAACATTGCAAATAAGCCTCTGCCACCAACGCTTAAAGAGAAAATTACAAATGCAATAAAAAGCACATTTGCAAAAATTGCTCTTGGCGTAGCGGGATTTTTACTTTTTTTCATAATATTGAGGAAGAC
Organism: Bacillota bacterium; assembly: GCA_023409735.1. GTDB lineage: Bacteria > Bacillota > Clostridia > Acetivibrionales > DTU013 > JAEYRB01. The sequence continues at coordinate 15,429 of JAEYRB010000059.1, read as the reverse complement.
CTTACGCTTTATATCGCGCAGAGTCCATTCAAAAAAACTGTAATTAGAACTGCTGCTAGATCCACTAGATTTTTCATGTAGTAGCGACAATTAATATTTGGCAATTTAACACTTAAGCAAATCACTACTAGCATTTTTAGAAACTAGGCTTCATATAGCTGCCAAAGTTCTTATGATTTATTACTTGTTTGACTGCGGTAAAGAAGATTTGTATCACTATTTATTGCAAAATAACTTAAGGTCACATTATTAGTATATTTGAATGGTTGTATTTGCCTATATCAATGCCATATTATATAATAAACAGGCAGAGATTGATATATATGTTAATCTCAAGTAGTCATAGAAGTAAGGAGTGTTCGACAAATGACGTCAAAAGCCATTTGCAAGGTACGTAAGGTCAGCGATCTGAAGGACATGCTTGAACAGAGTACAAGACTTTACGGTAACAATAATGCTTTCTGGCTCAAATCAACGGAAGGGAACTACTACGGGATCACATATAATGAATATAAAAATGACGTGGATGCTCTCGGTACTGCTCTAATAAAACTTGGACTCAAGGGAAAGCTTGTAGCACTGCTTGCTGAGAACGGGTACGAGTGGTGTGTCACCTACCTGTCAGTTGCAAACGGCACAGGTGTGATCGTTCCGCTTGACAGAGAGCTGCCCGTATCAGAGATAGAAAATTTGCTTATTCGTTCAGGTGCTGCTGCAATAATTTTTTCCAGCAAGCATGAAAAGGAAATGCGACAGCTTTCTGCAACGCTTTCATCAGTAGAATTTTTTATCAACATAGACACTGATGAGGATGAAAACGGCTTTCTTTCATATAAAAAGCTGGTTGCAGCAGGAAAGGAGCTTCTCAAGGAAGGGGATTGTTCCTTTACAAATGCAGAGATTAACCCGGATGCATTTAATATTCTGATATTTACATCCGGCACAACTGATCTTGCCAAGGGAGTTATGCTTTCACACAAAAACATTGTCACTGATATTATGGGAGTCTATTCTGTATTACCAACACACAGTACAGACTCAATACTTTGCATGCTGCCGCTTCATCACACCTACGCATGTACCACCAGCTTTCTTTTGATGCTCTATAACGGAAGCCGCATATCTTTTATAGAGGGCCTGAGACATATTGTTAAGAACATGCAGGAGACAAAGCCGACGATTATTATTGGCGTTCCTTTGCTGCTTGAGTCCATGTATAAAAAGATATGGGATCAAATTTCAAAGCAGAAGAGCAAGGCAAGAAAAGTAAAAGCTGCTCTTGTTTTTAGTGATTTTATTTACAATTTCTTTGGCTTTGATATCAGAAGAAGAGTTTTCAGACAGATACATGATAATATGGGCGGTAATGCACGAATAATTGTATCAGGTGCCGCGGCCATAGACCCTGCTGTCACCAAAGGCTTTCGTTCTTTCGGAGTACTGCTTGTTCAAGGCTATGGCCTTACAGAATGCTCCCCAATCGTTACTGTAAACCAAGCCGATAAGAATAAAGACGATTCAATCGGCCTGCCGCTCCCCTGCGATGAGGTAATGATCTATAAACCAGATAAGGATGGAGTTGGAGAACTAATCGTCAAGGGCGACAATGTAATGCTTGGATATTTTGATAACAAGCTGGCTACAGAAAAAGTGTTCAGAGATGGTTGGTATTTCACAGGTGACCTTGGAAAGATGGATAGATCAGGCTTCTTTAAAATCACTGGCAGAAAAAAGAATGTTATTGTAACAAAGAACGGCAAAAATATTTACCCCGAAGAGGTGGAATCATACCTTTGCAAGAGTCCGTACATTGCAGAAGCTATGGTTTATGGCAAATATGATGAAACCACTGAGGAAACCTTCGTTAACGCTCAGATCGTTCCGGCTATGGACGTAATACGAGAGAAGCTTATGAACAATACACCTTCTGCAGATGATATATTCAGGTTGATTGATTCTGAGGTCAAGGCTGTTAATAAGAGTATGCCACTGTACAAACGTATTCTCCGCTTTACAATACGCGAAGAAGCATTCGCCAGGACTTCAACTAAAAAGATTAAACGTTATATCGAAAAAATCGGGTAAGCCACATAGACGAACGTCCCTTGTCAAGGGGACGGGGGTTTGACAACTGGTCCACATCAGCAGCTCGTGTCATTAGGTCGGGGTTTGACACCTCACCCGCTCTAGATAAAAGTGTAAACTCATTTAAAGCCGTGCATATCAAACTGCACAGCTTTTTTGTTATACAATGGTTTTACATCTCTTTGTCAATAGTTGAGTTAGGTCCGTGGAAAAGTAAAATATTAGGTTTACTAATTGCCATGACATTCGCTTGTTATAAGTCCCGAATAGTTAGGTTGTCACCACCCCCGTCCCCTTGACACACGGTAGTTGACATTCGCGGCCCCTTGACATTTTGTTAGGTTGTCAACACCCCCGTCCCCTTCATATCACGTCCCCCTGACATTTTTTACGTCCCTTGACATTTTGTTAATGCTACTATTGACTTTCGCATTGAGTTAGCATATACTAACTACAGTTAGTATATGCTAACCAGTAAAAAAGGAGGAGCGTTATGACACTAGATAAATTACCAGTCGGGCAAAGCGCAGTTATTACTAATGTTAAAGGTGAAGGGCCTCTGCGATGCCGCCTTCTTGATATGGGAATTATTCCAAAGACTATAGTATCAGTCATGAAAATTGCACCAATGGGTGACCCTATAGAAATTCATGTAAGAGGCTACGAGCTTACTCTACGAATGGAAGATGCCAAAAACATAGATGTAAGAGTGGAAGGAGATGCTGAAAAATGATATTTGCATTAGCAGGCAACCAAAACTGCGGCAAAACAACACTATTTAATCAATTGACTGGTTCTAATCAGCATGTTGGCAATTTTCCAGGTGTAACTGTTGATCAAAAGACTGGTGAAATACGTGGCCAGAAGAACTGCATGGTAGTAGATCTTCCAGGGATATACTCAATTCGCCCCTATACAAATGAAGAGATCGTTACAAGAGATTTCATTCTTAATGAAAAGCCTGATGGGATAATAAACATAGTTGATGCAACAAATATTGAACGGAACCTCTACCTCACTCTGCAGCTTATGGAAATGCAGATACCTATGGTGCTTGCGCTTAATATGATGGATGAGGTGCGTAACAACTGCGGAACTATCGACACTGTCAAAATGTCAGAAGAGCTTGGCATACCGGTGGTTTCTATCAGTGCTTCAAAAAACGAAGGTATTGAAGAACTCGTAAAGAATATAGTACATGTATCAAAAAACAAAATAAAGCCAACAGTAACAGATTTTTGTAAGCAAGGTCCTGTTCACCGCTGCATACACTCAGTAGCCCATCAAATAGAGGATCACGCTATTAATGCCGGTATACCAGTTCGTTTCGCCGCAACAAAGCTTATAGAAGGAGACCCCATAATTAAAGAAAAGCTTGAGCTTACACAAAATGAACTTGAAAGTATTGAGCATAGCATAGTTCAGATGGAGGCTGAGCATCAGATGGACCGTAACGCTGCCCTTGCTGATGCACGCTATGACTTTATTGAAATGATCTGCCGTAATACAGTTGTTAAATGCCGTATAAGTAAGGAACATAAGCGTAGTGTCAAAATTGACAATGTTCTTACTCATAAGTATTTTGCAATACCAATTTTTATAGGAATAATGTTCACAATTTTTTATTTGACCTTCAATGTTTTCGGCACATTCTTAAGTGATCTTCTGGCATTGGGTATTGATGCCTTAACAGGCCTGGTCGACTCGGCTCTGACGGCATATGGCATTAATCCTGTAGTTCACAGTCTAATTATCGATGGTGTCTTTGAAGGTGTAGGAAGTGTTCTCAGCTTTTTACCAATTATAGTTGTGTTGTTCTTCTTCCTATCAATTTTGGAGGATACAGGCTACATGGCAAGAGTTGCTTTCGTTATGGATAAGTTACTACGTAAGATAGGGCTTTCCGGAAGAAGTATAGTCCCCATGCTGATTGGCTTTGGTTGCTCTGTACCTGCTATCATGGCAACAAGAACATTGTCCTCGGAACGAGATCGAAAGATGACAATACTACTGACTCCTTTCATGAGCTGCAGCGCAAAGATACCGATTTATGCAGTTTTTGCAGCGGCTTTTTTCCAAAGCAATAAAGCACTGATTATGATAGGACTGTATTTTGGAGGTATAGCAGTAGGAGTACTTTTCGCACTGTTTGGAAAGGTATTCTACCATGGTAAACCGGTACCGTTTGTAATGGAGCTTCCTAACTATCGCCTTCCCTCTTTCAAAAGCGTTATTCTGCTGATGTGGGACAAGGCAAAGGACTTCCTTCAGAGAGCTTTTACAGTTATATTCGTAGCAACAGTTATAATTTGGTTCCTTCAATCCTTTGACTCCCGTCTTAATGTGGTTGCTGACAGTACCAACAGCATACTTGCAGGAATCGGCAGACTTATTGCACCAATATTTGTTCCTCTGGGATTTGCTGATTGGCGTGTATCCACTGCTTTGATATCGGGCTTTACAGCAAAGGAATCTGTAGTAAGTACACTTGGAGTTCTGCTTGGAAGCATTGATCTGCTTGATACACTTTTTACTCCTGCTGCAGCTGTCAGCTTCCTGGTATTCACATTACTTTATACTCCTTGCGTTGCAGCAGTTGCTGCTGTCAAGCGTGAGCTTAATTCAGGCCTTAAGGCAGGAGCAGTTGCCATTATGCAATGTGTGATTGCATGGATCATATCGTTTTTGGTTTATCAATTCACATTGATAATTTTATAGAAGAGCATTTGTAATGTCACACGTTAATGATTAGGCAATACAGTATATCAGAAATTTTCATCAGTCATAGCTGCTATATTTCCCTGCTGAAATTATCCATGTACATAACAATTGCCTTTAGGAGGAAATATTTATATGAGTATTAAAGATTATGTTATACTAATAGTATTAGCCGCTTGGATCATATTTTCAGTAGTGTATATCAAGCGAAGAAAAGCCAGCGGTAAAAGCACCAGCTGCTGTGGCAGCTGTTCAGGGTGCAAAATGGCATGCAGTAAAATTAAAAAATAATTATCAGGTGATATTTATGAAAGTGTTGGAAGCTGGAGAAAACTACCTCGAAGCCATACTTATGGAGCATAAAAAGCATCAATTTGTGCGTTCTATAGATCTTGCCAATGCTCTCGGATATTCTAAGCCCACGATAAGCGTAGCCATGAAGCAGTTCCGCGAAAATGGATACATTGAAATAGATGAGAGCGGAAATATTACACTCACAGAAGCAGGAAGTGAAATAGCTGAGAAAATGTATGAGCGCCATATGGTCATTGCACAATTTCTTATGTCCGTTGGTGTTGATGAAAAGACAGCTTATGAGGATTCCTGCAAAATTGAGCATGACATCAGTGAAAAAACCTTTCAGTGCATTAAGGAGTTCTATAACAAGACGCTCTGATTGTCCTTTTTATCAGAGATAGCCTCAGGAAAGAGAGCTAGGTATCTGCTAGCAGCAAGTGAAAAATTAACGCTATTATTAAAAATGCAGAAAAATGAGCAAAAAATCAAGTATGGTACAAATATTTTAACATTATTTGGTATTTTTATTGATTGGACTCAATGTTTCTATCATTTTTCATGTAATTTATCCATGATTTAACAGTCGAAATGTCCCCTAGTTGAAATTCTGCTCAAAATACATAGTTTTTTTGTAAGAAGTGTCCCCTAGTTGAAATTTTGCACAGATTATATGCTTAACTCATGATTTTTATATTAATCTATTTCAAATGTCTATAATACTAGGTTCAGGAATAGTAATTCATTTTTTACATAAGGCCTACACTAGCTATAAGCTATAGCCACGTCAAAAGGCACAGGATTTAAGTCCTGTGCCTTTATGAATGTGGTTGAAATTGCTATAGCAGGTAACTAAGCTACTAGTTTTTAAAAGCCTGTCCTTTTTTCTATATTTTACCAATTCCAATTGGTTTTTCTGGCCTTCTTATTGGTCTCTCAATTAGCCTTTTCTACTGGCCTTACTACTTGCCTCTACTATTGGGCTTTTCTACAAGCCTTATTTATTAAAACTTTTCTACTTGCCTTTAGTGTGAAAATCACTCAAAGGGTGCCTGATTTTCATCTGTTCCTATGTGCGGCTTGCGGCAGGGGTGTTCTTTTGCTCCCTGACGCACCCTGCTCATACCAACCCGCAATAACCTCTTCTATCGGCCTTTTTTACTAACCTTACTTTACAACTATATTTACAAGCTTTCCGGGAACTGCAATGATCTTCACTATCGTCATTCCCTCAATAAGCTTACTTACACTTTCATTCTTTAATGCAAACTCTTCAAACTGCTTTTTATCCATTCCTGACGGGATCATGATCTTTTCCTTGATCTTGCCGTTCAGCTGAACAACGATCTCGACCTCATCCCTTACTAAAGCCTTTTCATCATATGAAGGCCACTCAGAATTGAATATTGAGTATGGCATGCCCATCTTCTCCCACAGTTCCTCTGCAAGGTGAGGTGCAAATGGTGCAAGAAGCTTCAGCAGATCAATAACGGTATCATTATACAGCTTAGGATTCTTTTCACCCTGGCCGGCATCATATTTGTACATAGCATTAACAAGCTCCATGATTCTGGCTATTGAGGTGTTGAACTGGAACCGTTCTATATCTTCTGTAGCTCCCTTTATGGCTGCATTTCTTGTCAGGTTAAGCTCCTTCTCAGCAGTTCCCCAAACACCGGTATCCTCTTTACTTTTTGCTGCAGCATCCTCTACGATTCTCTCTACTCTGCCTACAAACCTTGAAATAGCCTTTATACCGTCATCGCTCCAAGGCCCGCCCTCAGTATATGCAAATCCAAATGCCAGGTATACTCTGAATACATCTGATCCATTCTCGGCAATGTAATCATCAGGTGAGATCGTGTTTCCCCTTGATTTGCTCATCTTGAAGCCATCAGGCCCAAGAATAGTTCCCTGGTGCACCAATGACAGGAACGGCTCATCGAAATGCAGATAGCCCATATCACGAAGTGCCTTTGTAATAAACCTTGCATACAGAAGGTGCATTGCGGCATGCTCCGCACCGCCTACATACTTGTCAACCGGCAGAACCTTATCTATCCATTCAGTATTAAATGCCTTGTCAGAACTTTTGTTGTCCGGATAACGCAGATAATACCATGACGAGCAAACAAACGTATCCAGCGTATCAGGATCTCTTCTTGCCTGGCCGCCACATTTTGGGCAAGTCGTATTCATGAACTCCTCACATTTTGTAAGAGGTGATTCACCATCAGGCTTAAACTCAACATTGTAAGGAAGCTCTACCGGTAAATCCTTTTCCGGTACAGGTACTACACCGCAGTGTTTGCAGTGAATAACAGGTATTGGAGCACCCCAGTAACGCTGTCTTGAAACAAGCCAGTCCCTGATCCTGAAATTGACCTTCAGTTCTCCCTTGCCTTCCTTCTGTAGCTTACTTACTATTTCCTTTCTTGCCGTTTCAGATGAAACATCGGTAAATTCGGCACTATCAACCAGTACTCCGTATTCTACGAATGGAAGAGCATCATCAGCACCATCCTTGCCTTTAATAACCCTCTTTATGGGAAGGTTAAATTTACTTGCAAACTCATAATCTCTTTCATCATGAGCTGGTACAGCCATTACGCAGCCTGTACCATATCCCGCAAGAACGTAATCGGATATCCATATTGGCACCTTTTCACCGTTAACAGGATTAATTGCATAAGCCCCCGTGAAAACTCCTGTCTTTTCTCTTACTGTAGACTGTCTTTCAATCTCGGTAGACTTCTTTGAAAATTCCTTATATTCTTCAACAGCAGCCTTGTTTTCGGGAGTAGTAATTTTGTCAACAAGTTCATTCTCAGGTGCCAATACAACATAGGTCACGCCATAAAGAGTATCAGCACGTGTTGTAAACACTTTGAAGGAAAAGCTGCCGTCTGCGCCCTGGAATACAATCTCTGCGCCTTCTGATCTCCCTATCCAGTTCTGCTGTATCTTCTTTGTCTTTTCCGGCCAATCAAGAGATGGAAGACAATCAAGCAGCTCTTGTGCATAATCTGTAATTTTGAAGAACCACTGTGTCAGATCTCTCTTGGTCACATCGCTGCCGCAGCGTTCGCAGGTACCACCCTCGACCTGCTCATTTGCAAGAACAGTCTTACAGCTCGGACACCAATTAACAGGAGCGTTTTTGCGGTATGCAAGTCCCTTTTCGAATAGCTTCAGAAATAGCCACTGTGTCCATTTATAATATGCCGGGTCACAGGTAACAGCTTCGTAATCCCAGTCAAAGGATGCGCCCATCTTCTTAAGCTGCGTTTCCATGGTCTTTATATTCTTATATGTAGAATCCTTGGGATGGATTCCTGTCTTTATAGCATAATTCTCCGCAGGAAGGCCAAATGCATCAAAACCCTGGGGATGGAAAATGTTATAGCCCTGCATTCTCTTCATTCTTGCCCAAGAATCAGCAAGTCCGTAGTTATACCAGTGTCCGGCATGCAGATTAGCGCCTGACGGATACGAAAACATCTCAAGGCAGTAAAGCTTTTTATCTACCCTTTCAGTATCAAATTTGTACAACTGGGTCTCTTCCCATTTATTTTGCCATTTTCTGTCTATTTCTGTTGAATAAGACAATGTTAACAGCTCCTTTCGCTGTAAGTTTTAATAATAAGTCCGGCATTCTTTTAAAAGTTGCCACGTTCATGTATTTCAACTGCTTAAGCAGCTTTTACCTTCTATTAAACTTCACAATGCATCTAACTTAAACGCTATTTTCTGTCATCCGGTGTCATAAATTTACCGTCAGCCCAAAGTCTTTCAAGGCTATAGAAGCTTCTATCCTCCTCATGGAAGATATGTACAACTACCTCTCCAAAGTCCAGCAATATCCATCTAGCGCTGTCGTAGCCTTCCTTATGAAGCAGATTATAACCTGCTTCCTCCATTTTAAAATCTAGTTCGTCTGATAAAGCTCTTATATGTGTATTTGAAGTTCCGCTGCATATTATGAAATAATCAGCCAGCACAGAAACATCAGATATATCAATTACTTCAATATTTTTCGCCTTTTTGTCATCCAATATATCATAGGCAAGCGAAGCGATTTTACTAATTTCCAAAAAACAATCCTCCTTAAAACTTGTTCATGCAGTTCGTATATGCGGTTATTATATCATTAATAAACGTATTTTGTGAATATTACACACTGCTTATTTTTTAATTTTATCCCCATCCATTTTATCTGCTTTTGGAGCATCATTTCTCCCCTTTCTGAACATCTCATAAATACTCATTAATATCAGGAAGCCTCCGAAAAACTTTTTAAGAAGTGTACCATCCATTCGAGCTGCCAGCCATGAGCCTAAAAGTGCGCCACAGATTCCAAACCCTATTATCGGCAGCGCCATCTTAAAATCTATATGCTTATTCTTTATATGTATTATTAGCGCAATTGCAGCTGTAGGTATGAAGTAGAGCAGATTGACACTTTGGGCAATGTGCTGTTCGGGATTCACCACAAAAAACAGGGCTGGTATAAGGATAGCTCCCCCGCCCATTCCCATACCGCTTATTATACCGGCTGCAACACCTACTAAAATCAAAACTATCCAACTGCCACCTGCCAAAAATACCTTCCCGCCTTTCGTTTTTACAAATAATTCGAATGAACTCGCCAACCTAGATCCTATTACCCGTAATCCTATAGTTTCCTACCTGCACAACACTGTTATACTCGCAGCTGCGTAAATTCCACGACATCTTATCCTCATAGCATTAAGCAAATTTTATGTGATTTAATTATTCTACTGGCTATATAATGCTATTGCACACTACTATAAAAATGCTGCATAGCTTTCCTGTAATGCTTTTCTTGCGCTTTATTCTTCCATTATCATAGCAACATGTAAGAACCACCAGACTGCTCTTCTTTCAGATTTTATGACCTGTGAGGTTCTTGCATCATTGCTGCCATTATTGATTGTCCTTGTGAAGCCCTTACAGCACGCAGGAACCGTCCCCCTGTATTGTTCGGAACCATCCCACTGTGTTTTTAAAAGCACGCAGGAACCGTCCGAGATCACTGAAAAAGTCTAGTTTATATCGAAAAAAGGGCTTGAAACCCGCTTAGCTTCGCTGCTATTTTCTTGTAAATGGTACTTTATCAGCAGTCTGGAACCGTCCCACTGTGTTGCTTTGCCCTCGTCTTGTTACATAATCATTCTGACTCCGGCAACGGCCATAAATATTGCAAAGATCCGCCTCAATACCTTACCTGAGCAAATATTTAAAAGCCTTGCTCCGATATAACCTCCCGCCAGCCCTCCCAGTGTGACCTTTAATGTCAATCCCCAGTCTGCATAACCTTTTGATAAATAGAATACAGAGCTTATTATCGTAAGAGGAAGTATTATAGATATTGCTGTTGCATGTGCCTTATGTTCATCAGCGCCAAGAAGATGCACCATGGCGGGAACTGCTATAGTACCTCCGCCTGATCCGAAAAGCCCATTTGCTATACCTGTTACAATGCCAATAGCCCCATACTTAAGGATGCGCACAGCTCTGTCTTTATTCTTCATTTTCACATCTCCGCCTTATATACTTTTTGCTCTACAGTTTTATCTGATCCGTTTATATTTTTCTTTTATCTCATTTTTCCACCATCTACCATTCACTGTTCATTTCTCATTAATCACTTATCTATGTAATACATCATATTCCCCGAGGACATACTTTTTACCTAATGTCTCAGACTTAATTCTATCTTTCTCATTCTACTTTCGGTCCATACAAGGATTACTACTATAACATCCGTTTATCATATTGTTTATTGTTACGGCGCAAATATGCATTCACTTATATATTCCTCTAAATACACAAATATTTACTTAAGGCATTCATTGACAGCTTGTAGTTTTATGCATATAATAGAACTACATTCAATCAACGGAAGGTGAACATGAGTAAATCAATTTCAATTTCAGAGTCCGAGTGGCTAGTAATGAAGGTTATCTGGACCGAATCACCAAAAACACTGCAGGATATTCTGCTAAATCTTGATAAGTCTAGGTGGAGTACTACAACTATACAGACTTACCTTGCCCGGCTTGTAAAAAAAGGCGCACTTACAACCGAGCGTCAGGGTAAGGGCTATCTATATTATCCGGCAATATCAGAGCACGAGTGTCAATTAGCTGAGGGACAGAGCTTTTTGAACCGTGTGTATGACGGTTCGCTTGCAAGTATGGTATCAGGCTTTGTAAAAAGCAAGAAACTCTCTGGTGATGAAATAGCTGAGCTAAAGAGGCTCATTGAGCAGCAGGAGAAAAAATTATGATCCTTCTTGGAAACATTCTAAATATCGTAATATTTGTAACCTTGGTGGGAAGTGTATTCTCCATATTAACCTTTTTATCAAAACGGGTTCTTCGAATGGCTTTGCCGTTGTGGTTTGGTATATGTGGTATTATTTTTTTCCTGGTTCCATTTATAGTCCCCATTCTGTACCTTTTCCCCCCGGAGGAACCACAATGGCTCAATGGGTATAAAATCGCCTGCAATGTTTGGCTTGCCGGTTTGCTTGTTTTTCTAGTCTATTTTAGTATCAGAAGCCTTTTTGCATACTGCGCTATTAAAAATTATCGAGCCTGCAGTGATGAGCGAATTAACCAGGCTTGGCACACTTGTGTAAAGGCATCAGGCCTAAAAAAAGCTCCTGTGGTATTCTCCGGAACGCTAAATGATTCGGCATGTGTGGCTTCTCTATTTCGGCCTTTTCTTATTCTAAACGAAAACATTATAAAGCAGCTCTCAGACAAGGAACTTAATATTGTTCTTTACCATGAGATTACACACATTAAGCGCAGGCATCATATTTATCAGGCACTAACTAATATTGCCTTTACCATTCATTGGTTTAACCCATTTGTATGGTTTATAAAAAGTGATTTTGCAATGCAGTGTGAAATAGACTGCGATAAAAATGCGCTTTCCGCTTTGAAGGGTAGCGTAACTGAAATTGAGTATGCGACCGCTATGCTGCACTTGATGGAGCTATCAGCAAATGCGAAGAATAAAAACGCAAACGGTATTGGAGCATTAGGATTTATACTTGCTAAACAACGTATGTACTACTTTTTGAATATACCATCAAGGTGCAGAAAAATTATAGGTACAACGGTATTGGTGCTGTCTATTGCCATAACCCTTTTGTTTTCTACCTTTACAAGCCGCTCCATCTTCTACCCTTATCCCGCATATAGCGACGGTACGGAGTTCAGTGGCACATTCATAGCAGAGTAATATTTTTTATTTAATAAAACTACATTTGTAGTTCTAAAGGAGGTCCTTATGAATAACATTGAAATTAATCATCTGACAAAGAAGTACAAAAATGGCGTTATGGCACTTGATGATGTCAGCTTTCATATAGGAAGCGGAGTGTTTGGTCTGCTGGGGCATAATGGGGCAGGCAAATCAACCCTGATGAAGGCATTAGTAACTGTTTTAACGCCAACCAGCGGCACTATTTCGGTTTGTGGCTTTGACACCAAAAAGCAGGGTGACGAAGTGCGAAAGCGTATAGGATATTTACCGCAAGAGCTTGCTATGTACCCATCATTATCTGTGTTTGACTTTGTAAGCTATATGGCTGAGCTAAAAGGCATATATAGAAAAAGTGCGGTACAGGATGTTCTTGAACAGGTCGAAATGCTTAAGTTTTCTAAAAGAAAAATAGGACAGCTCTCCGGAGGTATGAAACGGCGTGTTGGAATTGCTCAGGCACTTGTCGGTGAACCGCAGATATTAGTTGTTGATGAGCCGACAGCCGGGCTTGACCCGGAAGAAAGAGTGCGTTTTCGCGGAATTCTATCTCAATATTCACGTAACGGTAAAACCGTTTTATTGTCAACGCACATTATTGAGGATGTTCATCAGGTTTGTGAAGAGCTTGCTGTGCTGCGAAAAGGGCAGTTGTTCTATACCGGCACTTCGTCTGAGCTTATGACTCGTGTTGATGGCAGAATAAAAAAAGTAAAGCTTGAGCACGAAGAAGAGTTGATTGAATTACAAAAAGAGGCAGTTATTATTTCCACCAGCTATGAAAGCAGCGGCTTAACAGCCAGAATTATGGATGAGAGCATGATATTCACAGGAGCCTCCACTGTACCGGCAACGCTCGAAGATGCCTATATATACTGTATGGGAGGAAAGGCTCATGCGTAAGTTATTTACAATCACTCACTATGAATTCAAAATGCAGCTGAAGCGAATTGCTGCATGGGGCATTCTTATCTTTGCTACGGCAGTTGCGCTTATTGATAACTTCCCATCTGACAGCAATCTCGCCCGACTAGAGTTTCTTTCTCAGCCTTCCTATTTTGTTTACCGCACTATGTGCCTTGACGCGCTGGTAATAGTTTTTGGACTAATGTTCCTAATGTCAAATCGCGTATCCATCGACCACAAATCGGACGTAAAAGCTCTGATAATGGCAAGCCCTATCTCAAAAGGGCAATATGTTTTTGGAAAACTCATGGGAAATTTTCTATATACCTTCACCCTGCTTACAATGTTTTTGACACTTAACACTATGATTTATTATATTGCAGCCCCAATGAATATATCAATTACCGAATGTCTTGCTCCTTTGACAAAAGCACTTCTTGTTTGCCTGCTTCCTGTTAGTTTGTTCATCAGCTTTAACTCAGTCTGTCTGCCTGCGGTTATTGACATCAGGCTTTTTTACCTGTTAATCTCTGTTCTTTTTATGATCAATGCTCTTCAGGTCAGTTCGGCTAATGAAATGCCATTTTATTTAATTTCCTCCGGTGACCTGATAAAGCTAGTATGGCAGCATCCAAAATGGCCTTTCATCAATACAGGAAGTATTGAGACAAACCTTTCATTTCTTATTGGAAGCAGTGCTTTGTCGTGTTTATTGTTATTTGTTAAGCGAAGATTCTGGAGGGCAGAGTAATGAACATTAAGGGAGAGCAAAAAATAATGGGTAAAAATCCCATATTGATCTCATCAGCATTGGTTGCTGCATTTACACTTGCTGCAGTTTTCGGCGGTGACTTATTAAATCTGAGTTGTATCGGATTTGAAGTAATCTTCCCTTATTTTATTGCTATAGCTGTTGGAGAATGGGGTAAACTCCGGGCTGATGAGAACTTTGATGTAATTGCTGCGCAAGGAACCTCCATGTTTATATGGGTAGTTTCCAGATTTACTGCCATATTTTTGACTATTAATCTGTTTGCAGCGATCAGTATGTCGATAGTCTTTCTTATACGAAACGAAATGCCCTTATGGGAATTAATATTAACATATATATCTCCGGCTTTTTTCCTTGCCTCACTTTGTATGCTGCTCAACCTCTGTTTTTCTGCTGAACATATTACAACGCTGATATGCGGTATAGTGTGGCTTGTGACAATACTGACACACAGTGCTTTGCTCCGTATTCCCCGAGTAGAGTATGTTTATTTATTCATTCGCTACGTGGGAGACCAGCACGGGGTATGGTTATTGAACAAGACTCTTTTGATAGCCTTTAGCTTGATTCTATGGATTATTATCTATCTACTCTGTAAGCTTAGAACACAAAGTTGAACAGCATATACATCTGACAAAAAATTCATTAATGTTTTTTCATACAAATGCCTAACAAACCAGTATAATATGGTAAAATTAAATGTGTTGGTTGTGAATAATGCTGCCATAACATAATGCGAGGTGATAAATTGAAGAAAAAGCTATTAGCACTTGTACCTCTTGTGTTGGTCTTAACGACCCTGCTTATTTTGACCGGTATCTCTTACGCACAGGGCAGAGAATACAACGTATCAAAATATAAAATAAACGTCCTTGTGCAGCCCGACGGCTCCGCTGATATTGAGGAACGGCTTACCTACAGCTTTAATGGTGAGTATAACGGAATTCTACGCGATATTGATTTTTCGTCCACGGGAGGCATTTTAAACCCTGAGGTTTTTGTGTACAAAAATGGAAGTCTTCAAAAATGGAAGCTATATTCAAGTAAGGATATTGATGCAGAAGGCGATGAAGGCACATATAATATGGTCAAGGATGGTCATATCCTCCATTTCAAAATATTTGAGCACTCCTATGATGAAGAAAAAAACTTCGTAATAAAATATACCTTTAGTGATGTTGTAACAAAATATAACGATATCGCTGAATTCAACAGAAAAATCGTAGATTCTGGCTGGAATATTAACCTTAATAACGTTGAAATCAACATAACTCTTCCAGAGGGAGCATCAACAGAAGATATCAAGGTATACGGACACGGTGCGCTGACTGGCATTTCAGAAATAATTGATGCAA
>JAEYRB010000058.1 GCA_023409735.1 Bacillota bacterium | reverse complement strand
AAAGCATCAGCCCCCGTTTGAGGAAGGCCACCCTTGCCGCGGAGATCGACGGCAAGCGCGTGGATGCTTCCATGCCCCTTTCTGGCGACCATAGCCTGAAGCTTTGCACCTTTGACGATGAGAACGGCCGCTTCGCGTACCGCCACACCGCCGCGCACATCCTCGCGCAGGCCGTAAAGCGCCTGTATAAGGATGTAAAGCTCGCCATCGGCCCCGCCATTGAAAACGGCTTCTATTATGACTTTGACACGAGTGAAACCTTTTCGTTCGAGGATTTTGCCGCGATCGAAAAAGAGATGGAAAAAATCGCCGCAGAAAACCTCAAACTTGAGCGTTTTGAGCTGCCGCGCGCCGAAGCCATCGCCTACATGGAAGAACTCAACGAGCCCTACAAGGTTGAGCTCATTCGCGATCTTCCCGAGGACGCCGTAATCAGCTTCTACAAGCAGGGCGAATTTGTGGACCTTTGCGCCGGCCCGCATGCAGAAAGCACGAGCAAGGTCAAAAACATCAAGCTCATGAACGTTGCGGGTGCCTACTGGCGCGGCAGCGAAAAAAACAAAATGCTCCAGCGCATCTACGGCACGGCCTTTGAAAAGAAGGCCGACCTTGACGCGTACGTTACCGCCGTGGAGGAAGCCAAAAAGCGCGATCACAATAAGCTAGGCCGTGAGCTTGAGCTTTTCACCACCGTGGATGTTATCGGCCAGGGCCTGCCCATCCTCCTCCCTAAGGGAGCGCGCGTCATTCAGCTTTTGCAGCGCTTTGTGGAGGACGAAGAGCAAAAACGCGGCTACCTGCTCACCAAAACGCCCTTTATGGCCAAGCGCGACCTTTATAAAATTTCCGGCCACTGGGACCATTACCGCGACGGAATGTTCATCATGGGCGACGCAAACGACGAGGAGGCCGAGGTGTTCGCACTTCGCCCCATGACCTGCCCGTTCCAGTTTATGGCATACCTCAACCGCTCGCGTTCCTACCGCGACCTGCCACTTCGCTACAACGAAACGTCAACGCTGTTCCGCAACGAATCTTCCGGCGAAATGCACGGTTTGATCCGCGTGCGCCAGTTCACCATTTCCGAAGGCCACCTTGCCTGCCGCCCCGATCAGGTGGAAGACGAGTTCAAGGGCTGTTTGGACCTTGCCAAGTACATGATCACCACGCTCGGCTTTGAAGGCGATGTTTCCTACCGCTTCTCCAAGTGGGACGAAAACAACCGCGAGAAGTACATCGGCTCCAAGGAAAGCTGGGAATCTACCCAAAACGTGATGCGCACCATCCTCAACGACCTCGGCGTGCAGTTTACCGAGGCCGACGGCGAAGCCGCCTTCTACGGCCCGAAGCTCGACATTCAGATCAAGAATGTGCACGGCAAGGAAGATACGCTCATCACCATCCAGATCGACTTCCAGCTTGCAGAGCGCTTCGGCATGATGTATACCGACAGCGACGGCGAGAAGAAGTACCCCATCGTTATCCACCGCACGAGCATCGGCTGCTACGAGCGCACGCTGGCGCTGCTCATTGAAAAGTACGCGGGCGCGCTCCCCACGTGGCTTGCGCCCGTGCAGGTCAAGGTGATGCCAATTACCGACCGCGCGCAGGAATATTCCGAATCGCTCGCCAAGGAGCTTGAGGCCTACGGCATTCGCGTGGAGCGGGACTACCGCAATGAAAAAATCGGCTTCAAGATTCGCGAAGCGCAGGTGCAGAAGATTCCCTACATGCTCGTTGTGGGCGACAAAGAAGTGGAAGAAGGCGTTGTGGCCGTGCGCTCCCGCAAGGACGGCGACATCGGCAAGATGACCAATGCCGAATTCCTCGCCCGCATCAACAAAGAAATCGCCATGAAAACACACGATTAAAGCATACGTGGCAAGCGAAAAGGCGGCTGTCCATCGGTCAGCCGCCTTTCAAATTGGTAACAGCAGGACGGACAACAGGTAATTCAATTTGTGCCGTTTTTGCAACCTTCCTCTCCAACTTTTCAACAAGCGGCATTCTTGACGAGGCGAGGTGCAGCGCATATAATAATTCTGTTGCAAAAGCAACCTTGCGAATGTGGTGGAACGGCATACACAGCAGACTTAAAATCTGCCGGGGAAACCTTGGGGGTTCGAATCCCCCCATTCGCACCAACAATTAAGGGGTATCCGAATGGATACCCCTTAATTGTTGGTTTAGTAATTGAAGGGATTCGAAGGGCGGTTAAGAAAACAGTCCAGCGGACTGTTTTCCCGCCCCGGATTTTGTGTCAGGCCGCCGTGCGCGGCATGGAATGCAAGCAGGGCGATGCCGATGACCAAAATCCGAATCCCCCCATTCACACCAAAGCCATGGGCGCCCCTTTATGGGGCGATATTATGGAAGGGATTCGAAGCCGCGGCCGCACAGTGGCAAAAACGCTCCAACGGAGCGTTTTTAGCGGCCGGATTTTGTGTCAGGCCGCCGTGCGCGGCATGGAATGCAAGCAGGGCGATGCCGATGACCAAAATCCGAATCCCCCCATTCGCACCAAAGCCGTATACGCCCCGTTTATGGACGTATACGGCTTTGGGTTTTAAGTTCGAGGGGATTGGAAGGGCGGAAGTTAGCTCCAAGAAGGGTTGACTTCTTTTGTTTACAGCGTAGAATGAAACAAGATTCCATATTGCGACATAACTCTAGAGACGGAGTGTCCCACATGCACATTGTCATTGAAAAAGGAACAAAACTTGATGTCGACCAGCTCGCAAAGCTTTATGACGATTTGAATGATTTTCTGGCGTGCAACATCAATTATCCGGGCTGGAGAAAAGGCGTATATCCAACCCGTAAAGATGCAGCAAACGCTGTTGCGAGCGGAACCCTTTATGTTGCAAAAAGTGCCGAAGAAATCGTTGGTTCCATTGTATTAAATCATATTCCTGAGCCCGCTTACAACAAGGTTAAATGGAATGTAGACGCTGATTACACTAGCGTTTTTGTTGTGCATACCTTTGCTGTTCACCCCGCTTACCTTAAAAGCGGAGTCGGCACAAGCTTGATGAACTTTGCGATTCACCATTGCACGAATGAACACGCGAAAGCCATTCGGCTTGATGTTTACGAAAACAACACGCCCGCTATTAGGCTATATGAAAAATACGGCTTTACTTATGTGAACAAAGTGGATTTAGGGCTTGGTAAATATGGATTGAACCAATTTTATCTATATGAAAAAGCGCTTTAAATGAGCATTCTGCGCATATTATAACCACAAGTAGATTCACCTACCCTGCCAAAGAAAGAAGTACCTGAATGGAACTTCTTTTCTTTTATGGGTCCGGGGCGGGAAAACAGCCCGCAGGACTGTTTTCCCGAACCTGCTTTTTAACCCTGAAAACAGATTACCCTATCAAAAATGGTGATTTTAAGACTGTACTTACCCATATTTCGGCAAGATCATCTAATGGTAGGTTCCTCAAGCAATAAAGTGCCCTGATTTTGAATACAGTCCTCGCACTGTGCTTTTTCTATATCATCAATTCAAAAAAGAGAAACAAGAGAACTGCTCAGCATTTTTATTTCATTATCTGTTTTGATGTTCGTTTCTCGTTAAATAATTAAAATATTCTCGGTAGCTTAATCGCATGTTTCAAGAAAGTTGTCAACACGAACAAATTCAACATCTTCATCTTTTTTATAATATATTACTTTAATTGATCTCAGTAGCTACATTCATAATTGATTTTGCTTCTCCAGCTCCCCTTTCGTTGAGCTTTTCTTTTTGTTCTTCGTCGAAAAGAACCGCCCTGTTTCCGTCTGCAAAGAATTGAAAAAACTTATGCTGAATACTACACATATCGCTTCAAAGTCGGAACGGTTCGCTGTTTGCTTCACCGAAACGAACGAGGAACCCGGTTTATGCAACAGCGAAAACCAGATTCCTCGTAAAATGAAGCCTGAAAACATAACTATGATATAGTCACCGCACGGACGGCGACGGCATGGGAAGGCAGGCGACCATATTGCTTAACAAACGCTCCTTTTTTTATCAGGCGTCGATACTTGCGGCATCCAATATGGTGCTGCTGCTTTTAGGCTTTGCATATCGCGTGCTGCTGGGCAGATTTGCCGGGCCGGAAGGTATGGGTGTATACACGCTGGTGATACAGGTATATGCCATTGCAATGTCCGTATGCGTGTCCGGCATCTGCGTCGCTGTCACACATGTGACGGCGAGGCTGTATGCCCTCGGGGATCTTAAGGGGATACGAAAGCTCATCCGTTTTGCGGTGCTTTGTTTTCTGGGACTTTTAGGTGCTTTCTCCCTGCCCATACTTCTGCTGCGCGATGAAATAGCTGCCGTGATACTGGGCGACCCGCGTACTGCAAACGCGCTTTGGATGATACTGGTCTGCATCTTGCTCACCGGTATCGAGAACATTTTCAAGGCGATGTTCCATGGCACGCGGCAAGTCCGGTTTTCCGCAATCTCGGAGGTGGGGGAGCAGTTGTTGCGCATTGCGCTTGCATGGATGCTGCTTACGCGCTATCTCAACGGCGATCATGGATACACGGCGTTTTTGATTTTGCTGGGTATGACGCTGAGCGAAGTATACAGTGTACTATTCTTGGGTATTTCCTACGGTGCAAAATTCCTGCGCGGGCAAAAAACCGCTGCTGCATCAACGCACGATATCCGACGTCGTTTTTTAAAAATCGCTGTGCCCTCTGCATTCACCTCCGTGCTGGCAAATATGTTTTCCGCCATATCGGTCATCATATTCCCTTTGCGGCTGGCATTGGCAGGGTATACAAGGGTGGAAGCCGTCAGTGCGCTTGGCCTGATATCGGGTATGGTATTGCCCATCATGATGCTGCCGAGCGCATTTGTCGGCGCGCTATGCACCTTGCTGATGCCAAGCATA
Source organism: Bacillota bacterium (assembly GCA_023409735.1). Classification (GTDB taxonomy): domain Bacteria; phylum Bacillota; class Clostridia; order Acetivibrionales; family DTU013; genus JAEYRB01. The sequence goes on along the minus strand of JAEYRB010000058.1, from coordinate 1,914 downwards.
GCGGGCAGTATCGCGCGTAATGATTCACGCGATCTTGCGCGTAAAGTCGAGAAAGGGATTGAGGCCGCGAGCCTCTTGGGGATACCCCCCACGGCAATGCTGCTGCCGTTCATACCGCTCATGTGCGGGCTGCTTTACGGGCAGACTGTCCCGCCGTTTCTGGCAATGGCACTGTTTATACAGACCATTTCCACTTATTATTTAATTCTGACAGCCAGCATATTGAACGGCCTCGGCAAGCAAAAGAAAGTGCTTTTGCTTGCGGCGACAGGCGAGATCATACAGTTTGCATTGGTGTGGGTGCTCACAGCCATACCGGCGTTGCATGTATATGGCTATATATTGGGTATGATATGCGGCAATGTTGTGCGTATATCCGCCGGGTTTGTTTTCATCCATAGAGAGACACATACTCCCCCGCATTTTATCAATGCGGGAATCATTCCCGTGGCCTGCGCGCTGATACTTTACGCCTGTGCGCAGCTGTTCTTCTTGAGCGCGTCGGGGCAAGGGGTTGCTGTCATACCTGCGCTGCTCGTAAGCTTGCTGCTGTGTATCTGCGTGTATATCGCATTGCTGCATCTTTTAAGGGTGCGCCTATGGCCGTATATGCTGCGAGTGGTGCTGCACAACGATCCGGTGAGGGCGAAGCCAATGGCGCAAGCAAAAGGATGAACGATTGTAATGGCGCATTTTGGTTTCCGACGATCTCGTTATATATCAGATATCTATTCTGTCAATGATAAACAAAGCCAAAGGCACCCCTTTAAGGGGTACCTTTGGCTTTGGCTTAATTGAAAGTATTCGAAGGGCGGATCAGAAAACAGTCCTGCGGACTGTTCTCCCGCCCCGGATTTTATGTCAGGCCGCCGTGCGCCGCGTGAAACGCAAGCAGGGCGATGCCGATGACCAAAATCCGAATCCCCCCATTCGCACCAACAATTAAGAGATATCTGAATGAATTATTTCCGCTCCACAAACCACCTTTGCGTTGTCGTGCTTTCCCAAAACAGATAACGTTCTTCCCTTCCGATACGCACCGTGTATCTTATGCCGCTTCCGCCAGTTTTTAGGCTGGCCGCACGGGAAACGTCCTTTATTTCATCGATCCCGTAAACTTTATCATTCCATATTATCTTTTTTGGCATTGGTTGATTGCGGTCTTTGTAAAACCGCACATCTACATCAACGTAATTTTTCGGAATTGACTTATTCATACGCCCTCCATTCGAACGTATGTTCAGTATAGTCAAAACATGTTTGCTTGACAATGGGAATATAAAGAAAAGGCCCTATCACTTATTTTAAATTAGGCGTGAGAAAGTAGGATAATCCAATATATAACCATATTTGCACTGCATGATATGGTTGACTAAAGTAATTTAAATTGATCCGTTTCGAAAAATACCGAAAAACAGGAGATGTGGACATGGAAAAGTCGGCTAAAGCATGGCTGGTCATTTTTCCTAATAGAAGTACTCGATGAGTACAACATGGGTAACCGCGAAAAAGGCAATGAAATAACTGAACTTCGCAGTCGGATTCAATTACAAATCAAGTAAAGTAAAAAACCGCCCTGCATGTAAGACAGGACGGGGCTTTTGAAAGGGCCCCCACTGATGAAGGCCGTGGAGGCTTATTTTAAGCGGATTCCTACACCTTTTCCGGCACATACTCCATCAAATCTCCGGGCTGACAGTTGAGTGCCTTGCAGATGCTTTCGAGTGTACTCAGCTTTACCGCGCTGATCTTTGCGTTCTTCAGATTAGAAAGATTGGCAATCGTAATGCCCACCTGCATAGACAGCTCGTTAAGAGAAATCTTGCGGTCGGCCATGACGCGATCCAATCGAATGATGATTGGCATGACACGCCTCCCTTATTACACCGTAGTGTCGTGCTCTTGCTGCAGCAC
>JAEYRB010000009.1 GCA_023409735.1 Bacillota bacterium | reverse complement strand
CTTTTCACTATATTGTAATCAAGGCTTGCAAGCCAAAATGTGGCTCACAAGCCCCAATAAAAATTATCATAGAAAGCTATTTACAGAGAAAATTTCACACCGTCTCTTTTTATATATTACCTCTTACATATTATTTTATTTCCCCAACACTTTATCAAGCGCCTTTTTGAATTCCTCCCACTGTGAATCCTCAGAAGCCTTTCTTGTCATGCTCGACGCATCTGTATAGCCCGCATCTATGTTCCATCTCATAAGGCACCTTTCTGCCATTTTTCTGTCCCATTTTATTTTTTTAGTTTCCATAAATACACATCCCTTTTAAGCATACTATGTGGGTTACCATCTACACCCCAACGAACATACTTATTGCCGCAAATATGAGAGTGTGAAATTATCTTCCGGCTTATATTGTGATTTCGCGTCAATAAGCTTCTAAACGTTTTTACATAATCAGTATATTATTTGCATGCCTCAAAGGTTACATAAGGTCTATTTTCTTACCACCTTTACTCCTGTTGGTGTATCCTCGATTTGGTATCCCATTTCACCAAGCTTATTTCTTATCTCATCAGCCAGCTTCCAATTCTTATCCTTTCTGGCCTGCTGTCTTTGATCAACAAGTGCCTGCACCTCAGGGTCAAGCTCTGTTGCTGTTTCAGTCGGTTTATCTGCAGCTTTTGCAAAATCAAGGCCTAGTACCTCATCCATTTTCAAAAGAAGGTTATATAAATCAACTGATTTAACATTGTATCTGGCGACATTCCAGGTAACGCCAAGAGCTTTTGGGATGTTAAGGTCATCATTTAGCGCCTCATCAAACTCTTTTTTGAAGCCGTCGATAATTGAAGAATCGAATCTTACATTGCTATCTGCCTTTTTATGCGCCAATACACCCTCCATTAGTCTGTCAAGAGAGACTTGTGCCGCTTTAATTCCGTCCCATGTGAAATTCAGCTTGCTTCTGTAGTTAGCATTAAGGCACATATATCTGTATGCAAGCGGATCAATTCCATTTTTCTTTAGATCAGATACTGTGTATGTATTCCCAAGGCTCTTTGACATCTTGCCATTATCGACCAGCAGGAATTCTCCATGCAGCCAGCAGTGGACAGCCGGTTTTCCAAGCAGTGCTTCACTCTGAGCTATTTCATTTTCGTGGTGCACAGGTATATGATCAACGCCTCCTGTATGAATATCAAACTCATCTCCCAGATACTTTCTGCTCATAGCAGAGCATTCTATATGCCAGCCCGGATACCCCATTCCCCATGGGCTGGGCCACTGCATTATGTGCTCCTTGGGAGCTTTTTTCCATAACGCAAAATCAGCAGGATGCCTTTTTTCCTCATTTACATCCACCCTTGCTCCTGCTATTTGCCCCTCAAGATCTAGTTTTGATAATTTTCCATACCCTTTGAACTTCATTACATCAAAATATATTCCATCATTGGTTTCGTATCCATAGCCCTTTTCCACAAGCTTTTCAACGAAGTCGAGCATGTCATTTATATGCTCGGTAGCCTTTGCTATGATTTCAGGCTTACTTATATTAAGCTCTCCTATATCGTTCATGAAAACTCCCGTATAGTATTCAGCGATTTCCCATGGCGATTTGTTTGTGGCCTTAGCAGTCTTCATCATCTTGTCCTCGCCCTCGTCCGCATCAGATACAAGGTGTCCAACATCTGTAATGTTCATTACATGTTTTAGCTTATAGCCGTTGTATTTCAATACTCTGCGCAGAATATCCATAAAGACATATGTCCTAAGATTGCCTATATGAGCATACTGATATACTGTTGGGCCGCATGAATAAATACGCACCTCATCCTTGTTTATCGGTATGAACTCTTCCTTTTGTCTTGTTAATGTGTTATAAAGCTTCATAGCTGCAACCTCCGTTTTCCATTCTATTATTTACATAGCCTTTTGTTTATCTAAATACTTCTTTATTAGTTTCTCTTCGACTACCTTTTCAAACCTGTTATCATACCTTAAATTGATTGCTGCTCAAAGCTTGCTTTAGCTTTCCTTCAGGTACCTATAAGTATCTTCTTGCAACGCTCCTCAGGTATTTCTCTTTTATTATACCCTTTCTTGCGCCTATCTTTGTTTTGCATTTTGCCTCAAGCTTCTTTTCTGGTCTCTATTCAGTCCTCTTACCATTCCTGTCTTTGAGCTATCATTGTGAACTCTCATCCGATTCCTTACCCGGGCTCTCATTATTTAACCGCTTTTCAAGCTGCTCAATACGTAGACGCATCCTGCAAAGCTCCTGCGAAATTGGATCCGGAACATGCACCTGATCCAGTTCAATGGATGGACATACCCTTTTCCCGGCATGTTTGACAGCTCTTGCCTTAGTGCCTGCTACTGTGGTGTCAGGAGCAACGTCATCCAACAGAACAGAACCTGCACCAACCATAGTATTGTCACCTATAGTTATTGGTCCAAGCAGCTTTGCACCGGCGCCTATAAGAACATTGTTCCCAATAGTAGGATGTCTCTTGCCCTTATTCTTTCCTGTTCCGCCTAGGGTAACCCCATGGTATATCGTACAATTATCACCTATTTCTGCGGTCTCACCAATAACTATCCCCATCCCGTGGTCCATAAATAATCCCTGTCCTACTTTGGCACCCGGATGTATCTCTATTCCTGTAATAAATCTGGAAAACTGAGACACCAAACGGGCGAGGAAAAACAATCTTTTTTTAAACAGCCAATTCGCTATTCTATGATAAAACAAAGCGGTAAAACCCGGATAAAGCAGTATTACCTCCAGTGTACTCTTCGCAGCAGGATCTCTTTTCGCAATTAGAGCTGCGTCTTTTAAAAGTCCTCTTAACATATTAACTCCCCATTTCATAGAAACAATTATACATATTACCACATGTGCATAAAACGCTATTGCAATCTATAAATATAACTTATTATTCCCCAATGCATCCGCATATTAACAAAAAACCTCCGCCCCTGTAAAAGAGGCGGAGACTATCCGCGGTTCCACTCTAATCTAATCTGCTTCCTTTTTGAAACAGCTCTTGCGGCAGTTACCAAAGCTACCGCTTAACTTATCAGCATAACGGTGCAGCTCCGTGAAGCCCTACATATGTAACAGGATTCAAGCTTCAAACCACTTGGGGCACTTCGTCCGAGAGCACCACAAATGTCGCTTTCAGCCGGTGGCGGCATCTCTCTGTTGCTGCTTATCGGATTACTTTTCCAAGTCATCGTTTTTTTCAATATTTCATATTATTATTTCATTATTTCCATTAGTTTATCATCTATTAGACAAAAAGTAAATAAATATGGTTTACCACGGCATTTGCCATAAACTGTAATATATTATATTTTAAACTATAAAGTATGATACATTGTTAGTTTGCCGTGAGCCAATAAATGCTGCATAGCAGGATTTATTTTAAAGTTGCATCACAAATGTATTTTCAGTATTCGCATAATATATTGCGTGAAAATGAATAATATAATAGTCGAGAAATCACAAAATAGTTGAAAGGATGTGATTGTATTGTCTGAAGATGTTGAGAGAACACAGCATTTTAGCTTTGGACAGTTCCTGATTAAAACTCTTGTAGGAGCAATAGTTTTAGCTGTTACCGCATTTCTTACTCCCGGCTTCAGAATTTCGGGAATATGGCCTCTGATAGCAGCAGCTGCAGTAATAGCTTTTTTGGATTACGTAGTTGAAAGAGCCTTTGGAGTGGATGCCTCACCATTCGGAAGAGGCTTAACAGGCTTTGTTGTTGCTGCAATCATTATTTATGTAGTCCAGTTTATAGTACCCGGATACAATGTATCTGTTCTTGGTGCAATAATCGGGGCACTGGTATACGGGATCGTAAATCTTTTGATTCCCGGAAGGACAATGTAAGCAGTGTAGCCCTTTAGGTAACACCATAAGTAATAAAGGGATGGTCCAGCCATCCCTTTATGTATTAGTTATCCCGTATGCTTGTTATTCATCCTTTACCATTGATCTTTCTTCTTCCTCTGCCCCAGGGAAATCATGTTTTTGGGGTGGGAAGAATTCATCAATTGGGAAGTCAATTGTCTCAAATAATTCGCATGGATCCTCATCAGTTGCAGCAATGCACTGTTTGTTCGGTACGCAGAAGTCAAATGCCGGTATAAGAAGCTGTACAAGTCTTACCAGTTTTATTATTGAGAAAATTCCAACAGTAGCTACAACCTGCCTTGCTATAACAAGCGTTCTTACATCATCTGCACTCTTGTCAAAGTCCGAATCATCAATCTCCACATCCTCGAGAGCTTCGCTTACTGCTTGAGGAACATGTCTTTCGCAGTGGTCATCGCCGCTGTTTTCAAGAACCTCAATGATCTTGGCATTTAACGTTATTGGCTCAGCGACCTCTATCTTGGATATAGGTAAGTTATCCTGCTGTAATGCTGAGTCGATCGGTTTGTCAATACCATTTTCAACATAATGTGATTTGAATATTTTAATGTTGCCTTCGGAGCCAAAAAGTATTACCTTCTTGTCAAACAGTACTATTCCAGGAATAGTAATAATTCTTATTCCGCCGTTACTTCTCGGTACAAAGAAGTCAAGTGTTATCTTGATGTAGAATTTTACGTCAACGGTGTAAAAACCTCTCTTGAACGGCACTTCTTCCACATCCGAATATACCTTGATAACTTCTGCACGTCTCGCTTTTACATTTATCGCATTGTTAATAATCCAGCGTACCTTATCAGGATTCTTGAAATATACTCTTGCGTCCTCTACACAGTCCTTTTCCTTACATGAGTCGTAAATCTTTTCTACCTGTACACAGACTGCTTCCCTTATTCTGCATAGGTCTTTTTCGTTAATGATGCCGGGAAGCACTTTATCGTGACAATAGCCCATATTTAAATCCCCCTTCATTTAAAGCTATATTATATGATTTCCCTTCACATTTTCATAATATGTTGCATTTAAGTTTTTGTGATATACAGGGATAATAAATCATAATCAATGTTCTGCCATAAATGCATATTGTACTGTCATATATATAAATAGAGCAAAATATGAAAATGTGAGCAAAAAATATGTATAACTTTCATAACAGGCAATATATTTTCCGTCAGGCAAATGGCGACACCTGGGATTTTTTCTGTGATAGCAGGCAGAACCTATGCTACAGGACTCTCAATAAGTATAATTCCTGGAGTAATGCAGTAGTTCTCCGCAAGGATGTTTACCAGGATTTTTATGCAGAAATGGATCAGAATGATCAGTTTCACCTTCTGTTTCAGGATAATGGTGGCAACATTTACTATTCGCAGCTTGATAACAGCTCTATTAGAACATTACCGCTGCTTGCATCAAAAAATCCATCAGCCTATAACAAACAATTCTTTATAGCTTTCACAGATAATGAAATATACTCTTTCTATGTACTTCATCATGAAAATTCATTTTTGCTTGCGAGCCAGACACTCTCGGGCAATAAAGTAAGCAATCCTAAGATAATAGATTATGTCTCCGGTAGTAGTATCCCCTGCTCTGTTGTATATGACAAAGCACAGAATATTTATGTCTTTTATCAGTCTTTTGACGGAAGGTACCTGCAGCTTGGATACAAAAAGCTTGGTACCCAGCAAAAAAGCTGGAGTGATTTCACCCCTGTCACAAAGTATGTAGGAAACTGCGAATACCCTCATGCTATTACAAACAGGAGCAGTGTAATACACTTATGTTATCAGAGGCGAGCTCCAAAGCTTTTTGAAATGGTCTACCAGCAAAAGTCCCCTGACAAAAACCTTTGGACACCGGAAATCGTCATACACTCCTCAGTCTACTCCTTCGAGTATGCATCAATAGTTCAAACAGCTGAAGGCCTGATAATCTATTGGGTCAGAGATGACAGCATTTATTACTGCGTAGGAACGCAGAATGGAACTGTCTGGAGCAAACCTACAAGACTTAGTTCATTTACAGGCCAGCAGCTTCAATGCATATGCTGGAAATCGAATAGTTCAAAAGACATAATCAGGGATGAAGGCTATGATATCAAAAAGGACAGCAAATTCGCCCTTCCTCCCGATATTTTACCCGGCAGTATATCTGACGGATTAAAACTGGCATTCAATAAACAACAAAATGCAACAAAGCTTTTTACAGATGAAGCAGGAGGTGTAGGTACACAAATCCGTGAAAAAGCCGCCGGAAATGATATAAAAAGTCTTGTACTGGACACCTTTAGGCAGCTTCAAGGCAGTATCGACGAGGTAATGGAAGATATATCCACCATAAAGAGTGACCTTGCAAGGCTTGAAAATTCTTATAATGGCTTAGCAAAGGATACGGGCAAGTATTCTATAAAGCTGGGAGCACTGGAGCGTGAGCTTGCCAGAGTAAGAAAGCTGGATAGCAGGCTGGAGGATCTAAGCGGTCAGATATTAGCTATTAAGAATAACAAAGGCAATTTGGAATCTAAAATTGAGCTTACTTCTGCAACAAGCAGTAATAATTCTGCAGACGGCGAAACATATTCACAAAGCGAAAAGCCTGAAGCGACTGCCAATAATGATACTGCAATAAACTCAAAGGCTACATCCTCGGTTAAATCCTCCCTCACTCCTGAGGAGCTTAAGGAGTGGAAGGAATGGAAGGAGCCGACTGAATGGCAAGATGGCAGTGATTCTAGAGACTAGTATTATTAAACACCATTAATAAAAGTCTCGGGGGCATCGAGCCCTCCTCGCCTTTTTGCTGTAAACCTTCGGTCAACGCAATTAATAGAAAAAGGGAACCACCGTACTGAATGGTTCCCTCAAATTTTAACCCGAAAAGCCGTTCCCCTATATTTTGACACCTAGCCCTCAGCTAGGTGGGAGTCCTACTGGCAACATCAACCTTCCACTGCCGTAGCCGCACGTTCTAGCCGTGTGTCGGTATTAAGTTGTGGCCTGATTTTAGCTGTCAAACACCGGACTTCCATATTTTGAATGTAGGTTCAAAATAATAGGTTTATCCGAGAATTTCAGGTTGAAAATATTCAATTATAAAACACTGATTATTTCTTTTATAACAGGGCGGCATACATCCTTCCGTCTCGTTATAATCATTGTACAGCCTTGATATTATCTCGTTTGCTGTACCTAAATTATATCATCAGCCCTTTTGTTTAACAATGAACTGAAAAAGTGATTATCTCCCTCAAGCTCGCAATAATTCAATCGCCCTTCTTTTTTCTGCATTAAGCTAATGTTTATCAATTACTGCTAGAACATTATGGCAGTGCTGCCTTACAGCCATCTTAAAATATCCTTTCATACCTGTTCTTTGTAAGCTGCGGTATGACCTTAAACATCTCACGCACAACTATATTGTTCAGCAGCGCTTCCTGCAGTACCATGTTACTGAACTCAACGGGAAATCTCAGGCAATAACTGCAGCCATTCTTAGCCAACTGACATGGTGTTGAGGTCACCTCAAATATATAGCCTTTTTTTTCAAATATACTGCACAGCTTTAATGCATAATTCCCCGAATCTAATATTGCAATACCCTCCATAAATTTCCACTCTCCTAAGCATGGGCATTGACATTGTATACTGTTATAATCCCCGCAGTGCAATGTTATTACGTGTTCCACTGGTAGTCAGCTGTTATGTATTGTGCTGCAAAGCTATTTTATAGTTACATCGCAAATGCCCTTAACCGTATATGCATTTTGGTTATTAACAGTATATTTTATTTGCTTCAAATACATATTGTTACACTCGTTGAGGCATGTAAAACAATATACAACTGCAAAAAGGTTCTCTTGTATAGTTTAACAAAGCCTCGTTTTGATAACGCGAGACCCCAGTTTTATAACGAGTCTAAAAATATCCCAACTCCAATAACGGTGCTTAAGCTATCCGTCTTGTTGAAACACAGCAGTTGCCGGTCAATGGATTTGTTTGCCCGCACATAAATCTTGATCAGAAAAAGTCTTTCATAAATGATATATTCAAAAGCTTCAATTTATCGCATCGGCATCATATTCCTATTTTGTGTTCCCTTGCATAATAGAACAGATATTGCTGTGCGATTCCCGCATACTGTCCGAACATATCTGCCGCCAGCTTCTGAATTTCACTGAAATCAGCCTCACGTTTGAAGTAAAGCTCCTCCATGACACGCTTGACCCAGACATCAGTAGGAAAAACATCATATTTTGTTCCGCTGAAGAGCAGGAAGCAATCTGCAACCTTATTACCTACTCCACAAAGCTGTAAAAGGTACTTCCTTGCTTTATCCGTATCAAGTGCTTTAGTCTGAGCTAATTCAACTTTGCCCTCAGCAATATCAGCGGCAGTTTTATGTATATATCCGCATCTATAGCCTGCTTTGCATCTGTTTATCTGCTCAAGGCTGCATGCTGCAAGGCTTTTTACATCAGGGAAGGAATAATAGCTCTTACCACGGTACTTTATTTCCTGCCCGTAATATCTTGACATGTCCTCGATGATTTTCATAATCCGGGGAATCCTGTTATTTGACGATATTATAAAAGAAATGAGTGCTTCCCAAGGCTCCTGCCTCAGTATCCTTATCCCGTTTCCGAAAGCAACAGCCTCATGCATTATATCATCAACATCCACTGCTTTTTTTACTTCGCCATAGTCCCTGCCCAAATCAAAATAATCAAACCATATATTCTTAAAGTCATCTGCTGTTGCATTATCCACAACCAGCTTTCCTTCTGAATACGACACGTTTGCCACCCTTCCCCGTACGACTCCCGTGTATGTTCCGTCGTCCTCTCTGATCCATCTGAAGCACTGTCCGCATTCAAAAATATGCTTGGGATCAAAGTCACTTACACCGTTTACAATAATGCAATTATCAGCTTCTTCAATAAGATACTTACCATACTTCATTTATAGTCCCCCTCAGCATTTAACACAACAACATGTTTACTATGAATTAATCGCCATAATTTAACGAACTTACTATGAAATCTACATTATTCTGTGTGGCTATTCAGGTACACCACTTTGATGGAGCAATTTTGCAATGAAAGAATACCAATAGTCCATAAATTTTATAACTGAATAGTCATTGTTCTGTACAAAGTTGAGTACTGCATAGTATATATCCCACCGCATTCATGCTATAATCATAATTGTAACAAATATCGTTCCTCTGCACCATGCCGGCGACAATGCAAAATATTCCATGCAAGTATCCTGATATGAATTGGTACTTACGTAAGGTAACCCATAGAAATGGTCGAATGTATTATTGTTAGAGGATTTGGTGTCAATAGTATAAAGGGATTTATGAAAACAGGCAGTAAAGAAGTATATAGAAATTGTAGCCTGTTGGCACAGGCGGTAAAGAAGTATAATAAAATTGGCTCTGTTGGCACAGGCAGAAAATCGAATTTTTTTACAGGAGAGTACAGATGAAAGAAAAAATATACACTATTCCGGTAACAGAAGCCTTCAATGAGGATTGTGAATGCCCCGTATGTCTGCTCGAGAAAAAGCTTGAGGACGATTATACAGACTACTACCTTGGCGCAGCATTGATGGAGCCGGACTGCAGGATAGAGACCAACAAAAAAGGCTTTTGCCGACGTCACTTTGAGATGCTTTATAACAGACAGGAAAACCGTCTCGGTTTAGGTCTTGAGACTGATACTCATATTAAAGAGCAGCTGGAAAGTATCAAGGAACTGGGAAAGGCAGCCGATGCTGCGGTTAAAAGCATGAAGCCTTCAAAATCTGTTTTTAGCTCACTCTCCGGTAAGCTTTCCACAAAGGGGCAAAACACAGATAGCGTTTCTACAAAGCTTATCGAGTTATTGAAAAGGATCGAGAACAGCTGTACTATATGCGATAAGCTCAACAATACAATGGAGCGCTACTATGATGTGATCATGTACCTCTGGTCCCGCGAAGATGATTTCCGCAAGCTGTTTGAAAGTAAGAAGGGCTTCTGCCTTGTTCATATGCGAAAGCTGGCAGAGGCTTCAGTAAAATACTTAAAACCTCAGGAGAATACTATATTTATTAGTCTTCTGCTCCAGCAGCAGATAGAAAACATGGATAGAATAGAAAAGGAGCTGGACTGGTTTACAAAAAAATTCGACTACCGCTTCAACGATGCTCCCTGGGGAAATTCAAAGGATGCACTTCCAAGAAGCATAGAAAAGCTAAAGTCTTACAGCAGCCTCAAATAGGCGTTGTTACTGCAATTAAATAGGGCACATTCTATTCTTGGCAGATGTGCCCTCAACTTGGAGACATTATCACAATTGAATGTAAGAATTCCCGTCAAGCGGTATAAGCACCTGCAAAGCCGGATTACCCCTGATCAAGCCTATAAAATAAATAGTATAGAATCTTCCCTGTGTAAGCTGTATATTAGGAACATATAAAAGATTTGTGTTAGTGCCGGACTGTTTTATATTAAAAGCATATGTTCCAGGGAATATTGATATATAATTGGTCGCAGCACCAAAGGAGACATCCTCGAACAATATTGTGCCGTCTGCCAGGGTCAAGTCGGCACCTGTACTATCCGGTACAAGATTGCCAAATCTCAGGTACAGCTTTCCGGGCGGTATCGGAAGGATAGGTTCAAAGAAGGCCCTCACTCCAATATTGGGCAGTATACCAACAACAGCCGCTGTTACAATAGACTGTACCGGTACATCTACAACGGTATCAAGTACTGTAGGGCCGGTTGTACCAGTTGGAAAAACTCTTATATTATATTGGCCGGGGACTAACTGCAGGTACTGTGTAAAGCCTCTATATGAAAGACCTCTTACAATTAAATTGCCATTGGCATAAACATCCACAGCCGGTGCCCCGGGGGCAGCATGAAGAAAACGGATGTGTGAAAAGCCTTGCCTTATTGCGCCAAAATAATTATATCCCGGATTGTACATAAAGAACCTCCTATATAAACACGCTACTATATGTTATGCGGATACTTCCATACAGGTTCATACATAACTAATTAAGGCTTCTGTTCACAACCTTACGATTGCACTTTACTGCCAATAATGCGAAAGTATTATCTTGTTAATATTGCAAATTCGCAGTAATAAGCTATCTGCCTCCATAAAGATAGCTAATAATATTAAGAACACATTAAACATCCCTCAAATATAATGAAGCAGCATTGTTTATGTCATTAACCGGTAGGTGGGATCTTATGTCAAAAAATGTAGTGGGATTGCCTGAATCACTAAGATCAATTGTAAACGCAGTAGAGGATATCAGATGCTCCCTGAATGAAATAGGTGCTCATACAAGACAGCTTGATGATGCTTTAGGAACAATACGGTATGAGCTTGAACGTCAGGCTTCGGTACAAGAGAGAACTTCCCGTGAACTGCAGCAGCTAAAAAATGCAATTGCACAGATGAAAACATTAAAAGGTGCGCAGACTATCACAGATGTGCCACCGAAGAGTATATCCGTACATAATGTGTCATTAAAAGCACCCAAAACGTTGCCTGCTATTAAAACAGCCATTGAACCGGCACTAAATGTAACTGATGGCAAAGCAACTGAACCAATGCCTGCTGCTGAAGCAGCATATGAACCGGCACCTGAGGGCCACAGCCACAGCAATAATGCCCAGGCACAGACAACATCCTTCTGGCAGTCCGGGTACAGCTTTCCTGATAATGTCTCTACAGAACCTGTTATGAGCGGAAACGGCTTTTCACAGGTCACATGGAGTTATCTTAGAAAGCTCAGCGATAAAAACAAATAGAGTAATGATCTGCTAAATGGGGCTTACACAAGGCCTCATTTTTTTATTTATTATGTTGCCCCTGCTGCAAAGAATCCAAGCAGCTCTATGTCCTTGAGACTATTATCAATGTGTTTACACCACCTGCTTCCCGTCCCTCACTACCTGCTTTCCGTCTCTCACTACCAGCTTTTCCACCTCTATTTATGCACATTTATCATAAACATTAATAGTATGTTAGTATACATAACTTCATTATTATTGTTTACTACTTTTATTTAAAGGAGGTGAGGTTTATGAGAATATTGCTCGTCACCGGCGGTGCCGGCTTTATTGGAAGCAATTTTATAAAGTACTTTCTCAGGAGAAACAAAAACTACATTGTTGTTAATATAGATAAGCAGTCCTATCCCGCAGAGATGAACAGACTGTCTGACTTGGAGGCCTCTCCCAGGTATCATCATATAAAAGGCGATGTCTGCAGCAGAGATTTGTGTGAATATGTACTTCGCAAATACAAGCCTTGCTTGATAGTAAATTTCTGCAGCGAGCCCCAGATCCCCTCAACCGGCAAATGGCTTCAGCCGTCATGTGAGTCAAGCTTTTCAAGCACCTTTGCCATGCTTGAGGGTGCACATTCCATATGGACAAGAACATCTATTGCTGATAAACGTTTTATACAAATATCTACCGATGATGTTTATGGTTCAACAAATGATAAAGATATCTTTTATGACGAAGATACTCCCCTTAAGCCGGAAAATCCGCTATCAGCGGTGAAGGCGGCTGCAGATCTTTTAGCCCTTTCTTATTACCGCGCTTACAGTCTTCCTGTGGTTATACTTAGAAGCTGCAACACATACGGTCCCTGGCAGGATACCAGATGTACTGTACCATCAATTATCAGGAGCATACTCAATAACAAAAGTCTCGGGAGCATTGAACCATCCTCGACTTTTTGCTGTAGACCTTCAGTCAACGCCATTAATGAAAACATAGCACATCAAGCCCCCGGAGTTGTGAAGGAATGGATACATGTGTACGACCTTTGTTCTGCTATTACAAGAGCTCTGTTTTTTGCTCGCCCCGGAGATACCTATAACATAGGTTCAGATGAGACTGCCTCCAGTGCAGACTTAGCTATAATGCTAGCCAAAGCTGCCGATATGCCTGCTGATAAGCTTTCATCAAATGCTATCAAGGACAAAAGGGATAATTACGGTCTTAAGCTTAACAGCTATAGAGCAAGAAATAATCTTAAATGGTCAACCAGCTACAATCTTGAGGATGGACTTAAGGATACACTGCTCTGGTATAAGGAAAATCATTTTCCTTGACATAAAGAGATAGATCTGTAACCTTTTAACGGCGAAAAAATATAATGTAATACAGACTTATACTAAAGCCGAAAGCTGGGTGCCTAACAAATGATATTATGTAGTATTTCAGGGATTATAATAAGGAGGTATTTTTATGGCAAGGATTGAATCCGGACAAATAACAGATCCGAATAACTTTCCTCCACCGAATGAGCTTGTTTGCATACAAACTCAAAAGGTTTTTGACCAGGTATCATTACGTGACTGTGTAACCAGGACTATAACTCTTATACCCGGTTCTGGCGTAATCAACCCCGCTTTTGCATTCGAAGGCGCCGACGATTTCGACATCATTGAGGTAAAGGTAATATCGAAATCTGATTCCTTACTTAAGCCCGGTTTTAAGAAGCTTAAGCTTTTTGTAAGGATCAGGTACACAATTCACTATTCTGATGGTGTTAATCAGCTCACTCAGACAGATGACGCAGGCTTTAACCTGACAGTAAACGAAATCTATTGTCCTAACTGCCTAGCTCAGATTGGTGTGATCCGTTATCCTGCAGACAGTGTACCGGGCACTATTGACGCAGATGGACTGTTTATAAAGGTTGAGGCTCTTGCTGAAACCTTTAACGATGTAGTTAATTCAATGACCGGAGTACTGGCTCTTGATGTGGGAGTATTTTTCATCGTTAAGTGCGAGTGTGAAGTACAGCTGCTTATACCGGCATACGGCTATTGCCCTGTTCCTCCGGAGCAGCAGAACCCATCCACACTTACATGCAATATATTCAACAACAGGCTCCTTACGCCATTCCCACAACAGTTCTTCCCTGATCAAAAGCAAAATCCATTGGACAATGGCTGCGACAACCATGGCAAGAATGAAGACTAAGAAAAGCTATTACCGGTATCTACAGTATGGGGAACTGCATGAGCTCCATGCAGTTCCCTACAATATCAGTGTAGAACTTTTTGCTTAGGAGTTGTAAATTGAGGTGAGACACATGATACAATATTACACACTGCTTCAGTCCAGATCCCATGCTTTTATACTCAGCAGCAGGTTCAAGATAAGTAACGTACCCTGTGAGCTAACCTACATGCCAAGAGAGATCATGAAGGACTTATGCAATATGGGTGTCAAGTTTTCAGAGGATAACTATTCAAGAGCAATAAATGTTATAGCTAACTCAGGCCTGCCTGGTATAAAAATATATAAGGAAATAATAACTGCAAATTCAGTAAAATATATTGAGGTCCAAATATAAGGCATAACTGATGTTGCACATATTAATTAATATGTGCATATTGCCCAGACACATTTTACATACACTTTATCACTAAAACACATGTCTGGGGGAAATTCAAATGGCTTTACCTTTTATAAGCTACATTACCTTTAATCGTATGGGGCTGACAGCAAGGAATATTAATGCTCTCTTACGTACAACTGACGATTTTGAGCTTCATTTGCTGGACAGTAATTCCTTGGACGGCACATGGGAATATCTTCAAAGCCTAACGGACAAACGTATTAAGTCTAAAGACAAGCTTCCTGCAAATTTCGGGCCAATTTATGCTGTTAATTTCAACCTTGCCAAAAGAAAGCCAGATCAGTATTTCATTGCTCTGGACAGTGATGTGTATATACATTCAACTGACTGGATATCACGTTTTATGAATGTATTTCGAGAATTCCCTGAGGTCGGCGTTCTTGGTGTGCCAAAGCCATATAGCGAATCTTCGTGGATGCCCCAGGTAATATCAAGGTCAACTAGCCATGCAAATTACCTTCAACTAAAAAACGGTCATTTAGGAGTACCTCTTGATTTTGTGCCCGGCCACTGTCAGTGTCTCCGTCCCGAGCTGATAAATATAATAGGCTACTGGAGCGAAGAAAGTTATTTTGGCGATGCAGAGCTGTCAGTTCGGGTCAATAACTATACACCGTATAAAGCCGGCTTTACTACTGATATTGCAATAACAATGGAACAAAACATACCCTGCAGCAGCTGTGAAGCAAGAGCATACTGTAATCTTGATAAAGAAAGCAATACTTGCTTTGGTATCCACTCCGCAAAGTATAAGAATGTAGCATTTGTTGAACGAAATTATTGGAAGTATATAGAGTTTTTTAATGAGCTAAACGCCGGTAAGCGAACTGTTTACTGTGCTTCTATACATGATCCTCTGTCGATGGCAAATCATATCTACAATGCAGACTGGGCTATTGACAATTTTAACTATTATGTCAATAACAGCAATTGACTTAATATATTCCAGATATTATGTTCAATGCATACTATAGAGTATAAGCATTAACATAATCTTGTGTCTTCTGTTAACAGCATTTTGTTAGCTCTGGGCATAATCATGCATGAGGATAATCATATGTTACCACCAATGGTAAGCTTTATTACATGGAACAGGCTCGGACTCACATGCAGAAATCTTAGTGCAATTCTTGCATCTGAGGATGACTTTGAGCTTTATTTAGCTGACAGTAATTCTCATGATAATACATGGGAGTACCTCATGGAGTTGAAGGATCCAAGAATTAAGGCAAAGGTACGTTTTGACGTTAACCGAGGACCGATCTATGCAGTAAATTACCACTTGTCAAAAAGAAAAGAAAACCAATTATTTATAACTGTCGATAATGATGTTTATATCCGCAAAACCAACTGGGTCACCCTGTTTACAGATGCATTCCGTTCATTTCCCGAGGTAGGCCTGCTTGGAGCGGTCAGTCAGGAATATATGAAACGGTACAATAGAACACTTGTTAGAAAAAAAAATGGTAATTCCTCATATTTAAAGATAACAAGCGGCTTTGTGGAAGGTTGCTGCCAGTGTCTAAGTCCACAGCTGCTTGATTTGGTGGGCTATTGGAATGAGGAGTGCTGTGTAGGAGACATGGAAATATGTCATAGAATTATTAAACACACTCCATTTTGTGTAGGCTTTATACCTGCTATTGAAATAGAACAGCCCCAAGTAATAGCCTGCAGTGAGTGCAGCGCAAGAACCTTCTGCACATTGATCAATGGTGGCATAACCTGTTTTGATGTGTACAAAGATAACTACCGTAATCCACATTTCAGAAACTGCTTTATCAGAAAATACCAGAAATACATAAAGGATTTGGACAATCACAACATTCCCCTTTACAGTGGTTCCATCCATGATGGACGTTCACTGGAAGCAGCTCCATACAATAGAAGGTATGCCCTTGAGAATTTCAACTATTATATTGAGCACAGCAATTAAGCAGCCGCATAGGAGGCACATCAAACCTCCCACTGCATATGCACCAATGATGACCAATGATGACACTTATGAATTCAGCAAGACGCAATACCGTGATTTAAGGAGTTTATATTATGAGTATATACGAAAACAAGCCAAAACCCTTCGACTCTCCAATATATGTTACACAGCCGCTTCTTCCCAAGCTTGATAATTATATGTCAATGCTTGAGAGTGTTTGGAACAGCAAACAGCTCAGCAATAACGGTCCAATGGTGAGACAGCTTGAAGCTGAGCTAAGAAATTTCCTAAAGGTACAAAACCTTTCACTATTCTCCAACGGTACTACCGCGTTACAGCTTGCATTGCAGGTACTGAAGCTGAAAGGTGAAGTAATAACTACACCCTTTACATTTGCAGCAACAACCCATGCTCTGTATTGGAACAATCTAAAACCCGTTTTCTGTGACATCAATGAGGATACGTACACTATAGATCCTGAAAAAATAGAAGCATTGATAACTCCTGAAACAACAGCTATACTTCCGGTTCATGTTTTCGGAAATCCATGTGATGTCTGGAGAATACAGGAAGTTGCGGAAAAGCATGAGCTCAAGGTCATATATGACGCGGCCCATGCCTTTGGAGTAGAGGTTGGCGATAAACCAATAGGCATATTCGGTGACATATCCATGTTTAGTCTGCATGCCACAAAAATTTACCACACCATCGAGGGAGGCGCCCTGGCCTTCAATGATTATACTCTCAAGGAACAAGCAGACAGGCTGCGCAATTTCGGTATTGCAGGTGAGGATGAGATCGTCGGTCCCGGTCTCAACGGCAAGCTTAATGAGCTGCAGGCAATAATGGGACTACTTCTGATAGAGCTTGTAAATGAAGAAATTGAAAAAAGAAAAACCCTGACCTTCTTTTACAGGGAGCTGCTTAATGATATACCCGGTATAAACAGCAGCCATGATATTGAAAATGTTTCCCACAATTATCCCTACTTTGTAATCAAAGTATATAAGGATAAATTCGGTATCGACCGTGATGAGCTTCAAAAGGAGCTTAAGGAATATAATATATATTCACGCAAATACTTTTATCCGCTTTGCAGCCATATCCCATGTTATGGGCAGCATCCATCAGCCGATGCCGATAATCTGACTGTAGCTGAAAGGGTATCGGGTCAGGTGCTTTCACTGCCTCTATATGGCAGACTTAGGAAGGATGATATTGAAAGAATATGCGAGATCATCAGATATATAGCAAAGCAGCACTAACACAGTATGCAATAAAACATACTTCAACAGGCACACAGCAACACCGCAGCGACATAAAATGTAATGAGAACATGCTTCAATAGATATATAGCAATACTTTAGTTACAAATTATGTTAACAATACTTAAATATAGTGTAAAAGCAGCTTATGAAAAACGTGATTTGATTATGTCTGGAGTAATAGAGAAAGAGTGAGCTGTATGAAAGATCTGATAATATATGGTGCCGGAGGTTTGGCTCGCGAAGTAGCAGAGCTGGTCAATGACATTAACAGCGTATCTCCATGTTGGAACATAAAGGGTTTCATTGATGACCTTCAGGGAAAGTGCCCTGAAAAGCTTCAAAGCTCTTCAATAATAGGCACCTGGGAAGCACTTAAGGAGGCCGCTCAAGACACATATGTCGTAATCGCGGTCGGTGATCCGGGTTCGAAGGAGAAAATATACAACAGAATCTGCTGCCTTGATAATTTAAGATTTCCGGTATTGATACACCCATCTGCAAGAGTTGCCAGAAATGCAGCTATTGGGGATGGCTCAGTTATCAGTATCGATTCTATAGTATCAACCGGCGTTCATATAGGCAAGCATGTTTTTCTCAATATGCGCACTGTTGTCGGACATGATGCACAAATAGACGATTTTTGTTCCTGCCTTGTGAATTGTGTGGTCGCAGGCAGCGTGCATATAATGGAAGGCACTCTTGTCGGATCAGGGAGCATTATCATGGAAAAAAAGACTGTCGGCAAAAAATGCAGACTGTCAATGGGTTCAATAGTAAATTTCGACGTGGAGGATCACCATACTGTGCTGACTCCTCCTTCAAAAAGCATCTATTTCGGTTGAACCACGACCACCATTAAGGCACTTGGAGAATACGCCAACAGCCTGTGTAGGGAGTACGAATGTATTCCCTACACAATATTCCATTCCCTAGTCACTTACCTATAATCCACGTATGGACGGTACTGCTGTATATGAGTTACTACTGAACAATAATTATTGAGAAGCTCCTGATTATCTATCTTCCATGTGTGCAGCTCTGTATTTGGCTTTCTAATATAGGCAAAATGACGTTTGTTCACAGAGTAAATACCTATTCCTCTTTCTGTGCAAGCCCATGAAAGCTGGCAGTCAGAAATATTACTATCAATATAGCTGACCTTGTCAAAAATCTCCTTTTTCATGAACATTGTCGGGCCATCCACATAATCTACAAACATATTTTCATGGCCAGGATGCATAATAGCAAGTGTCCAACTATCCTCAAAATAGACATAATGTGTCTTCTTGCCGAATAATCCCGCACTAAGACGAGGTGCAACACTCATATAATCATTAATATATTCGGCTCCATAATAATCATCATGGTCAAAATTAGCGATATAATTGTAGTTTGCCTGACTTACCGCAAAATTCATACACGCGCCTACTGTAATGTAATCCGGCTTTACAAATATTCGCACATTATCGTATGACTTTGCATAAAACTGCCACTCATCAGAATTTAGTGACAGGCTGTTAAGAATAAGGATGAGCTCCTTTGTTTTGTAATGCTGCCTCGAATAGTTTTCAAAAATGTTAGTTTTGTAAAATGGCACATGTGTGCAGGTAATAATTGAAACTCCGTCCATTTCTTCACTCTCTTTCACTGTATGTACACATTGATGCCGTGTTCTTGATACTTTAAATTATTTGACTCTACACGGTCGGCAGCAGTACAGGTCTATGTAGAGCCTAATATTGGAGGGCTTTTATTATTATATTATGGTATCTGTTATACAAGGGTTACATAAACAACATAACATATTAAAGATTTGGTTTCATATAATACTTGTCATGCATAGAATAACATAAGTAGTATCAAAAAGAGGCGCAGAATTGAATATAGCATATTTAATACTTGCTCATACAAACCCATTTCAGTTGAAAAGGTTGATAAAAAGGCTTTATACAAAGAATACATGGTTTTTTATACATCTTGATAGCAAAATTCCGCTAACAACCGATTTTTCAAACCTTTGCTCTGAAATCCCGCACGCTGTATACATCAGCCGCAGATCAAATGTAAGATGGGGGGCCTTCAGCGTAGTGCAGGCAATACTGTATTCTCTTAAAGAAATTACTGAATTCGGTACTGTTTTTGACTATGTTGTCCTCATGAGTGGAACTGATTATCCGATAAAAGACAATATGCTAATTTTCAGTTACTTTAAAGAAAATTGCGGACATGAATTCATTCATTATCGGAAGCTTCCTATAGTGCAGTATCCCGAAGGCAGAATGGACAGGGTATGGTACTATTATGATTATGACAACTATTATAGTGAGTTCGGAAGTCGAGGCAGCACATTTTACGAGGCAGAAATGCGTGCACGTAGCATTAAAAGGAATTTCATTGATGGTATGCAGCCTTATCATGGATCTATGTGGTGGTGCTTATCATTAAGCTGTATAAAGTATATTCTCAAGCTTGTTGATAATGATAACGAAATTATGAATTATTTCAGATACACAAAATTTTCTGACGAGCAATTCTTCCAGACACTTGTTATGAATTCTCCTTTTGCCGACAAAGCACCATCCATAAATCTTTGGTACCTCGACTGGTCAATTGCAGATTCACCACACCCCAAAACACTTAATACAGAAGATTTAAATGCACTTCTGACTTCCGGCTGTCTTTACGCCAGAAAGCTGGATAACGAGTGCAGTTCCAAGCTTATGGATACCATAGATCATGATCTGCTTCATCTAGATCAGCCTGAAGAAGTATGAGCCTTGTAAAACCAAAAATGCAAGAACCCAGGAGCAACGTATACCCATATTACTGATTAATAATCAATATAGCCTGAGACCTTCTGATTTTGCGGAATAAATACCATATCCTTTTGCCCGGCATTTTTTGCAGTATTCAATATCAATATCAGTATTAATATCATCAAATCTTAGGTTATCAAATAGGTTATGCCTCATCACAAAAGACGGCAATATTACATAATCAGTTATGCAACCCTCAAAGCCAGGGTTGACAATTATATCGGCATTCTCCTTTTCATCATGTTTATAATATGTTCTCTTTCCTATAAGCTGTATTTGATAAGTCTGCATAGCTTTTAGGGAGGATTGTAAATAATTAAAGTCATATAGTCCGACTTGATTAAATACTGCAATATTCTCAAATATTGATCTTTCAGCGCAGTAATTAAGGCATTCTCCGAGTGATGTACACGAATTGAGGTAATATATACGCGTCATTGGATACATTTTTGTTAAGAACAGCCATTTCTCAAAATCATCAGATGAACTGTTGTAAACAAGTATAAGCTCTTTTTTACTTATATCCTGCAGCATGTAGCTTTGAAAAACATTCTTTGCATAAGCCAAACTATCTACAAATTCTATAATTGATACAGCATTATTTTCTATTTCCATTTTAATATAGCCCTCCGGGATCTTTTTTAAGAAGCAACACATCAATAGTGTCAAGCACCCTACTGTCAACCCTTTCATCAAACTTCCTTGCAAAAGCAGTCTGACTTACTCGAATTTTTTCAAAGTCATTAATTGTCAGGAGCTTTGGGTGAGGCATGGTTACCTTCCAGTCGATAGTAGTCCAATCTATATCCGACCAATCAATATATCTTAAGTTATTATTTATTGTATTTGCTGAATAGGAAGAATTCATAATTATCGTTTGAAAAAAATGCTCATCAGGGAATTTTGTGTATCTATAAAAATTTTCTATTTCGATATTATTCTTCACAGTATTTGCGATATAACTTACACATTTTCCTGTAAGACTCCACCACTGTGACCCATGATACGGAGCCATTCCTTTCAGGAAGGGCCTTTTAATCTGTCTTAACAACATTTCTGACTCATACTCATTTCTATTGCTTACTCTGCTGTCATAGTCATAATAGTATTCAAATCTATCACAACCTCCCAGGGGCAGCTCAGGCGATGGACTCTTTCTGTAATAAAGGAACTCCTTGCCATTATTCCTTAAGAAAAAATTATATATTTCTTCGTTAGTTTTAACAGGGTAATCCATTCCGCTAATAAGGCTGATGTAATCATATTCCTTATACTCAATTATCTCCTCCAGGCTGTCAAGGGTTGCTTTAATCATGCTGTACGCACCCCACCTGACATCGTACCTTTTTGAGGTAAAAAACACATTCTTATGTGTTGCTGCTATTCGTAGAAAGCTTTGATCATCCTCTACTTTGGAATCCAGATGAATGAATATATCATTTCTTTCATCCTTCAGCCTGCTTACCAGCCTTTCAAGCTGATGAGGATTTGTATGGGCTAATATAAGATAAGCCAGCCGCATCTGCTATAACTTCCTTTCCTATTGCAGCTTTTTTGTTATCGTTTCATATATGTCATTAAGATTTTTGAAGCTAACTGCTTCATCCATTGTGAATTCAACATTATATTTCTGCTCCAGCTCACCTATTACAGTCCAGTGATTGAGTGAGTCCCATTGGGGAATAGAAGCCGCTGTAGAATCCTCCTTGAGAAGCTCAGGAGCGATTTTTAAAACCTTTGCAACAGTATTTATAAATTCACTATCCAATACCTTCATCTCCCTTCACCGAGGTTGTTGCACATGTTATATAATCTACTTCAGCAGCTTTCATACCAGATTCTAGGATGAAGGTGAAGCCTTCGCTGCCGCTCTCAGCCTCAAAGCCTGCCCTTTGGTAAAAGCCACTGTTTTGCCTGTTCTTTTCAGTAGGCAGGAACTCAGCTCGAATCCTCCCAAAGCCCTTCATTCTCAAATCATTAACTGCACATGATAAAAACGCATACTCAGCATTTCTGCCAAGCACTCTGCAGCTCATAAGAAATGTATCAATGCTCGCTTCGTCTCCATCCGTTTTAACTATGCAGCAGCCCGTTATTCCGTTATCCCCGAACCTGTCGCTTACTGAGCAGCAGTATACCTTGTAAACACCCGATTTAAGCATTGCGGCTATATCCGCAGGCTGGTACCTTCTTGTAGTCATATTGAACTGATTTGTTTTTTGTGTAAGCTGAGCAATCCTAGGAATATTAAATTCATTAGCCTGTGAAACAGTAATAACAGT
This sequence comes from Bacillota bacterium, assembly GCA_023409735.1. Lineage (GTDB taxonomy): Bacteria > Bacillota > Clostridia > Acetivibrionales > DTU013 > JAEYRB01. The sequence goes on along the minus strand of JAEYRB010000009.1, from coordinate 41,052 downwards.
CTTAAGGCTTTCCAGATACTCCTGCAGGCTTTTATACTTCTGCTGCTCCTGCTCCCGCTCCTTGTTCTGAAGATACATCCTGTTCCTCTCCCTATCCTCCGCTGTCAGCTCTAAAGCTTCAAATTCTACAATGTCCCTTAATACGTCGCAGTACCTTCCTGAATCTGCAGGAACGTCCACAACAGTTACCTGCGGCAAAGTTGTTTTGATCAGCTCACGCTCAACAGGGTTATCATCGAAGAACACAAGACTGTCTGGTCCAATGTTCAGTTCGGAAGCAATCTGCTTCATGTTCTCAGCCTTATCGTGCCAATTTATTTTCATGCATGAAAAATATCTGCTTCTAAGAACCATATGCGGATGCTTATCCATAATATCTAACACATCCTCAGGATTGTTTTTACTGTTTATTGCAAGGATTATTCCTCTATTATACAGGTTCAAAATTTCATTCTGGAAATCATAGAAGCTTGCGCCCTCTCCCGATATATCCAGCTTGATACCGCCAATTCCGTCTTCTCCTGCAACGCCGCCCCATAGCGTATTGTCCAGATCAAGCACAAGACATTTTTTATTAAGCGCTGATAATGGAAGCAGATACCGCATGTATTCATGTGCCAGCCGTTTAGTCGCACCATATGAAAGCGGGTTTTTTACAAGGTATGAAAGCTTTGCATCAAGGGCCTTTTCATGCCCGATATGTGAACAAAAGCCGTTATAATCAAACACATATAAATAATCAGTTGATGCAGCAGCCTCTTCAAGCATTGAATTGAGCAGTTTTATCATTTTTTTCAGCCCCATTGGCGAGCGATCATCAACAATGCCCATAGGCGTGTGATATGGCAGTAAAAAGTTATTGACAATAATTTTTGCAGATGTGTTTTTGTGAATATTTATTATTACAGCTTCGATAGATGAAAACGTATCATATACATACTTTCGGCATGTTTCCGCTGATTCAGGCTTTCCACTTATACTGTACCATTGGGGGAAAAGAGTGTGCCCGTCCAGCAGCAAAAAGATAACATCGGGCTTGAATTTATATAATTCGCTGCTTATGTCAACCGATAATTGATTATACTGTTTATACGGAGCATTATATATCTCTGCCTTCAATCCTCTTTGTGATAATTCATTGTTTATCGCATTTCCGATAAATTCTGTAGTAATGTTGCCTAGAAGAGCAATTTTTAAGGGATTTGCATTCAATATGACTCACCACCGTTCACAGGAATATTAACTCCACACAGGAAGCCGGCTTTATCTGAGACAAGATGCTCCACTGTATCGGCCACATCAGATGGTGTCGTCAGCCGCTTCATGGGATGGCGCTCAGCGCACACCTTCAGGTATTTAGGCGGCAGGTATCCCGACAGCTCTGTCTGCATTAGTCCGGGTGAAACAGCATTTACTGTTATACCAAACCTTGTCAGCTCAGCTGCGGCTGCCCGTGTCATGCCAAGGAGTGCATATTTGGCAGTTATATAGAAGGAAAGCTTTTCCGGTGGTGTATTGATAACATATGATGACAGTATATTGATAATTCTGCCTTCACCCTGCAGCTTCATAAGGGCTGCCGCTTCCCTGATGTGGTAATATGAGCCCCTTACATTTACATCCAGCTGCTCCTGGAACCTACCCCAGCCTGATTCCAGCATATCACAGGGCATAAAGGATGCGCATGCATTATTAATAAGCACATCAAGCCGTCCATGCCTTTCATTTATAGCTTTATGACAAAGCCTTACACTGTCTTCATCCTTCTGATCACATTTTATTGAATATATATTTGACGCTTCTTCCTCTACCTTGGCAGCTCTTTCACCGGAGCTGGCATAGGTAAAGTAAACAGCAGTTCCTTCGATCCCTGACAATCGTTTCACAAGGCACTCGCCAAGTCCCCTGCTGCCGCCTGTAACCAATATAACCTTATCCATAATACACATGCCTCAATATAACTTAGTGGTATTTGCGATGTACCATTTTCAAGCATCGCTGCACAATATGTTGTTGATATAGCCGGCAGTAAGCACTTTTCGACTTTCTCCGGTATTTATTCAAAGAGCTGCAAAGATACCTCCTTGATAATCGTGGTCTGTATACAACATTGCAGCCCACTTGTCGCCATATATAGTACTGCTAAACTTTTCTCAGGTTGCATAGCAAATGCCTTACTTAATAGGAACCATTGCATTTACATTTTACCTAATAGAAACCTTTACATTTCCGCGGACTGCAATAGCATTATTCTGATTCTTTACAACCACCTTGATGTCTAAAATGCCCATACCAAGTATATTTTCGTCACTCTTTCCAGTGATCATCCCTGTAACAATCAGTTTGTCTCCGATTCTCACAGGGGCTATAAAATCAAACTTCTGTGATAGCCAGAGCGCTCCTCTTCCCGGTAAATACATACCAATTAGTGTAGACACCAGCGATAGCACAAGCATTCCATGTGCAACCCTGGAACCTAATCCATGCTTCCTACAGTATCCCTCATCCATATGAACAGGATTATAATCACCCGAAAGATCTGCAAATGCAGTAACCATATCGCATGTAATCTCCCGATCAAAAGATAAGGAATCACCGATGCTCAGCCCGGCAAAGCTTCCGGGCACAGCGGCATAGCTGTCCATTGTATGATCTCCCATCTCTTACCTTTATTTTATAATACTCATAAATACTGAAATTGTGATTTGTATAGATAGTTGAAATTCTCAACTATATAGAATGTATACAGCTTACTGGTGTTGTTTTTCTTAATGAATTTATCAGTAGAAGCCATTATTCGATTTTTTCAATTACAAGACTTTTGGCAGTAACATTGACCTGCTTAATATTCAGAGCCGTTAGTCGTTCTACCTCTTGTGCAACATTTTTCTGAATATTTCTTATCAGTTCTCTGATATTACAGCCATAAACCAGTATCAGATCCATTTCAATATATGTACCTTCAGGGCGGTTTTCAGCTCTAAACCTTGAAATCTTGTTTACGCCCTTCATATTAGTCACAACGTATTCCACTATCTGATAAATTGTATAATCAGATATTGTAAAATTCCCCAAATAACTGAAGGTCGGCCTTACTACCGACTTAACCTCATCCATCTGGAAATTGCCCTTGCCCTTCCTGCGAAAGATCTGGAGTGGGTCAAGAAAATACCCGGAAAATTCTTTTTTGATTTCAAATGTAGGAACAGGAATAACATGCTTTCCCTGCTGTCTCCTGGTAGCAAGCGCCTGCTTTATTTCGAGCTCATCTGCCACATCGGTTATATACACCCTTTGAGTTATGGCTGGCAGCTGCAGTCTTTCCGCTATCTTATCAGTCATCTGATCAGATGTACCTAGAATCAATATTGACTCGGGCTTATGAAGCCTGATTGCGTTCATAACCTCTTCCGCATGACTATCATCAGTAAAAAGGGCGCACTTTATGGAAGCGATCCTTGTCCGCTCCTTTTTGGCAGATGTACCGGCAACAACCTGATTTATCTTTATTAATAAACCATCATCTATAATAAAGTCGATACCTCTTTCACGCGCTACCCACGAAGCCCTATGACTCTTTCCTGTACCGCTGGGTCCGACAAAGCTGACTATTTTCAACAGGCTACCTCCTGAAAACTATATAACATATATATTAGCAGAAAAGGAGGCTTACGGCAATCCTGGCACATACTTATTCCGGTATTTCCTTAAGGTCGTAGCTAAATAATTTCATTAAAGTTGAACGAACTGCCATGTCCCGGATAAACTGTTTCTATATTAAAATTTTTCAGTTTGCTGATGCTATCTGCTAATTGCTGAAAATTACAGGCATTGGGGCACAAGCTTGGCTTGTCGATGTTTGCAAACGTATCCCCGGCAATCAACTCACCGCTCTTTGCAAGAATTGCAACAGACCCTCTAGTATGACCGGGAACATGGATAACCACTGCATCAAAGCCATAATGAGACAAATCATATCCATCCCTCAACGAAACGTCCGGCGAAAATCTCTCAAACTCGTCAAGCATCTTTTGTGTAACCCTTGTTATAACCTCTTTGTATTGCAAAAACATTTGCTTCATTTCTAAAGAGTTATATTGATAACTCTCCATCCATTTTTGTAATGTAGGACTCTCAACCAATTCTCTGTCACAATCGCTCATGGCAATTTTCGTTTTAAAATGTTCCCGTAGATATGCCGCATTGCATGAATGATCATTATCACCGTGAGTCAATATAACAAGCTTAAGGTTGTTTTCTGTGCACCCGGCAGCTTCAAGCTCCTTTAGCAAAAGCTCGCGTCGGTTTGTGAACTGTTGATCCATAACGATGTGACCACCGGTATCAACCAATATAAAGCCGTCAGCGCACTTTACAAGATATGAATTTACACCATTTAAATCAATTCTGCTAATCTCCGACATTATTTACCCTCCCCTTGAATCAGCTCTGATAATGGTTTGCCGGACCTGATATGCCGGCACCACCTGATAGACTCCTGTGTAATGCAAATGCCATAATATAACGTGGACATTTTATAATAATAACAATCCTTCTTATTTTTACTAAGCTCCTTTTCAATTGCTTGCAGCTTCCTTAAGTAACTAATGTTATTCATTTCATGCTCTAATAATTGGCGGTCACGAATGTCGGGCTGCAGCTTATCAAAAAAGTAAACCTTTGCTAAATGTGTATTTATTCCGTCGAGAACATTCATAGGTGACACAAGCCAATCCACAAAAACTCTATATCCCTCATCTGTAAGCTTATAAAATTTCTTTTGGCGGCCGCCACATGTACTCTCGTACATCACAAGCAGGCCTTTTTCAGTCAGCTTTTTCAAAGCAGGATATAAGCTGCCATAGCTTGCCTTATAGAAAATACCCACCCCATTTTCTATAATCTTTTTAATATCATATCCTGTTAAATCCTCATTTAATACCATGCCGAGAATAATGTAATCAAGCATTGAGTTTCTCCATATAATATATCGTTACGATATATTATATGGATATATGTTAGCCATGTCAAGCATCTGAATTCAAAATTAAATGAATAATAGGAGTGAAGTTATTTTTATTTGTTCACTAATAATATACACATATATAAGTTAGAAATGTATAGAAAAGGGAAAAAGAGAGTTTACACTCTCTTTTCTTTCCCCGGATTTTCTTCATTTGTACGTCCAACATTTTTACGTTTGTTTCTTCAATATTTTATCTTTAGTATAAATTATGCAAAATTTTATGTGCTAACTATATTATGTGCTAAACAGAACTACTTTATACATTATATTGTATCACACGTATATTTTATCATCTTAGCTATACTTGTCAATATATATATCAAAAAAATCTGTTGAAATTTCCAATTGATTTGTCTTTTATAGAGTTTCTAGCATAATATTGCCGGAAAATAACAAATGGTTGAAAAATATATCCTTCCAACCATTTGTTATATAAACGACTACAAAACAATTATCCATAAGACAAAAATAGAATCATTAGCAAAGCTGCTACCATGTAAGCAGCTTGCGCTTGTAATCCATATACATATTTTCCGGTGGAATGCTCTCAATATCCAGCGCTATGCCGACAATCGCTTCAGCACTATCCTCCGGAGCAATACTATTTTCCAGATTTTTTAGTGCTTCTTCACCACCCATGGCAGTACGCATCCATCCTGGGTGCAAACACATTACACGTGTATTTTGTTTCATTTCAGAGAAATGATGCTGCAAAATAACACATCCCATATTTTCAGCAGCTTTCGACATGCAGTAGTTATATTCCTGGCTTCTCCAGTTCATGGACACGCTGCCCGCTTCAGACGTGATCATCATCAGAACGCTTCCGTCACCAATCGTATCCCATAAGGCTTGAACAACACGCATGGGCCCAACAGCATTGATTTCATACATTAAGCCGGCCTTGTCCAGATCGAGCTCCGGAAGAGGTACTTTTTCAATATGCCTGAAAATACCTGCACAGCTATAGAGATAGTCCAGATGCTTTGTATGCTTGACAAACGGTTTAAAGGCAGCCTTCACATTCTCTGTTCTTGATATATTACATTTTTGAAATTCCGATTTGGGATTCTCTTTTAAAAATGCATCCAGCTCCGGAGTTTCTTTTACGTCAATAATAAAAACATAATCACCTAAGCTTGCGTGCTTCTTTGCGATACAGAGTCCAAGTCCACCTGCTCCGCCTGTAACAACAACTTTCTTATCCATATCTTTTTCCTCACTTCAACATTAATTATTAATTACCAACATCATCTGCTTTCAATTGTGTTTAATTACATCCATTTAACCACCGGTTACATTTTTGTGATACGCTTCCGTATGTAATCGTAATAAATAATTCCGAAACGGTTATATATCCAAAAGGTCACTCAAATTATAATATAGCGACCGGATAAATTTGCATCTGATATTCAGCCTAGTAAGCCGTGAGTAGAGTGATGTCACAAATAATCGAAGGGCTTGTTACCGGCCAGCGCCTAAAGGCGCTGGCTTTCACTTGGTAAAGGCTATCATTGCCTTTGTCACTTATTAACAATGGTGGTCATTGCAGCTGTATAATTTTCTACTGCATTATAGTCCATTCTTTTAATAGATTAATTTGAAATCTTCTTCAGTCGGATAACATTCCACGAGAACTTCGGCAATGTGGCTGTCACCTTGCTGCCATCAATCTTTGAATTCCCGTTATTGTGAGGTACAACGCGGTCAGGGCATTCTTCTGTATTCGTATCCTTGGGGTTTCCGCTTTCTAGCACTATATGCTTGTCGACTATATAGCTGTCAAAGCCCCTAAGATCGATTTCCAACGGCATTGCCTCATCAAGGCTGCGGTTAATGGCGAATATTGTGATGTCCCCATCATCGCTTAATACGCCACTTGCATCCAAGTATGGCACATCGGTAAAATCTGCGCAATCATACTTGGGTGAATCAATGGACGTCATCAGGGACGTTCCCCTTCCGTATTTTGAATACAACAGGAAGGTATAATATGGCGGTAATACCCATGCGCCGCCACCATTCCTTGTTCGGATGTGTGAAATACAATTCACAAGCTCCGACATACATGCAATCTCCACACGGTCGGCGTGCCTCAGTACAGCAAGCAGCATACCGCCCAGGGCAAGCGCATCCTCCATAGAATAAACATCTTCGAGAAGCGGTTTAGTGATTTTCCACTTATCATTGAAACGTGCTTCCTCAGCAATCGAATGCCATGTATTGAACTCATCAAAGGATATGTTTACTTTTTTGCTGCTCTTCTTTTTTGCCTTAATATAATCAATTGCTGCGATAGCCGTTTTAAAATACTGGTTTGTGATCAATGCCTTTGCTAGGTAATTAGGAGTATCATTTTTTGCATTTCCGATATACTGATGTATTGATAAATAATCCACAAAATCATAGGACTCTTCCAGTGCATCGGCGTCAAAAGCAGGAAAACTTTCCTGTCCCGGTGACGATGAACCAGCCAGCACTGTTTTGATGTTTTCATCAAGCAGCTTCATTCCCTTTGAAGCTTCTCTTGCAATCCTTCCATAGTCAGTACCTGTCTTTTGACCAACCTGCCAGACGCCATCAATTTCATTGGTCAGACACCAGTACTTATATCTGTACGGTTCCCGGTAACCGTGCTTAATCCTCATATCAGACCAATAGGTGCCTTCATTAAAATTGCAGTATTCCACACAGTCCATTGCCTCCAGAACGCCTCTGGTCGCTAGGTTGACCGTCATCATGACATCAGATCCATTCAGCTTCGACCACTCTGCAAACTCATTTAGTCCAAACTCGTTCGTCTCAATACACTGCCATGCGACCTCAGGCCTTCTCGGTCGGTTTTTCTTAGGACCAATCCCATCCTCCCAGCGATATGTGGATGTGTAATTGCCTCCCGGAAAGCGGTTCAATGTGAGATTCAAAGGTTTCGTCAGTTCAAGCACGTCCCTTCTGAAGCCATTTTCATCCGCCTTCGGATGACCGGGTTCATAAATACCGCCGTATATGCATCTTCCTAAAGGTTCCACAAAAGAACTAAACACTTTATTATCTATCCTTGAAATGACATAATCTTTATCAAGTACAATTTTAGCCTGTTTCAGCATTATTATCTTCTCCCCCTATTTCCTGAATGATTTCAATCTCAACTCCGTTGGGATCGGTTATGAGCATGATGGTTTTATCTATCTCTGCAATGTAAGCCGGCTGTAAATTGATCCCATAGCCTTCCTTTTCGCAGCGCGCTTTTATTTCCTGAAGATCATCCGTATATATAGCAAAATGACGATACACTCCGGTATCTGTATTACCGATCTTCCAGTTTTTCTGCGGATTTTTGTATTCTATAAGCTCCAGCTTGACACCAGGCAACTGATAATAATGAAGTACATGATCGCCCATATCTACAACTTCCAGTTGCTTCAGTTCTAAAACGTTTTCGTAGAACTTACGAGAATTGGCCAGATTATTGCAATTTATAGTGATATGATCTATTTTAGTTAGCTTCATAGACTCTACATCCTTCACTTAGAATTTTGTTCTAAATAAGCTTGAGCAAACTCTGCATCGTTATTTCATCAGTAATCAATACATCGACGTATTTCTTCCTCAGGACACCCATAAGAGCTTTAACTTTCGGGATACCTGTGGCAACGCACACCTTGTTCTTAATTCTGGAAAACTGATCAAGATCAATCGATATAGTTCTTTCATCAAGTTCCTCATCGCATATCTCACCGTATTCATTAATAAAATGAGCGCATAAATCTCCGACAGCTTCCTTCTCTCTCAGCCTCCGCAAAGACGCATCATCAATGTAGCCGGCCATGTAAAGAGCATTCTCTGTTCCGAAGCTTCCTACGGTAAACAGTGCGATATCTGCATCCTTGATTTTGCCCATAATGCTGTTGATATTGGCATCACTGCAGATATATCTCTTGATATCTGCATTTTGTACAATCGCAGGCAGAGGAATATGCAAGGGTGTACCATTATATGCTTCAGCTATGTTTGATGAAATTTCCGATACATATATTTTCTTTTCAAGGTTGCTTGTACCACCGCAAAGAGGAATAGTTGTGATATTCTTTATGCCCATATGTTTGACCATGTTTGCAGAAATCTGATATACTGTCGATCCCCAAGAGAAAGCAATAATCATATTGCTTTCTATAATTGTATTTAAGTATTTGCACGTTTCGTTCACTATTTCACTTGTCAGAACTCCGTGATCCAACAAATTAGGCGTACTGACAATGATAGCCTTTTCCAGTCCGAACAGTTCGCAGGCATAATGCTCTAGATCAGTCTCCTCTTCCGTACAATCCTTAATACTGATCTCTACTATACCTGAAGTCCGAGCTCTGTCCAAGAGCTGACAGACATAGCCCCGTGATATGTTCAATCTTGATGCTATATCCTTCTGGCTCATCCCATATTGATAATATAATTTTGATACTTTCACCATTAATTTAGTTATATCGCTCAAAATGATCTAGTCCTCTTAACTTTTTTGAAAAAATATACTACAATATTATACTTCGATATATTCTATGTCAAGAAGCTTGCAAAGCATACAAAGGCGGCTTTTCCAATCGCCTAGGAATAGAACCTCATGATGGGTTCCACCATATTTCAGCCACTCGGTCATAGCTTTCTTTATTCCTGAATCAGGTCTAAAAAATGCATGATTCATAGGAACATCAGGCAAATCCTCAGTATCCAGTATTGTTCCTTTTGAAACGATCAGTCTGTATTTTTCACCTTCAATCGAGACCAGTGAGATCAACGTTGAAACGCCGGGTTCGACATTGAATTTTGGCGTGGGCGGGTTATCAAGATCTCCGATATCAAGCGGCCTGTCAATCAATGTTACGCCCCTATCCTTACGAGCGACTTTCCAGTTGCCTTCACCCATATGACTGAGCATTGCAGCATCCTTACCAAAGTCCAGAGAATACATTTCAGTAAAATGCGGATCACCAATGAGCATATGTCCAATTACCGTAAGCAGTAATACATTTGTATCACCTTCGGCAGAATATCCATATCCCTTTGCCAGAAGCGATGAGCCACCAAGTATTGGAATCTGTTTAAAACGGCCATCCTCCTTGTACACATTGAAAAATTGGGAAAACCCGTCATATCCGTTCTGCTCCATGAACTTTTCAAAGCCCAGCTGCATACGCGCTGCATAACGATGGTTTTCAACCGATAATTCCGGATCAATTTTGAAGTTCTTTTTATCCTCTTCTATCTGCTTATCAATCTGAGCATCAGTTATAGCTTGCATCATATTATAGATTGAGCCAATGGCTTCGTGATTTGCTTCTATACCAAATTTTCTGCACAGTGCCGCATCATCCCCCAGAATATCTCCCATGTTATGCATTCGCCCAAAAATAGCTACTTTGGTTTTCTTAAGTCTTTTATAGGTATTTGCAGCGGTAGCCCAATCTTCGAAAAATGTCTTGAAAGCTTCCGATTTCCAGTCTTCTGTAATGATGGCCGGCTTAATCCCGCAGCGCATCAGAACATTGGCTGTATCCTGTATACCGTGAATACCCTGATTTGTTGTGCACAGAATCCAATCCCAGTTGGAGGTTACATCAGGCAGGGGTTGAATGTTTGCAAGCATAATGGGCAGAGTATTCTTTTTCATGGCCTGTATCAAGCGGTTTCCGGGGCTATATAACAGGTTTACTATCATAATGCCATCATATTCCTGATCATTGAAATGCTTTACAATTCTTTCAATGTCCTCCCTTTCTTTTGCCGGGCCGGGGAAATCAATGTCAGCGACATCCTTCAACTGTTCAACCACTTGCTTAGCAAATTCTTCCTGCATCTTTGGCAGTTCCGGCTGTGATTTGTCATACAGTCCCTGCATTAAGCCAAGAAATCCAATTTTAGGTTTTTGTATTGTGATCATGTTAAGACCTCCTGTATAAATTTATTTATCTGCCCAATTTAAAGAACGTTCCACTGCTTTTTTCCATCCTGCATATAGCTCATCACGTCTATCCTTTGTCATCCTTGGATAGTATGTCTTTGCTATCTTCCAGTGCCGCTTCAGTTCGGAGGTATCCTTCCAAAACCCGATTCCAATGCCGGCAAGGTATGCTGCTCCTAATGCCGCCATCTCATTAATTTCCGGCAGTTCGACCGGTATTCCCAGGATATCTGCCTGAAACTGCATTAAAAATTCACTCTTTGTTGCGCCGCCATCCACTCTTAATGATGTCAGTTCCTTACCCGTGTCTGCTACCATAGCCTCAATGACATCACGCGTCTGGTATCCCATTGATTCATTTGCAGCGCGACAAATATGCTCCCTAGTCGTACCCCTTGTCATACCAATCATCGTACCACGTGCATATGGATCCCAATACGGAGCGCACATTCCTGCAAAACCCGGTACAAGATAGACATTGCCTGTGTCTTTTACCTTTTCGGACAGCAAATCACATTCACTTGCTTCCTTTATTATGCCCAGGCCATCACGAAGCCACTGTACAACTGCTCCGCCAGCAAAAACAACACCTTCGAATGCGTACTGTACCTTCCCGTCTATGACCCAGCCAAGATCTGTTGTCAAACCGTAATTTGACTTGAGGGGTTTATCACCAATATTCATAAACAATGCCAGAGATGTACCATAGGTATTTTTGGCCATACCGGGTTCAAAACAAGTCTGTCCTATCGTAGCTGCGTGCTGATCCCCTGCATCACCTGAGATCGGGATCATCTGTCCGAAGAATACATCCGGGTCCGTAACTGCCAGACAATTGCAGGATGAAGGTTTCAATGAAGGCAGGATATTTTTTGGTATCCCTATCTTATTGATCAGTTCATTGTCCCAGTCAAGTGTGTGAATATTGAGCAAGAGCGTCCGGGATGCATTCGTATAATCAATTACATGTGACTTTTTACCACTCAGGTTCCATATCAGCCAGGAGTCGACAGTACCCATCATGATTCTTCCTGCCTCTGCCTTCTCTTTGACTTCGGGCACGTTCTCCAGTATGAATCTTATTTTACTTGCAGAAAAATATGGATCTATTCTGAGACCGGTTTTGTTATTAATTAACTGCTCCAAGCCATCCTGCTTCTTCATTTGTTCACAGATGGAAGCTGTCTGTCTGCTCTGCCAGCATATCGAATGATAAACAGGTTCTCCGGTTTTGCTGTCCCATAAAGTCGTTGTCTCCCTTTGATCAGTGATCCCGATTGCTGCAATTTCTTCCGGCTTTACCATTCCACGTGCAAAAATATCGTTAAAGCACTTTAACACACTGCCCCAAATTTCGACAGGATCATGCTCAACCCATCCCGGCTGCGGGTAATACTGCCGAATCTCCATTGAAGCCTTCTCAACTATTTTGCTGTCATGGTTGACTATGACAACCTTTGTTGAGGTTGTTCCCTGGTCTATTGCCGCAATGTATTTCCTTTGCAATTTTCATCGCCCCCTCTCAAATAAAAAGCTCTTAACGGTTTACAATAATAGCCTTCATCACTTTACCACCATTAATATCTGTAAAAGCCTGATCAACTTCTTCGAGATAATACCTTTTTGTGATATATTTTTTAACGTCGATGTCTCCATTATATATCAAAGTCATGGCTTTTTGGTTTTGTTCAGGAGTAGATGCATGAACACCGTATACGCTGATTTCTCTGTAATGTATTAGATTACTGTCAATAAAGCCATTTGATTCACCTGGAAGTCCGCCGAAGAGTGAAATCCGCCCACGTTTTGCAAGCAGGTTCATTGCATCCGTCTGTGCTTTTCCGACCGAGCATGCGATGATTGCCACATCAGCTCCTTTTCCACCTGTCATCCGGCGTATTTCTTCACCAACATTCATTATATTTGAATTAATGAAATGAATCTTATCAAGCAGCTTCCCGGCCTCATTTATCCTCTCATCTGATGTCTCGGCGATGTAAATGCTACGGGCTCCGGCATGAAGCGCTAGTTCCGCATGCATACAGCCAATAATCCCTGATCCAAAAATCACAACATCATCCTCTTTGTTGATATTAAGGTATGATTGGGCATTGATAGCACATGCCAGCGGCTCGCTCAACGTATAAAAGGTGTAGTCCTCTACATTAGGAAGCTTGTATACGTTTCCCATATTTAATGCGCGAGCAGGAATTCTCATATATTCTGCAAAACCGCCGTCATATTGATATCCGATTGTATGTAGATCCTCGCACATATTGGTATGACCAGTCTTACAGCAGTAACAAGCTCCGCAGCCAATCGCAGGCGCAACAGCAACATGATCGCCTTTCTGGAAATTGCCCGGGGCATCAGCTGATAATTCAGTTATTATACCGACTACCTCATGACCGATAGTCCTTCCCTCGTCTATTTTAGAACTGCCAAAACGGTATGTTCGTACATCTGTTCCGCAGATGGAGCATGCAATTACCTTTATAATAGCATCTCCTCCCTGCAATACAGGTACCGGTTTTTCGTAAAGCTTAAGTGTATGATTTTTAAAATAGGTATATGCAAGCATGTTTAGTCGCTCCTAAAATAAAACTTTATTTTGATGGATCAAAAATCACTTTAGTAAACATTTCTGTCCGTTTGAACATCATATCGAATGCAGCCTGGCATTCTTCATAGCTCTTTACATGGGTGATCAGGTCCTTAAGTTTGATCTTACCGGAGTCAATAAACATGAGAGAACTCTTCCATTCACTGATAGGAAGCGGAGATATGGATGAATTCCATGATCCCTTTAGGATAAGTTCACCTCTTAATATCTTGCTGAGAGTCTTGTTCGGTAGTGTCAGATCATCATAGGATATTCCGCATAATACGACTGTTCCCATTTTTCTTACACTGTCAATCGCCTGGACCTGTGTGAATGCACTTCCGGCAAGCTCTATTACTGCGTCTGCACCCTTTCCATTTGTGCTTTCATAGACTGTTTTGACTACATCGCATTTCTTTCCGTTAATAATGACGTCTGCTCCGAGTTTGTTAGCCAACTCAAGTTTTTCGTCGATGATGTCCACAGCGATCACTTTACTGCAACCAAGATTTTTAAGCCATTGGATGGCAATAAAGCCAATAGCGCCAAGTCCGAATACAACTGCCGTATGGCCTGCTTCTATATTAGCTTTTCTGACTGCACGCAGCGCAACCGATACCGGGTCTGTCATAGCTGCTTCATAGTAACTGACATTGTCAGGTATATTCAGGACGTTTTCAGCTCTCACCAGGATATATTCCGCCATAGCTCCATCTATCCTGGATCCGTAATAGTCATAGTGATCACAGGTGACCGCATTGCCAATCCTGCAGTAATCACATATGTTACAATTGACAAGCGGCATTACTGTCACTCTGTCACCTGCTTTGACATTGGTCACTCCTTTACCGGTATCGACGACATCACCGGAAAACTCATGCCCAATGATAATAGGGTAATGGTATGCACCTTTGGACATGACACGTGGTATATCAGAGCCGCAAACACCGCAGGCTTTTACTTGTATCAGCACATCATCCTGTTTACTTATAGCAGGGATATCAACTGTCTTGCAACGGACATCACCTGGAGCAAACAGCTGTACCGCTCTCATTTTATTTGACATAATAACACCTCATTATATAAATTGTCAACAAACCCATAAATTATTAATTAACATAACAGGCTTTTTAACAATTTATTTATTTACGATTTTAACAGTCGCGCTGGTTCCAAGCCTGTTAGCGCCCGCATTTATCATAGCAACAGCAGTTTCAAAATCCCTAATGCCGCCTGATGCTTTTACGCCCATAGTATTACCTACTGTTTTTCTCATCAATGCAACATCCTCTGCCGTTGCTCCGCCTGAACTGAAGCCTGTGGACGTCTTTACAAAATCAGCGCCTGCATTTTGAGCCAGCTTACATACTGTAACTTTTTCATCATCAGTAAGCAGGCAGGTTTCAATAATTACCTTAACAATTGCTTTTTTGTTTACTGCATCTACTACTGCTTTAATATCATTTTCAACATACAGTGTATCATTTTCTTTCAATGCCCCAACATTAATCACCATATCCACTTCCTCTGCACCGGCATCCACTGCACTCCTGGCTTCAAATGCCTTTGCTTGTGTGGACATGGCACCTAAGGGGAACCCAACGACGACGCAAGTCTTTACATCAGAACCTCTCAATTGCTCTGCAACCAGCCCGGTATAACACGAATTTACGCAAACGGATGCAAAACAGTTTTCAACTGCTTCTCTACATATATGAATAACTTGCTCCTTGGTAGCGTCTGCTTTTAATAATGTATGGTCAAACATTTTTGCAAAGGTTTTCTTATCCATCATCTATTTCACTCCCTTTAACTGTAACCGGATCTATGCTATTAATAATCCATGACCGGTTCTCAGCAACAGCTTCTATGTTCCGGATCCGGTATTTGGCCGGACCCGGTTTTCTGTTAGTTATTAGTATTATTGATGTAGCTTGCTTTAAGCATGCGGCTTAATATTTATATTCACGCCCAGCTGGTCTTCAGTGTCCACAAAGGTATAGCTTCCTCCAGGATAATAGCCGTAATGACGTACACTCATACCGCTGTCTTCAAGTATCTTGACTACTTTATCCCTGTTTTCATCAGATCCTACAGTAAACCCCAAATGATGAACTCCATTACCGTGTTCATCTATGAACTCCTTCCATGATGAATCCATTTCATCGGGTTCTGTCAGTTCTATCGTTATCTGTCCTAATTCAATACAGGCTAGCTTTGCTCTTGTAGCTGTCTTTTGCCCTCTGTAATAGATCTGACAATCCTCTGGCGGGGGAACAGGCCTTATTTCAGGCATTTCTACACCAAATAATTCACTCCATGCCTTAGCTGCTTTTTCAATATCCTTTACTACGATAGCTATTTGCATTAAATTCTTTAAATCGATTATTGGTTTGCTCATATTCTTCTTCCCTTCTTTAGACATATTAGTCCATATGCTTCTATGCTTATTTGCCCTTTTATCAATTTCTAATCCAATTCACCAAAGTCCATGCCCAACGTTATAGACTCGGGCCGTCGGCACACTTATCATCCCACAGTTGATGATACCAATTTTTACTTTCCTCACTCGGTGTCTTAACCCCTTTCTAATATGGCATTTGCTCGCCTTTATAATTTATGAATGGGATATCGAGATCAGGATTGATTGTCTTGTCGATTACTTTGTAAATACCTTCAGCAGACACCTTTGGAGAGATTTGAGCATTTTCTGCTCCCATGACTGTCTGCATACGACCGGGATGCATCATGAATATCCTGACTTTTCCTCTTCCGAAGCTTTCAACAAGATAATTGCGAATTTTCTGTGTATACATATTGGCTGCGTGCTTTGAAACGCCATATGCAAGATATGTATATCCTGCCGTTTCAAGATGTCCTGCCTCAGATGTTATGTTGATGATACATGGATCCTGTGACTTGTAAATAAAAGGGATAAATGCCTTAAGTACGATTGCAGGACCTATGGTATTAACTTCGATCGTCTTGCGGAGCATGTTTATATCCAGCTCCCTGATCTGGTCACGCTTGTCGAATTTAGATTCAAACAATACTCCAGCATTATTTACGATGAAGTCCAGGTGGTCGTAAACGGCAGAGAACTTTTTCGCCGCTTCTTCCGCTTCTTCTTCCTTCGTTACGTCCATTTGAATGATCATTAGCTTCTGCTGGTACTTGTTTTTTAACTCAAGTAATTCAGTGTCGTCTTCGGGATGTCCCAACCAACATGCCACCATGTCATATCCTCGTTCCAGGCCAATCTTAGTAAGCTCGAGACCTAATCCCCTGCTGGCGCCTGTAACTAATCCGATCATTGTCTCACCCCCCGTAGGTTTATATAATTCACTTACTATTTGTCAAATTCCAACAGCTCTACTATCAGCTTAAGTTTATCCTTTGCATCAATATAGGAATATCGTCCGCCATTCCATTCACCACTCTGTATTTCCTTGAAACCTTTCTCCTGAAGTGCATTGACGACCTTTCTCATTCCGTTGATATTAAAGGCTATGTGATGAATACCTTCTCCATAGGTATCAAGGTCGTGACGCCATGTGCTGGGTTCATGATCCGGTTCCAAAAGCTCTATTTCAATATTGGGTCCTATCTTGAAGAAAGCCTGTTTGGTACGTGCATTAGTATCTTTGCCGAGGTATTTTGTTTTTGCAATGTCAGGTGCTGCAGTGATACCGATTGGCGGTTTTTCCACACCCAGCAGATCTGCATATGACTGTGCTGCCTCATCGATGTTATTGACCAGTATGCCTATTTGTGTCACAACATTAGTTTCCATTACATTCTTCTCCATACTTATCATTCCTTTCAGTTGTAGTTTAAACAACATTTTTTAATCATTGTTATTAAAGTTCATAACTTTAAAGATTACCATAATCAATATCAGCGCAACAATCAGCATAATCCACGCTATTGCTGAAGCATATCCCATCTTGAAGAACTGGAATGCATTCTGGTAAAGGTAAAGCGAGTAAAACAAGGTTGAATTATCCGGTCCACCTTTTGTAATTATGAGCGGCTCGGCAAACCATTGAAGTACATTAATGATAAGAGTAACAACATTGTACAAAATGACAGGCCGCAGCACCGGAATTGTAATCGATTTAACCTTTTGAAAAAAGTTTGCTCCATCAATTGATGCTGATTCATACAGACTTGCCGATATATCCTGAAGACCGGCTAGATTGATTATTATTATGTTACCGCTGGCCCAAATCATCATCAAGATTAAAGCCGGCTTCGACCACGTTGGACTCGCAATCCAACCGGGACCGGTAATCCCAATATATCCAAGCAATTTGTTGATTATGCCTGTCGAAGGCTGCAGCATCCATATCCACAATATACATGCTATAACAGTCGGAACCAGGGTTGGTATAAAGAAAGCTACACGAAACATTGAAGATTTTATCTTTTTATTATCCATTATGATAGCTATCACCAATGATATTATTATGGTAATAGGAACGCCCACTAATACCATATATAATGTGTTTGCCAAACTTTTTATATAGACCTTGTCCTTGAACAGATTGACATAGTTGCTGAACCCGATAAATGATGGGGGATTCAACACATTATAGTCAGTCAATGAATAGTAAAAAGAAGATAAAATTGGATACAGTGTAAATATTAAAAATCCTAATATCCATGGTCCGATAAAAACCATGGCCACCAGCGTCTCTTTTTTTGAAGCACCAAGTGGTTTTCTATTGCTGTTAGTTTTACTTACTATGTTCATAGCATCTTCTCCTTATTCCTTCATTCCTGACATCGCAACACCCTGAATGAAATATTTCTGCATAAAAAAGAATATTAACAGCACCGGAAGAATCATAACAACTCCAAGCGCAAGCAAAATATGCCATCTTGGATCAAGGTTTGATTGAAGAAGCTGCGCTGCCAGTGATAAGGTGTACAGATTATCATCCGCAAGAAATACTAATGGTCCGATAAAATCATTCCAGCTACGCATAAATGCAAAGATTGCAACAGTTGTCAGACACGGTTTTGCCAAAGGCATAATTATAGAGGAATATATTTTGAATTCATTAGCGCCATCAACTCTGGCAGCATATGATAATTCCTTCGGTATACCAAGGAAAAATTGCCTTAAAAGAAAAATAAAAAACGGATTACCAAAGAAACATGTTACAGTAAGCGGAAGGAATGTCCCGATCCATCCCCATTTTGTAAACAAAATGAATAGTGGAATCATTGTTACCTGAAAAGGTAATACCATTGTCGCTATTACAATCATGAATACCTTATTTCTTAGGGGCCAATGTAATCGTGCAAATCCATATGCCACAAAACTACTTGATAAAGTCGATCCTATAATATTAAAGAAAACAATAATTAACGTATTTTTTAGATATTTAAAGAATGGTATTGACGCGAACATTTCTTTATAATTACCAAACTGAATATTGTCAGGTAACCATTTGTACGGAACTCTAAATAGCTCGCTGGCTTCTTTGAAAGAGCCAAAAAACAAAAACAAAAATGGAATAATGAATAAAATGGCCAGTAGAATCAATATGAAATATAAAATTGCTTTTTCAATTTGCCCAGCAAGTTTTGACTTATTCACCCTGTTGTGTGATCTCGCTTCACTATTCATAGGTATTCCCCCATTGTCTTATTATTGGGAGACAGCCATAGTAGCTGCCATCTCCCAATAACAATTTTGCTGTTTATATTGGATTAAAATAAATCACTTTTTGTTACTTATCTAGTTCTGCCTGCATTTTATCCTGTTCTGCCTGCAACAATGGAAGCGGATCCTGATTGTTGTATATAACATTATCACGCAAAGCCTTGATATTAACCGTAAGCTGCGCACTAACCTTGCATAGCGCCGGCATTCCGGAATCCGGTGAATTGACGAGTTTTCTCTCCATCAGATAAATTGGATCTCCCTGCTTTGTCCAGCTTACTTCATCAAAGGATGCATCAATTGTCGGAACTGAACGCCACTGGTCAAAATTGACAGCATTGACTTCAGGCTGTAGACAATACTTGAGGAAATATGCAGCAAGATCAGCATTTTTAGCACCTTTGGGAATAGCGAATACATTGGCGTTAATCGCTGTACTGTTAGCACGTCCACCTTCAGGAGCAGGTACAGGACATACATTATACTTTACATTAGGTGCATAGATTCTGAGCGCATTGGTAAACCAGTTACCCGTTAATGTCATTGCAACCTTTCCAGTCATGAAAGGATGATCAGGTGAAAACATACCGCCTGCACCCGTTACAAATGCCTGAATTTTTTCAGGGTTATATTTCTGGGCATATGACCTCATCCATGTAAAGCAGTCAACCATATTTTGTTCTGTTATAGTTAACTTATTAGTTTCCGGAGAATACACTTTGTTTCCAAAGAAGAATGGCCATACAAATGCATCTCCGCCGTTATCAAGCCATGGAATAAATCCAAACCTTGTATAATTGCCACTAGCATCCTTAACAGACAGCTTATCAGCATATTCATCAAGCTGGGCTAATGTAGTAGGTGGGTTGTTTACATCAATTCCTGCTTCTTCAAACATTTCAGTATTATAGTAAAGCATCAGTGCATTTCCATCCTGAGGGATCAAATATGGAGTATCTTTATAGTAAATGCAATCCTGATAGCCTTGTATGAAATCATCAAGCTTAATTCCTACATCATCAAGATAAGGAGCCCATGATTCAAAAGAACCATTAGCTGCAAATGAGTATGCTGAGGAATAATCATCAGCAATTATTAGGTCAGGTGCAGTTCCTCCTGCAATAGCTGCCAACAATTTACCATTATTGATTCCAGCGGAATCTGTAACAAACTGCACTTCACATTTAATGTTAGGATTTGCCTTATTAAAATCGTCTATACGGCCCTGATCCCATTTCATGGAATCACCGCTAAAGCAAGACCAATAAGTAAACGTTCCCGATAGCTCTTTTGTAGTTGCTTCAGTAGCAGTTGTCGAAGCTGTCGAAGCTTCATCTGCAGCAGGTGTAACTGGTGTATTATTGCTTTGACCACATCCGGAAATTAATGAGATTACCATAACCACACAGACCAATAATGCTAGAATTTTCTTTTTCATTGAATACCTTCCTTTCTGATTACAAATTAATAGAATTTAAGGATCCTTTTTGAACTAAGACTTCTTACACCTCCCAGCATGTTTTCTCCAGAAATGATGTAAATTAATTTACTTTTATATGTAAATTTGTTTACAATAATATAATAAGTCAGTTATGTGTTTGCGTCAAGCTTTTTTTTACATTTTTCAATATTTTTTCCCATTATGTAACTCTGAAGCATAATGCAATAAGTCTTGTAAACCTGGTTTTTTATATAAGTGTAATTAGGCTAAATTGAGCAGAATCGAATTGCATTAAGCTATGCCAAGGATGCTTCCCAAAGGGAATAAATCTATGTGCTTGGTTGAATTTATAGATGCTACCAGCAAGGATTTGCTTTTAGGGTAATATGAAATTTTATAAGATATTTGGTACAAAAGTCAGGGAACGTACTAAAAATAATTTTTAGAAGCTTAATTAGGTTTTAAGAATAATATTGCCACTAAACGTAGTCCCGGGGACATCGAGCCCTTCTCGCCTTCTTGCTGTAGCACTTCGGGCAACATCATTAATAAAGGGCTGGAAGTCATAGTCCTCCAACCCGATAGTTTAAAGCAAAAATCTATTTTTTATTCTCATTTTTTGCGGCATTTACCATGCAAACATCACAGCCCTGACATATTACAACCCTTCCGGAGAAAACGTTTTTTATCGTGTCCATAAGCTCTTTATTCCTGAATTGACCGGCACAGTGAAGGATTATCTTTCGTGGTGCAAATGTGATCAAAGAGCTTACAAGTAAGTCATCGTAATTGATTTCTCCTTCGGATATCTCACTAGCATATTCCTGTATACACTCATTTGTTATTTCCTTCTTTTTCTCATCCAGCAAAATATACTTATTATCAAAGCCAACTATAACATGCACAGTATTAAGCTTTGGCTCCTGTATATCCACAAAATACCTCAGCAGTCGGATGAACTCCTTGTATTCCCTGTCCATGAGGAAATCATCCACAGCCTTGTCAACAACCTCCTCCAGATCCCTTATATATTCCTTCAGCCGGAAATTCACAAAACCATCCAATATAATGTTATTTGAATTGTCGAAATAGTCCATTAGCTGAGTTATAATTACATTCCTTCGCTTCATTTGAAATATGCTACTAAAGAATGACTTATCTTCATTTTTAATAATACTCAGTGCCTTGTGTAGAATTTCTTTTCTCTCAATAGAGTTGAAGTAACAGTAGTTGCTGTTTATGATCCTGGAAATAAGCCTATCCTCATATTGTCTGATTATATAGTCAGCTAAAGCGTTTGAAATATATCTCTTGAGGACCTTATAAGCCTCCATGGATTTTTCCCTATAGAATCTGCCGTCATTTACAGCACAGATAATTGAAGTCGAGCCTTCGGAATTTATCTCGTTAATTGAATAATTTATTTTTTTATTTTTCAATTGCTGGAGCTCATTAGTTATATGCTGCATAATTAATTCGCCGCTTCCATCTACTCCAATGCAAAGAAACTGCATCAACTTCACATCCCTTCAAGTGTTAGTATATGTTTATGCAAAATGTTGTATGCGGTACATGAGACATGCAACTTTTGCATGTCTGCATCATTTTGCTAGTATTCAAAAACAAAAACACAAATTAAGCCATAGGCTAATTCGTCTTGTATATTATATGTTGTTTTAAAAAGTAAGTTACTAAGTCAAAAGAACAATTATTTCCTGCATTCGTGCATATTTAGGGGAATAATAGAACCTATGTCGGTGACATATTCATCACTTAGACATACATATTTGATATTTCTTTTAGAAATAAAATCGACTAATTCACTATAACAGTCAAGCTTTTTAATGTCTCCGTTTATTGCTAAAGTGTTTTTTGAGATCATACCGCCAATTCCGCCGATAAAGCCATAATTAAGCCCCGGCAGTCTTATTGCCCTTTCTTTTACAAACAATACGTTAAGGTCCTTGCTTTCAGCCGCCTTTGCTATACCGGGATCAGAGGTAACTATGGAATTTTCATCCAGCACAAGAACAGAGCACTTAGCATAGCCCTGCTTTACATTTACAGGCTCCACGCCTTGCCCTTCAAGCTGTCTTTTGATAACAGGATCAGTATATTTAAGATTTTGAAAATAATAATGGCCAACCCTTGCGACATTATATGCAATATCCGATGGATACTTCGGAGAAATATAAGCTTCACCCTTCATAAGCAGAAAGCCATACTGTTCAAGCCTTCTGAGCAGCTGAGCATCCGTATCTGGCGCGTATATAACAGTGTTCTTCCCCACATGATGAATAAGCATATCAGGATGACTTGCAACAGCAGGGTAAAGGTTTTTATGAGAAACAACCTTAAGGATTTCAATTTCCATACAATGCAGAGCATGTTCAGCTTCAGCAGCTATGCGCTCATCCACAACAACAAGATTTACCAAATCTTCCGGAAGATTAGGAGTATTAATAAAGGCCATTTTAATTTCCCTCCTGTAGAAACTCTACACTCTTATTATTATGATTGTCAATTAAAATGAAAATAGCGTTAAATGAAATTATTACAAATTGTAATATCTCAGACACAACCTTGATAAGTTATACATAATATACAAAGTAACTCGCAAATAATATATATAAAATAAATCAATACTAACCGACGGCTGCCGCGGCTGACGACGGTTATTTAAATAAAATTCTCGGGGGTATCGAGCCCTCGAGAATTTTTGCTGTTGACCACTTTTTGTATTCAAAAAATTCCATGAATTTTTCATAAGGTTTTAGAAATACTACTATACAAGGAGGGTTATTTATGACAACTATCAATTGTTCATCAAACTGCATACATCAACAGGATGGGAAATGCATGCTGGATAATCCTTCTCAGAATTCGTTATCTGCCAAGACAGATTGCGTTTTTTTTGAGGAAAGGGTCTCTAAGAAGAACATGGTTCTCTTAGAAAATCAACCCGCGAATTAATCTAAACCCGAAGGAAATAATAGAATAATCAAATAAGAAAGGAGATGCTTAAATGAATAGGACACCGCTAGATAGGCTTGCATTAATTCTAGTAATCATCGGAGCATTGGATTGGCTGCTTGTTGGAATATTCCACTATGATCTTGTGACAGCGATATTTGGTGGCAATTTATTTGCAGGAAACCCTTCAGTATTCAGCAGAATCATTTTCAGCCTTGTAGGAATTGCAGGATTATATTCAATAACACTGCTGTTTAGGGAAAGCCCGGCAAATGCAAGAGAGTAACTCTCATAGTAGTAATTACCGTAATAAAAGAATTCATTTTAGCAAATCATAAGGGTACGCTGCTAAATAAAATATTCGCAGCGAGATAAAAGGAGGAGGGAACTATATGTCAAACAGAAGCAAAACCTCGTTTGAAAACATGAAGTATGAAATAGCCAATCAGGTTGGCGTAAACCTTAAGCAGGGTTACAATGGCGACCTCGCATCAAGAGACGCTGGTAAGATAGGCGGAAACATCGTAAAGAAAGTTTTCGAATCCTATACTGGTAACAACTATCCGTACGAAAAGA
This sequence comes from Bacillota bacterium, assembly GCA_023409735.1. Taxonomy (GTDB): domain Bacteria; phylum Bacillota; class Clostridia; order Acetivibrionales; family DTU013; genus JAEYRB01. Next base: position 16,807 of record JAEYRB010000009.1, on the reverse strand, counting down.
AGTAATTCAGGTCTACTGAATTATTGAATTAAACAAAAGGGCTGTCGTTCTCTCGGCAGCCCTTTTGTTATACATTTTACCTAGCTTTTAAGAATATTAATGCTTGTTATTATTCAAAAGTTTTAATGCTATGACTCGTAATATTTTTATGACCGAGCTCCTCGTCATATTTTTCATTTACTTCTAATAGCATTAGAATGAGGTGTTTTATATGCAAGACTGGCTTTTTTTAGCTATCGCATTTGTATCAATTTTACTTGTTCTCTTTTATCCGGAACTATTTCCACAGTGCTCTTTGTGCCTCAAGAAGAAGCTGCGCCCCCTCTTCAGAATACACAAAGCTGTGTCAATAAGCCCGGGGTATAACGGAAGCCGCTCTGTTTGCACAAAATGCTGCCGCGAGCATAATATTGAAACGCTTGATGATCTTGATCGGCTGCTTGCATTAAAAAGAAGGGTGAAAATTAAATCACTGTCGAAAGGGTTATAGATGTATAATATTTGTTTCACAGAGTGAAACATTTTGCAAAGCCACTTATTAAATTTAATATTCACAGTTTATTACTATCAGTGTACAATATGTATTAATACATATTGCATTTTAAATGTTTATAAATAATACTTTTTGTGATTAAGAGGTATGTTCTTATATGAAGGTAGTTATGATCAATGGGCAGAATCATAAAGGAAGTTCCTATCATATCGGTAGAATTATTGCACAAAGAGCTGCCGAAGGATCTGAAATCACAGAATTCTATCTGCCGCGAGACCTGAATCACTTTTGTCTTGGCTGTTATCAGTGTCTCAGTGACGAAAAAAAATGCCCATATTATGATGAAAAGAGCAGGATTGAGGATGCAGTAAAGGAAGCGGAAGTGCTGATCTTCACAACGCCAACTTACTGTCTAAGGGCATCTGCGCCAATGAAGAGCTATATTGATCTTAACTTTATAAACTGGATGCCGCATAGACCAAAGAGCTATATGTTCCATAAAAAAGCAGTAATTGTGTCAACTGCTGCCGGAGCAGGAATGAAATCAGCTATTAAGGACATCAAAACATGCCTGTTTTACTGCGGTGTACCCTACATACAAACCCTGGGAGTACGTTCTCAGGCTGTCTCATGGGCAGACATTGAAGAAAAAAGGAAAGAAAAAATTACTGCAAAAGCGCAGAATTTGGCAGACAGGGTCATGAGAAAAGGTGAGGTTCGAACAAGATTTGTAACAAAATTCATGTTCATGATGATGCGCATGAATATGAAGGCCCAGGATATCTCGTCTACCCCAATGTCAGGTGACTATAATTACTGGTGCGAAAATGGATGGTTACAGAAGAAACGGCCGTGGAAATGATATTCTTATTGTCTTCAACTATAGCGGCATTTACAGCAAGAGGTTCAGGAATCGCATACTAGATATTATGTCCGTATAGAGAACAGAGGATAAACTAGGTACATGCAGCTTGTGAAGGACATCGATCACTCCTTGACTTTTTTTATAGCCATTCAGTCAACGCCATAAATAAAACTACCCTTGATAATTTAGTCAAGAATAGCAATATCTTGCATCTATTATTTGTAAATTCAATACTATTATGAGAAAAAAGAATCTACCTTGTTAAAACAGTAACTATGATAGTTAAACAGGTAAGAATAATATACGGAGCACCAGAAAAAATAAATTTATCTTGAAGCAAAATTAAGTTTTTTCTTCTAACATTTTTGAATTCAATGATTGCATCTGCCCGTGCTAATTCCCTAGCTTTTTCTAATTCGTATTCCATTAATATCTTTTCATTCTTCAAAAAGTCAGCCCTGCTATGCTCACTTTCTTTTCCTTTATACATCCTGTCCACCCCCATATATAAATATGCGGAAGTGAAGAGGCATATACAGAATAAAAAATATTTACTTTTTCCTTCATAATAAAACCTTAAGCTCCCCTTTTCTAAACCTTGTTTTGTGACAGAACATAGTTGTGGTACATGTTTTGCCTTTGCATGATACTCATATAAATAAAAGTCTCGGGGTATCGAATCTCCCTCGACTTTTCACTATATCCCTTCGGTAAACGCCATTAATAAAACTACCCTTGATAATTTAATCAAGGGCAGTAACATCTTGCATCTATTTATTATTAATTCTTTCATGGGACATTACATTTTATAAAAGGCCCGTACCAACTACTGATAAAGAGTCAATTTATTCTGCCGCAGGGTTGTCCAACCTATTTACACTTAGCCTCAATGCCTGCGCTTCAACGGCTCACGTTTTCCGTCAGGACGCTGAATAACAGTATTATCCAGCATACCCTTGAGCATAGACCTGTATTCCTTTATATACTCCTCACGCAGCGTTTTCTGCTCAGCCTTTTCATTTTCAGTAAGCTCTCCGGTCTTGGATTTTCTTGCAAGTTCATTTATTCTATCAATTTTAGCTTTTTCCATATAAATTTCGCCTTATCTACTCCTCGTCAGGTTCCTCGTCCTGCTCCCAATTGTGGTAGACATCCTGCACGTCATCCAGATCCTCGAGATTCTCGATAAGCTTATCCATTTGCTCGATCTGCTTAGGATCGGTAAGCTTTGTCATTACTGTAGGTATCATTGACACCTCAGCCTCTGCAAAGCTATAACCCTTCTTCTCCAGCGCTTCTCTGACATTTGAAAAATCATTGGGATCGGTGGTAATTTCAAAATATTCATTTTCAGTGTTAAAGTCCTCGGCGCCGGCTTCCAAAGCCTCCATCATAAGATTATCCTCGGAAATGCTGCCATCATTCTCTATCAGAATTAAGCCCTTTTTATTGAACATAAATGACACACTGCCATTCTGTCCGAGATTACCACCGAATTTATCAAAAAAGTGCCTAATGTCTCCGGCTGTCCTGTTACGATTGTCAGTAGCTGTGTTTACTATAACAGCTACCCCGCCCGGTCCGTAGCCCTCATATGTTATTTCTTCATACACAGCCTCATTGCCCTCGCCTGATGCTTTTTTTATACTTCTGGCAATATTATCATTAGGAACATTGGCCGCCTTAGCTTTTGCGATAACATCTCTTAGCTTTGAATTACCATCAGGATTTGGTCCTCCCATTTTAACAGCTATGGCAATTTCTCTTCCTAATTTTGTGAATGCTTTTCCTCTCTGTGCATCCGATTTTCCCTTTTTTACTTTAATATTTGCCCATTTTGAGTGGCCCGACATATATATACCTCCAATAGCAAGCTTTATTTCCGTATTTCGGAAAATGTATTTACAAGTAATGAATACTTATGTAAAATATTTATGGTGTTTTATGGTATTTATGTGCTTAAACACATACGGCCATTTAACAGTATATATAATACCACATGCTTAATTAAAGATAAAGGGTGGGGTTAACATGAATTATGCTAATGTTCTTAAGATTACTATCATATTCATGGTGTTTTTTTTAGCTCTCTCTGTGGTATTTTTTCAGCTTTATAGGAAATGCAGATCAGACTTGAACTCCTATATTAAAGCTGTACAGAAAGAGAATGAAGAGCATACTGATTTTCTATCAAATATGTTACACGAACTCAAAACGCCTTTGAGTGTTATTCTTGGGGCTATTCAGCTTATGGAAATGAAAAAAAGCATACCATCTGATGACGACAAAGGGTACTCAAAGGATCTGGCACTCATTAAGTACAACTGTTACAGACTACTGAGGCTTACTAACAACCTTTTAGAAATGTCAAAGGCAGAAACAGGATACCTGAAATTGAATGCTGTGTACTGCAATCTCAGCCTCCTTATGGAAGAGATTGTAAACTCAGTCTTTCCATATGCAGCACAGCGTAGCATTGACCTAATCTTCAAAAATGACGGCGATGCTGTTTTTGCCAGCGTTGATATTGATAAGGTCGAGCGCATTATACTAAATCTCCTGTCCAATTCTATAAAGTTTACGGAGTCCGGCGGTACAATAGTCGTATCTATTTTTAATAACGGCGGCACTGCCAATATTACAGTAGATGATACAGGATTAGGGATCCCATCAGCTATGCAGGAGGAAATTTTCAACAGGTATAAGCAATCAGGAACCAAGCCTTTGATAGAGGGTAACGGAAGCGGCATAGGCCTCTCTCTTGTAAAATCATATATAGACCTTCATAAAGGCAGCATTAAAGTCAGCAGCGAACCCGGTCACGGCTCAAGATTCTCAATTAATCTTCCGGTAACTCAGGAAGGTGCTGATATGAGGAAATTCAATTATGAAGAATATTTTTCCCGGATCAAGGAAGCTGCAAAAATAGAATTTTCAAGCCTTCACAAATTTGCTTCCTGAAAGCTGTGTTTTATAAGGCAGGCTATATGTTTGCTGTTATTATAACATAATGGTTCAAAGAAAATGTTTCGATTTCAGAAACATTTTCTTACTACTGTTGAGTTTGAGCAAGGCATGCCGGTATGGCTTAATATACCGGTACAGTAATGTATGCTTTATTTCCTGAAGTCACAAATACCCGAGCATTCGTAGCTTCAGTCAGCTTTGCACAGAAGGTGTCATATTCATCAACAGGAATAAATATATGGATCTCAACATTCTGTGCATAAACTATATCCTTTACCTTATATCTCATTGCAGCTAAGAATGCCTGCACCTTTCCAAGAAAAGTGTAGTCCAAAGCTATAATTGCTTCCACACAAAGCTGCTGCTTAACAATTCCTGCTGCTTCGATCCCCATGGCAGCAGCCTTTCCATATGCCCTCACCAGGCCTGAAGCGCCAAGCAGGGTACCACCAAAATAGCGGGTTATTACTACAGCTGCATCCTCCACACCAAGCTTTTTGATCGCATCCAATGCAGGAAGTCCGGCAGTACCGGAAGGCTCGCCGTCATCACTGAATTTCCGTTGTACATTTTCATTGCAAATAAAATAAGCATAAACGTTATGCGTAGCATTCCAATACTTGGATTTTAGACCGTTAATGAATTCATAGGCCTCTTCTTCGCTCGTCACAGGCCTGGCGGTAGCAATAAACCTTGATTTTTTCTCTTCAATTTCTGCCTGTGCTTCCTTCGATATTGTAAGATACTCCTTACGCATATATGCTCCTTTAGAATTCATTAGATACAAGTATAGATGGACGTCAAATGTCCCCAATATAATGAAAACTTTGTTTTAATGATATTTGTCATGTGCGTTTTCGGCCTCACTGAAAATTGCAGAAAATACCGCACAGCAATACAAATATGATATAACAAGACGATACAAATATAACTCATGTCTCGTTATATCATAAATGATAGCGGGTTGACCCGCTATCATTTATGATAATAATTAAAATAATTTCGTTATTATACAGTTATTAACTTTCAGCCTCTTTACTAATACTTTTGACCTAATACCAATGGTTTTTATTTAAACAGCTACTGATGTAATTTTCTTATACATTTTGTAGGAAAGATTCAATAAAGCCTTGTCCTGACTATATGTTACCATCTTCATGGCCTCATCGACCTCAAAATAGCCAGCATCAATAAATTTTTCCTTATCGGTTACATTGTAATATAGATTGTTTGATTTCATAATATACCAGATTATTTTATTACATACCGGTTTCTGACGTGTTACGGAAAAGAACTCATAATTGGTGTGCCCTGCTGTTGAAATGATTTCTGAAGCTATGTCAGTTTCGATCTTTACTCTCTTGAGCGCTACTTCATTCGGTAATTCTCCGCTTCGAATGACGCCCTTTGGAAATACCCATTCTTCTTTCTCGTTTTTGAGTAGAAAAACCTTGCTTCCGCAGAAGACAATGCCCCCCGCACAGTTTCTGACTAACATATTAAGGTCCCTTCCTTTCACTCGGATCCGTACCATTTTCAAGCTATGGAACATCTCCGTTATTTATATAATAATGATATCCTATTTCAATAAAATATTCAACTTTCAATAACGATAAATAAATAATATATTTAGGTTTTATTTGCATTACTCATCATGATATTACATAATTCCGTATTCTTTCTGCATATACTCTTTTTATCTTTACCCTTGCCCTTATGCCCTCCTCCAGATACTCCAGACTTACTACTTTCCCATTCTGGTGAAGATAGGGTATTACCCAGCCTTCATTATAAGGTACATTGACAGTCATTTCCTCCTCCAACGGCTGTAATTCTGCAGCTATTGCAGATAACAGCTCCGGTATGCCATACCCGCTAAGTGCAGAAACCTCAATAGTCTTATTATTACCATATATAGTTCTGAAATCCCCTCCTGCAAGCTTATCTGTTTTGTTTAGGACCATAATCACCGGTTTATTATCCGCTCCAAGGCTCCCTAGGAGATTTTCTACAACAGCTACGTGGGTTTCCGCCTCCTCATCCGATATATCAACCACATGCAGCAGCAAATCAGCTGATAGTGCTTCCTCAAGGGTCGATTTAAAGGCTTCTACCAGTTCATGCGGCAGCTTTCTTATAAAGCCAACAGTGTCAACAAGCAGTGCCTTTTTATTATCCGGCAGATCAAGCTGCCTTACCGTAGGGTCCAATGTCGCAAAAAGCTTGTCTTCTGCTATGACATCGGAGTTGCACAGCCTGTTTAAAAGCGTTGATTTGCCAGAATTCGTATATCCAACCAAAGCTGCTGCAGGCACAGCGTTACTTTTCCTATTTTCTCTGGAGATCTCTCTTCTCTTCGAAATATTTGATAAATCAACTTCAAGAGCGTTTATTCTTCTTCTGATGTGCCTCCTGTCAACCTCCAGCTTTTTTTCCCCGGGACCTCTGGTACCGATACCTCCACCAAGCCTTGATAGCTGGCCGCCAAGCCCCATCAACCGAGGTAGCCTGTATTTGAGCTGTGCAAGCTCAACCTGCAGATTTCCCTCCCTAGACCTTGCGCGTTGAGCAAATATGTCAAGTATTAGCATCGTACGATCCAATACTTTTGCGCCTGTCATTTCCTCTATGTTCCGTATTTGGGCACCTGAGAGCTCATCATCAAACACCAGTGTATTTGCCCCAAGTGCCTGAAGCATCAGGCTTAGCTGTTCAATTTTTCCTCTTCCTATATAAAAGGCGGCATCTATTGTCTGCTTCCTCTGAAGCACCTTCTCCAGCACCACAAGCCCAGCTGTATGCGCAAGCTCGCCTAGCTCCTCCAGTGATTTTTCACTCTCATTATACAAATACGGCTTTCTATCCCCGGAAGTAAGCTCAAGGCCTGTCAGTATTGCCTTTTCTCTGCTGCTATTCACCTGTTCTTCAATACGCCTGCCTGAATAATCCTTTTCCAGATCGAGTATCCTTTCAAAAAGGAAATCCATTTGAGCGCAATTAGTAAATGGCCCAAATATATCTGCCCCTGAAAAAACATCTGTGCTGTTTTCAGCATCAATTAAGTTATTCTTCTCAGAGACAGTTCTTTCTGCTGGCTTCTTCGGAATTGCTGCAGTAATGCCCTTTACTTCTCCGTTGAGCACGCCTGCAGCCACCATGGCATCCATATTCATTACAAGCAAAGAATTTATGTCTACTGCTGAAAGCATTGAATCACCATTTGGATGTGTATGTATGCAGCGTATACCTGTTAGTTTATCCCTACTCCTGCGCATGTCTATCTGTGGCAGCGTCACCGTATTACTGTCACCAATGGCTATATCAAGTATTTTTCCCCTTCGGTTAATATATATAGCTATTTCCCGATTAATGCGACATGAAAGCTCAGCTGTCCTGACGAGCAGCTCATCAGGTAAAAAGCTGCCGCTATCGGTTGATAATTCAAACAGAGCACTGAGCTCTGACAGCACAGATTCCTTTAACGACTGTGTGTTGCCTGAAATTTCCTTTTTGTTCATCAATTATTCCTTATACCCCTATAAATATTGTATGTTCATAAATTCGTGAACATTCAGGTTTGATAATAGTGAGCTATTACACAATAGCTCTATAAATCTGTATACCTGAATAGTTACACAAATTAGAAATTTTCCGGGCAGTATTGAGGCAGTACCTTTTCAATAAGCCTTATATCCAGCCGTGCAAATCTTTGAAGGCCATTCACAAGCTCTATCTCCGGCCAACCTCCTTGTATAAGAGGCGTTGCGTATTCAATGAAATCATCGGTTATGTCTATGCGATTAGGTGTTATCCATGCTTTAGGCATAAATCGCTCCGAATTCGCCACCTTTTCAAGCGGTACCTTATCATATACTGCTTTATATTCCTTTCCAGGAGCACGCAGTATTGTAGCCATCCAGCCTGTCCCATCATTTATTGCTATATCTACCGCTTTTCTGCCCACCTCATATGCTTCTTTAACATCAACAGGCGATGCATGCATCGAAGCTGATCTCTGCAGAACCCCCGGCATCTGGCCTGTTACCTTTCCTCTTGCTTTTATACCCTTATCATTAAGATAATTTACAACGACCTGCCATGCAGCAGTTTTACTTGCACCGTATTCCACATGGCCAAAGGCATCATGTGCCTCACCTATACTTCCCACGTCAAAGCCTTCGTTAACTACAACAATACAGCGGCCTGAGCGCTGGAGCTCGCTATTGACGTTTTCCGCAAGTTCCTCAAGGCCTAGGCCTGATTCAGCCATATATAGCTGCAAGGGTATTTCTCTATATGGATCCGCCAGTCTGGCAGCTGCGGTAATAAATCCGGATTTTCGTCCCATTGCCTGCAGTACTGCTACTGCCTCTGAGCCGCACATACCCCTGTTTTCTTCATTAACATTCTGTATCATATGCGCCCAGTAGCGTGCAGCGCTTCCATAGCCGGGCGTATGGTCAATAATAGTAAACTCTTCATCACCTATATCATTGTCAATTGTTTTGGGCACGCCGGCTACAACAAGCTCAATTCCTCTATCACGAGCCAGTCTTGAGACCTTCGCCGCGGTGTCCATGGAATCATTTCCTCCTATATAGAAGAAATATCCTATATTATGTGCCTTAACCACATCTATTATCCTATTGAAGTCACCTGTTTGATCCTGTTTAAGCTTATATCTGCATGTTCCCACCGCGCCTGATGCAGGTGTTTTATGAAGCCTTTGAAGTTCTTCAGGAAGTTGCTTTCCCATATCTATAAGCTCCTCAAGCAGTACTCCTTCTATTCCATGCCACCCTGCATAAATGTTTCCAAAATGCTCGGGGTATGACAGACACGCGTCAATTACTCCCTGAAGAGAAGCATTTATGACCGGAGACGGTCCGCCTGATTGAGCTACCAAAACATTATTCATCGTAAAAGCCTCCTATATCTAGCAATAATGATACTTGATTATAACACATTAGGTTATACAAACTAAATATCTTCATCATTTTAATATGTATAATGTATTCCTCTGAGCTCCAAGGCATGTCCTTTTTGATTAGCAAAAATATGATTAAGACGCAATGTATTACTAGCTATACAAAATGGTTCTGACTGGTATACACTGCTATAGGGCAGCCACAGTTGTTTAATACAGTTGCTTGATATTTACCAGGCTTATGTGACGACTATATGATGTCCACCTGCAAGCTATAGAGCAGTTTCTATTCGGCTGCTGGGCGGCTATTATGAATGCAATGCAGCCGACTTACCGGTCAGCTATATATCAGCAGCTGCTGGGCACACTTATCAGCACTTTCAAATAAACCGCAGTTACTTTAAATCTACATTATGACTACCGGTAAGCTATAAATCAGCAGTGTAGTAGATGCTGTATGGCGACTCCCTCTTTCTATGCAGGAGCTGTTATCTCACCTATCAACCTTTATGGCAGCAACATAAGGCTGTTTCCGCCTATCTGCCTCCTGTATGTCCAAACCCGCCGCCTCTGTCCGTACCGATATCTCTCGGGTTTGGATGGCTTATGAACTCAGCTCGCCTATACTGGCAAAACACCATTTGAGCAATACGCTCGCCCTTGCTTATGTATACTGTCCCATATGGATTTCCATTCCTATCAACATATATTCTCTGCTGCATGGTATGCAAAAACACTGCATCGTTTGGTACATTGATATTCTTTTCAGACAAATATTCCATCAGGCTTATGTCTCTAAAATTTTTAATAAGGTCATCAAGGATCTGCGGCTTTTGAGCTATCATCCAAGGAAGATCACCAATATTAAAGGTATTCTGTAAAATGACACCCACAGTATCCCTATAATCACTGTCTATAGTACCCGGTCCATTTGGTATGCGTAGCTCGGTCTTCAATGAAAGTCCGCTTCTTGGCCTTATCTGAGCTTCTATGTCCTCATCTATTGCCATGCTGAAATTAAGCGGCATGATTCTCGTTTGGCCCGGCAGTATCTCCATATCTTCTGTTGCATAAAGGTCACATCCGGCGGCATGTTCTGAAGCATAGCACGGGATTCTCCCTCCGTCCTCAACCTTAATAAATACTTTAATATAATTATCCATATATCATTTCGCCTTCCCTTTAAAATAACCGTTCGTATAGCCTTCAGATTTTATCCTATCAATAGTATTGCTATAAGACAATACCTTTTTTGTATCACCTAATATTTCTGCTTTATATAAATCTACTATTTCCCTTATACTATCGGGCTCTTCATCCCACATATATAATCTGAATATATCTACACCGGAGCATCTGAGCCTATTTAGCAGCTCCGGTATGAAGAGCACCCTGGAATTAAGAATAGTGCTCCTACAGTCAAGCTTGTCACATAAAACAGGGAATTCGACCCCAAGCCTATCCTTAAGCCTGTATTCATTTTTAGCGCAGCTGGCTGAGCAGCGCCTGGACGAACTGAAGTCACCCTCGACACAGCCAACAGGGCAGTACTCACTAGTCATGAGTGGCAGTCTGCCATATACAGCCGCCTCAATAGCAGGTATGTCCTCACCTGTCAGCCCTGCTATTTGCTGCATAGACAATTCAGGCGATATGGCTGCGCTTTCCACGCCTATATGATATACCTTATTTAAAGAAAATGAATTGTACAGATTCATTGATATATCACAGGCCAGCCTTAGACCTTCAATTCCGCTGAGTCTTTGTATAGTTCCTGTATTTGCTGCAAGTACCCCATCATAGTTCTCATAGTCCTTACCGGTAATGAAGCTTTCGATTAACTTGCCGCAGTTGCCCCTTGTTATAGAGGGAATCCAGGCATAAACCTCTATCCCGAAGCTGCGCAGAGTATCTGTCGTATTCTTAAAGCCTTCCTTATACGTGGCTGTAAACGGTAAATATAGCCTGTCTGCGCCAAGCCTTGAATAATCAACAGCATCTGACCACTTATAAATGTAAATGGAAATTTGGCCATTTCCCTGCACTCTGTTCTTGATCTTCTTATTCCTGCCGCAACTGATCTGCTCAGCTACTTCATTGACACGTGCACTTATTCCTTCATCGCTTCGAACATTACCATACCTGTTTTGCCTTTTTTTCAAAAGCAGTTCAAGCGCATTTCTTCTAACCTCATTTATTTCACTGATAGGTATGGATAATCCATCTTCCATTTCTACATCAAGCTTGGTAAATACAAACGGTGTTGAACCTGTCCTGTTGAGCTGATCCTTTGCCCGTTCCACAGAAATAGGCCTGTTAATTGCCCTCTCAGGCAGCACAGTACCTTCCGCTGACGCAGAATTTCCATCCATATCCTCAACACTAATTACCACCGGGCTATTAGCCTTTAAAATAAATCGACCATTTATGTTAACCTTTTTCAGCTTATCACCGGCAAATGCTTCAGAAGCTTTTTTTAGTAGAGCAATATCAGAGGTCTTGTATATTCCCATACCCTGTTTTATGTTTCCTCTGAACTTTCCTATGCTAACAAAATCACCTTTGCTTGCGGTTTTTTTATCAATTTGCACCTTTTGTTGTGCAAAATGGGGCGATCTGTTCTTCCCGATATTCATTTCATAATTTGCTATTGATGTCACAGTACCACCCGGGCTGTCAAAGCCTCCTGCCCAAATTTCAACACCATCTCCAATGGAAATATCATTTTCAAGCCTTAAATTAACTGTTTGGGTTCTTTGGTCATAGTCCCGGACACTTCCTAAATAAATACCGCTGTTATTCGGTTTAAGATAGCTCATCATGTCAATGCCGGTTTTACCATATAAATATCCGTTGGAAAAACCGCCCCTGTTAAATATCTGAAGCAAATCATGCATATCAGTGGGCTCAATATCGAGCCTTTCAATTTCCGCATCACCTGTATTGTCCGCTTCTAAAGCCATATCAAGATACTTCCTGTAGATCCTGACTACTGTTGCAACATACTCAGGGCTTTTCATCCTGCCTTCAATTTTGAGCGAATGTATTCCCGACCTGACAATTGCAGGCATATACTCCAGAGAGCACATATCCTTAGGGCTTAGAAGATATTGCTGGCTTTTGTCATTACCTCTTTTTTTATTATTACTATTTCTGCCGTTAAAATAAGAGCCGCTTGTCAGAGTGTACGGAAGTCTGCAGGGCTGCGCACAGGTTCCTCTATTTCCGCTTCTACCGCCTATCATGCTACTCATAAGGCATTGCCCGGAATAGCAAACACAAAGAGCTCCATGTACAAACACCTCTATATCAAGAGCTGTGCTTCGAGCTATCTCGGACGCTTCACATAAAGTTAATTCTCTTGCGAGAACTACCCTTGAGAATCCCATTTTCTCAAGAGCACGCACTCCATCAATATCATAAATAGTCATTTGCGTACTGCCGTGAAGCGGTACATCCGGCATTATTCTTCTAAGCGCACCTGCCAGTCCCAGGTCCTGCACTATCATTCCGTCTATTCCGGCATTCCTGGCTTCAGCGGCAAATGAAAGAGCTTGTTCAATTTCATCATCTGATACAAGCGTATTCATAGTCAAATAGATGCTGACACCTTTGGCGTGTGCATATTCCAAGGCCCTTTTCAGACCATCACCATCAAAATTATCCGCCTGCGCCCTGGCATTGAAAAGCTTGCCACCAAGGTATACCGCAGCAGCTCCATTTTCTACAGCGGCATGCAGTGCTTCATTGCTCCCTGCCGGAGCCAGTAACTCAATTTTTCTTTTCATTCCGGTTTCCCCATTTATAATAAGATATCAATTCAACTGTCATATATACTATTACTAAAGCCATTACTAAGCTATTACTAAAGCTATTACTAAAACTATTATTCCAAATTAGAAACAAAATAAAATCTACCCGAAGCTGAGCTTATTGCACCTGCCAGAGCAAAACAATTATTACGAATCATCAATCAAATCAGCAGCAACATATTTGAACTATATCAAATATCATTAAAAAAGTATTGGGGGTATCGAGCCCACTTCACCTTTTTGCTATAACCCTCTGGGCAAGGCAAATAAAAAAGCTTGGGGCATCGAACCCACTTTCACCTTTTTGCTATAACCCTATGGGTAAAGCCAATAAAAATTCTTGGGGCATCGAACCCACTTCGCCTTTCTGCTGTAACCCTATGGGCAAAGCCAATAAAAAAGCTTCGCAATATACTTCCTGCGAAGCGACTATAAATTACTATCAAGAATCATCATCCTTGGCGGACCTTTTCAAGAGAATTCCTTACCTCACCAAGCTCAGCCTCTCTCTTTGCTAATTCAAGCTTGAGGTTTGTATTTGCTCCACCAAGGGCGCTATTTTCACGATTTAATCTTTCATTATCTTCTCTTAGAAGTTCAAGCTCCTCCTGTGCTTTTTTGAGCTGTTGTTTTAGTTCAGTCTCGCTTTCTTTGCATTTTAATAAATCATCACCTATATTTATAGCTGTAAGCACTGCTGCCATAGATGTACTTAGGGTTCTGCTTGATCTCATTATTTCACACATTTTTCTATCTATGTAAAGCCCGACTCTATGGATATACTCCTCAGGCTCAGTTCCGACTACTATATAGTCTTTTCCGGCTATTCTCAGTTCAACCTTGTTTTTGCCAGTCAAAGCAATCAACATCCTTTCAGCAGGCACCATAATAATTTACCATGTTATTTATCATTAGTAGTAAAACTTAATAAAAGGGATACCCTTCATAGTAGAATTGCAAAAAAACTATTATTATCCCTTATTTCTTTATAATTATTTTAATTATACTATACTTTAACAATAATTCATATATTATAACACAACAGTTCACAGATATTTTTCGGATTTTTTTGGGAAATAGAATATAATATAACTAATCTTGAACTTGATAATATGCTTATAAAAGAATAAATCGTAAATAATATGTTTTTGCTATTTCTACCTAAAATATATAAATATGTTAAAATAAATATATAGACTTCTACAGAAAACTATCTAAAAGAGGAGGAGCATCGATGACGGAGCTTAACATTAAAAAAGTTAGTTTTAATCCATCACTTGAAGCAATGGCTGAAGTACTTCCGGATATCACATATTCTTCTGTAACAGGGAAAGATTTAAAGCTGTCAATAATTACTCCCTGGAGAGACCAGCAGAATGAAACAGAAATACCACGATATCCTTTAATCGTATTTGTACAGGGAAGCGCATGGACATTTCCTAACATCTACTATGAGCTGCCACAGCTTTCCGACTATGCTCGAAAGGGCTATGTAATAGCTACAGTTACACACAGAAACAGTCTTGAAGGACATCCGTTTCCAGCATTTCTTCAGGATGTAAAAACTGCCATTCGCTTTATGAGAAGGAATGCAGACATGTATGGGATAGATCCGGAACGTGTAGGTATATGGGGCACCTCTTCCGGAGGCAATACCGCGCTTCTTGCAGGGCTTACTAAGGATGAGCCCATGTTTACAACTGAAGAACACACAGGCTTTTCTGATGGTGTAAAATGCGTTGTGGATTGCTTTGGTCCTGCAGATATGAATTCTGTTTATTCCAGAGTAATGTCAAACCCTGTTGAAGAATCTATGGACCTAATTAAAGCACTGATGGGAGGAGAAAAGGTTGAGGATCATCCTGAGTGTTTAAATGAAATGAGCCCGGTCTGGTGGGTAGATAAAAGATCTGAATTTCCTTCATTTCTACTGCTGCACGGAGATGCAGACATAATCGTGCCATATGAGCATTCTGTGATTATGCATCAAGCACTTTTGAATGCTGGTGCACATTCTGAAATGGTCTGTGTGGAAAATGGGCCTCATGAGGGTTCATTCTGGAGCAAGCAGATTCATGAGATAATATTGGAGTTTTTGAGAAAAAACCTGTAGTTGCGGTAAACAGCAAGGTTATTAAGCATTTTATCAGTCAAGCAGATAGCTTGGGTAAACAAAAGTTACTTAGCATTTTAACAATCAAGCAGGTAGCTTCAGTAAACCAAAGTTACTTAACATTTTATCAAAAATATCAAACGGTATGTGAGGCTCTCGTGACGGTGTGAAATTTTCTCTGTAAATAGCTTTCTATGATAATTTTTATTGGGGCTTGTGAGCCACATTTTGGCTTGCAAGCCTTGATTACAATATAGTGAAAAGCAAATGGCATGTCAAGAGCGCCCTTGAAAAAGGGCGTTAATTTTACTCTTGACTGGTCGTTTGCTTTTTGCTACTCCGGCATTCTACCCTCATACATTATAGAGAGTTCACCATAAACCTTGCCCCAGTTTCTAAGCGGCATGGTCCATTTCTTCACTGCTTCGAATGTTGCCAGATAAAGAGCTTTTAGTAAAGCCTTGTCACTTGGGAATACGCTTCTTTGACTGTTGAGACGTCTGTATGTACTGTTAAGACTCTCGATGGCGTTGGTAGTATAAATCACTTTACGGACGTCGGATGAAAACTTAAAAATCGGGCTGATGACATCCCAGTTGGTTGACCAACTCTTCATGGCGTTAGGATAGCGCTCCTGCCATTTTTCAGTGACTTCCTTCATACGCTCGTATCCAGATTCTTCAGATGGTGCATGATATATGGTCTTTAAGTCTGCTGCAAAGGCCTTCTTATCCTTGTCTGCCACATATTTCAGTGTGCTTCTGACTTGATGCACGATGCAGCGCTGGTATTCCGTCTGAGGATAGGCTACAGCTATGGATTCCTTAATCCCGCTCAAGCCGTCAGCACAAAGAACCATTATATCCTTTACTCCACGATTCTTTAATTCATTCAGGACACTGAGCCAGTATTTACTGCTTTCATTTTCACCGATCTGGATGGACAGAACTTCTTTTCGTCCTTCATCGTTAATGCCTAAGATGATGTAGGCTGCAAGCTTCCGTATAACGTTATTGTCACGAACGGAAAAATGTACGGCATCTATGAAAATGATTGGATAGATACTCGAAAGCGGCCGCTTTTGCCATTCCTCAATTTCGGGAAGCAGCCTGTCGGTGATATCGGAAACCATACCTTCGCTGACTTCAAATCCATAGATATCTTCGATTTGTTCTGATATTTGCCTTGTCGTAAGGCCTTTTGCGTACATGGCAATGATCTTGTCTTCGATACTCGAAATGTCTTTCTGACGTTTCTGCACAATCTTCGGCTCAAAAGAACTTTCCCGATCCTGTGGGACTTCAATGTCCATTTCTCCGTATTTACTGCGGATTGTTTTACTCTTCTTGCCGTTACGTGAATTTGTATTGTCCGTGCGTTCGTATGGTGCATAACCCAGATGATTATCCATTTCCCCTTCAAGCATTGACTGAATTGTCCCACCAAGTAAATCCTTTAGCGCATCCTGGATATCCTCTGCAGATTTAATGTCATACTCCTGCAGTAGCGCTGTGATAATATTCTTTTTTCCTTCACTCATTGTTTCGCGTCTTTTTGCCATAAAAAAGCCTCCTATGATTTTATATTTTATCATAGAAAGCTTATTTTACAGACTTTTCTTCACAGGCTC
>JAEYRB010000005.1 GCA_023409735.1 Bacillota bacterium | reverse complement strand
ATAAGGAGGATAAACATGGCTATTTCATATAATCGGATGTGGAAATTGCTTGTAGATGAAAATGAGCCATGCCGAAATGCGTAAAACAGCCGATATTGCCATGGATCGTAGTATCGGCTCATCTGTTCCGTTTTTTACATATCGAGAATGGAGAACCCATCATATTAAGCGTTACAACCATGATCATCAAATGCTAAGTGTGTATTTATACGGAAAGAGTAATGAGCTTGAAAAAGAGACTGCCAAAGAGTTAGTAAAAATGAACAGAATCAATATGGGAATTGATGGAGCTGGAGGGTATTTATTTGAGGGTGCAGCGCATTGGCTGGTAGGTACCAGCCGAAATAACGAACTGAACGAATTGTGGCGTGACATCGGTGCTTTATCCGACAATGTAAAGGCTTTTAATGTTTAATATTATTCATTAATTGCCGTTAGTAGTGAATCATATTTGGTTGAAAACGTTGAAAAAACATTTTCTTGTACTATTTGCTGTCCACTACATTTTCCTTTAATTTTATTATCAAAAACCAAAAAACGCTGTAGATTTCATCAAGGAACATTATAACATATTTCTCTATTTTACAAAGTATGTTTTGCGATGTAATATACTAAACCTTTAAAACGCTTTAAAACACCACTTGTTCCTTCTATTACACTTTAGGGTTTTGATTCTTAGCGTTAAGATTGCACATAAATGGCTGTCCCATGTTATAATTATTTCATTGAGCGAGGAGGAAGTAACCATGAAATTTGGATTTTTGAATCTGACGGGTTTTGTTATCGTTGTGTTAATGCTGATACCTAATATTATCTTTGCATTCAGAAACAGCGGTCTAAAGAATAAATGCACCTCAAAGCCTATGCTCGTCATAGAGCAGGTGGGACGCTACGGTTCGTTTATGCTGATGATTTTCCCCATTCTGGTATGGAAGTTTGGGTTTGTGTCGGTGGAGGAGTATCTTATCTGGTTGTTACTGTGTGTGCTGATGCTTCTGGCCTACTTCATCTTCTGGATATTCTATTTCCGTAAGCCATCCTTAGGTACTGCTCTGTGGCTGGCCATCCTACCGAGCGCAATTTTCATACTGCGGGGCGTATTCCTGCGGCATTGGCTGTTGACGGTATTTGGCTTTACCTTTGCTGTTGGGCACATATACATAACATGGTTTAATAACAAACCGGAGGTGGAGAACAAATGAGTAAGTATACACCGCTTTGGGGGGCGGTCAGCAAACGAAGCAAGGACAGCTTCAAAACGTGACCTGATGCTATGGATTATTGTTCATAGAGCTCTTGTAGTTGCTGATCGAAATTCCAAAATACTTTTTGAAGCAGATGTAAAAATAATTTACGCTTGTGATACCAACCGCTTCGGCAACTTCCCAAGCTTTCATATCTTTTTCCTTGATCAGTTCCATCGCATTTTCCATTCTTACCTTTGTGACGTAGTCTATAAAGCTGATGCTTGTTTCCTTCTTGAACATCCTGCTCAGATAGCTCGGATTCAGGTAGAATACCTTGGCGACCTTTGATAATGAAAGCTCGGTATCCATAATGTTACTTTTGATGTATTCCTTAATTTCATCGGTCGTGCTGTTGATTGTCCGTACCTGGTTCCTCTTTATGGATTCAATAGTAAGATGCACAATCTCATTCAAATAAGCCAGCAGATCGGGTAATGTGTCGTATGTGTATACTTTGGCGATTGACTCCAAATTGACCTTGTATGTCAGGTCGAGGTCAAGATCCGGTTCAGTCATGACCCTGAGACAGACTCCAATGACATTCAGGGCATTGATCCTCATTGCTTTTAGTGCCCCGTCGCTGCTCAGGTCGATATCTTCAAAAATTTCGCCAATGGTTTCGAGAGCTATCGTTTCCATTCCGGACAAAATATAGTAATACAATTTGTTTATCAATTCAGTGCCTGTTGATAAATGCTGCTTAGGGGAAAAGTGAATATCATTGTATGCAATGACTGTATTGTTGCCGACTGCCACTCTGAAATTCAGCGCGTCTGCTGCCTCCCTGAAAGATATGCGTATAAAGCTGACCGATCTTTTGAGATTACCGAGACCTATACTCACGATACAGCCAGTTTTTTCTATTATCTTGTCTTTCAGCCATCTGCAATATTTATACAAATCTATTGATTCATCATCGTTTATAATAACTATTCTGTTCAATGCGTCAAAGAACACAAACTCGCTTTTAAAGCTGGACTTTACCAGATTTATGGAATGCATGTTGAATATAAATCTCTGCTCTTCGCTTTTCTCCATTTCCTGCGCTAAATCAACGGCTATGACGGCTACCTGAAAGCTGCCGGATTTTAGATCCATACCCAGAAAGGCCATTTTTTCATTAATGGTCTTTTCATCCAACTCGGTACTGATAAGCTCATTGAGGAACCTTTCGCGCAGGAACGGCAGATTATCAGCAAGCTGCTTTTTCAGTTCGCTGTATTCCATCTCCCTGTTTCTTTCCTGCTCGATTAGCTCCTTTAGATTGAGAACCGTTTTAAGTACTTCATCCTCGTCTATTGGCTTGAGCAAAAAGTCGAATACGCCTATTTTTATACTTCTCTGCGCATATTCGAAGTCGTCGAACCCTGTGATTATAACGATTTTTGTATTTGGATATTCCTGAAGCACCCTTTCGCTGAATTGGATACCATCGATATCATCCATGTTGATATCGGTGAATATTATTTCCGGCGGCTCCTGTTTGATCAGCTGCAGCGCTTCCGCGGCACTTGCGGCTTTACCGGCTATATTTATCCCGATGGCGGCCCAATCGATGCAATTGGCTATCAGATCCCGCTCCAAGTATTCGTCATCAACTATCAGTAAGCTCAATGTGTTTTCTTTCATTGTTCACTCCGTTTTGATGGTATATTAATGGTAATTGTAGTGCCAAATACCTTATCACTTAGTATTTCAATAATATCATCATTATTGTAGAACATTTTTAACCTTTCGATCGTCGTTCTTAAACCGACTCCCTTTGACTGGCCTTCCATTACCAATGAAAGCTGCTCCTCATCCATCCCCGCGCCATTGTCGGAAACAACCAGCCGAACGAAGCCTTGCTCCTGTATGGATCTGATTTCAAGAAGACCTTTGTCATGCATATGGCGTATGCCATGGTTGATTGCATTCTCCACCAAAGGCTGAAGCACGAGCCTGGGAATAGGGTAGCCAAGAGTTTCTCCATTGATATCGACCTTAACTTCGAATCTATCCTTGAACCGGATCTTTTGTATGGTTAGGTAGTTTTCGACCATTTGAAGCTCTTCGCCGATAGTTATGACCTCGTTTTTATTGTTCAAAAAAGATTTATAGAACTTGCTTAGAGCCTTGACGATTGTTCTAACGCTTGCGGTGTCTCCCGATAAAACCAGTGAGTATACGGCATCAAAGGAATTGTACAGAAAATGCGGCTTGATCTGCGATTGAAGGACTTCCAGCTCCATTTTCCGTTTCATTTTTTGCTCTGAAACTATATTTTCGATTAGTGCCTGGATCTCTCGTATCATCAGGTTATAGATGCCCTTTAGTTCACCGATCTCGTCATTTCCGGTCCTGACTGTGACCTCTTTGAATTTACCTTCTTTTACAGCAATCATGGATTTGGCGAGCTTTTGTATTGGCTTTGATATCAATAGTGAAACCATAATAAGGCCTGCTGCGAACAAAAGCCCAATGATCAAAAAGCCAAAGAATAGCAATAAAGTCGAGAGGTTTGACTGCCTTGTCAGTTCATTAAAAGGCAGTACGCTGATGACACGCCAGTCATATGTATTTATTTTGCAAGAAATAATATATTTCTTACCACTAATAACAGGAATGACCGACTTATTCGGGTTTGCATATGCTTGCTGCAGTATTTCGCTTAATTCATTACTTTCGTAGTTTACCGTTCTAACTATGTCATTGCCGTTATCATCCTTGATCAATATACTGCTTCCGGTATCACTGCCGCTGTCCTGAAGGTTGAGCGAAGTGAGGATGTAATCCGTGGATATGTTCATGACCATGATGCCTGACTGCTTTTGTGTATTAACATCATTAATGATGCGTATCATTGACACATAGTTTTCCCCTTTACTTTCAAAGGTGCCTCCTCCGTTATAATTAAGAAGAAAGCCGCCTTTTAGCTGTGTGAGCTTGTCATACCATGGGGCGTTCGAAATTTTATTTAAAGAAATATTCTTAATATTTGCATCGGAATAATATGCGTTCCCGTTATTGTCAAATATATAAACTGACGAGATCATATCGTTAAAATTCAGAAAATTTGACAGAAAGTTGTCTATCGATCTCATTGTGTTGTAATCGGCCTTATTATTTCTTAGTGCTGACTGGATGTTTTGGTTCGATATGAGGATCTTCGACTGGTTGCTCACAGCGTTTATCAGGAAACTCAAGTTCGAATCTATAGATTTGACCGTTTCCATAGATATCTCGTTAACCTTAGTAGCCGCAAGTTCATTGTTGATCTCCTGATAGGAGAACACGATCAGGCTTACTGTAACGATAAGTACCAAAAGATATAGCAGCATGATCTTGGATGTAATCCTCAAATTGAGAAACCAATTCACAATTGATTTTACCATATGCCTGGACGCTCCTTCAGTGGTAGCTGATATAGTTTAATAGTAATATAGATTTTAGCACAATATTATGTTATTTTCACAGTATATGTTTACACAGGTAAAAAAAACATAACTAGAAGTAAAAATACCATGTTTTAAATTGCTAAAAATAGTCCTATAGTGGATTTGTGCCTGCTTAATCGACAGGACAAATCCAAGCTAATATGTAAGGGAGGAATTTTATGAAACAAATCATGAAAAGAGTTGGAGCATTTTTACTGACCGCGACGATGGTTATTAGTATTGCAGCGTGCGGTACTGCTAAAAATGATGACAACACAGCAACAAACGATCAAGGCAATACCACTGCTCAAACAGAGGAAAAAGTAACATTGGATTATTGGGAGATCTATACTACTGATCCACAGAAGTCAATGACAGAAGGAATCGTAAATCAGTGGAACCAGGACAATCCCAATATACAGGTCAAGATAAGTGCAACTGAAAATGAAGCTTACAAGACAAAAATCAAAACTGCAATTTCAGCCAATGAAGCTCCAGATATCATTTACTCCTGGACTTATGGCTTCATGCAGCCGTTTGTGGAAGCAGGTAAACTTCTGGAACTTGATAAATACATGGAAGAAGATAACTACAAAGACAAATTCCTGCCGGCTATGCTCGAATCAGTAACTTACAACGGCAAGATCTACGGTATACCTGAGGGAGCAAGTGCAGGTGCCTTATATGTAAACAATGATTTGTTCACTCAGTACAATGTCAAGGTCCCGACTACCTGGGATGAGCTTCTTGCAGCAGTCAAGACATTCAACGACAATGGCATAATCCCTATGGGTGTGGGTGAAAAAGATTTATGGCCTGGTATGTGGTATTTTAATATGCTTGCAGTCCGTGAGGCTGGTTCTAAGCTCTCCACAAATGCTTTGACAAATAATGCTTCGTTTGAAGATCCGACATTTGTAAAAGCTGCTGCCGACCTTCTTGAACTTGTTGATGCCAATGCTTTTGACCCGGGTGTTCTCGGTGTATCAAATGATGAAGCACAGGTACAGTTCACACAGGGCAAATGCGCAATGTTCTTCGGCGGAAACTGGTATGCAGGTACCTTTGAGGCAGATGAGTCATCAGTAAAAGGAAAGGTATCAGCTGTACCATTCCCAACTATTGACGGACAAAAGGGTGATCCCAACGAATATCTCGGTGGACCTGGTAATGGTCTTCTTATCAGTGCCAACACCAAATATCCCGATGCTGCTGTTAAAGCTGCAAAGTATATAGTTGAACAGCAGACAGCTACCGATTATATGACAGGTACAGGACTTCCTACAATGAAGGTTACTGTAGATGAATCCAAGATCAGTCCGCTTACAAAGCAGATCGTGACCAATATAGTTGAGAAGTCAACTGGCTGCGTACAGGCATGGGATATCTTCCTTACCAGCGATGCTGCCAATACACATAAGGATCTTGTGGCAAAATTGTTTGGTAAGCAGATTAGTGCTGAGGAATTTGGCAAGCAGATGCAGGAACAGATCAATAACAAGTAAGTGTTTTAATCGTACAATTCCCCTGGCGATCAGGTTAAGGGTCGGCAGGGGAATTTTGTAAAAGGAGGGGCAACCCAATGGAACGATTGCTTAGAGATAAAAAAGCCATATTCCTATTCACCTTTCCAACTATCTTAATATTTACGGTAATCGTGATAGTGCCCATTTTTTATTCGTTCTATTACAGTCTCTTAGATTGGGACGGTATTGGCGATGGGATTTTTATTGGCTTCCAAAATTATAAGGATTTGTTTGTAAACAATACTGACGGATTTTTGATATCAATCAAGAATTCTGCGATCCTTGCAGTGCTGTCTGTGTTTGTACAGCTACCGATAGCCTTGGTTCTTGCACTGATCCTATCCAGAGGGATCAAGGGTGAAAAGTTTTTCAGGACTGCATTTTTTGTTCCAGTCATCATGTCTACAGTCGTAATAGGACAACTGTGGATGAAGATCTACCACGCGGATTATGGTCTGCTCAATGCGATCCTTGGCAAAATCGGGCTGGAGTCACTGCAGAACCAATGGATAGGAAATACAAAAACTGCTTTAGGCGCGGTGTTTGTAGCTATCCTATGGCAGTATATAGGATATCATATGCTGCTAATGTATGCATCTGCAAAGTCAGTTTCCCCTGATATTTACGAAGCGGCTACCATTGATGGGGCAAATGAACGGACTATTGCTACAAGAATAACTTTACCAATGATAAAACCAATACTTAAGGTTTGTGTAGTATTTGCTGTTGTCGGATCATTCAAATCATTTGACCTTATTTACGTTATTACCCATGGAGGTCCTCTCCATGCCAGTGAGGTACCGACGACTATTATGTATACGACTATATTTAATCGCTATCATTATGGATATGGCAGCACCATGTCTATATTCATCATAGCTGAATGCCTTCTTTGTACGGTCTTGATACAAAAACTGTTCGGTGAGGATACTGTTTATTAACAGGTGGTGATAAAATGAAAACAAAAGGAATCGGGAAAAAGATAATTTTTATATTTTTGTGCGCATTTACTTTAATACAGCTGTATCCTTTAGTCTGGCTGATTCTGTTCTCATTCAAGGACAATAATGAGATATTCAGCCAAAATATAATTGGGCTGCCTCGTGTCTGGAGAGTATCTAACTATGTAGAGGCGCTGACTAACGGCAACGTCGCAGTCTATTTTCTGAACAGCTTACTTGTCACGGCGATTACAATATTAGTGTCCAGTATATTGTTGTCTGCTTGCGGATACGCGATCGTACGAATGAAATGGAAACTGAGCAAGCTGACGCTGTCTTACCTGTTATTAGGTATGATGGTGCCAATCCATGCTACTCTACTACCGATGTTTATCGTTTTGAGGGATATAAAGCTGATTGATACTTACTTTGCCCTTATTATCCCTTATATTGCTTTTGCACTGCCAATGGGGATATTTATTCTTACGGGCTTTCTTGCCAATATACCGAAGGAGATGGAAGAGGCGGCCTGTATTGATGGATGTAGTATTTACGGCATTTTCATTCGTATCGTTTTGCCGCTTATCAAGTCGGCAATCGCTACAATTGCTATCTTCACATACCTATCATCATGGAATGAACTGATGTTTGCGAGTACTTTCTTAAATAGTGATAATCTAAAGACACTTCCGGTCGGAATAATGTCGCTATCAGGCCAATACACTACGAAGTGGGGTCCAATAGGAGCTGGCCTTGTAATTGCCACAGCTCCGACTATTATAATATATATCCTATTGAGCGATCAGGTCCAGAAGAGTCTGGTCATGGGCGCAGTAAAGGGCTAAAGCCTCTTGAGGAAAAACCTGCAGAAGAAAGATCAGTTTCTGCAGGTTTTGCTTTTGCTCTGCGGACAAAGCTAAAATGTAGAAGCTAACTATTTTTTAAACAACGGTAATACATAACCAAGCTGGAACCCTTTGGTGACGGCTTCCGTCGGCAATAATGACCGAGATAACTATCATGGGAAAAATATCAGATGGTTAGGGCTTCTTATACATGTCGGGTTCCCAAGGAGCCGTTGGGTCATAATCATCCGCTGGGTAGTGC
>JAEYRB010000032.1 GCA_023409735.1 Bacillota bacterium | reverse complement strand
TACTTTTTATTCTTATTACCTTGTCCGGATTTTGCCGAACTGTTTTCTGATATCTTTTTAGCATTGCCATTTTCTATTTGCTTCTCGCCGCTGTTAAGTGCCTTTTCTGCAGCTCCATCATTTTTTCCAGTAATTTTTTTGTCTTCAGGCTTATCATATTTTTTCAAAATGAATTTGTTTATATAAAGCTGCTGACCAAGCTGTACAATGTAACCAACAGTCCAGTAAAGTACAACACCGCTTGGAATGGAGAAGGAAATAAAAGCAGTCATAAGTGGCCCTATATACATCATACTGTTGGTCATACCTGCGCCAGGCTGTTGAGCGCCGCCCTTTTTATTATCTTGCTTTTTTGGCATGCTTATCTTAGTTGATATGAACATCGTTATTACCGATATCACTACCAAGATGAAGAGCGGAATATATATGTAGGCTTCAGGGCCAAACAGCTTATCAAGCTTGTATGAGGCATATTCGCCAAGATGCAGGCCTAAGAAATTATTAAAATCTATAAGCTCGTTTTGGGTCAACATTCCATTAACCTGGGATAATGCATCTCTATTTTTATCAAAATAACTTAAGATCATGATCTCTCTCTGATTATTTAACAGAGGAGTTGCCAGGTTTTGAGCCTTCTGAACAAATTCTGCAAGTGCATCGATAGTTTCAGCTGATTTCAAAAGCATAAATTTTAATGGCTGAACTATTACCCAGTAAAGGGTCAAAATTATTGGAAACTGGATAAGTAAAGGAAGACAGCCGCTTGCAGGATTATAATTATTCTCCTTATAGACCTTCATCATTTCCTGATTGAGCTTTTCCTTATCATTTTTATATCTATTCTGTATATCTGTAATAAGAGGCTGTATCTCCTGCATTTTTGCAGTAGACTTATACTGCTTAAGTGTAAGAGGCAGCAAAACCATTCTTACTATGATTGTAAATATTATTATAGCAAGGCCATAGTTATGAAATGCGATGTTATTATAAATAAAATACAAAAACTGACCAAGCGGTCTTGCCAAAAAATCAAACATTTTAATTTCCCTTCTGTTAACCTATTCCTTTTAATTTAGTGGGTCATAACCTCCGGGATGAAACGGATGACACTTAAGAATCCTCCGCATCGCCAGCCAGCTGCCCTTTAAAGCTCCATATTTTTCTAAAGCATCCAAAGCATACTGCGAACAGGTTGGATAAAACCTGCAGCTTGACCTTACCTTCATGGGTGATAAATATTTACGATATATATTAACAAGCCATATCAATACCTTTTTACCCATTCTAGTTACCTTGTTCAAATACCTGCATTTTTTTTAAAAGGAATTTCATTTCCCTGTGGATCTCCGAAAATCCATACTCAGTATCGTGATTACGGGCTACAAAAACGATATCTAATCCACCGGATATGGAATCCTCATAAAATCTGTAGTTTTCTTTAATCAGCCTTTTTACCCTATTACGCCTTACGCTCTTTCCGACCTTTTTGTTGGCGGTAATACCGAGTCGGTTAATACCCAGTCGGTTTTTCAATGCATATATAACTAAGTACCTGCCAACAAAAAATTTACCTTTTTTATAAGCCCGAACAAATTCATAATTCTTTTTTAGTGATATTGTCTTTTTCATTTAATCCTTCTTTCGCTAAGCTGTAAACACATATAGTACTTCCAGCTTAGCTCCTTAAGCTAAAAATTAAAGAAAAAGACCACACTCATGCGGTCTTACGCTGAAAGCTCTTTTCTTCCCTTTAACCTGCGTCTTCTCAATACCTTTCTTCCGTTAGCAGTACTCATTCTTTTTCTGAAGCCATGTACCTTACTTCTTTGCCTCTTCTTAGGCTGATAAGTTCTTAACACAGTCAACACCCCCGTTCTTTATCGTATCAAACCACGTATATATATTTAGTCTTTCCTTATTGCTTAAAAAACATACACTATAGACTATTCATATAAAGAAATACCACGCATAATTATATATTAAAAACTTCAGCGATGTCAAGACACCTATTTAATATTTGCAAATTTGATTTGACAAATTTTCAGCACCTTTTATTCCGAATATGTTTCAAGCACCTACATATACCCCTCCATTGTAAATTAAATATCCAGCTTAGAAGTCACCTATCACAAGTTAGACTCAAGTAAGAATTTTTATATGTTATAGAGGTAATTAGTGCTATCCTTACTCTATATACTAGACCGATCGTTTCACTTTAGCAAAACCTCTGAACACGATGGCACAGCCTTTCCTTCTCACTTATATCCGAAATCTATAAATTCGCTTATCAATAAAATCAGAAGCAGGCTGTGGATAATTGAAAGAAATAATAGAATATTTGTGGATAAGTTCCCCATTTATCAATTGAAAACTATATTCGAATCTGATATATTAATAATGCTTACAACGCTCAAGTGCATAAAGCATATAACAATACACAGAAGACAATATAATACAAAATTATGAATACATAAATTATACTAATCAGACCGTGCGAATAGAACATATTTTTAATGGTATATAATTTATGTAATTTTTTGTTCTTTATATGTGCTAATACAACATACCATTGGAGGAAGTAATATGAACTTATCGGTTTCGGCATTGTGGCCCCGGATTCTTGATCTGCTGAAAAGCGAGCTTACAGAAATAAGCTTTAACACATGGATTAAAACGATTTCCCCTATTTCTTTAAATTCAAACACACTAGAGCTTGGTGTACCTACTGAATTTAATAAAGGCATTATTGAATCAAGATATCTGCCTCTTATTTTAAATGCGGTTAAGCAAGTAACATCAAGAGAGTTGAATGTAATAGTTACGGTTCCATCCTCAGATCCACAAAAAAATAACGCAGATAATGAAGAATCCGGCTATAATGAGGAACTGCCAAATTCAATATTAAACCCAAAATATACTTTCGACACATTTGTCATCGGAAATGGAAACAGACTTGCACATGCTGCGTCAGTAGCAGTTGCGGAAGCTCCGGCCCAGGCGTATAATCCTCTTTTTCTTTATGGAGGTGTTGGTCTTGGAAAAACTCATCTTATGCATGCAATCGGCCATTACATATTAAGTCAGAATCCTAAATCAAAAGTACTCTATGTTTCATCGGAGAAATTCACAAATGAGCTTATTAATGCTATAAAGGACGATAGGAATGAAGAGTTCCGAAGTAAGTACAGGAACATAGACGTTCTTCTTATAGATGATATACAATTTATTGGAGGTAAAGAAAGAACTCAGGAGGAATTCTTCCATACCTTTAATGCACTTTACGAAGCAAATAAACAGATAATAATATCCAGTGATAGACCTCCGAAGGAGATCAATACTTTAGAGGACAGGCTTCGCTCGAGGTTTGAGTGGGGTCTTACAGCAGATATACAATCACCTGATCTAGAGACAAGAATAGCGATCCTTCAAAAAAAGGCACAGATGGAAAAGCTTATAGTTCCCAATGAGGTATTAGTTTTTATTGCTGATAAGGTTGTATCTAATATACGTGAACTTGAGGGTGCGTTAAACAGAGTTATTGCTTATTCATCCCTTACAGAAACTGATATATCGATTGATTTATGCTCAGAAGCACTTAAAGAGCTATTGTCTGCATCAAACAATAAAGTAATCAACACAGGACATATAATAGATACAGTAGCAAGATATTATGATATAAGGCCGGAAGAATTCAAGTCACAGAAGAGAAACCGTTCTATATCATATCCACGGCAGATAGCTATGTATCTATGCCGTGATATTATAGGTATGTCACTTCCAAAGATAGGCCTTGAATTTGGAGGCAGAGATCATACAACAGTTATACATGCAATATCAAAGATTGAAGAAGATGCTGCATCAAATATGGAGATAAAGAGAACTGTTGAGGAACTTAAAAGAAACATTACCGGAAGTTAATGATATCCACAGAAATTGTTTATATGGTGATAAGTCGTTGTTAGTAAATTGTTGATAAGTGAGATTGGTTTAATTTAAGTTAATTTTCAAAACACATTGTCAACACAATAATCAACACCTTATAATGGTTCAATTTCAAGGCTAGTCCAAGTTATACACTATATCAACAGCACTTATTACTATTACTGGTTTTATATATATATTATAAAAGAAGTTAAATAACGGAGGTACTAATATGAAAATAATCTGCTCAAAGGAAAATTTGCTGGAAGGTATAAATATAGTTCAAAAAGCAGTATCAACAAAAACTACGTTACCAATACTTGAGGGAATCCTAATAGAAGCTGATGATAAGGTAAAAATGACAGGTAATGATCTTGAGATCGGTATAGAATGTTATGTTAATGCTGATATTCAGAGAAAGGGTTCTATTGTTTTAAATTCAAGAATGTTCGGTGATATAGTAAGACGACTTCCTGATTCAGAAGTTCTTATGGAGGTTAAAGAAAATAATAGAGTAATAATCGAATGTGAAAACTCTTTATTTGAAATAAAAGGTATTCCTTCTGAAGGCTTTCCTCAGCTTCCATCCATAGAGAGAGAAAATGGGATCAGTATAAGCCAGAAGCTTATCAAAGATATGATAAAGCAAACAATTTTCGCGGTTAGTGTAGATGAGAACAGACCTGTCTTAACAGGTTCGCTGTTTGAATACAAAAACGGAAACCTTGCAATTGTGTCAATTGACGGATATAGGCTTGCTATGAGAACGATTAAGCCAGATGATGATGTACAAGACAGAAATCTAATTATACCAGGGAAAACACTTAATGAAATAGCTAGGATTATACAGCCGATTGATGATGAATTATCAATTTATACAGCCGGTAATCAAATATTATTCGATATGGGAAAATGTATTATGGTATCACGACTTATCGAAGGTGAATATTTGAATTATATGGGAATAATACCAAAAGAATATGAAACTAAGGTGACAGTGAATGTAAAGGATCTGCTGGCATGCTTTGAAAGAGTTTCATTGGTAATAACAAATGATGAGAGAAGATATCCTGTACAACTTGATATTTCTGATGAGATGATTATAATTACTTCAAATACAGAAGTAGGTAATGCGAGAGAAGAAATTAGAATCGAGATGGAAGGTAAGAAGCAAGCAATATCCTTCAATCCAAGATATTTTATTGAAGCATTAAGAGTAATAGATAATGAAACAGTAAGCATATGCTTTACTTCAAACGTAGGCCCATGTATTATCAAGCCTCTGCAAGGCGATGATTTCACTTATCTTATTCTTCCTATAAGAAAGTAAGAGGTAAAAAATGGAGAAGGTTAAAATTACAACAGAGTATATTAAGCTTGAGCAGATGATGAAGCTGGCAGGTATTGTAGGAAGCGGGTCTCATGCTAAGATGATTATTGGTGAAGGAAGCGTAAAGGTAGATGGTAAGGTCGAGCTTCAAAGGGGAAAAAAGCTAAGGCCCGGTAATGTTGTGGAATATAATGGAATTGAATATATTATTGAATAAGAGCTAATGCCGGAGGAAAGTGCTGCTTGCTGATAAAGAGTCTGAAGCTGAAGGATTTTAGAAATTATAATGATTTATATTTAGAATTTGAGAATGCTTTAAATATTATATATGGAAATAATGCACAAGGAAAAACTAATATAATAGAAGCAATTTTTCTCTGTGCAGCAGGACGCTCTCATAGAACCTCAAGAGATGCAGAATTGATAAGAAATACTGCAAGCTGCTATTATATTGATCTTCTTATTGAAAAAGATAAAGATGAACAAGAAATAGAAGTCAGATACAGTCAGGAAGAAAGAAAAAAGATTAGAATAAATGAAATTCCTATCAAAAGGTTAGGGGATCTGATGGGTCACCTGAATGCTGTAATGTTTTCACCAGAAGATCTGCTGATAATAAAGCAGGGACCAGCCGAAAGAAGACGCTTTATAGATATTACACTAAGCCAGCTGAGACCTTCATATTTTTTTGATCTGCAAAAATATGCAAAAATATTATACCAAAGAAATTCTCTGTTAAAGGAAGTTTCTATAAAGAAGAGTTTAGTACCTACATTAGAAATATGGGATGAGCATCTAATACAAACATCTGTTAAGATAATGAAAGCGCGGTATGATTTTGTAAGGAGGCTCAGCGAAAAAGCTTCAGAAAGACACAAAAAGCTAACAAATGGCGAGGAAAGCTTGAAAATAACTTATGAACCGTCATTTGCTTGTAATATGGAAGAAGACAAGTTAAAAGAGAATTTCTATAGATTAATTGAGAAAAACAGAGAAAAGGAAATATATAAAGGAACGACAATATTAGGACCTCATAGAGATGATATCAATATAGAATTAAATAGTGAAAGCACTAAAATATATGGATCACAGGGTCAGCAAAGGACATCAGTATTGTCAATGAAGTTAGCTGAAATTGATATTATTAAAGAAGAGACTGATGATTTTCCGGTATTATTATTAGATGATGTTTTATCAGAGCTTGATGATAGACGTCAGGAATTTCTTCTTGAAAGTATTGATGGGATGCAGACTTTTATTACTTGTACAGAAAAAAGATTCTACAGAAAAAATGATGATAAAGCAGCTTTTTTTTATGTTGAAGGTGGGAAGATAAATAAAATTACTAAATGAGGAACAATATAGTTATAATACTAGGTAGGAATCAATTATTTGCACTAATTTGCTAATTACGATAAAATATAACGAGGTGTTACGTATTCCTTCTTCTATAATGATTGAGCAAAGTTGGTTTTTAGAGTATTGCTAATTTAAGACTTGTTGGACCACAGTTGTATCATATATGTTATAAATTTTACTATGGCACCTAACATACTGAGTTTGATAATTTTTATATATAAAATTTACTATGAAATGATGTGGGCGGTTGCTTAGAAATAAAATTCAACGGAGGTTTAGGATATGTTTTTACATATAGGTGGAGATGTTGTTATACCGATAAAAAATATTATCGCAATAATGGATATAGATAAGACAACAATATCAAAGGATACTAGAGAATTTTTGAAAATAGCAGAGGAGGAAGGTTTTATTGAAACAATTTCAAATGATCTTCCTAAATCATTCATTATTACGGAAATAGATAAGAAAAGCAAAATATATCTTTCACCTATATCATCAGTAACACTGCAAAAGAGATCAGGATTTGTTCAGAATATTTCTAATATCTGAGCAAAAAATGTAGTAAATACAGGAGGGCTATATGGAAGAATTACATACTGAGAATAATGTAAAATATGATGATAATCAGATACAGGTACTTGAAGGGCTTGATGCTGTCAGGAAAAGACCCGGAATGTATATAGGAAGTACATCAGCAAGAGGACTTCACCATCTTGTTTATGAGATCGTTGCAAATAGTGTAGACGAAGCATTGGCAGGAAGATGCGATACAATCGATATAATTGTTCATAAGGATAATTCTATTACTGTAACTGATAATGGAAGTGGAATACCTGTAGGAATACATCCTAAAATGGGAATTCCTACGGTTGAGGTAGTTCATACCATTCTTCATGCAGGTGGTAAGTTTGGTGGCGGAGCTTATACTGTATCAGGCGGACTGCATGGTGTTGGTGCATCTGTTGTTAATGCTTTATCTGAGTATTTGGAAGTTGAAGTAGCGAGGGAAGGTCATATATATAGGCAGCGCTTTGAAAGAGGAAAAACAGTAACAAAGCTAGAGATAATTGGTGATACTGAAAGAACAGGCACAAGGACTACATTTAAAGCTGACCCTGAGATTTTTGAGGATGTTGTATTCGATTTTGATATGATGATTACTAGATACAGAGAAATGGCATTCTTGAATAAGGGAATTCATATAAATTTAACAGATGAAAGACCTGAAGAGAAAATTATGATAAATCTTCACTATGAAGGCGGAATAGTATCATTTGTTAAGTATTTAAACAAGGATAAGGACGTGTTGCACGATATTCCCATATATGTTGAAGGTGTGAAGGATTCTTCAATGTGTGAGATCGCAATGCAATATAATGACAGATACGTAGAGAATATATTCAGTTATGCGAATAATATAGCAACTACAGAAGGCGGCACTCATCTGACCGGATTTAAGTCTGCCATTACTAAGGTAATGAATGATTATGCGAGAAAATACAACTTAATTAAGGAAAATGATAAGAACCTTATGGGTGAGGATATTAGAGAGGGTTTGACTGCAATAATCAGTGTAAAGCTTCTTGAACCTCAATTTGAAGGGCAGACAAAAACTAAACTGGGAAACAGCGAAATAAGAGGACTTGTAGAAACTGTAGTTACAGAGAAGCTTGCTAATTTTCTAGAAGAGAATCCGCAAACAGCAAAGATAGTACTAGATAAGTGTTTAACAGCCTCACGTGCAAGAGAAGCTGCTAAAAAGGCTAGAGAATTAACTAGAAGAAAATCTGTTCTGGAAACTTCTACATTACCCGGTAAATTAGCAGATTGTTCGGACAGAGATCCATCAAGGTGTGAAATTTATATAGTCGAAGGTGATTCAGCAGGAGGCTCTGCGAAGCAAGGAAGGGACAGAAGGTTCCAGGCTATACTTCCATTATGGGGTAAAATGCTTAATGTAGAAAAGTCAAGAATTGATAAGGTATATTCTAATGAAAAGCTTTTACCAGTCATAACGGCATTAGGAGCTGGGATAGGTGATGAATTTGATGTATCTAAGCTCAGATATGATAAAGTAATTATAATGGCTGATGCTGATGTAGATGGTGCTCATATCCGTACACTATTATTAACTTTTTTCTATAGGTATATGAAGGAGTTAATTGAGACCGGACATGTATATATAGCAAGACCACCTCTTTTTAAGGTTTATAAAGGAAAAGAAGAGTATTATGCATTCACTGAAAAAGAAGTCTCAGATATTCAAAAAGAACATGGGTGGAAAAAGGAAGAATATAATATACAAAGATATAAAGGTCTAGGAGAAATGAGTTCTAATCAATTATGGGAAACTACAATGAATCCGGAAACAAGATCGATGCTTAGAGTACATCTAAATGATGCAGTACAAGCAGAAGAGGTCTTTACTGTACTGATGGGTGACAAGGTTGAACCGAGAAAGGAATTTATACACGTTAATGCAAAATATGTTACAAATCTTGATATATAGATATAAAAGGTATATTATATAATTAAAGATAATTTTTGTGCATTTTCATAGCTTAAATCTCTCGTAAATAAAAATAAGCCCCTATATGGCTTATTTTTATTTTTTAAATATAAGAATATAAACACATTAATGTAAATATATGTTAATTATATATACTACAATTGTGTTTCACGTGAAACATGAATAATGGTTCTAATCTGGATATAATGTACCTTTCTACAGAAAAAGCGACTAAATAGTCATAAAAATTTTTTATTACTTTTTTAATTATGCTATAAATGTTATGTTATAAAATTATTGCATATGATATAATTAATGAGATTAAAATAATGATCTAGGGAGTGAAATTAATTGGCCAAGGTAATTGCTATTGCTAATCAGAAGGGTGGAGTAGGAAAAACTACCACAGCTGTGAACCTGAGTTCATGTCTAGCGACAAAAGGAAAGAAAGTAGTCATTATTGATGTGGATCCACAAGGGAATACTACAAGTGGCCTTGGCATTGATAAGCAAAATATACAAAAATCTATATATGAGGTTCTCATAAATGACGAGAAAATCGAGAACTCTTTAATTAAAACACAGATTGAAAATTTAATGATATGTCCCTCAAATATTCAACTTGTAGGTGCTGAAGTTGAACTTGTATCAGTAATTTCCAGAGAGACAAGAATGAAGGGTGCATTAGAGAGTATAAAAAAGGATTATGATTTTATATTAATTGATTGTCCTCCCTCATTAGGCCTTCTGACGTTAAATGCGCTTACAGCTTCAGATACTATACTTGTTCCTATACAATGTGAGTATTATGCTCTTGAAGGGTTAAGTCAGCTGATGAATACTGTAAAGCTTGTGCAAAGACACCTTAATCCATCTCTAGATGTTGAAGGTGTAGTATTAACTATGTTTGATGCCAGGACAAACCTTTCTATTCAAGTTGTAGAGGATGTAAAAAAGTATTTCAGGAATAAAGTATACCGTACCGTTATACCGAGAAATGTCAGATTAAGTGAAGCTCCTAGCTTTGGTCTTCCAATTATACTTTATGATCCTAAGTCAAGAGGTGCAGAATGCTATATGGATCTGGCACAAGAAGTAATAGACTATTCTGAGGAGGGAGAAAGATAATGAGAAAAGGACTTGGAAAAGGCTTAGAGGCTCTTATAGCTACAGATACTACCAATGTGGATAAAAATGCGGTTAAGGAACTGAAAATTAATGAAGTTGAACCTAATAGTGAGCAGCCAAGAAAACATTTTAATGACGAGAAGCTTTCACAGTTATCTGAATCGATAAAGCAATATGGAATAGTACAGCCATTAATCGTTAAGAAAGAGGAAAATACATATAAGATTGTTGCGGGTGAAAGAAGATGGAGAGCAGCAAGATTAGCTGGTCTACAGACGGTGCCTGTTATTATTAGAGATCTAACAAGTAAGCAGGTTATGGAAATAGCTCTAATAGAAAACTTGCAGCGTGAAGATCTTAATCCAATTGAAGAAGCAGAAGCATATGAAAAGCTCATTTCCGATTTTGGTATGACTCAGGAAGAAATATCATTGGCAGTAGGAAAAAGTAGGCCCGCTATAGCAAACTCTGTTCGTTTATTGACTTTGCAGGATAAAATAAAGTCTAAACTAATTGGCGGAGAAATAACCAGTGGTCATGCTAGGGCACTGATACCAATTGAGGATTCTGAACTGCAATTAAAAGCAGTAGAAGAGATAATAAAGAAAGGATTAAATGTAAGAGATACAGAACTATTAGTAAAAAGATTTATTACTAAAAAAGAAAATAAAAAAGAGAAGAATAACGATATTGATTATCAATACAAATCTATTGAAGATAAGTTCAGAGGTATCTTTGGAACAAAAGTTAAGATACTTAATAATAAAAATAATGGTAAAATATTAATTGAATACTATTCGCTTGATGAACTAGATCGACTAATAAGTATTATTGAAAGTATTGATAAAAATGGTAATAATTAGTATGATCTTATTTTTAGTTTAAAGGCACTTTTTAGGATGTGGTAATATAATATCATTATTACCCATATAAAACGCTTATTTTGTAAAATAGACGCATTTAGGGATAGAGCTAAAATGTTTCACGTGAAACGTACCACAAAAAGGTTTACTAGGGGAGGAAGTTATGGATAGTTTAATTCAAAATTCATATTTTATCTTTTTAGTTTTGGGATTAAATTTTCTTCTAACTTTGATACTATTTTTTATGAATATGGCTAATAGGTCAAAGATAAGAAAACTTAAAAATAAATACAATAGGTTTATGAATGGGAATAATGACGTAAGCTTGGAGGAAGTCTTAGACGATTGTATTGTAAAGGTAAATGGTGTTATTGAGAAAAACAAGGAATTTTCTTTTCAGATTAGTGAGATTGAGAGAAAGCTATACTATTGCGTTCAAAAGGTAGGTATCGTGAGGTATAATGCATTCGATGACGTAGGATCAGATCTGAGTTTTTCTATAGCATTACTTGATAATAATGATGATGGAATAGTAATAAGCAGCTTATATGCTAGAGATTCCTCATCAACATACGCGAAACCAATTAATTCAGCTAAATCAAAATATGCTTTGTCTGCTGAAGAAATTAAGGCAATAGATATAGCTAAGAAGACGCGTGTATAAGGAGGGAAGGATATACCCCTTTAATATAGTTGATTGTACTTATTATTTCTATAAGGTTGTTCTCCTCCTTGTGTTTATAGATTTATACTACAATAGTGCGGTTTAAATGTAAAAAGTAGATGAAGGTTTATCTTAAGAACATTAATGTATATGAGTAATAAGTTTATTGATGCTGATGTTTGAATATCTTTTGCAATATACATACGTGTCTTGGTCTTTGAAAATGGAAACAAATCGAGTTATCGCACTTAACATACGTGTTCAAAAAATATTTGACAGCTTATGTATGAGTGATATGTTATAATTAATAGCAGTTTACTTAATATTATTTACTTGCTTGCTAAGAGGAAATGATTATGAACGATACTAAAAAATCAAAGCTTTGGGTGTATGCTGTAGTGCTTTTTACAAGTGCTTTTATTGTACTGCTTTTTACTGCATATAGTCAGATAAAGCTAAATGAAAATTTAAATAGGTACAAGAATCAGGTCATTAATAAGGAAACAGAAAATAAGGAAGTTCAACAAAATTTCTTAAGTGCACAGGAAATGAATGATAAGTTAAATAATGAAATTGAAAATCTTAAGGAAGAAAACAAAAGTTTGGAAGCTTCTATAGATATTTTGGAAGATGAAAATAATAATATTAGTGGAAAACTTAATGCTTTAGATCAAGAGTATGGCAATTTTTTAGCAGCTTTGAATTTGTATATGAACGATGATTTCGTAAATTGTGTAGAGGCATTAAATATTATTTCAGCTGGTAATTCTGAACTGACCGGGAATGAACATTACATTTCTTTTTCAAAAGTAGTTAAAACTAAAGCAGGAAAGGAATTATATGATGAAGGATATGCTTCCTACAGAAAGAGAGATTATGAGGAGGCTGCTAAAAAGCTTATAAGCAGCTATGAGTATGCTCCGAATGAAGTATTTTCTGATGAGTGTTTATACTATATTGCATATTCACAATTTTATCTGAATAACGGTGGTGCCGCAATTGATTATATGAATAAGCTTATTGACAACCATCCGGACAGTAATCTGATCAAAAGTGCAAAGAGATTTATAAATAAGCACAGTAAGTAATAAATTAGTATAATTTAATAATTGAAAATTTATTTGTCTGTTACCAGTTTATATTGCATGTGAAGTTATGTTAGCAGCATTTTAGCTTTATATAAAATACATAATGAATTAGGTTTTAATAGTAGGAATACATTTTATTGATAGTTACAACTTAGTATACTTGTAAAAAAAGACTTGAGCTGCAAAAAAAGAACTAAAAGGTAATATAAGGTAAGTAAATTGACGCTATGCATCTTATACATGGTGTTGACAAAGTTTAATGCTTATAGTAGAATGTAATACGTCGCTCGAAATTGATATGGAGAGATGGTCGAGTTGGTTTAAGGCACCGGTCTTGAAAACCGGCGTAGTCGTGAGGCTACCGTGAGTTCGAATCTCACTCTCTCCGCCAGAATATCTTCATTTTTGACTTGGAGAAGTACCCAAGCAGGTCGAAGGGGACGGTTTGCTAAACCGTTAGTAGGGGCAACTCTAGCCGGGGTTCGAATCCCCGCTTCTCCGCCACATTTCGTCTGAAAAGCCTGATGTATCAGGCTTTTCGGCGTTTCTATGGAATATTTTTTTTTGTGTTTGCGGAAGAGCTATGATTTATCTATATTATCAAAACTGTTGTACATAACTGTATCCCCTATCGGCTTTATATCAGAATGCCCGGGAGCAGGCTTTGCATTTGATGAAGGGTAACCCATAATCAGTATTGCAACAGGTTCAATATTGTCAGGTACTTTAAATTCGCACTTAACAGCTTCAGGAATAAAATGCATTACCCATGTTGTTCCAACCCCAAGGGAGGCAGCCTCAAGCATCATATGTGTTGTAACTATACTTGCGTCAATATCACCGCTTGCTTTTCCGTCATAGCTGCGCTTCCAGCATTCTTCATTGTTATAGCAAATAAGCATTGCAGCCGGTGCATTAAAATGACATTCTGTGCACCTTCTTAGCTTTTTTAACCCTTCATCGCTATTGATAACCAGTATTCTCTGTGGCTGGTTATTACATGCGGTTGGGGCTACCTGCCCTGCTCTTAATATTTTTTCAATCGTACCATTCTCAATAGGTGTATCTGAAAAACGTCTAACCGAATATCGTTTTTCCATTAGTTCCAGAAAATCAAAATTATCTGTCATTTAGTATTACCTCCACTTAATAAGTTTATATTCCCTATATAGTGATATAACAAATTCTGTCATAATAATTGTGAGTGAAATATTTTTTCTAATCTATAAAAGCATTATAATGAAGCAAAGTATAAAACCAATTGGGATGCTTAGGTAATAAACATTATGAATTCAAGTGATATTACTCACTTTTCTATTATAGTAAAAAAGCTCAGAATGCACTTTTAAAGCGTATTATGAGCTTTTTGCTTTGCAGATCGTCAAACAATTAATATTATAAAAGTATTAGAATGTTCTGCGAATATTTATTTACTTTGGGAGGGTCATGAGTTTCTCTCTTTTAAAATTCTATTATTGATATCACTTTGTTATATCTGCTCTGAAGTACTTTTTACTGTGCGCCAATACTTGGATCCATCTCGTTCCCGAGAAAGCAATTCGTTATCAATAAGCTCCCTCCTGAGTATAAAGTAATCTCCGAAGGTATGCCATTGATTAATGATCTCATTGACCTGCTTTTCTAAATATATATGATCCATCTCAAATTTCTCAGAAAGGTATTCAAGCAGCGCATATCTTGCCTTTTGTCTTTGAGGCAGCTGTGTTATCTTTCCTGAGCTATCAATAAATTGATTTATTTTTACTTTTTGCTCCATGTTACATTCTCCTTCATTGTTTTTCATTTTCTTCGTACTTCTCAAGCCACATTTCAAGTAGGGTACTTATATCCTCAGAGAACTCTTTCTCAGTCTGATCCTCCTTTTTTTCTAACTCCTCAAGTATGGTGAATGAAAAAGAGTGTATGCCATATTCTAACCATTCGTTATGCATTGCAGGTTCAGGACAGGAGTTTACTGAAACCGCAAATTCAAATCTGTTTTTTTGACCCACCAGGTTGCTTGTAGACTTAATCCATTTGCGTTTATTTCCACTGCACTCAATACAGTAGATACCACCTACCACAGGCTTATTTTTATATGCATTTTTCAGTTTATTTCTTTTTTCTGCATCCATTTGTATGCACCTCTTCTATTTATTCTAATTACACAGTTAACTTACTTTAAAACTATATATTATAATTAACATTTGATTTCTGACTGCCTGTTGTCAAATCCTTACCAAAATTATTACTCAAAATGTTTTTCCTTCTTCTTTCTAATTAATTATTTTTCTTTATTTTTAGTTCCTTCAGGATCTCATCTATATATTCTCTAACAACACCCTCTTCAAAAGGTATTTTTAATGCCTGAAGATTATAAATACAAAAAGCATAGCCATAATCAGTAAGAGGAATTGATGCGTCTGATTCTAACCAGTCATTGATAAGATAGTTGTATGAGCCCGCGTAAATGAGTGCTGCAACCTTTGTGTCAGGGATGCAGACTTGATCATGCAGCTTAAATCGTTCAAACCAGGCTGCCATGGTTTGCGCAGATGATTTTATGCTGTCTGACCTTATCTTCTGAAACTCAGGATCTATCATCGCTTCTAAAAGCATTATCTTAGAGATATCACGATTTTTCTCATATAGCCAAAGATTAACCATCATAACTCTGACAAAGTTCTTTACAAGGGGAAAGTTCTCCAAATCCAAAACATTCATAGTATTAGTATGAAATTTCTCCGCGATGCTTCTATAAAGCTCACCTAATAAGTCCTCCTTACTTTTAAAATAAAAATAAAAGCTTCCTACTGAAATAGCTGCCTCATCTACAATGTCTTTTACTGTAGTATTGTGGTATCCGTTAGCAGCAAACATCTTCGCAGAGGTATTAAGAATAAATTGTCTCTTAGCTTCCTTGCGCTTTTGCGTTTCTATTGATGTTTTGTACATAATACTGTTATCCTTTCAAACATAAAATGAACGTTCATTCTATGCTTGCATTATAAAATACATGTAACTACATGTCAATGTTTACAGAAAATGTTTTACAAATACACAGCTATTAACAAGTGTATACAAATCACATGAATTATTGCTGTAATGAGCAGTAATTAACCTATCAGAAGAATACGTGAGTTACAACTGAAAGCATTGAGTGAAAATAAATAGAGTTTTAAAAAGTATGAATCTTTTGGATTAGTAAAAGGAATAATGATTATGTAAGTGCTGAAGAAATTTTTTGATAAGCAGTTTCAATTATAAAGAGTATAAGTTAAGTTGCTAGAAAAATTAGAACTGAATGCTTTATTACTGCAAAAATACTTAGGGAGGAACTGATTATGGCTTTAAAAAAAGTAGTTTCATTACTATTAACGCTGATGATTACTTCTTTAGTGTCAGCGGGGTGCGGAAAAGGTTCAAACACAGAACCGTCAACAACGGCACAGCCAACAACTAATTCGGAACAGACAACGACAAATACAAATACATCAGCGACAGATGGCACCTTGAAGGTTTCAGACAAAGATATGACGATAACCTTATGGGATATCGCTACAGAAGACCCTACTAAAAAAATTCAAGAGGGCGCAGTAAATCGATTTATGAAGGACCATCCTAACGTTAAGGTAGAAATGAATCATATTGTTAACGATACTTACAAACAAAAGCTAGTTGTTGCAATGAGTTCAGGGAAGTGCCCTAACATGTATATCCACTGGGGTGGCGGACCCATGATCGAATATATTAATTCCGGATTTGCAGTACCGATTACTGATTTAATGAAGAATCATTGTAAGGTAGATTTCCTCAAAGCAGCAATTGCTCAGAGCACTTATAAGGATGAGATCTACGCAGTACCCTTCACCCGTATTTCTGGAAGTGGTGTTTTTTATAACAAGAACATTTTCGCAAAGTACAATTTACAAGCACCAAAGACTATTTCTGAATTAGAGAATGTCTGTGAAACCTTGAAAAGTAACGGTATAATACCATTTGCGCTGGCGAACCAGAGCAAATGGACTGGTTCAATGTATTATATGTATCTTGTTGCACGTAAAAGCGGTCTGGAAGAATTCAACAAAGCAGTTGACGGTTCAGGGTCATTTGAATCTGAGGCATTTCAATATGCGGGAGATACTATTCAAAAGTGGGTAAAAGCAGGCTACTTCCCGGAGGGTGTTAACAGCCTCAGTGCAGATGATGGTATGGATAGACAGTTGATGTACCAGGAGAAAGCTGCTATGATGCTTCAGGGTACATGGCAGGCACCACAGATGTATAATGACAACAAGGATTGGTATACTCAGAACATTGATTATTTTGGATTTCCGACTCTTGAAGGAAGCTCAGCTGATCAAAGTATTGTAGTTGGTACAGCAATAGATAATGCCTTCAGCTTTAATACAGGCGATGATAAGGATCTGCTCAATGCGTGCTTCATTCTTGCAACACAATACTATAATGATGACACATATATAAAAGAACAGCTTGAAACAGGCTCAATCCCTTCAATTAATGGCGCCGGTGATAATGTATCAGATCATTGTATGCAGAAGGTTTGGGCTGATTTCTCTAAAGCAAGCGATGTACAGCTTTGGTATGACCAGTACTTGCCGCCTGAGGTTGCTGAAGTTCATAAAACAACCAGTCAGGAAATCTTTGGACTGACAAAAACACCTGCACAGGCTAATAAGGAACTTCAGAGTGCTATGACAAAGTACCTATCAAAGAAGCAATAGCATAATAGTATTCTTGCACGAATGCATATAAGAAGTCCACAGTGAAAAGGTGTATCTAATATCTGCTTGCTGTGGGCTTTATTTTAGTGAGGTGATAGACTACCTCGCTGAAATGCAATAGCGGTGTGAAAATTTTTCTACAACCGAAAAATTTTCTATGAACCAAGGTGTTATAACGAAATGGTTAACCACTTCGTTGAAATGCAATAGCTGAGAGAAAATGTTTCTACAACCGAAACACTTTCATTGAACTGAGGCATTATAACACAGCGATAATTGGCTTCTAACCGCGATAAAAGTTTTAGACTCAAAAAATTTTGTTAAAAAGAATTTTTCTTGAAGTAACGTGTAATAAATAAGAAGGTATTGGAGGGAACAGCAGTGAGTAAAAATTCATTAGAACAAAGCAGGCAAAAGAGTGTACGCAATGCGGCGGCTGTTTTTCTGTCCCCCGTTCTATTAATCTTATTGGTGTTTATTATATATCCTATTGTGTCAACTTTTCAAACAAGCTTATTTGACTGGAATGGAATAGCCACAAACAAGGCATATATCGGACTGCAAAATTGGAGGGATCTGTTAAATAATTTTAGTTTTTGGTCTGCATTCAAAAACAATGTGATCCTTATGGTGTGCTCAATATTAATACAGATTCCAATTGCGATTGCTCTTGCCACATTTCTTGATGCAGGCGGCAGAAGGACAAACATTTTTAAGATTGTCTGGTTTCTTCCGCTGCTTATGTCTTCTGTGGCAATAGGGTTCCTTTTTTCTTATGCGCTTGCTACAAATGATGGTATTATTTCCTCAATATCAGTATTACTAGGAGGAGGTAAGGTCGATCTTCTGGGAAGGGCTCCTCAGGCACTATTTGCAGTTATTGGAGTCATTGCCTGGCAGTTTATACCGTTTTATATGGTGTATTTTCTTGCAGGCTACAGTAATATAAGCACAGATGTTTATGAGGCTACTGTTATTGATGGAGCCACAAGAGCGCAGTATTTCCGCCATGTTGCAATACCCATGCTGCTGCCGGTTATCAGAACGGCTTGTGTTCTTTCTTTAATTGGTTCCTTGAAATACTTTGACCTGATTTATGTTATGACAGGCGGTGGTCCCGGTACTGCCACAGAATTGATGGCGACATACATGTATAAGTTGTCCTTCCAACACTTCCAGATGGGCTATGGCTCTACTGCAGCTGCCGGTATGTTTATTCTGGTTACGAGCATTGCACTTATTATTCAAAGACTCATTAAAGAAAAGGAAGTTGTATAATGGATACGTTTAAAAGATCAAAAACTAAGAGTATGATAGCTTGGGCTGTGGCAGCTGCTCTGTCAATCGTCTATCTTTTCATAACAGGTATTCCGTTCCTGTTTATGGTGCTGAACTCTTTTAAAAAGCAATTTGAGATGCTGCAAAAGGGAGTTTTTCAGCTCCCATCTGAATGGTATATTGGAAACTACACTGAGGTCATAGAAAAAGGATTTTTAAAATACTTCAGTAATAGTGTTGTTTTACTAATAATCTCGCTTACAATTTTGCTTTTCATAACTGCTTGTGCTTCATATCCGCTTTCGAGGATGAAGTTTAAACTGAGAGCTGTAATTTATGGATTAATCATTGCATGTATGTCTATACCGATCCATGTGACACTTATCCCGGTCTTCAAAATGTCTACAGCA
The DNA here is from genome assembly GCA_023409735.1 of Bacillota bacterium. Lineage (GTDB taxonomy): Bacteria > Bacillota > Clostridia > Acetivibrionales > DTU013 > JAEYRB01. The sequence continues at coordinate 108,339 of JAEYRB010000032.1, read as the reverse complement.
TTAGGTATCTATGACACGCTCTGGGCTCTTATAGGACCGAATGTGGCTTTTACGATACCTATTTCTGTTTATATACTTACGACATTTATGGAAACAATTCCTAAGGAAATTGAAGAATCGGCTGAAATAGACGGGTGTGGAAAATTTAGAAATTTCTTTAGTATTATTTTACCTCTGTCAAAAGCTGGACTTTCAACACTGGCAATTTATAATGGAACGGCCATATGGAATGAATTTGCATTTGCCAACACACTGACGCAATCAAGGTCCGCACAAACGTTGCCATTGGCTATTCAAGCCTTCCAAGGCGAGCATTCAATGAATATTCCACTGGTTATGTCTGTTTTGGTGCTGACAGTTCTGCCAATGATCATACTATTTATAATTCTGCAGGATAAGCTGGTGAAGGGCATGATGGCAGGAGCAGTAAAAGGGTGAACAGGGTGGATTTTTATGAATAATGTATTAGTATATAAAAAAATAATAATTTGCGGCAACTAATTGCAAATAATGGGATATAAAAGGTTTAAGTGATATAATATAAACGGTCAATTAAGGAAATGGTGGCTGGCTCCATGAATATTATCTGCACAAACAAAAACGATATAAAGGAGTCTTTCTTTGTAATACAGATAATGACAAAGTAAGTGCTGTAGGTAGAATTATAACTGAGTTTGAAATGTTAAATTGAAGATTGTGAGGATAAAATTATGAGCGGGTATTCGATTACACGTTTACAAGACATACCGGATTTAATGGAGTATGCAGCACAGTGGTTTCATCAGAAATGGAATATTTCTAAAGAAGCCTATATCGAAAGCATGGAGGAATGCCTGAAAAAACAGTCTGCAGTCCCACAATGGTACGTTGTTTTGGATGGACAGACAATAATTGCAGGCATCGGTGTGATTGAGAATGACTTTCATGACCGCAAGGACCTTACACCGAATGTTTGCGCTGTTTATGTGGAAAAGGAGTACCGCTGTTTTGGCATTGCCGGGGAAATGCTGCAATTTGTATGTGATGAATTTAAGTCAAAGGGAATAAACACAATATATTTGGTTACTGAACACACAACCTTCTATGAAAGGTATGGATGGGAATTTTCATGTCTTGTACAAGGTGATGGTGAAGCAAAAATGACGAGAATGTATGTTCATAGAGCATAAATCAAGCTTCGCTATAATTGTGCCATATGACAAGGGTCGAATGAGAACAAATCTCGGAGAAAATCATCCTTGACATATATCTTTCCAAATAGTAATTTAGGTATGTATGAAAAAAACATTTACAACACGGATGCCGGATAAGGCAGGCGCATTCAGAATTGCCAGCGAGATAATGACAGAGCTTGACCTGAACATTACAAGGGTCAGCTATAATAAGGCTGTGGATGTACATATTCTGTTCATTGAGGTCGAAGGACAGGAAGCTTCAATAAATGAAGCTACAAAGAGGCTTTGTGATGTTGGCTATATTTCTGACAACATGAACATAGGAAATGTTATTCTTATAGAATTTACTCTTAGGGATATACCAGGCAGTGTGCTGCCGATACTTAAGCTTATTAACAGCTATAATTTCAACATATCATATATGAGTTCACGAGAAGAAGGAAGCGATGTTCAGCATTTCCGAATGGGCCTTATGATAGAAAATGAAAATGATGTATCGGACTTTATAAAGAAGGCATCAATGCTATGTGAACTAAAAATTCTGGAATACAATCAATGTGAGCAGGTGCTTGATAATACTGTTTTTTACCTCTCCTTTGCTAACCGGATAGCAAAAGAGCTCTGTCTTAATGATGATCAAAAAATGGAGCTGATCGTTAATTCAAACCTTATCATGGAGCTGCTTAGGGATAGTCCAAAGGCACAGTATAAAACCTTTGACTATATTCAACGCTTTGCGGAAAGGATGAGGCTGTACCGCGCTGATGCATTTGCACCATGTATTTCTGAGTATAATATAGGTGAAGATGTGAAAATATCGTTGATTGAGCCTCCGTGCGGCAGTAATGTCAGCATTATCAGTTGTAAGGGTAAGCTGGTCTTTATAGATGGCGGAATGTACTGTTATTCATCAGAGACAATGGAGGCAGTAAGAGCTATCGTAAATTTTAATAAGCATGATAAATGTATGATTCTTACCCATGCAGATGTTGATCATTGTGGTATAGCAGACTATTTCGATAAAATTTATGTTAGCAAAAAAGCATTTGATAATTTTGATTGTGAAGCTAATGATCGGGATAATATCAGGGAAAAAAATCCGCTGCATGCCCCTTATGTTAAAATCAGCAAGATCCTTTCAGGATATAGAACGCCTGATATTTCTAAGCTTCAGATCATTGGTGGAAATAATTCATCCGATAATGAGATTTTCAGTAGTATTGGAATATTAGAGCTTTCCGGATTATCATTGGAGGTGCTGGAAGGCAGCGGGGGACATGTAGCAGGTGAAATAGTGCTTATAGAAAAAAGGCTTCGCATCATTTTCACAGGCGATATATTTGTCAATGTTAAGGATTGCGACCCGAGACAGCGCGATTTCAATAAGCTTGCACCATATCTTATGACATCTGTGGATACTGATCCTGTGCTTGCAAAAAAAGAACGTGAGGTTATATTTCAAATGCTGGAAAAAGGTGAATGGCTTGTAATAGGTGGTCATGGGAGTGCAAAAAGGTTATTTGTGGATTAGAAGGAAGGTATTTATCTAATCAATTATTGCTGTATATGATAATTAATATATTATTAGTATAACAATATATGGATAAGATACTAAAAGTCTGTATGGAATGAGATAATGCAGTATGTTAAAATAACATCTATTGAGCCATTACGTGAGTTAACTGAAAATATCATAAAAACTATATATGAATTCAGAATCAATAGCTGTTTTATTATATCAAGTAAACTTATTTATTATATAGCCCGAATACTTGAAAAACACCGAGAATGCCACAATATTTGTTTTAAATTGAATGTAAGGAGTGTGTCTAAATGGAAAAGACGAAGGTTTATTTTACTGACTTCAGGACAAAAGCAAACGGAGATAACATATTAATTAAATTAAGGAATTTGTTGAAGAAAGCAGGTATTGGCGATATAGATTTTGACAAGAAGTTTGTGGCTATCAAAATGCATTTTGGGGAGCCTGGTAATTTGTCTTTTCTTCGCCCGAACTACGCAAAGGTTGTTGCAGATATGGTTAAAGAGATGGGCGGCAGCCCGTTTTTAACAGATTGTAATACCCTGTATCCGGGACGCCGTAAGAATGCTCTTGAACATCTTGAAGCCGCATGGGAAAACGGTTTTTCTCCATTATCAACCGGTTGCCCGATAATAATTGGAGATGGGCTTAAAGGAACAGATGACATTGCTGTTCCTGTTAAAAATGGACAGCTCATACAAGAGGCAAAAATAGGGCGGACTATTATGGATGCGGATGTATTTATAAGCCTCACTCATTTTAAGGGCCATGAGATCACCGGCTTTGGTGGAGCGCTAAAAAATATTGGCATGGGCTGTGGAAGCAGAGCAGGTAAAGCGGAACAACATAGCTCCGGTAAGCCTGAAATAGATGAGAAGCTGTGCCGTGGATGCCGCATATGTCAGAAACAATGCGCAAATAATGGACTGGTTTATAATGAAGCTTCACATAAGATGACTGTTGATTATAACAACTGTGTAGGGTGCAGCAGATGCTTGGGAGCATGTAATTTTGATGCTATTTATAATCCTGATTACAGTGCAGCTGAGGACTTAGATAAGAAAATTGCCGAGTATGCTATGGCTGTTGTTGAAGGCCGCCCGGCATTTCATATCAGTCTTGTTATGGATATATCGCCTAATTGTGATTGCCACAGCGAAAATGATGCTCCCATTCTCCCGGACATCGGAATGTTTGCATCCTTTGACCCTGTAGCTCTCGATCAGGCGTGTGTTGATGCATGCCTGCGCCAGGAGCCTACCGTTGATTCACAGCTAGCTGATAGAATGTCCAGAAAGGACTTTCATGATTATCATGATCATTTTAAGAACAGCACTCCTGAGTCCGAGTGGAAGGCATGTCTTGAGCATGCAGAGAAAATTGGTCTGGGTTCCAGGTCCTATAAGTTAATTAAAACTTAATGACGGTATAAAAATATTTAGTTCGGTTGATTTAAAACGTAATAAAAACTCCTTTCCGGAGGGATCACCTTCCCCGAAAAGGAGTTTTTGATTAATATTATATGATTAGTATTCATGGAATAGCTGCCGAGTACTCTTGCAGAGATTAAAGATAAACTGGTGATAAACGTTGCAAACATATTAATAAATGGAAAAACAGTTTAGTATTAGTCCTCCAGGAGTGCCCAAGCGCGGTTAAATATCCGTTTTGTGTTAGCTATAACCAGATCCGGATCCTCATCCTTCCATGGCTTTACTTCAAAGGACAGTACCATTGGCTCCCTTGAATTAAACATGTTTTCTTCCTTCAGGCAACTCAAAAAGTCAACTACATTATTTACACCATTTACAGAGTTGGGAAAATTGAAGCGAGGATGAGTGTCGCCATAAGCCTCCATAGATGGCTCGCCGACAACTGCGCTTCCGATGTGAAGGTGAGTGATGTACGGCTTAAGTGTTTGAATTACGAAGTGGCTTGTTTCATGTGTCTGAGGAATATGCGACAGATCTACCAGTAAGCCAAAATTGTTGAAAAATGTGTGCATTTCGGCAGCAAACCTTGCAGAGTATGGGGCTGAACCAATCAGTGACTTCTTGTCAAAATCAAAGTCAAATACTTCTACTTCAATGGACATCCCCTTTGATTTTGTATAAGCACATAGACATTTGGTTGTTTTCAGCAGCTGCTGATAAGCTTCTTCTTTATGCTCTTCATCATATTTGCCTGCAAGAAATGCTATTCCCTTTGCTCCAATGTATTCTGCCTCATCGACTGCTTCAAGCAATGTGGCTTGCGCTCTCAAACGTCCCTCCTCATTTAAATCATTGGGGTTTAGCCCTGTGGTTAGCAATCTGGGCTGTGCACCATAACATACGGTAATTCCTGATTCGCTAAGTTGTTTGCGTATCTTGTCCCGAAGCTCCGGCGATTTAATCCAGGTCATTTCAACAGCATCAAAATAGTCGTCTGTAAGTATTTTTCTTAAGGTCTCCTCAATTGGCCCTTCTCCTTTCATTGTCTGCGGGTAGGACATGAAATGGATTGTTCCTATCTTGAAATACTTGTGAATCGATTCCTTCATAAGTACCTCCTCCCATTGCTAAATTTATTTTATTTATTTTCATGAAATTGTGCACTGTAACATAGTTGCATTAATAGAATAGAGAACTACATCAATTAAAAGCTTAAAAATTAGTTTAGGAACATTATAAACTATAAATAATAAATCATAAAGTTATTGATATTAACAATTTTCGTTAATATAATAAATCCATAAACAAGATTCAAGTTTTTGAAAATACATAAGCAAACTACTATATGAGTAATACTTTTTTATTTTCTTTAATGCGCTATACCAATTTAATTCTATTAAAGTTCCCATCTTGCTATCTAGCTCATTTGTATTTAAAGTCATTGTAAATATTCAATAACCAATTCGACAAATAAAAGATAGTACAATTAATCGGAATATTTTATAATACATGGACATATTGCATCACTTATAATCTTATATAGTGAAGGTACAGAGAAAGCAAAGTGTATTCTATGTTGTAGAGGTAATTCGTGCACTCGCACTCAACATACTTACTCCTCACCCATACATTTCGGGCGAGAAAATTCTCTACAACTGAAAATGTTCTATGAAGCGAAGCGTTATTAAAAAATAATAGGGCGAAAGGAAATGTTAATGATGAAGCTTAATATGAGGAAATGGATGCTGGATATGTCCACAGCAACAGAAAGAAAGGCCATGCCGATAATGACTTATCCAGGTTTGGAACTATCAGGCATGACAGTCCTTGATATTGTAAAGCATGGTGAAGCTCAGTTTAAATGTATACAGGCATTAGCGGATAGATTTCCTTCTGTCGCGGCTGTCACTACTATGGATTTATCGGTAGAGGCGGAGGCTTTTGGTTCTGAAATAAGGTTTTCTGATAATGAGGTGCCTTCTGTAATTAATAGGATAGTAAGTGATGAGGATTCAATAAATGCACTCAGGATTCCTAAGGTTGGTGACGGAAGGACAGGAGAATATATAAAAGCTGCGCAGCTTGCTGCTGAAAATATTAAGGACAGACCTACATTTGCAGGACAGATTGGACCATTTTCACTGGCCGGTAGACTATATGATATGACAGAGATAATGGTTTCAATATTGCTTGAACCTGAAATAATTCATGTTCTTCTTGAAAAGGTTACGGATTTCCTTATTGAATACGCAAGAGCTTATAAGCAAAGCGGCGCAAACGGTATAATAATGGCAGAACCCGCTGCAGGCTTACTTTCACCTGAGCAATGTGAGGAGTTTTCTTCAAGGTATGTGCGAAAAATTGTTGAAGCAGTACAGGATGATTACTTCATGGTTATACTTCATAACTGCGGAAATACAAAAAATCTTGTTTCTTCAATAGTTGGGACAGGTGCGATGGCTTTCCATTTCGGGAATGCTGTGGATATGAGAGATATAATGCCTCAGATACCATGGGGAAGATTTGCCTTTGGAAATGTAAATCCAGCTGTTACATTTAAGGCAGGTACTGTTGAAGATGTAAGAAACGAAACTGAAAAGCTTTTAAGTAATACCTTCCAATATAAAAACTTTGGTATTTCATCGGGTTGTGACATTCCACCTGAAACACCAATAGAGAATATTGAGGCATTTTTCGCAGTGAATGATGAATTCAATAAGAGAATATTAAAAGAGCTTCAGGCGTAAATTTAATAATTAAAAATTACAAACTAAAAGGGCATTTTGCAGAATTTTTTGCAAGTGCCTTTTTTTATTGGATCTGTATCAATAGTTGGGTGGGCCTATATACAGCAAAAGGTCGAGAAGGGCTAGATGAGCCCATGAGGCTTTTAATATGTATATGGAATGCTTATTTATGATATCATGTTTATAGCGATATAGTTAAAACATATAGTAAAGCTGTTGTATATTATATAAAATAAAAAAAGTATGCTTAATAAGTAATAGCTTTATTACAGAAGCTATTATACTTTAGCAGTGGAGTTTAAATGAAGAAAAAAGTAGTATTTATAAAACTCAGCCTCTTAATGGTCACATTGCTTACGTTGACAGCATGCGGCAGAAATGCAGCTGCTTATGTAAAACCTGCGATTGGATTTACAGTTAAAGAACAGCTTAAATGTACAGTAGATGTATCATCGCAGAATTCTCTTAATATTTTGGCTCAGGATGGAAATGTGTCAATCAAGCAGTGGGATAGCGACTTCATACAAATTACGGTTAACAAGAGCATTAAAGGACCATCTACTAAGAAAAAGCTTAAAGAAATGCTTGATAGCCATGAACTAAAGAGGGAGAGCAGTATCGATAATATAAATATTAATTTAGTCCCGGAGGATGATATAAAGCCACTGTATAGAAAGACAGATGACATTGAAATACTTGTACCGGAAAACATCGAGTATATTAACATAGACGCAGCAAGCGGCAGCATTAATCTATCTGAACTTGAGAGCCTTAGTCGAATAGATATACAGCTTGACAACGGAAGTATAGATATTAGTGACTGTGGCTCCAGGAGAACTGCTTTGACCGTAAGTACGGGAAATATTACAGTTGAAGGATTGGATGGCGCAATCAACTCATATGAATGCGGTAAGGGAGACGTTGTGTTAAATAATGTAAGTGGTACCACGGATGTCAAGCTGACCTCAGGCAGTATGATTATTAATGAGTTAGACGGTAAACTCACTGGAATTATTTCTACAGGCAATATAGTTACGTCGAACTCTAATATGAGGACAGAATCGTCAATATATGCATCTTACGGGAATATAATAGCTGATTTGAGCAGCATAGACGATAAAGGAACGTATTCAATTACAGCTGCAAATGGGAATATAAAGCTAAAGCTGCCTGATAACAAGGGTTGGTCAATTATTGCAGAAGCAGCCAAGGGGCGTATTGACAATAATATAAAAGCTGTTGAAGGCAACTTAAAAAACTCGCCGACCGGTGAACTGTATGGGGATGTTATGGGTGGCGGTGCCAATGTGGGTGCGTATGTTTACAATGGAAGTATATACTTATACTGAGAAGCTACTTGGACTTAAGAATTATTTGAATTTATAAAGCTTATTGATTACTGTAAATAAAATTATGGTAATGTTTATCACATTTGCGGCAAACAGCTGCGGTCTTATTAGCTTTTGGTTAATTTCGGATGAATTTTCCTTGTATTTTTTTCTGATAAAAAATATCTGAAGGATAACAGCAATGGATATGATCACTTTAAAAACTACAGCCTTTAAATAGAATGAACAATAACATAAAAGTAGTATACTCAGCATGTTATATAAAATAGAGAACCCGGTACCAAGCTTCTTTATATCGATATTTGTCAGATCCTCCAGTTCTTCTTCGATCTGTTCATCCTTTTCATTTATAGGAAACTCTACACCGGATATAGATGAAAATATAAAGCCTACAGAGGCAATTATTACGATAATTGAAGCAAGTATAAAAAAAAGCTCGTGATTAGTTGAAATCAGTAATACCGGGATAGCCAGGATTAACGTTAAGATGAAAACGGCACTTTTAGATTGCATTTTTCCCCCTGAACATCACACAAAATAAATTAGCACTCAAAAAATTATTACGCAAATAACTGTTTTACAAATGAATTATACACTATTACAAAGTATTCAGATATAAAAACTTTATGATGCATAGAAAAAAATTTGCTATGCTGTGTGGCTTTTACATATTTGTTAACATAAGGATTAATATAAAAGTTCTTGATGTTTTATAGATGGGCAGAACATCCTAAAAGGAAAAAGAGGCAAAGCATTGTCTATCACCTATATAGTTAGCGATTATAGAAATAGGCTTCAGGCGGTGAGCATATCTCCCCCGCCTGTAATTCGCATGCGACCAACTTGTTGCAATACAAGGACTCGCAAATAGGTTCATCCGGATTATTCGGCAGCAGGTTCGGATGGTGCTGCAGATTCGTCCGGCCTATTTGGAACAGCTGGATCAGCGGGTGTGGGTGGCGTTGTCGGATCTGTCACGCTGCCTGATTCTTCGACGGCTGGAGCATCTATTATCTCTCCTGCAGGTATGGTTTCTCCGGTTGAAGGAGTACCTGGCTGTGGAGTAGCTGTATCTCCATTGACCTTTGTACCTCTTAGAATCTCATGCGTGCATGGCTTATATGTGCTTTTATGTACTAAGTTTTGAGAAATGACCTTTCCATTTACCTTTATCGTCTTGTAAGTTTCTACGACATAACCCTTTGATCCTTCCTGCATTATCTTTGAAGTACCTACAGGCAGCTGTGGATCATCAGTGTATCTTGTCTCAAAGGGTGTCTCGCTCAATACTTTATTACTTATGATTACTGTCTTTCCGGGGTTTTCAATAGTTCCCTTGATTGAAAAATTTATTCTGTTTCCTGAGACCTTAACACTTAGCTTAATGGGCCAATTTGTTGAATTTACAAATCTAAAATCAGTTCCTCCATAGTAAGCGGTAGCATCCTGCCCTAATGGGACATAGCCAACTATAAATGAGTGGTTCCTTCTTTCGGCGACCTTCAGATCTGCCTTCAGAACAGCAACGTACATAGTTGATGACACCTGGCAGATACCGCCGCCTACTCCATCGATGACCTTTCCGCCGCTGAACACATGTGCCAACTGGTATCCATGTGCAAGATCCCTAGGTCCCACGACTCTATTGTATGAAAACTCTTCTCCGGGAGCAAGTATCATATTATCTATTTTACTTGCAGCAAGCTCCATGTTAATCTTTCTGTTTTTGCCGTTTTGTGTTCCTGTGCCAAAGTAAGAGGAGGATGATGCAAGCTCATCTTTGAAAAGTTGTGATGAGGCTTTTTCAGAGGTAATTGCTGGTTCAGTGAAGGTAATAGGAAGAGTCTTCTCTTCATCCTCTTGCTTATTAAGCTCATCTACTATTGAACTAAGGGTGTCTTTATTTATTTCTCTGCCATTTGTGTGTGGTACTAGTGTTAATTTGCCATCAACCATTTTATAAGTGGCATTAACAGGCTCAATAGCTATTTGCCCATACAACTCATTTGTATCGAATTTAGTATATGGTGTAAGGATTACATCAGGTTCAACTACACCGCTTTTATGTTCGTTTATTAACGACTTGACCGAATCCATAGTCAGCTTCTTATCAATTTCTTCACCATGGCGGCCTGATTTCAGCTTGACCAAGGAGTCAGTTATTAGAATGGCTCCTGCACTCATTTCACTAAAGGTAGTGTTATAAAAATCATTTACAAAGCTTTCAACCTTGGCATCGTCATATACTATTGGTACGTTGACAGCAACTCCGTTTAGACCGGATTTGGTAATGTCGATAAGGCGTTTGAAAACATTGCCGCTGCGTCCGACATTTACGGCTTCATTTACAGCTGCTTCTGTATCATATTTTACTCCCAGGTCGGAATATCCCTTTTTATCTTCATGCTTGTCAGTTTTTAAGGTGATAGACATGCTATCGAGGACAACTTTATATGTAGCATCAAGAGACTGCTGCAATTCCTGTGGGCTCATGCCGGAGGCATCAAGGTTTCCAACAGTAACGCCCTTATATATGTTATTATTTTGCAGAGTCAAATAGGAAAACACTACTGTTGATAAAAACATAAATATAATAAATGTTATAAAGACAGTAGGTAAGGCACTTTTTTTGTTCCTTTTTACAACATTTTCTCGAATTTCAGGCTGCATTTATGAACACCCCATAACAAAATTAAACTAGAACTAACTATATATTCTTGGACGTGTATATTATCGCAATTGTTTCACAAAAAAACAATATAAATTTGTCCTATAAATTCATCCTTTTGTCATTTCGATTTTAGAGCATTTATATTTGTTATAAAGAACAACAACAGCTCTCATTTCTATGTATGATGTAAACTTAAAATTGTGAAGCGGACGACTACAATATTTGTGTGTTAGGAGTAGAAATGGAGTGGTAAATGTATTAAAATAAATGCATAGGTCAATTGTGAGAGGAACTGATAAGGATGAATATATTTAATGAAGACGAATTCATAGATATTTGCAGGAAGATAAATTCAAAGGAGAACATAATAGATGTTACAATACAATATGATACGCCTGGCTATTTTAACAGAGTGAAAAGCGTTGTTCAGAGGGACAGGCGCGGAGAAGTTGTCTTCTGTGTTATGAGACCTAACGGTAAAGCCATAGTTATTACCTGTAATGATTATCCTAAGGGAATATACAGGATTCCCACAGGCGGTATAGGCCATAGTGAGAATATAATAGATGCCTTGTTCAGGGAAGTAAAAGAAGAGCTTGGAGTGGAAGTCAAAATAAGACTGTTTGGCGGAGTTGTCAGAATGAGATTCGAGCATGGCAATGAAAGTGTAATGTTCTATTCATATCTGTTTTTGTTGGATGAGATCGGAGGACACTTGCTGGAGGATGCCAGTGATGATGAAATCAGTGAGGTTAAGGAGACTGATGTTGAAGGACTTGAAGCCATTGTAGAGGATTTGAAGAATATACGCGGTAAATGGCATGACTGGGGAATTTTCAGGTATGTCTCCACTAAAGCTATACTTGATTTGCTCAAATAATTATGTATATAAATGGTTAATTGTGCCTATACTTATATTAAATTGGTACTGCTTTCATAAAAATATATAGTAAACCCAATTAATATATTTAAGAGGTGCAAAATGAATTTCGGTAATCTGGATTTGGAAAATCTCAGATCAAAAAGCTTTAGCAAACTGGAAGCCAGGAAAAAAGCACAGGTGCGACACCTTAATGTGCTTACGGATGAAGATAAGGAGCTTCTCAAGGCAGCCATTGCATCACGTGAGGAATGGACAGAAAACAGCAAAAGCTTTGAGTATGTTTCTGATGAGAAGCTGGTGGATTACTACACATACAGGATAAAAGCAAGTGAAGCAAGGTATGCTTATTTTTTAAATATTGTTAAGGAGAAGGGTCTGTCGAACTACATCTAATTGCTTTGTTATTACATTTCTCTTTTTAACCATGATATAAAAGATAATATGCATATGTAATAATTTGATGGTTGTACAAGTATATATATTGTGTAACCTTTTTATTTATTGTGTTGCCTGAAGGGCTACAGTAAAAGGTGAGTGGGGCTCGAAGCCCCTGAGACTTTTATTTGCTTATTTTGATGGTGGGATAATGGTGTAGCTATGGTTGATTATGGGGTAATTCTAGCATACATGGTAGGAATAGTATTGCTGTTTATACTGGGAAGGCTCCTTATAGTGCCGCTTAAAGTATTATTCAAATTAATTTTGAACGCACTTGCCGGTGCAATAGCTATACTTGTTGCAAATTTTATTGGCGGCTTGCTGGGCTTTCATATTGCGCTTAACATATATTCTGCTTTTATAGTCGGGATTCTAGGAATACCCGGCTTCATTCTGCTTATTTTGCTAAAGCTTGTATGGGGGATATTTTAACAAGTGAATGCCATATCTCATTCGAAAATTCTATATATGTTACAGTTGGCATATAATTTTATTATTTAAAGCAATTGAAGTTATTGCTTCAAATATATCCGGAGGTAGAGCATGCAGGGGATAGACAGGGAAGTTTCAGAAAAATTTGGGCTTGATGTGAAAAATCTGGTCCCGTATAAGGATACATTGATGGCAGTAACGCCCCAAGGTCGGAAGGTAATAAGAAAAATTCCATTTTCGACTGATAGGCTCAAATTTATTCATGGAGCAAAGGAGCACTTAATATCCAATGGTTTCACAGGAGTTGACAGATATATCTGCACATTAGATGGGGAGCCGTACTTCTCATATGAAGGCAGCTTCTATACAATGGTTAATTTTACAGAGGGTAAGGAGAGCAACTTTGATAATGACGCTGATGTTCAAAGAGCTGCAGTAACACTTGGACTTATGCACACGGCTTCAAAGGGGTACGTTGCTCCGCAGGACTGTAAAATACAGGACGATCTTGGAAAACTGCCGGGTTACTTTAATAAAAGACTTGAGGATATAAGGAAAATGAAGAAGCAGGCTAGAAAGGGGAAAAGCCGTTTTGATCAGTTGTTCCTGGAGCAGGCAGATTATTTTTGTGAAATTGGAGAATGCGCTGCTTCGGAGCTGCTAGAGTCATACTATGAGCAGCTTGTGGCAGAAACGAGGCAGGATGGCCTTTTCTGCCATCATGACTATACTCACCATAATATATTAATAGATGGACAGAATGTTACGGTCACAAACTTTGATTTTTGCTGTTATGAGTTAAGAGTATATGATATTGCTAATTTTATCAGAAGAAAAATGAGAAAATGTGACTGGGACATCTCAAAAACTGAATTGATAATTAATTCATACACTTCAGTAGATCCTCTGAGTGATGAAGAGCTGGCAGTTATGGGGGTCATACTTAAGTTCCCTCAAAAATTTTGGAGAGTGGTAAACAGATACTATAACAGCCGCAGGAGTTGGTCTGAGAAAAGCTTCGTATTGAGACTCCAGGAGGTTATTGACGAAATGGAGCCACATAAAGCATTCCTTGAAGAATACAAAAAAATGTTCGAATAATTATTCGAACATTTTTTATATACTACAATCTAAATATATGTTGTTAGAATAGTCCTGTTATTATTCCATTCTCATTAATATCAATCTTTTCTGATGCCGGTACCTTAGGCAGACCGGGCATTGTCATGATATCACCTGTTAAAGCAACAATAAAGCCGGCTCCCGCAGAAACCCTTATTTCACGGACATTAATTTCAAAATTTTCGGGACGACCAAGCATATTGGGATTATCAGACAATGAATACTGGGTTTTGGCCATACAAATAGGGAGCTTGTCTAATCCCATCTCTTCAAGCTTCTTTATAGCCTTGTCAGCTGATGCACTATATGTTACGGACCTTGCACCGTATATTTTTGTTGCGATTGATTCAATCTTTGTTTTAACGGGTTCATTTTCATTATATAACAGTTTAAATTCTGAAGGCTTGGTGTGTATAAGATGTACCAGCTTCTCAGCAAGCTCGATTCCACCTTCTCCACCTTTTGAAAACACCTGTGAGAATGCTGCCTCTACGTTAAGGGCTTTACATCTTGTCTTTACATACTCAATTTCATCGTTCGTGTCGGTATCAAAATGATTTATTGCTACTATCACGGGAACCCCGAACATTCTGAGATTCTCTATGTGCTTTTCCAGATTTGAAAAACCCTTTTTAAGGGCATGCAAATCTTCCTGCTTGAGGTTATCCTTTTTTACTCCGCCATTATATTTCAGCGCTCTGATGGTCGCGACAAGAACTACGGCATCAGGCTTGAAGCCGCCGTATCTGCATTTAATATCAAAAAACTTCTCTGCGCCAAGGTCAGCACCGAAGCCTGCTTCAGTAATAACGTAATCTGCCAGCTTCAGGGCAAGCTTTGTTGCGTTGATACTGTTGCAGCCATGAGCAATATTTGCAAATGGACCTCCATGCATAAGTGCAGGTGTATTTTCAAGAGTCTGGATCAGGTTTGGCTTTATAGCATCCTTAAGTAAAAGTGTCATTGCCCCTTCAGCCTTTAAGTCAGCAGCTGTTATAGGTTTGCCAGAATAGCTGTAGCCAATAATAATTCTTCCAAGTCTTTTCTTAAGATCGGTGATGTCGCTTGCTAGGCATAATATTGCCATTACTTCCGATGCCACGGTAATATTGAAGCCGTCCTCTCTGGGAGTGCCGTTTAGTTTCCCTCCAAGGCCTACTACAATATTTCTCAAGGCCCTATCATTCATATCTATGGCACGCTTCCATACAATTTGGCGAGAATCAATTCCAAGCGGGTTCCCTTGCTGGATGTGGTTGTCAATTAGTGCGGAGAGCAGATTGTTTGCCGCTGTTATTGCGTGCATGTCACCTGTGAAATGGAGATTGATATCCTCCATAGGTACCACTTGTGAATATCCGCCGCCTGCAGCGCCCCCCTTTATTCCCATTACAGGCCCGAGTGAAGGCTCGCGAAGTGCAATGATAGCCTTTTTACCTATTTTTGTCATTGCTTGGCCAAGACCTACGGTGGTTGTTGTTTTACCTTCGCCTGCAGGTGTAGGATTTATTGCTGTAACCAGAACCAGCTTACCATTAGGTCTATCCTTTATACGTTCCCATAATTGAGGCGATAACTTGGCTTTGTATTTGCCATATAGCTCAAGCTCTTCAGAGGTGATGTCCAGTGCCTTTGCAATTTCAACAACAGGCTTCATACTGCAGCTCTGAGCGATATCAATGTCAGTTTGCATATTGTTTTCCCCTTAAATTATTTTAACTAAGTGTAATCAGAGTTTCACCACATAATTATACCCTTTAAGCGGTATATCTACAATAATTTTATAGGTAAAGGCATTTGCAATTTAAACTAAAAATGTTACCGTACTTTGGGTCAATAGTGCCCTGTAATATCAAATACTTGCACATTAAGTGTTTTTGCTACACATCTTAAAAATCCCATACATATTATGTAATAGCAGCAGAAGTTTATCGCAATCACAAAAGAACAAATGAACTTGTCAATGGTGGTGAATAATTATGGGAGAGTTGAAGGTCGGTGACATAGTTGCCAGAAAGTCATACGGGTGCGATGTTTTTTTTAAGGTAATCGACATCACTGAGGCTGAGAGAGGAAATATTGTTACTCTTAAAGGTATAAGCTACAGAATAGAAGCTGACGCCCCTGAAGATGATCTGGAGATACAGACCGACAGCAAGGTACGAGAATATAGGGAACGTTCATTCAGAATGGCGGAGGACAACACCAGGGAAAGTCGGAGCGTGGAAAGAAGCGGTGGAAGCTATTACTTTAAAAGATATGGGGGATACTCAAAAAAAGCATATTTTAGAGATACCTCAAAAGATGAAAACGGCAAGTTCAAAAGGCCGGGGAGAGTACTCCATTTGGATGGCGATAAGGATTATCTTGACGATTGTATAAATGAGTACAGTAAGCTTGGTCTTGATGTAATCGGTCATTATGTGCCCGAAAAGGATCAGCCTTCAAAAGTAGTAGGGCTTCTTAAACAGTATAGCCCGGACATTCTGGTCCTGACTGGTCATGATAGCATTATTAAGGGTCAGGATAGCTTTACAAATCCTGATGCTTACAGGACATCAAAATATTTTATTGAAGCGGTAAAAGAAGCAAGAAGGTATGTAAGTGATATGGATGCACTAGTTATTTTTGCAGGTGCATGTCAGTCTTTATACAGTGAATTGATAAGGGCAGGTGCGAATTTTGCAAGCTCACCGTTCAGGGACTTAATACATGCTCTTGATCCTGTGAAGGTATGCCAGAAGGTAGCTTATTCAGGAATTGACAGGGTGCTATCTGCCGAGGAGGTAATATCTAATACAATAACAGGGAAAAAAGGCATTGGTGGAGTACAAACAAGAGGGAAATACAGGGAAGGTTTCCCAGCTGAGCCATACCAATAATCTAATGCAATGTGATGTCAAAATTACTGCTTATTAGCTAAAAATTACTAAATGCCAAAAACCTTTAACACAGGCCTTGTGCGTTATTTTTATACTAAATTTACAAAAAATGTACCTAACTGATACTTAGAGTTCACTATTTACAATATTGGTGGGCGGAAAAGCAAAAAAACACTTGACATAAATAAAATATCCTTGTTATAATATATTATTTTTTTGACAAGCTTAATAACTTGTGATATAATAATCAAAACAGAAGATGAGGTGATTCAATGGCAGAGAAGAGTGACCTGTTTCAAATAAAGAAGAACATAGAGACCTGCATTGGAGAAAGAGTTCAGCTAAAAGCTAATAAAGGCAGGAAAAAGGCTTTTATTAGGGAAGGAGTTATTGAGAATTCTTATTCCAGCATCTTCATCATCAAGTTTGAGAATGAATATGAGACAACAAGACGTGTTTCTTACAGTTATACGGATATACTTACGAAGGCAGTTGAGTTGGTAATATGTAAGGATGACAAAAGAATACGAGTCAGTTGACGATGCAGAGGAAACTTATTAACAGGAGAACAAAAACAACCCCAAAAATGTGGGTTGTTTTTTTGTACCAAGATTATTATTCAAAAAAACTATTGCAGTAATATTTAGAACACCTTGTCAATATATATTAAAGGAGGATATTGTATGTAGTCATGCGGGGGGAGGATATAAAATGTCTCTGGAGTTAGTAAAAGAGGCCATCAGACTTAATGAACCCATAGGTGAGGATTCAACGCAGACCATTATTGAAAATGATATTATTGTCCCGGATGTTAAGCCGGATATTGCCCGTATATTGCTTCTCGACGGTGATGCTTATGTCAGCGGCGTAGATACTGCCGCCGAAAAGCTTACTGCGGAAGTCACTGTCAGGTACAAAATTCTATACATTTCTGACGATCCGGAACAGCGTATTAAAAGCATAAACACGACATCAAGCTTTCAGCACGCAATGAACATTCCAAATGTGAGGAAAGGCATGCAGAGCCGTGTTAAATGCGATATCGAACATATCGAGTACGATATACTTAACAGCAGAAAGATAAATATTAAGACAATAGTAAATTTGTCTGCCGAGGTTAAAAATCAGGCTGAACAGTATATTGCCAAGGATTTTGAAGCTGACAGCGGTGTTCAGGTACTGCGGAGCAAGGCCAGTGTAAATTCATTTATCGGCTCAAGCAATACTATCTGTAATATAATCGAGAACCTTGAGCTGCCTGCTGGCAAGCCGGCTATTGCAGAAATCCTCAGAAGCGATGTAAAAATCGCGGGGAAGGAAGTAAAATTATCTGAGGATAAGATTATTGCGAAAGGAGAACTAAACATATCAACACTCTATATCAGCGATGATGCTGAATCGGGGATACAGTCACTGGAACATGAGGTACCATTTGTTCAGACTATTGATATGTCTGATATAGACGAATCTACATATTTTAATACCGAGTTTGACCTAGGTGAGGTGTCTTTTGATGCCGAAGAGGATTCAGACGGCGAGCTTAGACAGATCAGCTGTAATGTTTCTTTGAACATGTATACTGAATGCTTCAGTAAAAAAGATATCGATATCATTGATGATGCCTACAGTTTGCAAAGCAGATTGAACCTGGAAAAGGACGACATTACGGTTGATAAGCTTGAGGCAGAGAGTTCAAGTCAAATAACACTTAAGGAAACGGTAGATATAGATGAGGATTCGCCCGATATATCTGAGGTCTTTAATATTATTGGAAAGCTTTCGATTACAGAAAGTAATATTGCAGATGATCGTATAATTTTAGAGGGAGTTGTTGACTGCAGTATCCTATATCTTGCAGAAAATGATGAACAGCCAATATTCTGTGTACAAAGAGATATTCCCTTTAGGCAGGCTATTGACGCAAAGGGTGTAAATGAAGAGATGAGTTTAAATGTAGATATGGATATAGAACACTACAGTTATAGTATGATATCTGCAAAAGAGGTTGAGGTACGCTTTGTTATAGGGATGCTTGCAAGAGTAAAAGACAAAGAGGTTCTAAGGGTCGTCTCGAATGTAACAGAGCAGCAGCTTGATAGCAGCCGGCTGGCTGAGCAACCTAGTATAACGATATACTTTGCCCAGCGAGGTGATACTCTGTGGGAAATAGCAAAAAGATATTATACCACTATAGATCAGATCATGAAGGATAATGATTTTGAAGATGTAAGGGAAATCACACTCGGTGAGCAGATATTAATACCAAAACGAATTTGAATAAAATAAAATAATTTTTGAACAATAACAGAGTGCTTGAAATAATGGATTTCAAGCACTTTGTTATTGAAATCACAAAGTATATTGAATATAATATACTTAAGTTTTAATGTATTATGAAATGAACTGTTGTATAATACTTGAAATAAATGTATGCATTATATAGTTGCTTGGTACAGGAGTGAATGATGATAGAGCTGCAATTAGATGCCCATGCAAAGATTAATCTTTCGTTGGATGTCCTGGGAATTATGGACAATGGGTATCACGACTTAAGAATGGTTATGCAGACTATAGAGCTTTGCGACAGGGTAAAGCTGGAGGCCTCCTCCAATGGAATAGAGCTTAGCTGTAACAGCAGATACGTGCCTGCAGACAATGCAAATACTGCATGGAAAGCAGCGGATCTGATAATAAAACAGTGCGGAATTAAAGGAGTTAGGATAAGTATTTCTAAATGTATACCTGTCTGTGCAGGACTTGCAGGAGGAAGTGCTGATGCTGCTGCTGTTATAAAAGGCATGAACGAGCTCTTTTCGCTAGGCCTTAAAAGAGAGGAACTGATAACGTTTGGAAAGCAGGTTGGAGCGGATGTGCCTTTTTGCATCTGTGAAGGTACCAAGCTTGCAGAAGGAATAGGTGATCGCCTTTCTGACCTGCCTGATTTCAGCGGAGTTAACGCAGTTGTTATAAAGCCGAAGGTGTCTGTTTCGACAGCTATGGTGTATAGAATGTATGATTCCATAACTGTTGAAGATAGTGAAAGACCCAATATAACAAAGCTGGTAGATGGACTTATGAAAAAAGATCTTAAGCTTGTTGCTGAAAATATGGGAAATGTACTGGAAAAGGTAACAATACCAAGATATCCTATTGTCCAGGAGGCAAAGGATGTACTCATTGAGCATGGTGCACTTGGCAGTATGATGAGTGGGAGCGGTCCATCCGTATTCGGGCTGTTTCCTTGCAGGAAGGCTGCAATAAGTGCTTTTAAGAGCTTGAAGGAAGATATAAGGTGGCAGTGCTTCCTCACAAGTACAAATTAGATATGATAAAACTATATATGATATACAAAGTGGATTAATACAAGGAGATTTGTAAAATGGCAGGAAAAATATTAAAGGTCAATCTTAATGATTACAAGCCGCTTCGGGAAGTGATTTTTAACACACTAAGGGAGGCTATTATTGTAGGAGAACTGAAGCCGGGTGAAAGGCTGATGGAAATACAGCTGGCAGAAAAAATGGGTGTAAGCAGGACTCCTGTAAGAGAGGCTATAAGAAAGCTGGAATTGGAAGGACTTGTTGAAATGCTTCCAAGGAAAGGAGCTCATGTAGCAGACCTTTCAACAAAAGACATAATGGATGTTCTTGAGGTAAGATCCACTTTGGACGGGCTTGCATCGTCATTATCTGCAGCACGCATCACGGATGATGAGATAAAGGAGCTGAAGCATGTACTTGCTCAGTTTGATAATTTTGTCGAGAAGAATAATATTCACGGTTCGATAAAAAAAGACGTTGAGTTCCACGATATAATTTACAGGTCTTCAAGAAATGAGAAGCTTATTCAAATATCTAACAATTTGAGAGAGCAGGTACAAAGGTATAGAATTATTTACATAAAGGATTATGGAAGTTCAAAGGAGTTAGTTAAGGAGCATGCAGAGATTTATGAAGCCATTGCAGGAAGAGATCCAAAAGCTGCTATGAACTCTGCTGTTAAACATATTATGAACCAGGAAAAGGTTATTATTAAGTCAATCAAAGCAAACAGCGATGTAAAGTAGCAGCACCATTATTTTATGGATTTCAGTCTTCCATCTGAGCCAAGTGTATCATTTGAACCAGCCCCTGCCATACAGGCTTATTTACTAAAGCATATGCTTTCAGGCAGGAGCAGGCTCGTAATCTGTGGAATATGAACCCACGTGTTATAATACCTCGTATCCCATTCCAGCTATGATTGATTGAATGTCAGCAGGTTGCTGTCTTTCCGGATCGTAAGCAATTGTTACGGCTTGTGATTTCAAATCGATGTCAATGCTTTCGATGCCGGGTTTTCCCTGAAGACCGGACCTTATTTTGTCGGAACAGATACTGCAGGAAACTGATGGTACATTAAAGGTTACTTGCATAAAGCACCTCCTCAATAAATTTGTGACACCTGTATTGTTTGCATATCAACTGCAAATAATTTTTATAAGAATATATTACAACAATAGCTTTTTTATGGATGTTAATTGTGAATTGCTATCAAACTTTTTGATAATAATGACGTATAATTCTTAGGATAAAGATATTTTGGTATCTTCATGTCCACAGATATATTGCCAATTTGTTGAGGCGGAATGGATGGTTATCAGAAAAAATGAACAAGTCATCTGAGGTGTTTTGGTATGACAGCTTTTTAAGTAAATACAAGTCGGGAATTTCTCATGAATTCCTATTCTATTTTAATGTGCGTGATCTGGTGGATAATCACAGGCATATAGATAGATATATCTATGAAGAATTCATAAAGCAGAGGGGTTTTGGGATCGTCGCATTTTATGATATATCAAGAGGACTAACGTTCCTTGACGCCGGTATGGAAAAGGAATTCAACATAATAACGGGTAATGAAGCTGCAAATTTAATGAACGCTATGCCCTCGAAACTTTTCCCCCACGTTGATAAGGCACTGAAAAACACAAAAATGACTATCTTTATTGACCATATAGAAAAAATAATTCCATCTGGTGATATAGCAAGTATGTCATTGGAAGAGAGAATGACCCTGATATGGATATGCGAATGGTCTGTAAATGCGCGCATTTCGTCTGTGGGAAGCTGTATATTGATGCTGGCAGATAATCTTGCTGATGTGAGCCGCGAGCTTCTGAAGTCTTCATACCGAATAGAGCCTATTCTTGTAGGCCTTCCTGACGAAGATCAGCGCAGGACGTATATAGAGCATCTCCTAAAGGATGAAACTGTTCAGACAGATCTCACCATTGATGAATTTGCAAAGTTATCATCAGGACTGAGCAAAAAATCTATTAAAGATATCAAATTAAAGGCAGAGGCAGAGAATGTACCAATAAGTTTTGAATTTATAAAGGATAAAAAGCACTCTGTACTTCAGAAGGAATATGGTGATGTTCTGGAATTTATATATCCTGAAATAGGTTTTGATAATATTGGCGGGATGGATAAGGCTAAAAACTATCTCCTCAACAATATTGTGAAGCCTATTATGAAGGGTGATTTAAGGCGTGTACCAATGGGCATACTTTTATGCGGCCCATCCGGAACGGGAAAGACCCTTTTGGTAGACGCACTTGCCAAGGCAAGTGGCTTCAATTGTGTAAAGATAGATATGTCACGAATACTTGGACAATATGTGGGCGAAAGTGAGAAAAACTTTAAAAAGTGTTTACTTGGTGCACAATCTCAGCAGCCGGTCATAGTGTTCGTAGATGAGATAGATACTGCCTTTAGGCGTGGGGATAGTGGTGATAGCGGAGTTAGCAGAAATATATTTAGTGAATTTTTGCAATTTACTGGTAATACTAATAATAGAGGAAAGGTGATTTTCATTGCTGCAACTAATAGACCTGACCTCATTGACCCTGCACTTAAAAGAGCAGGAAGATTTGATAAAAAGATTCCGATACTTCTGCCTGATGAGGAAGAAAGGGCAGAGATATTTAAAATCATAATTAAAAAGTATGGCTTTGATACAGATATAGAGGATTTTACAAGTTATGCACAGAATACGGGTAATTACACTGGAGCCGAGATAGAGACTGTCGTTAGAAAAGCATATGAAATTGCCAATGAAGATGAGACTGAGGGAACTGTAATTACGTCAAAGATACTTGAGCAGGCTATTAACAGATGCAGACCAAGTACACAGCAGGTTCAGTTTATGACCTCTTTGGCTATAGATGAATGTGATGATATAGATTTATTGCCCGAGAAATACAGGGAGCGGATGGATGAAAAAGGGCTTGTAGATGGGAGATAAGATACTCCACAACATAGGCTTTACATTAAGAGGTATTTATTATAAATTAGTGGTATAAAGATGAAGCCATTGCTTATAGAAGCAGGGACATCTTGTGCTTCGCAAGTGATTTTTTATGCTGTTGTGCGAAAATTTCAGAAAAGCCGAAAACATGCAATGAGAATGGTTATACTTTGGTTCATAAAAATTTTCGGTCGTAGATAGATTTCTTACCGCAGTTTTGTTTCAACGAAGCGGAAGATATATTTCGTGCTTTGTTATATCATGAAACCTGGGGCTTTCATGATATAATCAATATATAATAAAACGAGAGGAAGGGTATTGTATGGGCTTGTTTAGTAGATTGGGAGCATTGATCCGAGGCTTTTTCGGAAGCCTTGTAGGAAGTGCGGAGGAAAATAATCCTGAACTATTGTTTGAGGACATAAAAATGCAGATCGATAAGGCTAGAAGAGAAGCAGAAAAGCAGATTCTTGACATTCAGACAAATGCCGAACTTATCAAGATAGAGATGAAGAACTCTGAAAAGAACCTAAATGCTGTTAAGGCCAGAGTTGAAGCTGCGCAGAAGCAGGGTGACAAGGATATGCTCATAGAGCTGCTTATGCAGGAGGAGGAATATCAGAACACCTATGAAACTCATAAGGCAACTTATGAGACAGCAATGGCTGAGGTCAAGAAGATTAGGGATGATTACAAGATATTCGAGTCTGAAATGTCAGCTAAGCTCAATGAACTTAAGACTCTTAAGTCGCAGGCAAAAATGGCGCAGCTTCGGGAAAATATCAATTCAGTTAATGCTCAGTACACATCAAAAAACAATACGGTTGGAAATGTCAACGAGAGTATGGATAGGGCAAGGGAGCTTGTAAATAAGAAAACAGCTCGTGCAAATGCTGTAGAATCCTTAGGTGACACAAATATGGAAATGAAGCTGAAGAGACTTGATATGGATTCGGCAAGAGATAGAGCAAGAGCAAGAGCAGAGGCCATGCTTGGAAGCGAGCAGGGATTTGAAGTGAAAGAAAAGGCAGAAAACAAGGTATCGCAATAAAGGTATATTCTTAATTTATATTTTATCTATAAATAATGTAATTAGGGTATTACTGAGCGGGATAGGTGGTTGTTTTTATGAAAGCGAGAATGGTTTTAAGCGCAATGTTCAAATTCCGAAATTTAATAATATTGGCAGCAGCAATGGTAGCGGCGGTTCTTTTAAGCGATCCGACTGCCTTGCCGACTGCACTCGGATACCATTATGCATTGCCCGGTGCTATTGCAGTGCCAGGTGGATTGGCGGTTTATGTCGGATTTGTGCTGCAAACCCTTTCAAACAAGCAGTTTCATGAAAATTTTAACCAGAGGGAAAAGTTCAGGCATATACGGGATTTGAATCGTCAAGCAAACAGGTTATCTGTGGAAGCAAGACGCAATACTAACAATACATACACGAATAAGCTCAAGAAGGTGATGGAGGATAAGAATGACATTTTCACGTCCTATTCAACCGGGGAGCATAGCTATCTGAAAGAGAGGATTGTTGAGCAGACGCTAAATCTGGTAATTTCTTATCTTAAGCTGCTCAACAACTTCTGTATCAGGAACAGAGAACTGAGCAGCGTTGATGTGAGTGCTGTTGCTGCAAGAATAAACAATAACAGCAGAAAGCTGAACTTTACAAATGACAGCAATGTTGTAGAAGAATTGAAAAAAGTTATAGAAATGGACGAAAGGCTTATCAACAGGCTTAAGGACGAAAAAAAGGAACTTGAGAGAATAGGCGCCAAGCTTGATTATATGGAGAGTACAGTTAACCTCTTTAAGCATCAGGTACTATCCAGTGTTGAAAATGAGGAAATGTTGGATCAGCTTGAGACTGCAGTCAATGAAGCAGAAGCACTGGATAATGTTCTCAACGATAGGCAGAAGAATAGGGTAAGGAGATAGTTTTATTGACAAAAACAGTCAAATATTTTAAAAATAGAGGATAATGCTTAAAAATTGTCGAATTTAATAAATATAACAAAGGTTAAACCGATGTAGGTTTTGCAAATGTTATTATTCGTGAGTCTTGGGGGGGGATACATATGAAGGAGTATATAGTTTACTCATCGGAGTATATATGTATCGTAAAAAAAGATGACGGATTTTATATTCAATCATTTAAAAAAGGCATGTCTTTAGAACAGTTTAGTAAAATTGTATCGAGTAATCCTGAAATAAAAATTTCCAGTATAATAACAATTAGAAATGTCTTAGTAAATTCACCTGTCCTTCAGCTTCAAAAATTTGCTGATCTGGCGGAAAGGGTTAAAATTGAGCTTTCCGAAGATGAGCTTAAAGCATATATCACCTTGTGTGTCTCGGAGGAGGACCTCAAAAACGAGCATCAAGCTGACCTATTTAAAGAAATTATGCTGAAGCTAAAACTGGAAGGCGTAATTTATGGTGTCAAAAAAGAAGTGCTTTTTGGCAAACTTCGAAATAATATTAAGATTTTAGTGGCCGAAGGTGTACCTCCTGTTAATGGAGAAGATTCTGAAATTAAAATGTTTCAATTAAAGGAGACTAAACCAAAAGCTCAGGAGGATGGAAATGTCAATCATTATGAACTTGATCTTATAAATAAGGTTTCAGAAGGTGATTGGCTTGGAGAGAAGACGATGCCTACGGAGGGCTTTCCCGGTAAAACTGTGAAGGGAAGTATTTTAAAGGCTTTGCCGGGGAAAAGTATTCCTTTGATGTATGATAAGAATACAGTAAGGGAAGCTTCAAACAATGGAAGGTCAGTTCTTTATTCCCGTATAAATGGAGCTGTGCATTATAACGGAGACAAAATAAGTGTTTCAAACCACCTTGAAATAGATGGGAACGTTGATTTTAAGACAGGTAATATCAATTTTGATGGCTATCTGACGGTTAAAGGTACAATAGAAGATGGCTTTACCATATCTGCGGCAAAGGATATTGAGATTTTAAGCGAGTATGGTATAGGGAGCGTTAAGGAAGTCAGAAGCAATGAAGGAAGCGTATTTATAAGAGGCGGGATAGCTGGTAATAGTAAGGCTGTCATCTACAGTAAAAAGAATGTCTACACAAAATTCATTTCAGATGCTAAAATAGAGTGCGAGGGTAGTGTACATATCGGCTTTTATTGCCTCAACAGCACAATAAAGGCCAAAGAGGTAATACTCGATTCGCCACGGGGTCAAATCATTGGCGGAAATATAGATGCAGAAATAAGAGTAGTTGCTTCTATTATTGGATCTCCAACGGAAAAAAGGACATACATTAACGTATCAGGCTTTGACAGGGCTACATTAAAACAGAGCTTTGATAAGATATGTGCTGATATGGAAATGATTAAGAATGAACTTGCCAAAGCTAAAATGGAAATCTCTATTTATGGGAACACATTACAGCTTACAGCCGAACAGGCTAAAGTATACGAGGGCATAAGAGAGAATTATTATCAAACCAAAGACAGACTAAAAAAGTACGAGGAAGACTATAAAGTAATCAAGAGCTATCTCAAAACTCATGGTGAAGGAGAGGTGGCGGTGCTAAAAAAAGTCTTTCCTAATACACAGCTTATAATTAAAAAAGTTATCAAGGAAATTACTGCTCCTGTTATTAACACTACATTTTATGTTCAGGACAGGGAGATGAAGGAGCTTTGACAGGAGGATCATGCGGTAGATATGCCTATATATTGTGGAACTGATATTATCGAGATCGACAGGATCAAGGAATCCGTAGAAAATGTAAGCGGATTTAGAGAACGTGTTTATACCAAAGGTGAAATCGAATACTGTGAGATGCGTAAAAAGGGTAAATACGAAAGCTATGCAGCCAGATTTGCAGCAAAAGAAGCTGTTATGAAGGCGCTTGGCACGGGAATGACCGATGGGCTTGGTATGAAGCAAATAGAAGTTCAAAATGACAGCAAAGGTAAGCCTCATGTTATCCTTACACAAAGGGCCATGGAGCTTTTTCAATTTATGGGGGCAAGAAATATTGATATAAGCTTGTCACATTGTGGTAAATATGCCATAGCATATGTTGTTATAGAAGCATGAGGAGGCCTATTATTTGAGGGTTAAATTCCTGCAATTCGGAGATCTGCATTTGGATGCACCATTTACATCCCTGTCTGATGCGGAAGGTATGCCACAGCTTAGAAGACAGGAGCTGAAGCGCGCATTGGGAAGGATCATTGAGCTGGCATTTACTGAAGAAGTAGATATGGTGCTTGTGTGTGGTGACCTTTTTGAACACTCGTACATCAGTAAAAGCACGATCAATTATATCGCTGCACAGCTTATGAAAATTCCAAGTATACCGGTAATCATAATACCTGGTAATCATGACCCTATTTGTCCGGACTCATATTACAACTGCTTCAGCTGGCCAGCAAATGTACATATCCTCAGTGGGGAGAGCACGATCTATGTGGATACGGATATCGGAGCGAGAGTGTATAGCAGCTTCAGCTTGGATAACCATCTAGACGGGAACGCAATAAATATACTGATGCACCATGGAACGCTGGATATGCCTTTCAGTTCAGAAGCTTATCAACAAATTTCAAGTGAACAGCTTGATTCTTATGGCTTCGATTATTATGCTATGGGTCATTTTCACACAAAGATTCTGGGAGCAGGTACCAGAAAGAGAATTTATAATGCCGGCAGCCCGGAGTCGTTGGGCTTTGACGAAGAGGGGGAACACGGGGTCTTTATTGCCGAGATTAATAAACCCTCATTTGGTGAAAGCACTGTTAATGTAGAATTTAAGCCCATAGGCTTAAGGCGCTTTATAAATATTGAGGTAAATATAAGCGGGTGCAGCAATGATGAGGAAGTTGGCGATAGGGCAGCTTTAAAAATGGAGCAGGCAGGAAGCTGCAATGATCTGTACCGTATCAGCTTTACGGGCTACTGCCGACATGGATACAAAATTGATGAAATGTCTATTGCTGACTTTATCAAGGACAAAGCACAGTACACAAGGATCATGGATAATACATCGCCGGATTATGACTTCGATGTGATAGCCAAAGAGGTGGGACTAAGGGGCTTATTTGCAAGAAAAATGCTTGAGCGGGCAGAAAAAGCAGTCAGTGAACAGGAGCGTAAAATTGCTATGCAGGCGCTTTACTATGGAATGGAAGCTATAGATGAGGGTAAGGTATGCATATAGATAAGCTAGAGATAAAAGGCTTTGGAAAAATAAACAGCCGCATTCTTGTTTTCGGGAAGGGCATTAACATAATATACGGGTCAAATGAAGCGGGTAAAACAACGCTGCAATGGTTTATAAGATCTATGCTTTACGGCCTTAAAAACAGCAGGCAATCAGGAACTGGCTTCATGCAGAGCCTCAAAAGGTATGAACCCTGGATGGGTGGACAGTATGGAGGTGCAATGACATATACCCTGGATAATGGCAGTCAGTACAGGGTTGAGCGCGATTTTTCAAACGGCTCCGTAGCAGTATTTGACAGGAACTATAATAATATCATCGGCAGCTTTAATATTGGCAGGGACAAGCTGCCAATGCTTGCTCTAAAACACCTGGGGATGGATGAGCAGACCTTTGAAAGGACAGTTTTGATAAGACAGCTGGAGATGAGACTTGACGAGAGCAATACTTCAGCTTTGGCAAGCTGTCTTGCAAATGCAAGTACTACAGGCTTCGAGGATATCTCGATAGCAAAAGCTGAAAAAGCATTATTTGACGCTTTGAAAAGTAACATAGGAACGGGAAGGACAAAATCACAACCCTTAGACAAGCTTGAGGCAAGATTGAAGCAGCTGGAGTCCGAATATGCCGATACCAGAGAGCGGCGGGAGAAGACAAGCTCAACAAGAGATGAGTTATCAAAGCTGCGCAGCTTCAAAGCGGGTATGGAGGCTAAAAAAAATTATCTCGAGCAGGTGGGGCGTTTAATAAGGATACGAAAAGAGCTTGACATAAATCTTAAGCGTGAAAGCGAACTGAAACGGACGGCCCGTGAAATAAAGGAAAGAAGAATGCTGCTTTCAGCTTATGCTTCGACTGATCGTTATAGTGATAGTAAGAACCCAGATGACAACAGTAATAAAAAATTTATTAAAATGTCCATCCTTTGTCTTGCTGCTATGCTGATTTTTTTGTTATTGCTTGTGTATATAATTTTGGAGGACGTATCAGTAAATCTGTGGCCTTTTACTGCTGCCTGCTGCCTGGGAACTGCATCGGCAGGTATAGCTGGAATATTAGCTCTGCGAAAGGGTAATAACAGCAGAGTATGCAAAGACACAAGGAATGTTCAAATTACCGGTGGTAATGCTGCATCACTATATGCCGAAGACGCCTCAGACGGGCTATCTGCTGATGAAGCGGTTATCAGTGAAGAGCTCAAAAATGTGATGAATAGACTTGATGAGCTAAGCAGGAGCCTTGAAGAGGGGATATCTAATGCTGCCGCTTTAGGCAAAAGCTTTGATGATAGCATCTATAGTACCACAGCTACAGGTACAAGCATTGAGGAGGAGGTTCCTAATGCAACCGTCGCAGAAACAAGCTGCGAAGATGGTATTAGCAGTGCATCGGCCACAGGAAGCAAGTATAAAGATTATTTTGCAGCGGATGAGCTTGAAGCTGAATTTTATGACCTAAGCATAGAGGAGCTTGAAAAGGCATGGCAATATGAGATGGAAAATGCACATAAGAGCTTTAATAACGCGGCATTGAAAGAGAAGTATCTTGAAGGTATTTTAAATAATTGTGACGATGATAGTGATCAGCTACAGCGTTTGGAAGAAGAAACTATTGCAGTAAAGGAAAAAATCTCGTATCTTAAATATAAGGGTAATTCTCTAAGACTTGCTATGGAGGTCCTTCAAGAAGCCGGACTTGAAATTAAGAACACTTATACACCCGATCTTGATTCAAGGTTAACCGCTATAGTGTCAAGCCTTACGGGTGGAAGGTATAATGACCTTCGTGGCGATGACAGGCTTTCCATGCGGGTAGCTGTTCCGGAAAATGGCGACATAAAGTCTATTGGTTCCTTGAGCGGTGCCATAGAGGATCAGATGTATCTTGCTTTGAGGCTAGCAATGGCTGATTTGTTAACGGCAGGGGGAGAGAGCCTTCCGATTATTATGGATGAGGCATTTTCACAGTTTGATGATAGACGGACAAGGTTAACGCTAGAGTATTTAAGTAGAACATACAAGTATAGGCAAATCCTTATATTTACCTGCAAAAGCAGGGAGATTGAAATTGCTAGAGAAATATGCGGCGATGATATGAATTTTGTGGAGCTTTAATATGTTAAATTTACATACGAACAAATTAATAAAGAATGCAGGAAGGGTAGCTTTGGCAGTTTATCTGGCTGCAGGCATTGTATGCATGTCAGGCTGCAGCCAAGCAGTGAAGGAAGCATCAGGCGCTTTAGAAGAATATGAAAATACTCAAGAACAGACAGATAGCGTAGGATATGTATATGGGATACCTATGGATGAAAATGCAGCAATAGTTACAGATACTGCTGTGGATATATATGAAAGTTCTAATGTAAAATCCAACAGGATTACTCAGGCCTTGTATAATCAGCCTGTAAGTATTCTGGAGCTTGAATCAGGCTGGGCAAGGGTAAAAACTGTGGACGGCAGTACAGGCTGGATAAAAAGTAAATACATAGATAAGGATGTTTCAGGCATTTTCGGACGGTCATATACCCATAGGATAATTGTCACCAGTAAAGAAAAAAGCATAACTTCAAGAATTTCGGAAGGAACGACGATGGCTATTGTTCCAATGGGCTCTGAGTTTTATGCGTTCAACAGCTCAGGTGATGCATATGAGGTATACCTGTCGGGTAACAGGACAGGCTGGATCAAGAGCAGTGGAATAATTCATGTAGATCTGAATAAGAAAATTCCTGTCACGAATCCTGAAGATTTTGCTGCAACTGCGCTCAGACTCAAGGGTACCAGGTATATGCTAAATGGACTCAGCTTTATGGGAATAGATGCCCCTGGACTTGTTTATGTATGTGCCAGAATAAATGGCATTGATCTTCCAAGGACTATTGAGGGGCAGATGAATTCCGGGGTAGAGATCGATCCGAATGAGGCAAAGGCTGGAGATATCATGTTTATGTCTTTTGATATAGAGCATTCGGAAATAAGCTGTGTGGGAATATGCACAGGTAACGGTGAGTATATATACTCTGGCAGAAAGGCAGGATATGTTACCATTGGCAAAGTGAGCGAAAGAAATAATGATGGCATTGTAACAGCTGCAAGAAGAGTATTTAACTAAAAAATGGACTGTTTTCATCAATATTAGAATCACCCACGGGCAGTTTGCTCCAGTGTGATGTTAAGTAAAATTCAATTAACACACTATTAATACTTCGTTTTTAACTGTGCCATCAAAGTAAAGTGAATTCGCTTTTGTGGCAAAGAAGAACTCCATCTGAACGCAGCTTACTAATCTCGGCAGATAGGCCGCTTCTTTCCACCTCAAGGTAATCTGCAAGCTCCTGCCTGTCATATGGTACAACAAAATTATTACTGTTATTTTTCTTAGCCTGCTGGAGAAGATAGGTCATTAATTTCTCTCTTGTACTGCGCTTGGAGGTGATCTCTAATTTCTGATGGAAAACAAGATTTTTGTCTGCGACGACTTTTAAAAGATTGAGAATCATCTGAGAGTGAAAGCTGCAGGCGTTGCTGCAGGACATTGTGATTTTCCTGGCTTCAATCAGCATAGCCCTTGTGCGTGCAGAGGCAATAACACTCACCGGCAGGATCTCTATACTTGAGTAGGCAGAGGATTCTCCAAATATTTGCGGTGGATCAACGTATGCAACAATACTTCGGTTACCATAATAGTCTATCCTGACGATCTGTGCTTCACCGGAAAGAATTATACCAAGATACTTAGCAGGATCACCCTCTGTAAGAATGACCGTATCCTTTTCATAGGTTTCGATTCTTGCTCCAAGACATCCAAGTACATATATGAGGCTTTCTTCGGAAATACCGCTGAATAATGGACACTTTTTCAAAATATCAAAAGATTCTTTCATAAAAAACCTCTGTTTGTTGAAAATTCAACATACTTACCGAGCTCATTCTACTATACTAAATCTGTAAGGTCAAGTAATTAATACTAAAGTACTTAATAATAAGCCATTTGTGGTGTTACCCTAAAGAAATTCTGCAGCAATATATTGTTATACTGTGGAGCTAAATATGAAATAGCGCAAATGGCCAGTAACAGGAGGATATATATATGATAAGAAAAATTATAAAAATTGATGAAGAGAAATGTAATGGTTGCGGAGCCTGTGCTGATGCCTGTCATGAGGGTGCTATAGAAATGGTAAGCGGTAAAGCAAGGCTGATGCGTGAGGACTACTGTGACGGGCTCGGTGATTGCCTACCGGCTTGCCCTACTGATGCTATTTCTTTTGAAGAGAGGGAAGCTCCGGCCTATAACGAAGCTGCCGTCCTTCAGGCAAAGGAGAAGAAAAAAGGAGGGAAGCTACCCTGTGGATGTCCGGGAACGCAGTCAAAGGCTATATTGCGTGATCATGGCTACAGCACGGCTGTAAAGGCTGAAAGTCAGCTCTCGCAATGGCCGGTACAGATAAAGCTTGTGCCTGTCAACGCCCCATATTTTGACGGTGCAAATCTGCTGATCGCTGCCGACTGCACAGCATATGCCTATGGCAACTTCCACAATGAGTTTATCCGCAACCGAGTCACTCTGATTGGATGCCCGAAGCTGGATGAGGGTGATTATTCAGAGAAGTTGGCACATATCATTGCTGGTAACGATATCAAGAGTGTGACCATTGTCCGCATGGAGGTACCCTGCTGCGGAGGTCTGGAAAATGCAGCGGTTAAAGCATTAAAGGCCAGCGGGAAATTTATCCCTTGGAGAGTTGTTACTATTTCGACGGATGGTAAAATTTTGGAATAAAATAAAATGGCAGGAGGAAATGATCATGGAAAACAAAATGTTTTGCTTCCAGTGTGAACAGACAGCCGGCAGCAAGGGCTGTACAGGTGCTGCGGGAGTGTGCGGCAAAAAATCTGATACCGCGGGACTTCAGGATAAACTGACGGGTGCTTTAATTGGCCTTGCCCGCTCAGTTGAGGGAAATGAGGATAAGGTTACAACGAAAACAGATAGGCTGGTACTGGAAGGCCTGTTCACCACTATCAC
Organism: Bacillota bacterium; assembly: GCA_023409735.1. Taxonomy (GTDB): domain Bacteria; phylum Bacillota; class Clostridia; order Acetivibrionales; family DTU013; genus JAEYRB01. The sequence goes on along the minus strand of JAEYRB010000032.1, from coordinate 75,140 downwards.
CAATGTGAATTTCAATAATGTGACCATCTCTTCACTTATTGAGCGCATTAATTCTGAAAAGGATAGGCTCATACCTCGTTGTTGTGATTGTGCCTCCGTATGCAGCAGAAATAATGATTATGATATGAATAAGCTGTGGAATGCTGATGAGGACATCCGTTCTTTAAAATCGCTGATCCTTTTTGGCATTCGCGGTATGGCTGCTTATGCTTACCACGCTGCTGTCCTCGGGTATGCAGATGCAGAAATCAGCAGATTTTTGTACAAAGCGCTTTTAGCTATTGGTATGGACAGTTGGGGCATGGATGAGCTTCTGCCCATTGTATTGGAGGTCGGGGAAGTCAATCTCAAGTGCATGGCACTGTTGGATAAGGCTAACACAGCGACTTATGGTAATCCCGTGCCTACCGAGGTTCCACTGACAATAGAAAGAGGCCCGTTCATTGTAATATCCGGCCATGACCTCTATGATCTCAAGCAGCTGCTTGAACAAACTAAGGGAAAAGGTATCAATGTATATACGCATGGTGAAATGCTTCCGGCGCACGGTTATCCTGAGCTTAAGAAGTATCCACACCTCAAGGGTAACTTCGGTACGGCTTGGCAAAACCAGCAGAAGGAATTTGCTGACATCCCTGCGCCCATCCTGTTTACTACGAACTGTCTGATGCCGCCAAAAGCGAGTTATGCAGATCGTGTATTCACCACCGAGGTTGTATCCTACCCTGAAATTATACATATTGGTGATAATAAGGACTTCACGCCTGTAATTGAAAAGGCGCTTGCACTCGGTGGTTATTCGGAGGATGTGAGGTTGGTTGGCATCAATGGTGGCGATAAGGTTATAACGGGCTTTGCCCATGGTACGGTTCTGTCTGTCACCGATAAGGTCATCGATGCAGTAAAAACTGGGGCCATTCGTCACTTCTTCCTTGTTGGCGGCTGTGATGGCGCAAAGCCGGGACGCAATTATTATACTGATTTTGTAAAGCAGACCCCCGCTGACAGCATCATTTTAACTCTGGCCTGCGGTAAATACCGCTTCAATGACCTGGATCTCGGAACGATCGGAGGCTTACCGCGAGTGATGGATATGGGCCAATGCAATGATGCATACAGTGCCATTAAGGTGGCAATCGCTCTTGCCGGAGCGTTTGATTGCGGCGTCAATGACCTGCCGCTCTCTATGGTGCTTTCATGGTATGAACAAAAGGCAGTATGTATCCTTCTGACTCTCCTGCACCTTGGCATCAGGAATATTCTTCTTGGTCCTTCGCTGCCCGCGTTTATTTCTCCGAATGTATTAAGCTTCCTCGTTGAGAAGTATAATATCGCTCCCATTAGTACTCCAGAAGATGATTTAAAGAAGCTTCTGGGATAATGTATAGTCTTTTTGCCCCCACTATTAATACATATAGTGGGGGTTTTAATATTCATATTATATTTTTTTCTCCTCTGTTTCTGCTCTGGCTTCTACTGCCGGTCAAACGATCCATTTATGAAGCGGCAGTTACTCCTGAGCTTTTTCACATAGTGAAACTCTTTTGTTGCTCATATTGTATTTATATTTGGAATATTTTTTTGCTGTATGAAGAAAATACTATTGCAGCTTTTTATTTATCAATGTATGTGGGGCAAGTATTGCTGCTATATGTTGTATGCTGAGATTACTTAAGTGGATCTGGAGTTTATTCATAATTTGAATAAGAGCTAGTGTGAAAACTATAAAATGGGTCAAACATTATTAAGAGCAGGAGGAATAATTATGAATGTTGAAGAAAGAAATGATGAAAGGAAAAGGAAGAGAAGGATCAGATGGGGATATGGTGTTGCACTCATGATAATTGCAGCACTTACTGTGTGGGGCATCTATGAGCGCAATTATGCGGAAGACATTAGGCAGGAGCTGGACGATCAGTACAACAGAGCATTCTTTGATATGGTCGGATACATCAAGAATGTGGAGACGCTTTTAGCAAAATCCACAATAAGTGCATCTGCCGATAAGACAGCTATGACACTGCAGGAGGCATGGAGACAGGCTAACCTGGCGCAGACGAATCTTGGACAGCTTCCTGTTACGCAGCCTGTCCTGGCAAACACATCTAAGTTCCTAACTCAGGTGGGTGATCTAAGTCTTACTCTTGACAATCAGAACATCAGGGGTACGAAGATTACGGACAAGCAGTACGAAACAGTTAGGCGTATGTATAAGTATTCTGTCTCTCTCAATGATAGCCTTAATAAGCTGCAGGGCGACATTGTGAGCGGACAAATAAAATGGGGCGAGCTGGCTGACAAGGGAACTAAGCTGTTTAGTAAAACAACTACATCTGAAGCCATGGGGAAGATTCAAGATCTCGACACTACATTTCAGGACTACCCAACGCTTATATATGACGGGCCATTTTCTGATCATATGTCCACTATGGAGGCAAGAGGCCTTACAGGTGAGGATGTTACTATTGAGCAGGCAAGAGAAAATGTAAAAGACTTTCTTGGGGCAGACAGGGTGCAGAATATTATCGATGCAGGAAAAAGTGACGGAGGACCGATAAATACCTATAGCTTTAATGTTGCCATGAAGAATGACAGTAAAGACATTCTCGTAAATATAGGTGTATCACAAAAAGGTGGGCATATTGTCTGGATGCTATATAACAGAGCTGTGGGTGAGGTCAGCATTAACATGGATGAGGCAAAACAGGCAGGTGCTGCTTTCCTTAAGCAAAAGGGCTTTGAAAATATGAAGGATACCTATTTTATGACACAGGGAAATGTTGCTACTATCAGCTATGCTTGTTATGAGGACAATGTTGTTATATATCCTGACCTTATAAAGCTTAAGGTGGCACTGGACACAGGCGATGTTGTGGGTATGGAGGCAAAGAATTATTGGACCAACCATGTTAAACGCAGTATAGTGGAGCCCAAAATAACACTGGAGGATGCAAGAAGTAAAATTAATAAGAATCTTCAGGTGAGCAGCTCGGGAATGGCGATAATTCCTACTAATTACAAGAAGGAATTGTATTGCTATGAATTTAAAGGAAAGCTTGACGGCAATGATTATTTAGTTTACATCAATGCCGAAACGGGCAATGAAGAGGATATTTTGATGATCATAAATACTCCTGACGGAGTGCTAACAATGTAGACTGTGTTAAAGCGCTGACAGTGCACACCGTGGTAAATAAATTTGATATAATCACCTGCGGTATGAAATGAATGTGGATTAGTGAGCGTATTGCATTTATTTGCAGTCACGCTCCACGCTCCACCCACATTTCCTATGAAGCAGGTTTCTTTTATTTTGTTTTGGAAAGAGTAAAAATAACGATTTTTGTGCAAAAATACTACTTAGGGACGTTTAGTCAAAAATACCCCTTAAATTCGTGCAGATTTTCAACTTTGGTGCACTTTAGTCTCTAAGTATATGGAATATTAACAATAAAAACTGCTGAAATATTGAGAAACTTCATTATAATTACCATATAATACCAAATATTTTGTTCCCTACCTGAAATTTTGCTCATTTTCTGATGATTTTGAGATGCCTGACGACAGCCATGTATTTGCCATGCATAATAAATGCTCCTGACATTGATATTGCTACTGCAAAATAATATAATGTAAGCAACAAATAAGAACAACCGCTTATTTTAGTAAATCAATTGCTATAAAGATTAAAATGTCGGGAGGTAAGCTATGAATATAAATGATATGGATGGTACTTCCTGTCCATTAGATAAGAAAGACCGCAGGATACCCGGCATTGCTCAGGTGAGCATTATCTATTCCATATCAATGGCTTTATTTATATTTGTGGGCTCTAGGGTACAGAGAAAAGAGCTTTATTTCGGCTTGCTTATTACAGAATTCGCTCTTATTATGCTGCCTGCTCTTTTATATTTGGTGATCACTAGGTGTAATATAAAAGAGTATGCAAGACTTAATTATACAAAGCCGCTTAATTTTCTTGTTGTGTTTTGCATAATGCTTTTTGCCATACCATTAGCAGGAGTTTTTAATCTCATAAATCTATATGTAGTTAATTCTATATTCGGCAGGGTGATTACAACACAAATTCCCGCAGCTGAAAACGGGATCTCGCTGCTTGTCAGCATAGCGGTTATAGCAGGCAGCGCCGGAATATGCGAGGAGTTTCTTTTTAGAGGAGTTATACAAAGAGGGCTGGAGAGGCTTGGAGCTGTTAGGTCCATTTTAATTGCAGCCCTGTTATTCAGTTTTACTCATGTGGATTTTCAGAAGATACTTGGTACATTTGTTCTGGGAGTATTGCTTGGATTCATTGTGTACAAGACTAATTCCGTTTTTTGTGGTATGTTTGCTCATTTTACCAATAACGCACTGGCGGTATTAGTTAATTATGTTGCAGCGAAGATGACTTCGGGTATGCAGGGTACAGGAATTAATACGTCAGCTGACAGTGTCGATTTAAATAGTTTGCTTGAGATCTTCAGTTCCTTACCCGCTGAAGCTCGGATCATCGCATTTTTTATATATGGCTTTATCTTTCTCTTCATAGCAGTTGTATTTGTACTATTACTTAATGTATTAATACGTATCAATAAGGATCAGAGAAATGTCGTTTCAATGAATACTACAGAAATTGACATGAATGAGGAAGCAAAAAGCAGGAGGAAAGCTGCAAGAGGCCTGATTTGGGCTGTTCCGGGAATTCTTCTTGTATTAACGATGTATACCTACGAAATATATCTATTTACAGGAAATGAAAATATAATAGTAGGTGTTTTGCTGAAGCTACTGGGCCTTGGCTAGAGGCATATAGAAGCAAATCTTATTCTATCCTTGTTCTTTGGAATACCATTTGATATTTTCTCCCAGGCTCCATTTTTGAATAATTCGTATTCCTCAAAGGCACAAGGCAATCCGTGTGCAGCAGCTATGTCGCTGCTATCCATAAGTTGAAAATGTAAATGTGGAGCAAAAGAGTTGCCTGAATGACCTACTCTTGTTCAGTATAGGGCGTATATCTTCGAGCCCTCGATTCATTGTTTGGATGTGTAAAATTTCTTTCCACTTCTTATCAAAAAATCCGTTAGGAGATATAGAGGATCTTCATCTTCAGCTTGCTGTCGATTTGCTCCTTTAGAAATGCCTCGGCTTCAGAGCGGACTTCGTTTTTATAGCAATATTTACCTCGACCTCTGCCTGTCATAAGAGATCGGTCATAAATGGGTACAGCATTTGGAAATGCTTCTGTATTGATAGCATCATGCACATAGCTGTAAGTCATTAGAATAACTTCGATAAAACCAAAACGCTTAACCTTTTCTGAAAGCTTGTCTGCCAATGCTTCAATCAGCTCGCCGTACATCTGCTTCCACTCGGGCATAAGTATTACTGGGGCGATCAGAAGCCCAACCGGGTATCCGGCTTCTGCCATGTCATTGAGGGCACGGATGCGCGCATCCAGCGGAGAGGTCCCAAGCTCTACTCTTCGGATGATCTCAGGTGGGTTTGTGCTCATCCTAAAGATTGTTTTGCCGCTGTGATTGAGCTTGAGCAGAGGCTCTACCATATCAAATTTTGTGGGAAAGGTCAGATGACCGTGACCTTCCTTAGCAAAGCGTTCAATAGTCCATGGCAGGTTTCCGGTGATAATATTTTCCATAACTAAGTCGCTGTTGCTGCCTATTTCAAAGGTTTGCGGTTCGGGTGCGGAATAACCGGCTTTCAAAAGCTTGTCCATCATCTGCTCACGATTGACAAAGATGCGAAGATAGGAGCATTTATTATAGCTGCACACCAGATAGCAATACAGGCACATAGCTCTGCAGCCTGAGGAGGTATATGGTACCAGCCAGTCGGAGACCTTGTGGTTTTCAGCATATTTGTGTGTCTTGCGGATGCCAAGGATCAGGTGCTGCTTCATTCTTGTAAATTCCTTGTTCTCAGCAGAGCTAAGCTCAGGTATTCGGTTGTGAGATTCAATCTCTATCCAGGGCAGTGATTTATACTTTTCATGAAGCTCTTTTCCTAATGGATATTCTAAAGCTGCAGGCTCATAATATACGGCATTAAATTGAATTTCCACACTCATACCTCCGATTATTAATGTTAGTGTAAAGTAACTTAGCTTGAGCTAAATTGATGCTTGAGCTATTGTAACCTGACCATAATAAACTACTTTACTCTATCTATTATTTTGCCTAAAACAATAGATATTATTAGATTGTGCTTGTGGAATATTGCCATCTATTAAAGTATAACGTCTTAAAAGCTTGCATTTGAGGTGGTGATTGTGTAATATACACTAATTTATTCCTGTATTTGATGATGGTGAGTGTAAATGGATTTTTTATGATTGTAATGAATGTGAGTTGAAAATTTAGCATAAAGACTAATAAATTATATGGTTAACTCTCGCCTATTAAGGTATGTATTAGGTAAGCTGAAGCTTATAAGTATGAGGCTGTGAGCATTTCAGGAACGGTGGGGGCTATTTGGGAGGTTGCCGGAGCTAATAAAAGTAGCGAGAGCTACTCGGTAAACAAGACCTGTAGGAGGCTGCTTTACAAATTTATACACGGTATTAGCTTAAGTGCTATGTTTGATGAAGATAACTTAGAGTAACAATTGTCACAAGAACAATAGGAGATATGAAAGCTATGAGAACTCGAGTGGGCATGCGTAGCCTCTGCCGGATTATTCTCTAGCCGTTGTAAGCTTATCTGCTGCATGATTCTGTACGCTTAATTGCTCTTATATCATCACCGGCAAATCTGAACATGTCAAAGCCGCCTGTGATTCTGGAGACAATTCTTTCATCGTAATATTCAAATAGCTTTTTTAAATCTATATTTGTTGCAATTATTGTTTTGCAGGGCTTTTTTTTGTCATTGGAACAACGCGTATCAATAATGCTAAGTAGCTCGGCATAGCGCATAGCGCTGGGGGATTCTGTACCAAGGTCATCAATGATCAGAAGGTCGGCATCAAGTATATTCTTATAAACTGAGCTGTCATATGTATCATCCTTAGAGCATTTATAGCGGTATTCGTATATGGAGTTGAAAAGTGACGGGGCAGTCTGGTAAAGCACGGAATAGCCTCTGTTCATCAGCTCTACAGCTACACAGTTGGCCATGAAGGTCTTGCCTACGCCGGTAGGACCACTGAACATAAGGTTTTTACGTCCGCAGTCTCTAAAGCTGTCAACAAATTCTATACAGTTTTTTAAAATGCCGGAGACCTGTCTTCGCGGGGAGTTTTTTATGCCATAGAGCTGTTCATTGGGTGTATCAGAATAATACTCTGTTTTAAAGCTCCCGAAGCCTTCATTACCAGCGGTACTCAGGTTGGACTGATTGTACAGATGATCAATAAGCTGCTGCTTGTAGCATATGCAAACCTTGTCAGGAGTACCGTCATCTGACCTGATTATCCCTGTGTCTGAGCATTTACTACATGTGAAAATAGGCTCAAGATAATTAGAGGGATGACCATATTGCGCAAGCAGCTTAATTTTCTCAGCTCTAAGCTTATTTATAGTTTCATTGAGTTCACTTACTGCAGCATCAGACGAAAGCTGACCTGTAAGCAATAATTTATTGTATTTGAGGCCGGACATGTGTATTTCTGCATCTATCTCCTCAAGCCTTGGAATAAGGCTATATATAGCTGCTTTTCGCTCTTCCAGCTCATCATAGGCTTTTTTCTGCCGGCGATTATACTCATTTTTTATTAAATAATAAATATCCGCATTCATATCAGCTGTATACTACTCCTTTTTATAACGAGACAGAAAGATATCTTCCACCTCTATAAGTTGCGGGTACCAATTTGATTTTCAGGCATCGGCATGTCTCTCATCCCGAGAAAGACTTAGGTTCTAAACTAGGCAACAAATGCGGTGGCAGTCACCCATGTATTTCAACCTTGTTAAACATCCTTATAGAGCTTATCAAAATACTCATCATCATATTTGCGCTGCTCAAAATTCCCCTTTTGCGGTATTGCGGCTGCAGCATCCTTAGGCTTTGCCCTGCTGCCCTGGGGTGATTTCCTTATTTCTACCGCAGCTAGTATCTGCTCAGGTGTCTTATAGCCCTTCTCATACCAATCTGTCAATATTCGGTTTACATATTCAAAGCTTGGGTTAACAGCTGAGGTGGTAAGCCTCAAAGCCAGCTCAATTATATCAAAACCGAAGCCATATTTGTTTACCCATTTTTCCACATAAGCTTCCTCGTATTCTGTAAGGTAGCCTTGTCTGCGGAGTTTTTTCTTTATCTTGCTACCTATTTCCTTAAGCTTCTTTGTCTCCATGTCATATTTGTCCAAATCGAAGCTGTTTTTAATGTTCTTACTGTACCAGCTTTCAGCTACCTTAACTATGTATGGACGGGATAATGCTTTATAATCATAGCAATGCTTGAAGAGAGCGTACATGACATCCTCTTCAAACTTGTATTTATCAAACCAGGAATCTATATCTGTGTACCAGGCAGGAGACATAATACCCTGGAAGAAGGCGTTATTTATGCTGGATATAACATTCTGGCGCTTTTTGTTTCTTTCTGAGCTGTAGGCTGCTTCACCCGGCGTAGAGGTTGTCTTAAGCCTATATAGTCTGTTTATTTCCTTTTCCTTTAGATCTACAATTGAAACACCTGTGTTATTTCTTACTATAATCCCAAGCCCCTCAAGACATGTAAGAGCATCCTTGACTCTGATCGTATCAAGCTCAAGCTTTTTTGCTATATCCTCTGCACCGGCGTGTTTTCCATGTTTACTTAAGAAGATACAATAAATATAGACCTTTATGAAATCACCATCAAGAGATGGCAGATATTCAGTAATAAAAACATCCGGTATGAGAGTATCGGAATATAATAAAGACATATTTGTATTAAAAACCATTTTAAAACCTCACAAATCATTTCGGTAAAAACCATACTGCTTTGCTGCAATAGGCTGACACTATGCAAATTGGGCTTCTCACCTCAATTAAGCGCCAACTTCAGCTGTATTACAATTAATAAGTCGTGAAATATGTACGTTTGGCCTTGCTGAAATTCTCGCACGCCATTCCTATTTTGTAACCGCTGCTATGTTATTATGAAGCTATTATATCATGAAAGAATTAATTTTTGTGATATAATTCAGCGGCACTGAAATTTTCTCACAGCTGCAGGGTTATAACACATTCATGGCGTGGAAACTTTGAAGCAAAAGCCAATATATTTTTTATTATCAAGATGATATGTCTTCCCGTTGGGTTAGTACAAAAAAGAAATGAATATCTTTGTATATATAAGTAGGACTAATTCAGTAAGCATATTTTTGCTATAAATTATTTATGTAAAAAATCTATACATACATATTAAGTTCAAGTGGCGTATGTGAATAGAAATTTACGCTAATTTGCTTTTATTTGCACATGGAATTTTTTTATTACCTTTATTTATCATTATTGTTTATTTCCCTTCACAAAAGCCTTTAATAATGTTAAAATATAATCAAACTATATGACTCGGATTGTATACAATAAACATATGAGCATATAGAAACCCCGTGAATTTGCTTGCACTGCTTGCACTCTGATTGTAAAATTATTGTAGCAAGTATCTATATAAAAAATTTGTAGGGGAAATAGTAAAGGGGAGATTAAGATGGGTAAAAACATGAAGACCATGGACGGAAATGCTGCTGCGGCCCATATTGCATACGCTTTTACCGATGTAGCAGGCATATACCCGATCACACCGTCATCCGTTATGGCAGAGCATGTAGATGAATGGGCATCCACAGGCAGAAAGAACATTTTTGGTCAGACAGTAAGAGTTGTTGAAATGCAGTCCGAAGCAGGAGCTGCCGGTACAGTACATGGTTCATTGGCAGCAGGTGCATTAACTACAACATTTACTGCATCACAGGGTTTGCTTCTTATGATACCAAACCTGTACAAAATTGCCGGAGAACTTCTTCCTGGAGTTCTGCATGTAAGTGCAAGAGCACTTGCCAGTCACGCATTGTCAATATTCGGTGATCACTCTGATGTTATGGCATGCCGTCAAACAGGTATGGCATTACTGGCAGAGGGCAGCGTTCAGGAAGTTATGGACCTGGCTGGTGTTGCACACCTTAGTGCAATTAAGGGAAGGGTTCCGTTCATCAATTTCTTTGATGGTTTCAGAACCTCACATGAACTTCAGAAAATAGAAGTTCTTGATTATGAAGATTTGGCAAAGCTTGTTGATTATGATGCAGTAAGAAGGTTCAGGAAGAATGCTCTCAATCCTGAGCATCCTGTAATAAGAGGTACCGCACAGAATCCTGATATATTCTTCCAGGCTCGTGAGGCTTCTAACCCTTACTATGATGCTCTTCCGGCTATCGTAGAAGAATATATGAATGAGATAAGCAAGCTTACAGGCAGAGAATACGGCCTATTTAACTATTATGGAGCACCGGATGCTGAAAGAATCATTATTGCAATGGGTTCAGTAACTGAAACTATTGATGAAACAATTGATTATCTTGCAGCAAAGGGTGAAAAGGTCGGTCTTGTTAAGGTCCACCTTTACAGACCATTCTCAATTAAGCATTTGTTAAAGGTTATTCCTGAAACTGTTAAGAAGATTGCTGTTCTCGATAGGACAAAGGAACCCGGAGCTCTTGGAGAACCTTTATACCAGGATGTTTGCACAGCACTTCTTGAAAGCGGAATGAGCCCTGTTATCGTTGCAGGACGCTATGGACTTGGTTCAAAGGATACTACTCCTGCACAGATCGTTGCAGTATATGACAATCTTAAATCAGATTCACCAAGGAACCACTTCACAGTTGGTATCGTAGATGATGTTACTAAGCTGTCTCTTCCTCTCGGACCTGAGCTTGACACTGTTCCAGAAGGAACTGTAAGCTGTAAGTTCTGGGGACTTGGCTCAGACGGTACTGTTGGAGCTAATAAGAACTCTATCAAGATCATTGGTGACCATACTGATATGTATGCTCAGGCATATTTTTCGTATGACTCAAAGAAGTCCGGCGGTGTAACGATTTCACATCTTAGGTTTGGTAAGAAGCCGATCCGTTCTACCTATCTTATTAATAAGGCTGACTTTGTGGCATGCCACAATGCTTCTTATATAGGTAAGTATGACATGGTAAGTGACCTGAAGGATAACGGAACCTTCCTGCTGAACTGCGCCTGGGATGAGAAAGAACTTGAAGAAAAGCTTCCCTCTGACGTTAAGCGTTATATGGCTAAGCACAATATTCACTTCTATACACTCGATGCTGTTTCCATAGGTAAGGAAATTGGACTTGGAAGCAGAATAAACATGGTAATGCAGTCAGCATTCTTTAAGCTTGCTAACATAATTCCACTTGATGATGCTGTTAAATACATGAAGGCCGCAATTGTTAAAACATACGGTCTCAAGGGTGAGAAGATTGTTAACATGAATCACCTTGCAGTGGATAAGGGTATCGAAGCCTTGAAGAAGATTGATATTCCTGCTTCATGGGCAGATGCTGCCGATGAAAAGGCTGAGACAAAGGATGTTCCTGAGTTTATCAGCAAGATCCTTGAACCTGTAAATGGACAAATTGGTGACAGACTTCCTGTAAGTACATTTGTCGGCAGGGAAGATGGAACCTTCCCCAATGGCACCTCAAGATATGAGAAGAGAGGAATCGCTGTTGACGTTCCTGAATGGCAGATGGCAAATTGTATACAGTGTAACCAGTGTGCATATGTATGTCCTCATGCTGCAATCAGGCCATTCCTTCTTGATGAAGATGAAGTAAAGAATGCTCCTGAAGGATTTGAATCCAAGAAGGCAATAGGAAAGGGTATGGAAACACTGAACTTCAGAATTCAGGTTTCAGTACTTGATTGTGCAGGCTGCGGAAGCTGCGCTAATGTATGTCCTGCAAAGGAAAAAGCATTAATAATGAAGCCGCTTGAAGCACAGATGGAGCAGGCTAGCAATTGGGATTATGCTATGACCATTGAACCGAAGAATCCTATGGGAACAAGCACCGTTAAGGGTAGCCAGTTCCAGGAGCCGCTACTTGAATTCTCCGGCGCATGTGCAGGTTGCGGTGAAACTCCTTATGCTAAGCTTATGACACAGCTGTTTGGTGACAGAATGATGATCTCAAATGCTACAGGATGCTCCTCTATCTGGGGCGGAAGTGCACCGTCAATGCCATACTGCTCAAACAAGAAGGGCTGCGGACCATCATGGGCTAACTCATTATTCGAGGATAATGCTGAATACGGTTATGGTATGTACCTTGCTGTGAAGCAGTTAAGAGGCAAGCTTGCCGATAACTGCAGCAAAGCTCTCGAAAAGGATATTCCTGATGATGTAAGAGCTGCTTTGACAAGCTGGCTTGAAAATATCGAAGATGCTGAGGGTTCCAAAAAGGCTACAGAGCAGATCAAGGCATCTGTTAGTGCTTATTTGGCAAAGGGTGTCGCTGATGAAGAGACAAAGGCTATTTTGTCAGAAATCCTTGATAACGGAGAATTCCTTGTTAAGAAGTCACAGTGGATACTTGGCGGAGACGGCTGGGCTTATGATATAGGCTTTGGCGGACTTGACCATGTACTTGCATCCAACGAGGATATTAACATACTTGTATTTGATACAGAGGTTTACTCAAATACAGGCGGACAGTCATCTAAGTCAACTCCTACCGGTGCTGTAGCACAGTTCGCAGCTTCAGGTAAGACCACTAAGAAGAAAGACCTTGGTATGATTGCTATGTCCTATGGCTATGTATATGTTGCACAGGTTGCTATGGGAGCGAACCAGAACCAGCTTATCAAGGCTATGATCGAGGCTGAGAGCTATCATGGGCCATCTCTCATAATTGCTTACGCACCTTGTATAAACCACGGTTTGAGAGTTGGTATGGGCAAATCACAGCTTGAAGAGAAGAATGCGGTTGAGGCAGGCTACTGGCACCTTTACAGGTACAATCCTCTGCTTAAGGAAGAAGGAAAGAATCCGTTCATTCTTGATTCCAAGGAACCGACTGCATCCTATCAGGACTTCATAATGAACGAAGTAAGGTACTCTTCACTTACAAGAGCATTCCCGGAGAGAGCTGAAATTCTGTTCAAAGAGGCTGAGAAGAATGCCAAGGAGCGCTTAGAGAACTACAAGAGGCTTGCTCAAGGCTAATGAATTACAATAAAAAAGGCTGATAATGCAGATATTGCAGTATCAGCTCACAAGATAAACCGGCAAGAGGCCGCCTGTATGCTATGACATATGGGCGGCCTTTGTCGTGATATAGAAGGCGAGGCTGTACCATACGTGGTGCACCTTGTAGTCCCTTGTACCGCATTCCAGCTTCGCCATTAGCTCATAGCCTGTAATTTGTTACTTCACAAGTTGCATTTACCCAGCTTAGCCACTGTTATCTATACGGAAATAATATGAAGTATACGATTCAAAACTCCGATTCCATCTCCGGCGTTTTTGCCTGATACACGGGAATAACATGAAGTGCGCGGCGCGACTTCTAACCTTCTTATATTTAACCTTGTTTGATGCTCTGCAAATATTTTTTTGGTGTAATCCCTTTATATTTCTTAAAACAGCGAATAAAATAGTTGAGATCGTTGTAGCCCAAATCAAGTGCAATTTCAGTCACGTTCTTATCAGTGGTAGCCATCTCGTAGCAAGCCTGTTCGATTCGATAAAAGCCAATGTAGTCCATTGGTGTTCTGTGCGTTGCAAGCTTGAAGAAGCGGCAGAAGTACTTGGGTGTCATACCAATGCCGGCGGACAGCTCGCCGAGTGTCGGTGGGTCTGATATACGACCTTCGATCAGCTCAAACACCTTTTTGAGCTTCAGCATATTTGCGGCTTCATTGGTTAGCGGTTCTGTGTGAAGAGTGTATGTGCCAAACTTGTACACCTCTCCTACAAATTGAAAAAGACAGCCAAGCGTTATGAGGGCATAGCCGTCACTGTGCTCACGCAGCGCTTCAAACATTGGCAGGATAGTATGCCGAGTTACCTTGCTGCCCGCCGGCAGGTGTGCGTTCACATCGACTTTTCTACTTATGATGTCATTTATGAATATGCGGCAATGATCATTACTCTTGAGTAAGAGCCGCATATCGAACACGATGCAATCGTATACGCAGTCCTTGGGCGTGCCGCCGTGCAGACAGCCGGATGCGATGTATGCGACATCACCGGCTCGCAGGTGATAGGTCTCCTCATCAATTACCAGTGAAAATTCTCCTGTAATGATATGAAGGATCTCTATCTCCTCATGCCAATGGTAAGGCATATAATACCTGGCATGATGTTCGTCAATATAGTGATAGTCTACCGGAAAATCCAATGAACCCCTCTGCCTGCTTTCGTGGTAACAAAGTGCTTTCAACAGTTCCGCCTCCGATTTGTTGTTGGGTGAATATTGTACTACTTTATGCCATAATAACATGAGAAAGGCGTTGCTGCAAGTGATATGATTTATATGTATAAAAGTACATTCACAAAATGTATTTAGGGATAGGTGAAGTATTGTGAAAATAAACGAGATTAAGGATCAAATATGTGATGTATGTCACAAAATGTGGCAATTAGGCTGGGTAGCAGCTAATGATGGTAATGTGTCGGTAAAGATGGATGATGGCACTTACTGGATCACACCGTCAGGGGTCAGCAAATCCTTCATCACACCGGATATGCTTATACGAGTTGATTCGGATATGAACAAGCTGGAGGGACCGGACAACTATGTTCCTTCCAGCGAAATGAAAATGCATATGCGCTGCTATACGGTACGCAGTGATGTGCGAGCAGTGGTGCACGCCCATCCGCCGACAGCCACAGGATATGCGGTTGCAAATATACCATTGGATGAGTATTCAATGATAGAGACGGTCATCGCTGTGGGTTCGATACCTGTAACGCCATATGGCACGCCTTCCACCTATGAGGTACCGGATGCAATCACGCCCTATCTGCCTAACCACGATGTGCTGCTATTACGGAATCATGGAGCGCTGACAGTTGGCTGCGATCTCATCACCGCGTATTATCGTATGGAAACGCTTGAGCTGTACGCTAAGATCAGCTTGACCGCACATTTGCTGGGGGGCGCAAAAGAGATCAGGCGCGATAAGATAGATCAGCTTCTAGACTTACGTGAGAATTATTATCATGTCTCAGGAAAGCATCCTGGATATAAAAAATATAGTAAGGAGGACAAATAATATGCTATATCCTAAAATTGGCATTAGGCCTGTTATTGATGGACGATGGGGGGGAATCCGTGAGAGCCTTGAAGACAGAACTATGGGAATGGCGGAAAATGCAAAACAGTTGATGGAGACACTCAAGTATCCTGATGGCACGCCTGTACAGGTTGTCATTGCTCCATCCACTATTGGCGGTGGTGCAGAAGCTGCCAAGTGTGAGGAATTCTTTTCTACCCAAAATGTTGTTGCAACGCTGACTGTTACACCTTGCTGGTGCTATGGTATGGAGACCTTCGATATGAACCCTTCAACTATTAAAGCTGTGTGGGGCTTTAACGGTACGGAACGTCCCGGAGCGGTATACCTGGCAGCAGTACTTGCAGCTTATGCACAAAAAGGCTTACCTGCGTTTTCCATTTACGGTCATGACGTACAGGATCAATCTGACACTTCCATTCCTGATGATGTGGCGGAAAAGATACTAAACTTTACACGCTGCGCTGTTGCTGTGGGCTGGATGAAAAACAAGTCGTATGTCAACCTTGGTGGAGTTTCCATGGGTATTATGGGCAGCTTTTGCGATACTCAGGTGTTCCAGAAGTATCTGGGAATTCGTACTGAATGGGTTGATATGACTGAAATTTTACGTCGTATCACTCTGGAAATATATGATCATGATGAATACGAGCGAGCACTCGCTTGGGTTAAGAAGAACTGCAAGGAAGGCTTTGACTGCAATGCAGGAAAAAAGCTTCCTGAGGTCATTGCTAAATCGAAGGTTGTTCCTGCAGATAAGGATTGGGAGTTTATTGTAAAAATGACGCTCATCGCACGAGACATTTTCTATGGCAACCCTAAGCTGGACGAGATGGGCTGGCATGAGGAAGCACTGGGTAAAAACGCTGTCGCGGGCGGTTTTCAGGGACAGCGCAACTGGACGGACTGGCTGCCTAACGCAGACTTTACTGAGGCCATCATGGCAAGCACCTTCGATTGGAATGGTGCGAAGCAACCAATACCCTTTGCTACTGAGAATGATACTATGAACGGTGTCTCAATGCTGCTGGGTACGTTAATCAGCCAGACAGCACCCTGCTTCCATGATGTACGTACATACTGGAGTCCCGAGGCTGTGGAGCGCGTGGCAGGTAAAAAGCCTACCGGTAAGGCACAGAATGGCTTTATTCACCTGATCAACAGTGGTGCGACGGCTTTGGATTGCACAGGTGCAGCGGGTGGCAAGATGAAGCCCTTCTGGGAGATGGAGGAATCTGATATCAATGCTTGCCTGGAAGCAACCGATTGGTGCCGTGCAAATTACGAGTATTTCCGTGGCGGCGGATTTTCCAGCCACTTTAAGACACAAGCAGAGATGCCGGTGACGATGCTGCGTACAAATATTGTTGAGGGTGTTGGACTTGTAATGCAAATCGCTGAAGGTGACACAGTAACGCTGCCTGATGATATTCATAAATCCCTCGACCAGCGTACCGACCCGACATGGCCGACTACATGGTTTGTGCCAAGGCTAACTGGTGAAGGTGCGTTCAGTGATGTATACTCCGTTATGGCAAACTGGGGTGCGAACCATGGAGTAACAGTTTATGGTCATGTTGGTGCGGAGCTTATTACCCTTTGCAGTATGCTTCGTATACCTGTGAGCATGCACAATGTACCTGCCGATAAGGTATACCGTCCGCACAGTTGGGCGTCATTCGGCACACAGGATATGCAGGCCGCCGATTATGCTGCTTGTAAGCACTACAGACCGCTATACGATTGATCTCTTCCACTAAGGGCCGCTGTATCCAATGCTTTAGGATACAGCGGCTTTAATTAAGGCTCTGTGTCAACGCATATTAGAAGCCTATATTTGATGGCTGCCTGTTGTTTTTGCAAATAAAGTGCCCTATGGAAAAAAGATATATATAAATAAAGTTGATTTTAGCTCCGGATTGTATTATTATATATAAGTACTAATTCCGAGCGGATGATTTAAATGTGAATTAGTAATATATGCGCCCATAGCTCAACTGGATAGAGCGTCTGGCTACGGACCAGAAGGTTGTGGATTCGATCTCTGCTGGGCGCGCCAACAAAAAACCTTGAAAACAATATGCTTTCAAGGTTTTTTGTTATGGCTAACATATTTATGAGGTCAAATTATTGGCTTACATTGGCTAACAAGAATAATAGATAGGCTCGAAGAACAATTAATAAGTAGCCGTTAATGATACCAGTAGTGTGACTTCAGGCATAGAATTTCCATTTTCCCATTTTGCTGACCGTTTGGGAGCTGATACCCATTTTTTCGGCAAGTTCTTCTTTATCGCTTCATGTAATTCCATTATCTCTTTCCTCCTTTTGTGCAACAACACAAAAAATTTCGCCATCTGCATCATATTTAGCACCTGCAACATCCCCATAAAAGTCTACTTTTTTAAAACCAGCTTCAAACAAATCTTTCTTTATTTCCTCGGTTGTAAAGGTGTGCTCCCAAATGTTGTAACAATCAATAGAATTTTCAGTAATCGCAATGGTTTGTCTGAGGAAAGTGTTACTATCATCATATCTATAGAATGAATTTAAGCTGATATGCGGTTCTTCTTTCCAGAATCCTGTTTGACAATACTCCCACGATCTAGCTTCTGGTTTGCCTTTAAAATACCGTGGTGTAAAGGCATCAAATACTAATACTCCATTAGGATTTAACGACGAATAGATTTTCTTTAGTAAAAGGCTTCTATTATCAGTAGATAAGACACCAAAGTCACAAAAAATCAAAGTTGCAATGTCAAATTCACACTGAATCGTGAGCTCTAGATAGCTTTGAAGATGATACTTGATATCCATACTTTTCATCTGTGCATTTGCTTTTGCATAATTAATTGAACGCTCTGAAATATCAACTCCAGTTACACGATATGATTTTTCATAAAACTTTTCTGCATATATACCCGGTCCGCATCCAAGGTCAATTAATTTCGGATATCTTTCCGGGGGTAATATAGATACAATCCAATTAACTGATTTATCAACGAATTTATGGGATCTTGTTGCAGCGTCCCATTCAGGATCAAGATGAGATTCGAGCATCTTTTTAGAGATGTATTCATCATCCCAAAACTTTGATGTACCGGATTGGTAAAGCTCTGGTCTTTGCATAAAAGTAAATAATCGTTTTAACATAATAATTCCTCCAAATTTGTTTTTGATAGTATAGACAAATAATACAAGCGGTGGATTACTCCATAGCAGCATATAGCTCAAGAGTTTTCTCATTATCAAGAAATTTCTCAGCGGCGGGCCGGATGTGAAAAGAGTTTTGAAGCTTTATATACTCGCATTTAGACTTATCTTCTTTTATTAAATTCCTATTGCCCTTTATTGCTCGTACCATTATATTCTTAGCGGTATTCCTTGTTGAAGTAAATTCAAAAATGTCAACACTATATCCTTGCTGCTCAAGCAGCAAAGCTCTCATTGAGTCAGATATCATTTCAACAATTCTTTCCTTATATGGTTTGAATCTTGTTATACATGTCAGTGGGTGTTGCCTAATTTGTTTCATTGTAGTGTGCTGACAACAGGAGACTGTTATAATGTACTTTGCATTTTCTCTAATCCCTTTAGCAATTGTCATATCGGTTGCAGTGTCACAGGCATGGAGACAATACACAATATCCGGAGTCATGTCGAGTTTTAATTCCATAATATCATTGCAATAGAACCTTACATTTTTAAAGTCTAATTCACATGCTATTTTCCTGCATTTCAGGATTAAATCGGCATTCTTATCAACACCAATAATGCGAATTTTTCTTTTTAGTATCTCTTGGCAGTAATAATAAACAACGAATGAAAGATAACTTCTGCCGCATGCACAATCTAAAAGTACTATCTCTTTCTTAGTAGATAGCTTTTTTATTGCGGAAATAATTTGAGTAAGGTAATCATTTACTTGACTGTTTTTACAGATTCGCTCCTTATATTTACCACCGGCCGGATTCATAAATCCAATGTTCTTATATAGTTTCTTAAGTTCATTTGTATCAACCTTAATATTTTCCACATTACACCTCCAATATTTATAAACAAAAAGAAAGCATGATAGTTTAGCAAAAAATAAAAGCCGTAGATTAACTCTACGGCCTAAATTTCATCGATGAAAGCCTATACGAGTAATCTTAAAATCATTAACTAATTGAGTGGACAAAACCAAACTGTCAAAAATTCAGCAGTTATGAATCTCTCAATTATTTAGCTAAATGATTCTAAAACTACTTCTCCGCGTACGCTTGTTATCGCTCTAAAGCGTACCGGATAGCATTCCACCTTTCTCTACTAAACTATTATGCTTATTTGTTAATTTTTACTATATCATGATTTATGTATTTAGTCAAATCTAACCTTAATAAAGTATAAGATATTAAAAGGACCTTAATTGGAAAACTAAACTCCATCACGACTATTTAAACAGAGTCAAAAATGTATGCCAAGCTATAAAATACCTTAGTTATAAAAAGGCTCTGCTAACGATGCTATACACCATTTGCAGAGTCCTTTTTCATAGAATTCTAATTTATTCAGTGGTTCTTATTAATACACTTATTAACACGTTCTACTACTGCATCTCTATTAATAATTCTAATTAATATGCAATACCCTGAGCGTACATAGCTGATGCTACCTTTTCGAAGCCCGCAATGTTTGCTCCGGCCATAAGATTGTCACCAAATCCGTATTCATTTGCAGATTTACGTGCATTCTTAAATATGTTTACCATTATATCCTTAAGCTTTGCATCAACCTCTTCAAATGTCCAGGAGTATCTCATGCTGTTCTGGCACATTTCAAGACCTGATGTAGCAACACCGCCTGCATTTGCTGCCTTTGCAGGTCCGAATACAACACCTGCATTGAGGTAGACTTCAATAGCTTCAGGAGTTGATGGCATGTTTGCTCCCTCGCCTACTGCCCAGCAGCCGTTAGCGACAAGTGTTTTTGCTGATGCCTCATTGATCTCATTCTGAGTAGCGCACGGAAGTGCTATATCGCATTTTATTGACCAAATACCAGAGCAGCCTTCTGTATAGACAGCTTTAGGATGGTACTTGACATATTCTGAGATCCTCTTTCTCTCAACTTCCTTGATCTGCTTAACAGTGTCAAGCTTAATTCCGTCTGCATCATATATGTACCCGTTCGAGTCGCTCAGAGCTACTACCTTAGCGCCAAGCTCCTGTGCCTTCTGCGTAGCATAAATAGCAACATTTCCCGAACCGGAGATAACAACCGTTGCGCCCTTGAAGGATTTATCCTTAATGTTCCTTATTGCTTCATCCATAAAGTAGCAAAGACCATATCCGGTAGCTTCAGTCCTCGCAAGGCTGCCGCCCCAGGTCAGACCTTTACCGGTAAGAACGCCTGTGAAGGTATTTTGTATCTTCTTATACATTCCATACATATAACCAATTTCGCGAGCACCTGTTCCGATATCACCTGCCGGTACATCTGTATCTGGTCCAATATGTCTGTAAAGCTCAAGCATGAAGGATTGGCAGAACCTCATCACTTCTCCGTCGGATTTTCCCTTAGGGTCAAAGTCGGAACCACCTTTAGCGCCGCCCATTGGAAGTCCTGTAAGAGAGTTCTTAAGAATCTGCTCGAAACCCAGGAACTTTATGATTCCTGAGTAAACAGAAGGATGAAGCCTTATGCCTCCCTTGTAAGGTCCTATAGCACTATTAAATTGAATTCTGAAGCCTCTGTTGACCCGAACCTTACCATTATCATCAACCCATGGTACTCTGAAGATTATTTGTCTCTCAGGCTCAACAAATCTGTCGAAAACGCCTGCCTTTACCCATTCAGGATGCTTCTGTGCAACAGGTTCCAGTGATTCTAGAACTTCTCTTACCGCTTGATGAAATTCCGGTTCGTTGGGATTCCTCTTTAAAACATCTTCCATAACACTATTAAGAATTTCCATATATACGCCTCCAAACATAAAAATATACTTGCAATTGAGCAACAACTTGCATTTTTCAGCATAGATTCCTTCAAAACTTACTGACATAGCAACCTTGTGCTTTTATGTTTAATCGAGAGTTTTATTTGCAAAATACTATTATACTATAATATTGGCAATATGAGTTGTCAAGAAGAAATTGAAAGATTTGAAAACAAAAGCTGCAAAAATCGACAACATGTCACTGCAATTTATCAACGATTGCAGGACAGATAATTAATCAAAGAGTTTATGTAAAATTTTAAATATATGATTATAAATTTATGTTAATCAAACGCAATTGTACGGTATAAATAACAATCTATAATTTATCACAGCAAAGGAGACAGCAAGATGAGAAACAAAAGTAGGGGATTAACATTTAAATTAACGGCTTTTATTAGTGGAATTGTTTTATTTATATCTCTTGGTTTGACAGGTGGTTTAGAATATGCTGCTGATATAGTAGTAACAAATAATTCAAGTGAAATGCTGCAATCACTAGCAAGTCAAGGTGCGGCCGTAATAGCAAACAAACTCAGCGAATATAAGCTTGTTGTGGAAGCAATGACCGAGGCAAGCGATATTAAAGGTAATAATTCTATTGATAGTAAGCTTAGTTTTTTAGAAATCGAAAAGGACAGGCTTGATGGATGTATCTCCATGTCATATATTGATAAGAGTGGAAAAGCTTCAACTACTACAGGGAAAAGGCTTGATCTGTCTCAGGATGATTTTGTAAGGAGGGCTTTAGAGGGAGAATCTGTTGTGTCGGATCCTTTTACGGATTCTTCAGATAATTCACGAGTTGTGATGGTGTTAGCTCCAATAAAAACTGCGGGTGGTGTTATAGGTGCGGTGTGCGCTACTTTGGACAGCAACGTGCTCAACGATATAACAGACACCATAACGTATGGAAAAACGGGCTATACATATATGATCAATAAAAATGGGGATACCATAGCTCATGCAGACCGTCATTTAGCTGAAATCGGAAACAATATTTTAGTGCTGCAGGCTAATGACCCATCTCTAACCGTACTTGCGAATATTCAAAGAAATATGATAGCTGGTGAAACTGGTGTAGAAGAGTATGCATATAAGGGAGTGGAGAAATTTTCTGCATATGCTCCTGTTGAGGGAACTGAGTGGTCTATGGCACTAACTATAGATAAGAGTGAGATATTCTCCAAACTGTATAGATTTCGTTATATGGCTACTGCCCTTTGCTTTATTTTTGTAGTTGTAAGCCTTATATTGGGCTTCTTTATTTCTAAAGGTATCGGGGGATCAATTCTAGTTTTGAATAACATGCTTTTACAGTTAGCTGATTATGACCTTTCAAAGAACAACTCATCCATGATTTCGAAGCTTACTTCCAGAAAGGATGAGATAGGCACGATGGCTGGTTCTATGCTAAAGCTTAATGAACAGTTTAACAATATTGTTTCTAATGTAAGAAATGAATCTGAAATTGTGCTCAAGGATGTTGATAAAATGCGTGAGCAGTTTAACACACTAAATAACGATATACAGGATGTTTCAGCTACAACTCAGCAGTTGTCTGCAGGTATGCAGGAGACTGCAGCATCAACTCAGGAGGCCCTTGCTACATCAGAAAGTATAGAATCGGCTGTAAGAGAAATTGCGAAAAAAGCGCAAAATGGAGCAACTACAGCATCAGTTATAAGAGAAAGGGCAGATAAGCTCAGCAGCAGCTTTGCTCAATCCCAGAAAAACGCAAAGGTCGTATTGGAGGAAGTAAGTCAGAGACTTAGCCTTGCACTGGAGGAATCTAAATCAGTTGAAAAAATCAACGAGTTATCAGATACCATAATGCAAATAACAACTCAAACTAACCTCCTGGCGCTTAATGCAGCGATCGAGGCTGCAAGGGCAGGTGAGGCCGGAAAGGGCTTTGCGGTTGTAGCTGATGAGATTCGAAAGCTGGCTGAGAATTCTAAGGATTCTGTAGTACAGATCCAAGAGGTTATTAAAAAGGTCATGGCCTCTGTCAACAGTCTGGCGGAGAGTTCAGACGGTTTGCTTAATTTCGTATCAGGAAATGTTGTTAATGATTATAACAGTATGCTTAAGGCAACAGAACAGTATGACATGGATGCCACATCGACAAATAATATGACAATGGAGTTCAGTTCCACCTCTGAGGAGCTGCTTGCATCCATACAAAACATGTTAAGGGCGATAGATGAAATCGGTCATGCGGCCAATGAGGGTGCTGAAGGTACTACTAATATTGCACAGAGGAGCAACGGTATAGTTGAAAAAGCTTCTATACTTATGGAGCAGGTTAACCTGTCACAGCAAAGTGCAAATAATTTGAGTAATCTGGTAGCAAAATTTAGATTGTAGAAGGTAAGCTTCCAATGATATGGCAAACATCAGTATTAATAAAGGTAAGCTTTTAATCAAGTCGTAAACAGCAACAATAGTAAGGTAAGTATTAAGTTATACAGTAAATATCTGCTTTAATAGTTGAGAGAGCATTAATTGCTCTCTCCTTTTTTATAGTGTTGACCGAAGGGTCATAGCAAAAAAAGTGAAAGGGGTTCTATGCTCCTGAGGCTTCTATTGGTATGCCGGTATGTGCTAAAAAATAATCCACAGGCTTCTAGCCTTAAAAAATAGGTTATGCACAGAATTATCAACATTATCCACAGGCTTATATCCACAAAACGAACGTTCTGAGGATAAAACTCACATAATAGTGGGCACTTTTGTGCAAGTTTCTGTAAATTTTCACAATAGTGTACAAAAATATTCTCAGACATAGAGAAGCGTAAGGAGTATATCTAATATGTTAATACATTTTTGGTTAAATAATGAAAACGATTTTGGGAGGTATATTATGAAAAGCAGGAATACATTATTAGGAGCTCTACTGGTAATTGTCGGAGGAATATTGTTTATTGCAAGGTATGCATTTAATAGTTCATTTCTATCACTTGGACCCAATGATTTCTGGCCTATGATCATAATACTGGTTGGTGCAGGGTTCGAGCTAGCACACTTTATTACTTTGAAGGTCCCGGCATTCCTTATTCCGGGCGGAATTCTGATAACTAATGGGCTATTGTTCTTTTTCGAGGTATTTACTGACTGGAAATTTGCGCAATACACATGGCCTGTTTATATCGTAAGTGTTGTAGTAGGTCTCTTTCAATTTTATCTTGCCACAGGCAGACGGTATAAAGGTTTGCTAATTGCTATAAGTATTATCGGCGGAGTAGCTGCAGTGTGTATTTTTGTCATTCTGTACAGGGTAATGCTGGGAGTCTTCGATTTTGGATTTATTATTCCTGTTGCACTTGTCCTTTGCGGTATTATTCTGCTGCTTAGAAAAGGCAATTCAAGTAGTAAGCAATTTTAGCTGAAACGCATTTTGCACAAAAAAAGAGGTTAGTCCGCAGACTAACCATGTAAAGGGGGTCAAAATGTATTTTGTGAGGTCATAGTTATTATTGACTCATTTTGGCACAGTTTATTCATTAATTGAGAAAATTTTTTAATAATGTTGCAGCTTAGAGATTATTTCCGCGACTATGACTTCAATATGCTTTTGCGAACAGTCAATTTCAACATCGGCATACCTTTTATATAAAGGAAATCTTTCGTAGTAAAGGGCTTCCAGATTTTGCCCATCTTTCATCGCAATTCCGCGTGTGCTGGCGTTTTTGAGTCTTCGTTCAAGTTGATACATTTTCGTATTGAGAAAAATAAAAGTGCCGTGTGGCTTTAAATGCCTCATGGCTTTTTTACTATAAACGACACTGCCACCGGTAGCTATGACATGACCTTCCACATTGAGGCTGAGGATTTTTTCTTCCTCTATCCTCAAAAACTCTTTAAGCCCATGTTCATCAATGATCTTCTGCAGCTGGCAGCCTTCCTGCAGGCGTATCAGCTGGTCGGTGTCTATAAAGGGCATCCCAATAGCCTTCGAGAGCAAAGAGCCGACTGTGCTTTTACCCGCTCCGGGCATTCCGATTAATACTATGTTTCTTTTTGACATTTTTTAACCGCCTGAACAAAAGTATACGAAATATTATTCTAATTATTGTTTATACTAAATCATATATAACGAGGCAACATTCCACCTCGTATAAACGCCGCTTGTGAAAAGAAGTTTTTCTATAGCCGAAAAACTTTCCTTCGAAGGAAGGCGTTATAATAACCGCTGTTACGGTTCCTGTGGTTATTATATCACAACACAATTGATCAGAGAAATAATATATTTAGGTTCATTGTGAGATGCTTTTATGACAGCTGGGAATGTAATGTGTGCGGAATGTTTTAAGTAATGTATTGAAAATCAGGTATTATAGCATAAGCAACAAATTGAATTTGTGGATAGGGAGTGGAAAATGGATAACAAGCAGAATAACAAAAATAGTTTTCGAGATTCTTATGATCAAAGTGATAAGCCTCAAGGCAACAATAGCGAAATAATTAATGCGGAGAGCCTTAATACAGATGCAACGCTTAATGAATTATCCGGTCAGCTGAAGCCGGGAGAAATTCTTATCCTAGATATAGGAAACAACTACTTCAATCAGACAGATGAGATATACGACACCCTTGTTATGCGTGGATATGATGTCAAAAAGTCTTTTAGAAATGGCAGAAATCAGGTCATCGTAAGCAAAAAGGTGTGAAAAGGTGCTGCATATTGAATATCAGACCCTTGCTTCTATGATATGACTTGATTATCAAACCGTCGCGTCGTTACATGACAAGCGCCTGCCGCTTGTCAAACCCCCGTCCCCGTGACACAGTATAGGGCTGTAATAATACAGCCTGATGCTATTGCTATTGAAAAATGAAACTTGGAACCATCATTCTTATTGTTGAAATCTGTGTAGGTATGAAAGCTTTGGGTAAAAAAGCATGTCTTTAGATATTCTGCCAAGTGTCTGAGTCGTTGAAGAGAGTTGCTCCTGATAAGCATGAGGAAGATGGCAATAATCCCGCCGGAAAGAAAAGATATTACCATTGCAATTAAAATAAACCTTACGCCCATGATGGCCCCAACAGCACAAAAAAGCTTTATATCGCCTGCCCCGAGCATTTTTAGTGCAAACAATGCTATAAGCAGTATAAATGGAATGAAGGCTGCTATAATTGATAATAGTAGGCCTTTTGGTCCGTCCAGAATCAGATTTACCAGCAGTCCTGCTGCAGCACCGGAGGCGGCAGTGATGTTTCTTACCTTATAAGAACGCATATCCTGAAATACAGCAGCTGTTAAGAGAAATGCTAAAATAATATATCTTACAAGCATTTGTGTTCCTCACTTCAATTAGACTTTATTGTACCATTTGTGATGCAGCATGTTCTAAGCACTGCACTGCAAACATATTGCGGTATTATTGAGGTGTGACTTAATAGCACATAATTAAAAACATGTATACATTTGCCAAATACCTTACTTAATCGTAACATTAATTTAACACTTTGACACTAGCCAATCTATTAATTGTCGCTATTTTTATGCCGATAACTATATAAAGGAAGGATCATCTATTTTAACTTGACGGTTAACAAACAGAGATGGCCTATGAAAATAACTGGAGTGCTGGCTTTGTTAGCCGCCGGGAGGTAGCAAATATGAAGTTATTCAGAAGATTTGTATCTATAATATTAACAGTATTGATTATATATTCTATGATGGAAAGCTCTCTATATATTGTTTTTGCAGCTGAAACACCGGTTACTGTAACTGTAGATAAATATGAAAACGGACGTCTGGATTTTCACTGGTCAAGGCTGCCAGGCGCGAAAGCTGCGGTAATAGCCTTTCACAAGCCAAAGTCGGATGATACTTCAGAGCTTGTTGTCTCTGAACCGGTCTTGAATGTTAATTCTGCAAGTATCTCAGGTCTTAAGGCTGATTATATATATGACATTACTGTTGTCATATATGGTTCTGTTGACTCTGATAACAAACCAACAGGTGAGCCTATAGGCAGGGGCATTCTTTTTTACTTACCATCGATGACCTTTTATTCCAGTCCACTGGCTCAGGATGCTGAACCTGTAACAGGTGGGGGATTTGAGATTGGCGGCTCACCTAAGCTAAAGCTGAGATGGAAGATACCAAAGGTCTACTGTGACCCTGAAGGTATTGTTTATCCGAATACAGAAGGGACTCCCACTCCGGGCAATAACAGATATGTTGCTTCCAACAGTGCTTCTGCCCTTAAATACATGCAGGATTCACTAAGAATGATATATCAGGATGATAGGGAGTTGAAAACGCTCAATTTTATTATAAATATATCGACAGAACTGAATTCTCTTAACTCCACCCCAAATAAGGCATCTATTAATATTGAGCAAAGCGGCTCGGACTATAATGCTAATGTTTCAGGTGATACTGTTAATACCGCAAAGGTAGCAGCTCAGGACACATTAGGCTTTATAAGCATTGATCTTTGGGGTAGGGCAGATGAGACCGGCAGTGTCCCTTCACCGACAAGTGAGAATATTCTGCCGGATAAGGATCTCCTTCCCGGAACAGTATATTATATGAACATAAAACCTGTATTCAAAAGCGGATCAGGCACTAATGTGTCGGCTGTTACTGTTGGCAACCCTTCAGATCAGAATGGCAGTCTTCTTACTGGTGAAGCGTCATATGCATATACTCCCATTCGTTTTCAAATCACAAAGGACAGTGCGAATAATGTTTACGTTAAGATATATAAGATAAACCAGGGAAGTCTTGACCTGCCAAGACTGTATTATGAGATACAAGCAACTAATGATTCCTCCATTGCAGGAGACTGGACAGTTAAGAAAACGATGGATGATTCCTACTTCAGCGGACCATCCGCAGTTACTATTATCACAGGTGTAAATCCAAATAATAAGGTTTACTATAAAATAGTCGTGAAGTCCGACAGTCCAAATGACAGGCTTGAATCCCTTCCTCTGGCATATACGCTTATTACTGATACCAGCAGACCTCCACTGCCAATAGGAATTGCTATTCAGGACAGGCTTCCGTCTGCAAAGGACGGTGTAGTATTGCCATCCGGTGTGTCGCTGGGAAGTGTTAAGTCATCTGATATAACTATATCATGGGATAAACCGCTTAATTGGGAAAGTGTCAAAAACAGCCCATTATCCTACCATTTCCTTTTGAGTACGAGCCAGCAAGATGTATCCGGCGATATACCTCTATATATGAATGGGCAGTTGATAGGAAGCTATCCTGCGAAGTACAGGCTGGTCAAACATATAAGTACGGATGCGACGGGAGCAAATGTAATTAAGGAGGAAGGAAACAGACTCAGCTATACATTAAACGCCTTTGATCTTTTTACATGGCAGGGAAAGGATACAGGCGGCGATATAGATAATGAAGCAGAAAAATACCCTGATATACTGCTGCCAAACACAGTTTATTACTTGCAGATGTACACAACAAAAAAGGACGATGAAGGAACGGGCGACACCTCGAAAATGTCTGATAAGTCAATTATACTAAGCTTTACTACTTTAAGCGGTATGAAGCAGGATGTTCCACTTCCAATGAGCTTTACGCTTGATGCCAATGGTGAGGATGCATCAGTTTCACCATCGGTCAATTTTGTAGACCTGAAGTTTGACAAGGTCAGTAATATAGATTGGCACAGCTATACTGACAATTATGACGAAACAAAATATACATATAATGTCGTATACGATATTTTCATGAACACAAGAACGGATGCTCCGTTTACGCAGATAGGTACAACAGAAAAGCTTGACGGTGATATTGTTTTTACAGGAGCAGAAGATCTTAGCAGCACCTCCATAAAGGCCAGGGTGTCCACCTTTGCAGATGCAGCAACTAAAACAGCTTTTGGCAGCAAGCTGCTTCCCAACACCACATATTATTTCAGGGCGAGGACACGCCTGGTGATAAAAAGTAAAGCGGATGGTTCGTTAGTTTCTGATCCTAAGCTATATTCAATTGATACTGCAATACTTCCAGTTACTACGGTGTCACTGGAAGTTAACCCGCCTGACGAAAGTCAGAGGAAACCGCTTGCTCCTGCTGATTTCAACATAGCCGTTGATAACAGTGGAAATCAGCTTCTTTCCGGTAGTAGTGTCACTTTTACATGGAAAAATCAAGAGGACGATGTAATATACGAATTGATACGTACATCTCAAAAGATGGGACCGATGGACAAGAAAGAAAGCTATGGCAGTGATCCTGAGTATCTGAGCTTTTTGCAGGAATATGACATTCCGAGCGATGGTAAAGCTAATGGTGCCGTATACCTTGATCCTTTGCCTGTTAACGGGCATGAGTCGCATCCTGGTAAATTTACATATGACAGTAAAACAAAAACATGTACTTATACAGTTGATAGAAGAATGTTTCCAAATAAGCTGTATTATTTCAGCTTGAGGGCCGTCAGGGTAGATCAGCAAAGGGAGCCGTTGGCCTCAGAAAATACTAAGCCTTCATCTTATAGTGCATGGGTTTCTATACCTGTAACGACCTACCTGATAGAATCACCATCATTTCTGGAGGTCACATTGAGCCCAGAGCTGGGCTTCTACTGGAAAGATTCCACTAAAGGTCTTACAGCAGATAATTATGCTATTTATATAAAGAAGTCAGGGGAGTCTTCTTATAAGCTTGTGTCGAAGTCTCAGGCGACCATAGTAAAGGACAGGGACGGAGAAACCTACTATGGAAGGGTAACCGGACTTAAAACAAATTCACAATATGATGTTAAGGTAACAAAGGGAAACAATACGACAATTTTTGAAAAAGCCGGCCTTGAAACAAGAGATGGATATCATGAAATTGATATTAAATGGTTAGGGAAACCTGTTGATAGCTTCTCAAAATATGAAGTTGCCATAATGGCCGAGGGAAGCTCCGAATACACAGTATTAAAGACAACAGATATGCAACAGTATAAGGATAAGAACGGCTCTCTTCTGCCGTACTATACGGAGGAAACAGCACGAACTATAAATAATGAAACAATTTATTTCCATACAAGAATAAAGAGTGCCGAAACTATACTTCCGGGCGGCATTACTACCAATAGCCAGCTGAAATCCAATACAAAGTATTATATTAAGGTAAGAGCTGTAAAGATCGATCCTACTGAACCTGATTTAATATCTTATTCTAAATTCATTGGGCCTGTTAATTCACGTACAGAATTCAACCAAGGCGATTATGATGATACAGATCGTGATGAGAAGAAAAAGGCTGTATTTCTTGATAGTATGAGTGAACTTGAAAAAGGCTTATACTGGAGAGTTGCCATGAACAACAGCGGTATTTTCAGTATACTTCTTAAGGCAGACAGAATTGCGGATGCTTTGGCAGTCTCAAAAGCTGATTCGTTCACCGTAGATATTGCTGATATATCTAAAGACATAAATACAAATGAAATATATGTGCCTCTTTCTGTGTTAAATGCAATGAACTCTTACAATAGAAGTCTTGTATTAAGGCTTCCGGGATCCGAGTTGATGCTTAGACCTTATACTCTTGATGCAGAGAAAAACGAACAGATAAAGGACATTTTAACCAGAAACGGCGTGAAGGACATATATGTCAGGATGCTTATTACACGTTCTGAGAAATCTACTGAAGAGCTTCCTGCAAAATATCTTAGGATATCATTGATTACCGATATGGATCTGATGGCTTTAGGGTTATCCTCTTCGGATCCTGAACTGCGAAAGCTGTTCCAGGATAAGTTATATAATAAGGATTCGGGGCTAGTAAACGAGAAACTGAATATGCTTATGAATACATATGTAGGCGGCGGTACAGGTTCCTCCGAATTAATTAAACAATATACATCAAATCTTATTAGCATGATAGAGAAAGAGCTGTCCGTCTATATCGACAAATCTATTGCTTCATCAACGATAAGTTATGCAGTAAGAAGTATTGAAAGCTTTGATGAACCGGCAGCCATTAGTTTAGCCGTTGATGCAGGCAATGGTGTTAAGCTTCCGCATGTGCTTTACGATAAAGGAAGTGCCTGGCAGAAAATAAGTGACTATACAGCAACAAGCAGCAAGGTGCAGTTTAATATACTGAAGACGGGTAAATATGTAATACTTTCATCACAGGGTGCGTTGAAAGATCTGCCGTCAGGTCATTGGGCAGAGAGCTATATAAGAAGCATGGCATCGAGGTATGACCTTAGTGATGTATTTACAGGAATCAGCAGCGGTTTTATGCCGGACAATGTAGCAACCTGCAAAGAGGTCGTGCTTCTCTATGAAAAGGTGACAGGCAGATCAGTTGAAAACGCAGGGCTTGATATAAGACAGAAAAATGTGAAACTGGGATTAAGCAGCTTTATAAATAGTAACTCGCTAGGTAAAAACGTGAAAAGACAGGAAACAGCAGCGGTTTTGATGAAGCTTTTTTCTATAAAAACAAACGCAGGCCTTTCGGGACTCAGACCGTCGAAAAATGTTGAGATAGCAGATGAATCACATATCAGCAGCGGTTATTACAACTATGTACTTATGGTAATTGACATGGGTGTTATGAGTCAGGATGAAAACAACAAGTTCAATCCTAATGGGCAGATGACACGTGCAGAGGTTGTAGCAGCATTTAGTAAGCTGCTTGAGATTACTGATAAAACGTAAATAGTATTGACGGCTTAAAGCATTACAGGAGAGTGGGATCATGAAAATGAGAATTCTATGTGCAATATTAACTATACTTTTTTTACTTCAATATGGGGGCTATACTTCTTCTGCAGCTGCGGAAGGCAATACCCAGCCTGCGCCGGAGAAGCTGAGAGTAGAAGCTTTAAACGATACTGTTCCTAATGTCGAGCCGCCGATTGGATACAATGAGTTTGACAAATATTATGCTGATCTTAAAAGCAATCAGCTAAAAAAACCTGAAAACATCTCTATAAGTCAGCAATATATTAATTATTATCTACAAGAGGTCAATAAGCCCTACAGGCCGGTAAAGGGTACAGTATTGAAGGAAGGAAACGTACCCGCTGAAAGGTCCGGTGCCAATTCTATTAGATTAAAAGAGCTGTCATCAGGAACAGTTTACTACGCTTATTCAAGGGCGTATTATACCTACGTGCAAGACATGATTACATACACCAGCGGTGAGTCCCTGGCATCGAATACTGTTAAATTTCTTACGGATATTGAGATTAATGCTACCCCATATGGCCCTAACCAGATAAAGATAGAATGGGATGATGTATGGAATTCGGGCAGGAGGATGGATTACAAGCTATATGTCTCCGAAAATAAGACCTTTACAAACAGTCCCCCAATATATATAGGGAGGGATCAGATTGGAAGTAATGGTCCTGTTACTGTCAATGAAGCTACTGGTAAGCTCGAGTATATTTATACTGTAAGGGATCCGGGAAGAGTCTATTATGTTAAAATAGCTCCCGATACATTAGAAACAGAGCTTAAAATGTCGGCTGAAAGTAAAACGGTAACAGTAAGCAGCTATATACTTGCACAGACAACGAAAATGTCCGTTACCGATGACGGAACCATATGGAAGCTGGAGTGGAGCCCGGTAGTTACGGGACTTACTGACAGCACTGTTAAGGTGACATATCAAATATATAAAGGAACAGGTACAGGGGGCGGCATTGAGCAATATGTGGCTGCAACCGACGATACCTCATTCTTTTTGACGCTTAAAAAAAGTGAAGAGGATAATTATTATATTATTAGGGCAATGGTAACAAGAAACGGGCAGGATCTATATCCCGGGATAAGAATACAGTCCCAGAAGGTCTATATAAAGGAATCAGATGTGCCCTCGAAGCCGGCTATGCCGGAAATTGTAGACAGCTTTAAAAATGCCGGTGAAACTATTATTTCTTACAAGGATGAACTGAAGGCCACAAGTGCTACAATACTTTGGAGAGCTCCCTTAAAGGGTAATGGCACCATTGACAGCAGCGTTGTCTATGATATCTGGCTTATAAGCGATCCTAATCTGATTGAGGATCCGCCTTCCAATATGCTGATAGCATCCTCTGTTAAAATGAATCAAAGTAACTATGTAATGAGCGGGACAAAAATCTTAGGATATAAGTATACCATTAAAGATCTGATACCAAATACGACATATTATGTTAAGATCGTTGCAAAGAAGGATTATATTCAATTTGTGGATAATATTCTGACAAGTGTTACGCTTAAGTCGGATCCTGCAATGAAGGTAGTTATTACACCTACACTTGGACCTATAGATCAGCCCATTGTTCCCGGAAGACCTCCTTTTAAGCTTAAGAAGGATAGTGAAGGAAAGGATATGGTCACGTCCTCCACTGCAGTAATAACTCTGAAAAATAAATGGTATGAGCAATATACTGTTATGGAGAACGGTAAATATGCCTGGGTATATAAAACACCCGTGGAAATAAGAAAAATAGGAAAAGAGAGGCATCCTAACGATCCGGATTATGATCTCGTGGAGGAGATTGAGGAAGGTACTGCAGATCCTTTAGAGTTTCGCAAGGTTGAGTATGATAACGGTGTAACTATAGATGTCGGCTGCATTGAATATACATCTGATATAAATTATGATGATATCGTTTCGCTTGCGACAAACAAAGTAGTTGGAGTCCCGGTTACACCAAATGATCCTGATGAGGATATTAATGCTGAGGATGCCATTCCTGACGGCAAGAGACATAATGTTGATATTACATTATATGACCTTGATCCTAATAAATCATATGTTATCTGGATCAGGGCAGCAAGAAGAAGTGTGGAGCTTATTTCCGGGCCGTCAGACCCAATCATTGTCACTACCAATCCTGATCTGCCTGATATTCTTGAAAAACCGACGGTACCTGTTTTCAACTATAATAATGCTTCCGACACATATATAGATCTTGGGTGGAATGTTGATCCCCAATATACGTATTATCTAGAATACGGAGCTACAGACGACCGGGCAAAGGCTTCGGGAAAGCAGAAAATACTACCTGCAGAGCTCAGCTATACATCCTATTACAGAGTTAAGGGTCTTACACCTGACACGCTTTATTATTTCTGGATACAGGCAGAAGTTACAGGTAATACCGGAGATAAAGCTGTATCTGAGTTTAGCGACTCGTACCTGGTTAGGACACAGAAGGATACGCCTCCCGAGACGCCTAAAGGATTCGGAGTCAAGGGAACTAAGGATGCTGTTACCAAGAACAGTATTACTTTTGAATGGATCATGGAAGAAAATATGCAGTATATACTTGAAATTGACGACGATATAGATTACAAGGGCAGTATAAAGTATGAAGTAGGAAGCTTATCAGAATTCAAGGCTGACAAGTTAAGGTCTAATCTAAGATACTACGCCAGACTTTATGCTTACGACCCTGAAAAGAAGCTGGCGTCTGAGCCAACACAAAGTGTTACTGTAAGGACGCTCAGAAGTAGTGATGACTATGACTCCAGTGAAGATATTGAGGATATTATAAGCGGTGACTATATCATTAAGGATAAATACGCTGTTAACGGAGTATGGACCATAAAGATTACCGGAGTTAATGCGGATAGATTTATACAGCATGTGCAAACCGACAGGCTCCTTGATTATTTGATCAATCTTGAGGATATGCCTACTAATACTTCCCGGATTTCGGTTATTGTTTCACAAAGAGTCTTCAAGGCTCTTGGAATGCTCGGGGAGAATCTCATGCTTAAAACGAAGCAATATACTCTAGTAATCAGGCCCGGGGTACTGTCTGACAGCAATGGCATATATGGATCTGCCGTAAGTGATGCGAATTTTGTTTTTGATATCATACTAAGCAGTCCATCTAAAAAAAGCAGTACAGCAAATATCACATTCAAATCTGATGTGTCAAGGCTGAATATTTCTATAGCTGACGGGCTCACAAAGCCTGTTGAAAGGCTTACGAAGCCGCTTAAGGTTATTTATGAATACAATTCAGCTGACTGGTATAAGAATGGTGTGACATCAGGCTATGTGTCTGATAATGCAGGAGAAAATTGGCAGAGATTTATAGCAGTGGGAAGCTTTAATTCTGATACTAATCTCGGAAAGGCAAGCTTTGAAACTGTAATGATAGGTGATATTGCTATAGGCGATCCGGGCAGTAACTATTTCGACGATGTTTCAGGTAGTTATGCGTACAGCTCCATTGTTAATGTCGCATCGGTTCACGAGCTTAGGTTTATAACGGGAAAGAAATTCTACCCGAATAAAAATCTTACATTAGGTGATGGAGCAAAGCTAATGCTCGATATGCTTGAGGTTGATTATGGCCAGGACTACAAGTCTCTTGCGGTAAAGGCAGGAATTGTGCAAAAGAAGGACATGGATAGTGCAGCCTCTAACTGTACGAGAGAACAACTAATTTCAATGGCCATAAGGGTTTATGAGCTTAAAACCGGGGAAAGGGCTTCTTATTCACAAGATTATACAGGTGTTTATAATGATATAAAGCAAACCGGTGCGATATATCTTCCTAAAATTAAATTTGCAAAGGAAATTGGTGTTATTACTAGCAGATTTTCTAATACGCTTGGTCCAAAGGATCCGGTAACCAGAGCAGAAGCCATGGTTTTATTGGAAAAGCTTTTGAGATACACCGGCGAGCTATAACGAGGCTCTAAATGTTGAAACGCTATCAGTGTCAGTAAAGTTTTCTACAATTGAAAACTTTACAATGAATATAGGCGTTATAACGAGGCTCTAAAATGTCCGTGGCCTCGTTAAAATAAAATTTATGAAAAAACATACTTAATACCCAGTAAGCAAGCTGTATAAGAAATTTTTCATGTATATGCCCCCGCCTGAAAGGCAATAATTCTTTATATGCGAAGAGAAAAAAGGGGGCATATAGGTGAAAAAAAATACATCTTCAGCCATTTTTATTATTTCTATATTAGTGGTGTCCATTATTTCAATAATAATACATAACAGCATATCACAAAAATCAGACGCTGCAATGGTACAGAAGGCATTTAATGCGTCAGGCGCTAAAATAGTCAGTTCTGAGATTTATATTAGAGGCGGGGTAAAAAAAGAAGCTTGCGATGATTTTGCGAAAAAGCAAGTGCTTCTATCAGATGTCATTAAAGGTATGGGTGGTAATGTTACAAAAGCAGTACCTGTTTTTTCATGCTTTAATAATGATATTAGCAGCGGGTGTGAGGTAACATATGCTCTAGATGAGGACAGAAGCATATGGGCAAGCCTTTCGGAAAGCAAAGAAGATACAGAAGATACAAAGGAAAGCTATATGCTGGCGGTGACTGTTTCTGATTCATCAGCTATGCCTGATATTGAAAGTTCTGTTGAAAGCATTGAAAGAATATTTGAACAATATGATATTAAAACCACAGCAAATATTAGTGTAACAGGTTGTATGGATGGCAGCTTAAGCGATGAAAGCATAGATGAAATGCGGGATAGAATATTCAAAAGTGTCCGTGCTGACGAGGTGGAAGGCATAGATGATAATGGGCTTTTAAGCATTGAAGCTTTTTCGCCGAGCATTAGCAATTCTGTAAAAGTAAAGGGAAAGAAGGTTAACCTTAATTTAGCAGTGAGATACAACTCTTACGAAGGAAAAACCTACATATGGCTGGCAACACCTATAATAACTACGGAATATTAAGCTTTGGCCATTGTAATGCACAAAGGATGGAAAGGGGAGAGTGGCAATGCCGAAACTTGTAATATCAGAAAACGGGCCGCTTAAGGGAAGAGTACGTATAAGTGGTGCAAAAAACTCTGTACTTCCCATAATTGCTGCATCGCTGCTATCAGATGGCAGATGTTTAATAGATAATATTCCATATCTCAATGATGTTAAAATCATGTGCGAACTTGTTAAGTCACTTGGTGCTTCCATAGAAGTTTCCGATAAACAAACAAAGCTTGTAATTGACAGCAGAACGCTTAATAATACTACAGCTCCATATGAACTGGTGAATAAATTGAGAGCTTCGTTTCTTGTAGCAGGCCCTCTCCTCGCAAAGACCGGGACGGCAAGTATTTCCCTTCCGGGAGGCTGTGCAATTGGCTCAAGACCGGTGGATCTACATTTAAAGGGATTTATGGCGTTGGGTGCAAGGGTTTCACATGGGCACGGATTTATTGAAGCAAGAACATCAGGAAGATTGAAGGGAAACAAAATTTATCTGGATTTTCCAAGCGTAGGCGCTACAGAAAATATTATGATGGCTGCAGTATTGGCGGAGGGAGTAACTACTATTGAAAATGCTGCAATAGAGCCTGAAATTGTTGATCTTGCGACATACCTTACTGCAATGGGAGCAGATATAAGAGGTGCAGGTACCGACACGATCAAAATAAATGGTGTTAAAGAGCTTAAGGCTGCCAACCATTCAGTAATACCGGACAGGATCGAGGCGGGAACCTATATGGCAGCAGCGGCTATAACAGGTGGAGATGTGATAATCGACAACGTTATAACCGACCATCTCAAACCCGTAAGCGCGAAGCTAAGAGAGGCAGGAATTGAGATATCTGAAGAGCTTACATCAGTTCATGTCAGGGGAGGAAGACTCAAGGCTGTAGACATAAAAACACATCCTTATCCTGGCTTTCCAACTGACATGCAGTCTCAAATGACATCTTTAATGAGCGTTGCCAATGGAACCAGCATGGTGATCGAGACTATTTTTGAAAACAGATTTATGCATGTTTGTGAGCTTAAGAGGATGGGAGCGAACATTAGGGTTGAGGGACGAAGTGCCATTATAGAGGGAAGCAGGCTGACAGGAGCAACAGTAAGAGCTACCGACCTGAGAGCGGGAGCGGCCCTGATATTGGCAGGTCTTTGTGCGGATGGGTCTACACAGATACTTGACATAGACCATGTGGACAGAGGATATATGAAAATAGATGAGAAGCTGCGTGAACTGGGTGCTAATGTGCATAGAATAGAAGAGTAGAGTAAGTAAGAAATTTGAAAACCTGTAAACAGATGCTGATAGGATAAATAAGTAAAAATAAAATATTAGGAAGCTACCAGGGAATTTAGATTACTGTGAAATGAAAAGTATGCTGAAATGCATACTTTTTTATTTGTGGCGTTGACCGAAGGTCTACGCAAAAAGTCTTGAGGGCTCGATGTCCCGGAGACTTTTATTTATCGTGTTTCCCAGTTCTATACCCCCGAGGCTTTTATTTATAGCGTGCAGGCTGCTACACAAATTAAATAGCTTATTCTGAATATATTTGCCCTACAAGTAATAAGTATAGAAAGGGACATACCTTTGACAGACATTTAGGAAGGACAATGCTTATTTTAAGCAAATTTCTAAAGTGTCTTTATGAACAAATGTGTAAAGGCTTGGGGGTCAGGATGAAGAAGCTTATATACTACGCAGGGATTATGATTATAGTGATACTGCTGCTTCCAATGCTGATTGTTAAATCATGCGGGAAGATGCCGGAGAAAGTAAAAGCACCACAGAGGCAGGAAAAGTTGGAACAGTCGGAAGAAATTATAAAGAAAGAAAAACCTGAAAAGGTTAAAGTGCAGGAGAAAGCAGAAAACAAGGAATACATAATAAGTGTATATGATAATAATCTTAAAAGGTCGGAAGAAATGGATCTTGAAGAGTATATAAAAGGTGTTGTCGCAGCAGAAATGCCTGCCGAATTTCATCCTGAAGCTCTGAAGGCTCAGGCAATAGCCGCAAGGACCTATGCATATGGTCGCTTTTCCGGTGTTTATGAATCAAAAACGGGTGTACATGACGGTATAGATGTGTGTAAGGATTCCACCCACTGCCAGGCTTGGATCAGCAGAGAGGCTGCAATAAAGAAATGGAATGTATTCTTTGCATCGAAGTATTGGAGTAAGATTGCAAAGGCAGTAGACAGTACAAAAGGCCTAATTGTGGTTTACGATGGCAAGGTTGCCAATACACTTTTCCACTCCAGCAGCTCAGAAAGGACTGAGAATTCAGAAGATGTATGGCCGGGCGTTAGTGTTCCGTATCTAAGAAGTGTCACAAGTACAGGTGACGAAGAAGCAAAAGGCTTTGAAGTGTCAACTAACATAAAGTCATCAGAAATAATTGAAAAGCTTAAGGAGGCATATCCTAACGAGGAATTTCATGGAGACCTGTATGATAGTATCAATGTTCTGGAGTATACCGCCGGTGGCCGTGTTAAGACTTTGAAGATCGGGGACATTACACTAAAGGGCACAGAATTTCGTACCCTGCTTGGACTCAGATCAACGAATTTTGTAGTCGAAAAAGTCGGAAAGGGAACAGGTGACAAACAGATGCTCAGAATAACTACAAGAGGCTATGGGCATGGCGTCGGCATGAGTCAGTACGGGGCTGATTCCCTTGCAAAAAAAGGTGGTACCTGCATGGAAATATTGAAGCATTACTACACAGGTGTGGATGTAATACCGATTAGTGACTATGAGCATAGTAACTAGATATTCTTGTGGTGTCCTGCTTCTTCAAAAGGATTTCAAACAATTTTCGATAAAATAAATTTTCACTCCGTGTGTATATAGTTGCCATATACGGAAACAATATATTACGGAGGTGGAATTTGTGAATATGAACGAAGAAAAAGGATCAAAAAAGGGAATCAGAGACTTTTTGGACAAGAAAGGCTTTTATATTGTCCTCTTGTTATGCATAGCTGTGATAGCCGGTACTGCTATATTTGTAACAACACGAAAAAATCCGGACAAGCTTGATAACAATTCGGAAAATATTGTTGACGAGGGTGTGGGCAGCGGAGTTTCATTTAACGATCAGGAACCTGAGGATACACAGGCATCAGCTGCTGTTGGAAAGCAATCAGACATAGGAAATCCGGCATCAGTAAATGCAGGCGACAGTGCAAAGGCTGGAGACGGAAAGGAAAACACCGATACTGATAAGAAGGGTACTACAACGGAACCTTCAAAAAGTACTACTCCCAAGGGCTCCGGCTCTACTGATAAGAAGCAGAGCTTCCAGATGCCTGTAGATGGTACTATAACACTTGAATACGCTATGGATAAGCTTGTTTACTCAAAAACACTTGAGGAATGGCGTGCACATACGGGAGTTGATATTGCAGCGGACAGAGGAACTGCTGTAAAAGCAGTTGGGGATGGTGTGGTTATTGATGTTAAAAATGATTCATTCCTAGGTATATATGTAGTAGTTGATCATGAAAATGGTATCAAGACCCTATACAGAAATCTTGCATCTGACGACATGGTAGCAGTAAATCAAAAGGTTGTGCAGGGCGAAGTGATAGGTATTGTAGGTAATACTGCAAAGGATGAATCATCGGAAGAGTCTCACCTTCATTTCGAAGTGTTTAACAATGATGTTAATGTGGATCCAATGGATTATTTTCTTTCAAGCAGTGCTCAGATCGACTGATAAAACGGCTAAATGCGTATAAAAGCACATATAGTTCAAAGAAGTACCAATCATCGTAATTGGTACTTCTTTTTTTATGATGATGACTGAAGGTATACAGTAAAAATAGAGGAGGATCCGATGCTCCCGAGAATTTAATATCTGCATAAATTTCTATAATAAATAAATCATATAGATTCTCTGCAAGGCATATATATACTGTAGTGATACAAGATGCAAGCCCGGTTAGTTTGATATGGGCCGTATGTAACAGTTATCACCAATTGTTATCTATGGCTCCGATGAACAATAGATAAACCAGAGCAGCAGGCATACCTTTGTCCGCGAAGGTTCGTACTGCCGGAAAAAATATATTACCGGTGAGAAAGCATGTAAACACCAAGGACTATGATATTTCTCCACAGTATTGACTCGAGGAGGGGGTATGCAATTGAAGGGATATATTGAAGAGAGAGCGGTAGAACTGGCAAATTATATTATTGACAAAAAAACAACCGTAAGGGCAGCCGCCAAAAAATTCGGAATCAGTAAAAGTACAGTACACAAGGATGTAACAGAACGACTTGCAAGAATTAACCATGAACTTGCTGATAACGTAAAATCAGTACTTGAGGAAAATAAGGCTGAAAGACACATAAGAGGCGGAGAAGCCACAAAAGCCAAATATCAGGGAAAAACAGCATAAAAAATGAGGGAGGCTAATAAAAGGCCTCCCTTTTACTTAATGGCGTTGCCTGAAAGGCTACAGCAGGAAGTCTCGGGGGCCCGATGCCCTCGGGACTTTTATTTTATTCATGGCATTGACCGTAGGTCTACAGCTGCTAAACTATTTCTCCCTTAACAAGGATACATTATACTAACAGGTATTGATTATTATGAACTAATAATGTAAATTAGTTACAGAGAGGTAAAATTATATTAAATACTTACTTTATGTAAACATTGTTAGTTTATTCTGTACTAAACACATAAGGAGCGATCAGGTAAATGTACAAAGCCTTTATAGTTGATGACGAACCATCTGTTTTGGAAGGCATGAAAATAATGATACCCTGGGAGCAATATGATTTCGAATTATGTGGTGAAGCTTCTAACGCAAAGGATGCTCTGCAAAAAATCAGGAAGCTGCGCCCTCATCTTATAATAACAGATATACGGATGCCTGTTCAAAGTGGCTTGGAAATGATCACTGAGATAAGAAAAATGGACATTGAACTGGAATTTGTTATACTAAGCGGTTATGCAGATTTTTCTTATGCCAAGGAAGCAATGCGCTGTCAGGTGAATTATTATATGCTGAAGCCTTTAGATATTGATGAAGTAGATTATGTATTGAAGAAGGTTAAGAACAAACTTGATGAAGCTTTCCTGAAGCGTTATGGATTTACTCAAGAGGACATAGCAGCATTTAGATCCATCAGAAATGAATTAATTCAGGATGACATATCAGGGAGTACTTCTAATGAGCAGGGAAGAAGTATTTACCGCAAGACAATAAGAGACAGCTTTGACGAGGAATTATCAACAGCCATTAATCTTATGAGCTATGAAGATGCAGAAGAGCTCATAGATGAGTTATTTGGCTTTTTTACTGCCGAAAAAACTTTGTTAGCTGATGTGAATTTTACTGTAAACAGCCTAATATATCATATACTCCATATTGCTTTTGAGAGAAATATCAGTATTAATGCGACCTTGCTTCATGATAAAAAGAATCTGAGCATTAATAACCTCAAGGACAAAATACTGAATATTTTGTCCATAACTATAGGATTAATGCTGGATGAAAGACGTAAAAATTCCAGAAGCCATTTATATAACGTAAAGGAATATATTGAACAGAATTTTGATAAGGAGCTTAGTGTGGCTTCTTTAGCAGAAATGGAGTTTCTAGATCCAGGATATCTTGGAGAGGCATTCAGCAAGCAGTTTGGATGCAGTATAAGTGAGTATCAGCATCGACTCAGGATACAGAAGGCAATAGAGCTTATAAAGTCATCAGAACTGACCCTAAATGACATATCATCATATGTAGGCTATAAAAATTATAATAATTTCTTTTCGCATTTCGAAAGAATAACCAATAAAAAACCTGTACAATATAAGGAACAGGCTTAATAAACTATTGCTATATCCATAAGACTATCAACATTATCTGCCATCACATCTTTTTATGCTGAGTATTATTTCAGTGCCATAACCGGGAGCACTATGTATTTTGAAATTAAACCTATCCTCATATACCATCATCATTCTGCGATATACGTTTCTGATACCAACGCCATTGTTCATATCGTCATTGTCGGTATTTAAATCATCATCGGAGCTCTCCATTTTGGTTACAATAGCCTTTACTTGTTCGCTGCCCATCCCTGTTCCATTATCTTTAACAGAGATTATAAGTGTATCATCCTCTATTTTTGCCGATATAACCAGCTTTCGGTTATCATCAAGGGAGGATTGCAGGCCATGCTTACACGCATTTTCAACAATAGGCTGAATGCTCATCTTAGGAATCATAAAGTTCAGTGCAACAACTTCTTTAGCAATATTAATTGTATAATCAAATTTTCCGCCGAATCTGAATTTTTCAATTGAAAGATACTTATCAATAAAGTCTAGTTCTTCAGAAACCGGAATTAAGTCTTTTCTGCTGGTAAGCAGGCGTTTTAAGAGCTTTGACAAGCTGGAAATGACCGTGGTGAGCTCAGTGTAGCCGTTTTTTACGCAAAAGACCAGTATAGCATTAAGTGTGTTGAAAAGGAAATGTGGGTCGACCTGGGCTTGCAGATATTTATATTCAGCTCGTATATTCTCCACCTCAACATCCTTCTTTTGCATTTCGAGCTTATATACTACATTTATTAGCTCATTGAGCTTACCTATCATATTATTGAAGGCTATGATCAGCCAGCCAATTTCGTCTTTTCCCGGATTTTCAAGTGAAAGCGGCATAAGATGGCCTTCGTCAATGTTCTTCATATGGCTTGAAAGATTCCCTATTCTATAACTCATAGAATTAAGCACAAACCAGATAATAAACACGGAAAAGGTAGCTATTGAAAGCGTTATTAGCAAAATATATGCTAAAACTACATTTTGCCGTTTGAAGGTTTGGTTTTTATTATATAATTCAGTTATTTTCCAGTTACTAAAATAAGGTTGTATACCTATACTTCTCTCAAAAACATAATACTTACTGCTGCCGGACATGTTTAAAATTGATTCTGTATCCTTGAAATCAA
Organism: Bacillota bacterium; assembly: GCA_023409735.1. GTDB lineage: Bacteria > Bacillota > Clostridia > Acetivibrionales > DTU013 > JAEYRB01. The sequence continues at coordinate 31,234 of JAEYRB010000032.1, read as the reverse complement.
AAGAATTTGGGTAGGCACTCCAGAACATTTCCCCGCTGGGAAGTGTTATGTAGGTATATGTACTGTTATTCTTCTGGTAAAGTTTTGCGAAAGTTCTGTCAAGCTTCAATTCAATAAGGAGATAGTTGGTTTTGTTATTTAGGAAATTAGTCCTTGCGATCTTTTGTATAACAGTTAATCTGTTCTTATAAGGAGAAATGGCTATGACTGTAGAGCCTGGATATATGATTATATCAGAGGTGCTGGCAGATGCTGCTTTATACCAGTCATATTCTTTAGCACGATCATCCAAGACACGGAAGTAATCACAGTTAATAAAGTGCGAATCGTCAATGTAAAGAGTTATATTTGCTATATCACTATTACTAACTAAATACATTAAGAACCTGTTCCTCAGTCTCTCCCAATAGAGCTTGTAATGCCCTGCAGGATTAATAAAGTCTTTGGAAAGATCATTATACAAAGCGGTATCTGCATTTATTTGTGAGCCGATATTCAGTGCAGTCTGCATAAGAAGGTCAAAGTCGGCTATAGATGATTCAAAGGTTTGATCCATGTAGTAGACTGTGTTCTGCTTGATCTCATTGGATGTAAAGGTTACCCATATTATAGCACCCGCAATAACAGGAAGGCATATGCAAAACACATATACCAGAATAAATTTACGCTTAATACTAATATTGTCCAGTTTTAACAAAAGCTTTTTCATTACATTATCTCCTGTGTAAGACAAGCTTACGAGTATTTCTTTTTATATTCAGAGGGAGAAACACCTGTTAATTCCTTGAACTTTTTAATAAAATAATCATAGTCAGAATAGCCAGATGCCTCGCAGACAGTTGTTACCTTTACGTCCTCAAATGCAATGAGCTTCTTTGCATATTCAATACGCAGGATATTTACATAGTCATTAAATTTTAAACCTGTTTTCTTTCTTACCATCTTACTGATTATGATAGCTGGAAGTGAAAAATTGGTGGAGATTGTCTGAAGACTAAAATTCCTTTTGAAGCAACCTTTTTTAATGTAGCTGATTATTTCATTTTCAAGTAGAACGATAGATTTATCATTATTACTGTTTATTTTTTCGAAGACCTGTTGGCACATTATCAAAGCAAGTTTTTTACAATTAGGGCAACTATTCGGTATTGATCGGATAAAGTCACTGATAACTGAATTTGCCTCGATATCTAAGGAAGAAGCTGTTTTTCTTACCAAATAGGCAAGTCTGTATAAACATATAGACAAAATACCATTAGTGAACGCATTTGGTACGAGTGTTTCGAAAAACTCAGAGATAATAGCTGATACTTTTTCCTTGTCTGTACCTTTTATAGCAGCTACGACACGTTCAAAAGGTAATTTGGTAAAAATTGTGCTTGCTCTGTCATAAATCAAACTCTGATATGACAGCTCATTGCGAAGGTTCTCATAAGAGTAAATCCTCTTATCCGGATGAAGCATACAATATAAATGCAGCTCTTCAATTTCATTTTCACAAGAGCATATGCTCCTTAACGCCTTTTCATCAGAGACTCCGCTTATTAATACCCAAAATGAAGAAATACCATAATCGTTAATATTAACATTACTAAGCTGCTTGGCTATAGAGTCGTTAAGCTTGGAGGAGTCGTCAAAATCCTTCATCCCGTCATGCATTAAAAAGGTATAGGTGTTATTACCATTATAAAATATGTACTCTTTATTCTCTACTCCTGCTATTTTCTCAAGCAGCGTGTATGTACTATATTCTAAGTTGTTATCTTTGATATTATCTGTTATAAATCTTATAGTTCTCAATTTTCCTGTTTCCGGAATACCAAGAAGAAAATACGCCTTCCATTCCAGCTTACTATTGTAGGTTCCGTTTATGATATCCTTGTGGAGCTTGCTTTTGCTGTACCGGATCATTTCAAGCGTCTCATCAACTATCCTTTTTTCATCATTCATGATATTTGATACATTTGCCAATTCCGATATCAACTCCTCCTGGTCAAGAGGCTTTGTAAGATATCCCAGAGCACCAAGCTGCAAGGCCTTCTGGGCATAAGAAAAGTCACTATAACCGCTGAGCATAAGAAATTTAGGTAAAGGTCTGACGCTTGCATTAACTTTTTCGATAAGCTCAAGCCCGTTCATTCCAGGCATGCGTATATCACAAATAACAAGATCAGGGTGAAGCTCATTGATATCGGAGTATGCGATAATCCCATTGGAAGCCACGCCGACTATGTTATAACCTGCCTTGTTCCAATCTACAAATATACGCAGCCCTTCAAGCACTGACGGCTCATCGTCTACAAGCAATACTCTGAATATTTTAATCAGCCCCTTAAAAAACTCCGGTACTAATCCTAAATTTGATAATTTACTTCCAACCACCTTGGCAATATAATGAAATTATACAATAAGCTGGTATGGCAGTCAATATACATATATTACTGCAATATCTGCAAATAAAAAAGGAGGATTTTATGAAAAGAATAGTTTTATTCTTATTAGTTGCAGTTATGATTATTTCAATGACTGCATGTGGTAGCAAAGCACCGGTGGATGATAAGGCTTCTACACCTAGTACAGCTGAAGCAACACAAGCTGAGACTACACAGGAAGTTGCAAGTGGTCTACCTGTATTATCCCCGGATAACCCGGTAACATTATCTACTTGGATAACTTCAGCTTTGCCTGCTCCAGCTGATGATAACAAAATAACCAAGCTGTTGAAGGATAAGCTGGGAGTTACCCTTGAATACGAGATAATTGTTCCTGATAATGCAGACCAGAAGACAGGTGTTATGCTTGCAGGCGGAGAATATCCAGACCTCGTAGGCGCAGTAGACCTTAATGCTCGCTTTATATTAGGTGGAGCTCTTATTCCTCTGGATGATTATCTGACAGAGGATAAGGCTAAAAACCTTTATGAGCATGTAAAACCATATTGGAAGCGTATGTCATTTGATGCTGGAGATGGCAATAAGCACATTTACATCATCCCTAACTTCAATCGTTTCTATGGTGATATCACTGGTGGAACTGCCTACGGTGCATCAGGCTTCTGGCTTCAGAAGGCTGTACTTGAAGATGCAGGTTATCCGAATCTCGACAATATGACTCTTGAGAAATACTTCGAGCTTATTGAGAACTATGTTAAGAAGAATCCAAAAATTGATGGTCAGCCGACTATAGGCTTTGAGATCCTGTGCTGCACAGGAAGAGAATGGGGACTTACAAATCCGCCTGAATATCTTGCAGGACATCCAAATAACGGCGGCGTTATAGTTGATGACAATAATGTTGCTAAGATATTTGCTAACACTGATGTTGCAAAGAAGTACTATCAGTTCCTCAATCAGATGAATGCAAAGGGCCTTGTTGACAGGGAATCCTTTACGCAAACTCTTGACCAGTATCTTGCTAAGCTTGCTACAGGTCGTGTACTTGGTATGTATGATCAGCGCTGGAGCTACGGTAATGCTTATGATGCTCTTGCAGCGGAAGGTAAGGATAACCGTACTTGGATATCAACAATGCCTGTTTATGAAGGCTGCGAGCCATATTACACAGACAGAAACGTTATGAATATAAACCAAGGCTTTGGTATTTCAGTATCCTGTGAGCAGCCTGATATTGCTATGTCATTCCTTGACACCATAATGTCTGAAGAGTGGCAGAAGATACTTGCTTGGGGCATTGAAGGAGAAGATTACTTAGTAGACGATAAAGGAATGTACTACAGAACTCCTGAAATGCGTGAACAGCAGAGGGATCTTGTATGGCGTTCAAAGAACCGTCTTGAAGCACTTGTTGATGTTGCTCCTAAGCACGAAGGTACATACTCCGATGGTAATGCATACAATGCAGATAACCAGGCATCAGAATTCTTTGATACTCTTAGAGAGTATGATCAGAACTTCTTGAAGGCATACAATAAGACAACATGGAGAGACTTCCTCAACCAGCCGCCAGAAAATCCTGTATATTATCCGGCATGGAATATCACTGTTCCTGACGGAAGTGATGCTCAGGTAGCTAATCAGCAGCTGACAGATACATCTATGCAGTATCTGCCGCAGATGATCCTTGCTAATCCTAGCGAGTTCGAAAGCCTCTGGCAGGAATATGTTACAGCTATAGACGGAATTGACATTAAGGCATATGAAGATGTTGTTAATGCTGGAATCCAGGAAAGAATCGCAAGCTGGGGCGAATAGTAATAAAGATTGTTTTGAATAAAAAGGGGATGAAAATCCCCTTTTTATTTAATACGTTGCTTAAATGACTACAGCAAAAAGCGAGAGGGACTCGATGCCCCCAAGAATTTCATTTAATATCCTAAAGGGTATAATACCAGAATTCTTATTTTTTGTGGTTCTAAGTGATTAGTTTCTCTATTTTGATATCAGGAGGTGTGCCAATGTCGGCAAATATGATCGCATCTGAAAATACAGACAAGAAAGTCCTTAGAGGAAGCATAAAGTTAAAGCCGAGTAATAGCAAGGGCTTTTTTAGTACTATCATAAGTCAGCGTGAGCTAATAATAATGAGCGTACCATTACTTTTTTACACAATTTTGTTTAATTATGTTCCCGTAAAAGGCTGGATAATGGCTTTTCAAAATTTCAAGCCAGCCATCAGAAATACATGGGACCAGAAGTGGGTGGGTTTAGATAATTTTAAAAAGCTATTCACAGGAAACACCGGCACGGTTTTCTTAAGGGATGTTCGAAATACATTCGCACAAAGCTTCTTAACATTAGTCATAGGATTTATTGGCGCTATAATTTTGGCGTTACTGTTAAATGAGGTCAAGAATTTAGGGTTTAAAAAAATTGTTCAGAATATAAGCTACCTTCCGCATTTTTTGTCATGGATCATTGTTGCAGGACTTGTGTCTACAATGCTTGCAGCTCCTTCCAGCGGAGGTATTGTTAATGATATATTGATGAGGCTTCACATAGTTAAGGAGCCTGTTTTGTTTTTAGCTGATGCTAAGTATTTCTGGGGTGTTGTTGCAGGATCACATCTGTGGAAGGAATTAGGATGGAATACAATTCTTTATCTGGCTGCTATGACGAGTATTAATCCTTCTCTATATGAAGCTGCTGAGATGGATGGAGCAAACCGTTATCATAAAATGTTTCACATTACTCTTCCAGGCATAAAACCGACAATTGTCGTATTATTGATAATGAATATGGGATACCTGATGAATGCAGGTTTTGAAATACAATATTTCCTGGGTCAGCAGGGAGCTGTTATGGAAAAAGCTGAAATACTTGACATATTCGTTCTTAAGTATGGAATAAGAATGTCAAATTATTCACTAGCTACATGTGCAGGCATTTTTAGAACTTTTGTCAGTGTTATTATGATATCAATAACTAACTTTATAGCTGGTCGTCTCGGCGAAGAAAAGCTTATATAGGGGGGGAACATGATGAAAAAAAATAAAAAGCTAAATGCTGAGAATGTAATTTTTACTACTCTGAATGCTGCATTTCTTATCCTCCTATGTATAGCAATGCTGTATCCAATGTTGAATACTCTGGCCATATCCTTTAATGAAAGTAATGATACTGTAAAAGGAGGAATATATTTATGGCCAAGGATCTTTTCACTAAATAATTATCGTGTAGTTTTTAAAATGGATACAATTTACGGTGCTTTTAATATGAGTGTACTTAGGGTAATTGTCAATGTCGTAACGAACCTATTCTTTACATCGATGCTGGCATATTCAATAAGCCGTAAGGAATATATTTTCAGAAAACCGATTACATTGATTTTTGTATTAACAATGTACTTTAATGCAGGACTAATACCAAATTACTTACTTATCAGAGATCTTGGTATGATAAACACATTTTCTGTATATTGGATTCCGAGCATAATAAGTGCATTTAACCTAATAGTTATCAGAACATATATAAAAACCATACCTGAAAGCTTTATAGAATCAGCAAAGATTGATGGAGCCCATGAATTTACTATATTTGGCAAGGTAATAATACCGCTTGTAGTTCCAACTATGGCATCTATTGCCCTGTTTGTTGCGGTAGGATCATGGAATTCATGGTTTGATACATTTCTGTATAATTCAGGTAAGCAGGATCTTTCAACCTTGCAGTATGAGCTTCAGAAGCTTTTATCAACTGCATCGAATGCAGGCAACCGTAATTCCGGGGGAGCGGACGCTAGTGCTGCAGGAGGCAGTAGAACTGTAACACCTCAAGCCATAAGGGCTACAATTACAATTGTTGCGTCTGTTCCTATACTAGTTGTTTATCCATTCCTGCAGAAGTATTTCGTAACTGGATTGGCAATTGGCGGAGTAAAAGAATAGTACAGGCATACGAGAAAATGTTTACATCAGAATAACCACTGTTGAGGTATGTACAAAAGCAAATGCGTGAGCGTGCTTATATAAATTATTAAAAAATATCGGAGGTGGTTGGTTTTGACAGGACATACGATTAAAGGCTTGAGCAAGGCTCTTGCTGCCCTTGTCTTGATTGCGCTGGTTGTGGGTTATATGCCTATCCACAGTGCGGATGCAACAGAGTCAACGATAGTCTATCATGAGACCTTTGCAGACGGTAAAGGAAAGGTCGTCCAATCCGGTGGAGCAGCACTTGCACAGGTAAAGGGAAAGACCTTTGACGGCAATGCTGACGGTGCAGCTTTGTATGTAAACAACAGGGTAAACAACTGGGATGCCGCTGATTTTAAATTCAGCGATATAGGACTTAAAGAAGGAAAAACATATAACATAAAGGTCACAGGATATGTTGATGCAGATGTTAAGGTACCAACGGGTGCCGGTGCTGCACTCCAGACCGATAAAACATATGCATGGCTTAAGGGAGTTGACTTTAAAGCCGGAAAGAATTTTGTATTAGAGGCAGAATATACGGTCAGCTCTTCCGATACTGCACTTAGAGTCCAATCCAATGAGGAAGGTAAGACCACTCCTTTCTACATAGGAGATATTCTGATAACTGAGAAGGCTTCTGCTACTGTCGATAATTCCAAGAAGCCTGATGAAAAATCAGAAGCAGGTAAATCAATTTATCACGAGACCTTTGCTGATGGACAGGGTAAGGCTGTCCAGTCAGGCGGGGCAAATCTTGCTCAGGTAAAGGGAAAGACTTTCGAAGGCAATGATGATGGAGCTGCGTTATATGTCAGCAACAGAGTCAACAACTGGGATGCTGCCGATATTCGATTCAGTGATGCAGGAATGAAGGAAGGAAAAACCTATAGTATCAAGGTCGTCGGATATGTGGATGCAGAGGTTAAGGTGCCGGCAGGAGCTGTTGCCGCACTTCAGACCGACAAAACATATGCATGGCTCAAGGGAGTTGACTACAAGGCAGGAAAGAACTTTATATTAGAAGCTGAATATACTGTTAGTTCTTCGGATACTGCACTCAGGATCCAATCTAATGAAGAAGGAAAAGCTGTTCCATTCTACATTGGTGATATCTTAATTACTGAGAAGGGTGCTGTGGCTGCTGCTGATGATTCAAGACCTGCAGCAGAGAAAATGGCAGTAATAGATTTCGAGGATAAGACGACCGGGGGTTTTGAAGGAAGAGCCGGTACTGAAACACTAGCAGTAACAGATAAAGAGAACCACTCCAATAGCGGGAAATATTCATTAAAGGTGGAGGGAAGGACTGCTTCATGGAATGGCCCTTCACTTCGCATAGAAAAATATATAGAAAAGGGAAGCGAATATGCTATTACAGCATGGGTCAAGCTCATAAGCCCGGCAAGCGCAAATATTCAGCTTTCCTCACAGATTGGCAATGGTGAGAGCGCAAATTATGCCAATGTGTCCAATAAAACAGTAAATACAGCTGATGGCTGGGTAAAGTTCGAGGGAACATACCGCTATAACAGCGTAGGCGATGAGTATCTGACAATATATATTGAAAGCAGTGATGCAGCTGCAGCATTCTATATTGATGATATCAGCCTTGTTTCAACAAGTGCAGGCCCTGTAGAAATTGAGAAGGAGCTCTCCGGTATTAAGGATGTATATAAGAATGAATTCCTGATAGGAAACTGTATTTCTGCTGAAGACCTTGAAGGAGTCAGATTTGATCTGCTTAACAAGCACTTTAATTCTGTAACGGCAGGTAATGGAATGAAGCCTGATGCCCTGCAGCGCGAAAAAGGAAAATTCACATTTGATGCTGCAGACAAGCTTATTGGCAAATTCATTGATAACGGCTTTAAGGTACATGGGCATGTTCTGGTTTGGCATTCTCAGTCTCCAGTTTGGCTCAACACGACTAAAGACAGCAAGGGAAATGTTGTACCATTGGGACGCGAAGAAGCCCTTACGAATTTAAGGACACATATAAAAACCGTTATGGAGCATTTTGGGGACAAGGTAATCTCATGGGATGTTGTTAATGAGGCCATGAATGATAGTCCGGCTAATCCGTCTGATTGGCAGGGATCGCTTAGGCAGGCACCCTGGTATAACGCTATAGGCCCTGACTATGTTGAACAGGCGTTCCTGGCGGCAAGAGAGGTATTGGATGCCCATCCACAGTGGAATATCAGACTCTATTATAATGATTACAACCTTGATAAACAGAGTAAATCAAAGGCAGTTTACAACATGGTAAAGGAGCTTAACGAGAAATACGCAAAGACACATCCAGGCAAGCTTCTTATCGATGGAGTCGGCATGCAGGGACATTACAGTATGAGTACAAATCCTGTAAATGTTGAGCTGTCACTTGAGAGATTTATATCACTTGGAGTTAAGGTAAGTATAAGTGAGCTGGATATACAGGCTGGCAGCAACTTTGTTATGACTGAGGATGTTTCCAAGGCTCAGGGCTATCTGTATGCACAGCTGTTTAAAATATTCAATGCTCATGCTTCTGATATTGAACGTGTTACCTTCTGGGGAACAGATGATGGTACAAGCTGGAGATCATCTACTAACCCTACACCTTTTGATAAGAATCTCAAAGCAAAGCCGGCTTATTATGGTCTTATCGACCCTGATGAGTATATGAGTTCAAATCCACCAAAGGCGCCGAAGGTTGCAAAAAAGTCTGCAGCAAAATTTGGTACACCTGTTATAGATGGAAAGGCTGAGGATATCTGGAAGGATACTCCCGAACTTCCCATCAATCAGTACCAAATGGCATGGAATGGAGCAACCGGTACTGCAAAGGCTTTATGGGATAATAAGAATTTGTATGTTTTATTACAGGTAAATGATGTGCAGCTTGATAAAGGAAGTGCAAATGCCTGGGAACAGGATTCTGTAGAGGCCTTTGTTGATGAAAATAATGGGAAGACTACATTCTATGAGGATGATGATGGTCAGTACAGAGTCAATTTTGAGAATACTGCCAGCTTTAATCCGGCTGCTATAGCCGAGGGCTTTGAATCTGCGGTCAAGGTTTCAGGAACAAGCTATACCGTTGAGATGAAGATAGCATTCAAAGCTATTACTCCTGAGTACGGTAAAGAAATAGGCTTTGATGCGCAGATCAACGACGGTAAGGATGGCGCAAGGCAAAGCGCAGCTACCTGGAATGATTTAACCGGTAATGGATATCAGGACACATCGGTATACGGAACTCTGACTCTCACACGTTTTGGCAATGTAGAACCATCAGATTATTTCTATGATGCTGTAGAGTATTTCAGCGGTAATGGAATTATAACCGGAACGGCTTATGACCCTAAGCACATATTAACCTGCGGCGAAGCGGTAGAAATGATATTGAAGGCATATGGTGTTAAGCCACTTGCAGACGGCTATTATGCGAAGGCAAAGGAGCTTGGAATTACTAATGGTATAGACATCAGTGTTATTGGTGCAGATAAGCTTATTACTCGTGAGGCGTTATTTACTCTTGCTTATAACACTGATTTGGTAATTAAAAAATCTGAATTAGATGCTGACAAGAGTGCACTTTCTGCATTTAAAGATAATGAAGAGCTTTCAGATTGGTCGGTTAAGGCTATAAGCAGGCTTGTTAAGGACGGGATAGTCAAAGGAAAAGATAAAAGCATGCTTATGCCGGGAGTTGAGGCAAGCAGTGGAGAAGTTGTAACGATTCTTTACAGATTACTTAGCAGATAAGGTAGATTTAAACCTCCTTTATTTTAGGCTGCTCCGAAAGCGGTTAAACGCCTCTGAAGCAGCCTGCTTTTTGCTGTGGCAGTCTTTATCTTCTATAATAAAGAAGTTAAAATAAATGCCGGAGCAATAAATACTCTACTAACGACATGGTTATCTGCTTAGTTTTTGTAAAAACATTAATGGCGCATTATTCTTTATAGATAAACATTTCAACTTGAAAAAACTATTATTGCATAATTTACATTATATGATAATATTTATTTAGATGCTTTAACTGGCATCTGTTTGGAAAGTGCATGAATGAAAGCTTTGAATTTCAGCATTTTATGCTGGACAAGCTAATATAAAGGGGTGTTTTCGTTGGGATTCGGTCAGGATATAGGTATTGATCTGGGTACTGCTTCGGTACTTGTTTATATCAAGGGAAAGGGTATTGTGCTGCGTGAGCCTTCTGTTGTGGCTATTGAGCAGAACACCAACAAGCTTTTGGCAGTCGGAGAGGAAGCTAGGCGAATGCTTGGCAGAACTCCCGGTAACATAGTTGCTATAAGACCACTTAGAGATGGGGTTATCTCGGATTATGACATAACAGAAAGAATGCTTAAGTATTTTATTAATAAAATATGCGGGAATAAAGCCTTCAGGCTTTTCAAGCCAAGAATAATGGTCTGCGTTCCCAGTGGTGTCACAGAGGTTGAAAGGCGTGCTGTAATTGATGCTGCAATGCAGGCAGGCGCCAAAAAGACATATTTGATAGAGGAGCCGATTGCAGCAGCCATAGGTGCCGGAATTGATATATCAAAGGCATGCGGCAGTATGGTAGTCGATGTAGGCGGAGGCACCACTGATATTGCAGTTATCTCACTTGGAGGAACTGTTGTATCATCATCAATAAAAATTGCAGGCGATAAGTTTGATGAAGCTATTGTAAGGTATATGCGTAAAAAGCACAACATAATGATTGGCGAACGTACATCAGAGGAGCTGAAGATAAACATAGGAACAGTTTATCCTCGAGTTCAGGAGGTAGCAATGGATGTCAGGGGCAGAAACTTGATTTCAGGGCTGCCGAAGACTATTTCAGTGACCTCTACAGAAATAATGGAAGCATTGGAGGAGCCGATTTCGAGTATCGTAGAGGCTGTCCATGCCGTTCTTGAAAGGACCCCGCCGGAGTTGGCTGCCGATATAAGTGACAGAGGTATAGTGCTTACCGGAGGTGGAAGCCTTATATATGGGCTAGACAAGCTGCTGCAGGAAAAGACAGGTATTAACGTAATTATTGCGGATGAGGCTATTTCCTGTGTTGCTTTAGGAACAGGTGAAGCTCTAAATAATATAGAAGCTATTGAAGAGAGTTTATTATCAGAGAACAGATATAGACGGTAATACATAAAAGGAACAATCAACGGGACTGTCCTAAATTAGATTCTTCTAATTCAGGGCAGTCTTTTTTATTGGCGTTGACCGAAAGGTTACGGCAAAAAGGCAAGGAGGACTCGATGCTCTGAGACTTTTACTGTGCCTTATATAGTATACAAGCTCAAATAATTAGAAATACACGCATGGATAATAATATGATATTATAGCTTTTCATTTATGGCAATTCAAAAACCGTATCTAATAATTATAGTTCTATCGAAATAACATGATGTCAAATTATTTTTTTATTGTTGTAAAAATGTATCTAAGCTAAAATGAAATTGATAAAAATTTAACGAATTCGTTTATTTATATAAAATATACAAAATGTGTGAGGTGTTTTATGTATCAAAACAGCCAATATCCGTGCATTGATCAGATACTTGAAAAATATGAGTATAATAGGTCTTCGTTAATAGCAGTGATGCAAGAAATTCAGAAGGAGTATAATTATCTTCCTGAAGATGTTCTTGAGTATATATCTGTCAAAATGGAAATAACTACGTCAAAAATTTTTAGCGTAGCCACATTTTATGAAAACTTCTCGTTGGAACCTAAAGGTAAATACATAATTAAAATTTGCGATGGTACGGCATGTCATGTAAGAAAATCAATTCCTATTTTAAATGCATTAAGAACAGAGCTGGGGTTGAGTGAAACAAAGCATACCACCGATGATATGCTCTTTACTATTGATACGGTTTCCTGCCTTGGAGCCTGCGGCCTTGCTCCTGTTATCACCATAAATGACAAGGTGTATGCAAAAATGACACCTGAATTAGCTATTGAGGTGATAAAACTTTTTAGAAAGGAGAATTCGAATGAGAATTAATAACATAACAGAATTTAAAGAATTCTCGGCTTCCGCTGCGAGGTTTTTAGCTAAACAAAAGCAAAAGGTAATAATTTGTGCCGGAACAGGCTGTGTTGCCGGAGGAGCACTGGATATTTACGCTAAAATCAAGGCAATGGTTGCAGAAAAAGGCCTCTTGGTTGATTTGGAGCTTGAGTCAGAAAATGAAGGAATTGGTGTAAAAAAAAGCGGCTGTCATGGATTCTGTGAAATGGGTCCACTTATGAGAATTGAACCTTACAACTATCTATATGTTAAGGTCTCGATAGATGATTGCCAGGAGATAGTTGAAACCACGCTCATGATGGGTAGGCCTGTGGTCAGACTAATGTATGAATTTGAGGGGAAATCCTATGAAACACAGGATTCTATACCCTTTTATAAGAAACAGACAAGGCTGGTGCTGGAGCACTGTGGAAATATTGATGCAGAGTCTTTAAAGGAATATGCTGCAAAGGGTGGATACAGCAATTTTGCAAAGGTTTTAACAGAAATGTCACCTGTTGAGGCATGCAATCTTATATCTGAATCTTGTCTGAGAGGAAGAGGCGGCGGAGGGTATCCTGCAGGGAGAAAGTGGCAGCAAGTACTGGAACAGAAAAGTGATGTTAAGTATGTTGTATGCAATGGTGATGAAGGAGATCCCGGCGCATTTATGGATAGAAGTGTAATGGAGGGAGATCCTCATCGTATACTAGAGGGAATGCTGATCGCGGCATATGCGACAAAAAGTACAAGCGGGTATATATATGTACGAGCCGAATATCCATTGGCTGTGGAAAGACTGAGAATTGCCATAGAAGAAGCAAGAGAATATGGTATTTTGGGTAGAAACATTCTTGATTCAGGTTTCTCATTTGATATTCAGATCAACAAAGGTGCAGGCGCATTTGTCTGCGGCGAAGGCAGTGCTCTTACTGCATCTATTGAGGGTGAAAGAGGAATGCCCAGAGTAAAGCCGCCAAGAACAGTTGAAAAGGGACTATGGGAAAAGCCAACGGTACTCAATAATGTAGAAACCTATGCAAATGTACCATTGATCATTAAGAATGGAAGAGAGTGGTACAGAAGCATCGGAACTGAAAAAAGCCCTGGGACAAAAGCCTTTGCCTTAACTGGAAATGTAAACAATACCGGTCTCATAGAAGTACCCATGGGAACGACTCTAAAAGAAATTATTTTTGACATAGGCGGAGGAATCCGCGAAGGTAAAAGGTTTAAGGCAGTTCAAATAGGAGGACCATCTGGTGGCTGCCTTACAGAGGAGCATCTGGAGCTTCCGCTGGACTTTGATTCTCTTAAGAAGGTTGGCGCCATGATCGGCTCAGGCGGGCTTGTGGTTATGGATGAAGACACCTGTATGGTGGAGGTTGCCAGATACTTTATGAATTTTACGCAGAACGAATCCTGCGGTAAATGTATTCCCTGCAGAGAGGGCACCAAAAGGATGCTGCAGATCCTGGAACGAATTGTTTCCGGAAAGGGTACGCTCGCGGATATTGATCTACTGGAGGAGCTAGCTGATACCATAAGCAGTACGGCATTGTGCGGACTTGGGAAAAGTGCTGCAAGCCCTGTGGTCAGTACTCTTAAATACTTCAGAGATGAGTATATAGCACATGTTGTGGAGAAAAGGTGCCCAACACACAATTGTAAGGCACTGAATTCAATTATGATAAATGCCGAGCTCTGTAAGGGATGCAGCAAGTGCTCCAGGATATGTCCTGCAGGAGCAATTGAGGGAAAAATAAAACAGCCATATGTAATAAATCAAAATGCCTGCATTAAATGCGGAGCTTGTATTGCAGCTTGCTCATTTTCTGCAATAGAGGAGGTGTAATTATGGGTAGTATGTTAATAGATGGACAAGAGGTTAGATTTAGTGATGAAAAAAATTTACTTGAGGTTGTAAGAAAATGCGGCATTGACCTGCCTACATTTTGCTACCACTCAGAGCTAAGTGTATATGGAGCTTGCAGAATGTGTATGGTGGAAGACAAGTGGGGTGGAACAATTGCTTCTTGTTCTACACCTCCTAAAGATGGAATGGAAATATACACCAATACTTCAAGGCTGAAAAAACATAGAAAAATGATTCTTGAGCTTATTTTATCAAATCATGACAGGGACTGTACCACCTGTGAAAAGAATGGAAGATGTAAGCTTCAGGAGCTTGCCATACGCCTGGGAGTGAAAAGATTAAGATTTGAAAATGAAAAAAGGGAATTGGCTGTGGATGATAGCAGTGTATCCATAGTAAGAAATCCAAACAAATGTATTATGTGCGGCGATTGTGTTAGAATGTGCGAGGAAGTCCAGGGTGTAGGTGTTTTGGGTTTTGCATATCGCGGTTCAAAAATACAGGTGACGACCGCCTTCAACAAAGCCTTGAACAAGGTTGATTGTGTAAACTGTGGGCAGTGCAGGGCAGTATGTCCTACCGGAGCGCTGGTGATAAAAAAGGATATGGATCGAGTATGGGATGCGCTGCATAACAAGAATATGCGTGTAATAGCTCAGATCGCTCCTGCTGTCAGGGTCTCTATAGGTGAAGAATTTGGTTTGAAAGCCGGAGAGGTCACAATTGGTAAGATTGTTGCTGCATTGAGAAAAATGGGCTTTGATCAGATTTATGACACGGCATTAGCTGCGGACCTGACTGTAATTGAAGAAAGTAAGGAACTTAAATCACATCTTGAGGCGGGAAGCAAATGGCCCTTGTTTACCTCTTGCTGTCCGGCATGGCTTAAATATGCTGAGCAGAAGTATCCCCAAATTACAGGAGATATATCCTCATGTCGCTCACCCCAGCAAATGTTTGGTGCAGTAATAAAGGAACAATTTAAGACCATTAAAAACTCTGACGGAAGAAAAAATGTTGTAGTAGCAATTATGCCTTGCACAGCAAAAAAATATGAAGCTATTAGGCCTGAAAACTCTAAAAATGGCGAATATGATGTTGATATGGTGATAACTACTCAGGAATTAGCAATGATGATCAAAGAGCTGGGCATTGCTTTTAGTGAGATAGATGACGAGGCACTTGATATGCCGTTTGGTCTTGCCAGCGGGGCAGGGGTGATTTTCGGAGTGAGCGGAGGCGTAGCTGAGGCCGTGCTCAGACATTGCATTTCAGATAAATCTTCTTTGACGCTTAAAAACCTTGCTTTTGTTGGTGTAAGAGGTATGCTGGGCGTTAAAGAGGCTGAAGCGGATGTAAATGGCAAAAAGGTCAGAATAGCCGTAGTTCATGGATTGAAAAATGTGGATAAGCTCATAAAGTCTATCATTAAGGGAGAGAATGCATATGATTTTGTTGAAGTAATGGCCTGTCCTGGAGGATGTACAGGAGGTGGAGGACAGCCGATACCACAGTCATTAAACGATATAGTTAACAGGACGAAGGGAATTTATCATGCTGATAGCACGTCAGCTATAAAAAGGTCTGAAGAAAATCCTGCAATTGTTGCGCTGTATAATGGCATTTTGAGTAGAAACCATGATATTCTACATAGGAATAAATAGTTAGGGGGATGGTTAAGCTGTTGAGTATTTATGTTTGTGTAGGAAGTGCCTGTCACCTGAAGGGCTCCTACAATATTATCAATCGGCTTCAGCAGATGATTGAAAAAAGGCAGTTAGGTGAAAGAGTAGTCTTAAAAGCGGCATTATGCCTGGGAAAGTGTACTGAAGCAGTATCTGTCAGAGTCGACGAGGGCGACGTAGTATCTGTTTCAGAAGATAATATCGAGGAATTTTTTGAAAAATCGGTAATAGAAAAATTGGATCTGGATTCATAAAGTTACAATCGCAAAGGTTGCACTATTATTGACAAAAAATTAACAATGATGTATACTTTTAATTGTTAATTAATTAACAATTAAAAGACGCTATAAGGTATGAAAATGATAGGGGTTAGTGTATGTGTTGGCAGTTCATGTCATTTAAAAGATTTTTATACGATCATACAGATATTCCAGGAACTTATAAGAAAGAATGGGCTAGAGGATCAAGTTCAGCTTAAAGCGTCATTTTACCTGAGATGATGTACAAAGGACATTTATGTAATAGGTGAGTATGAATTTGTTGATGAGCTAAACATAAACAATGCATAGGTGAAATTTGCAGAATATATATTGAGAAGGTTATGATATGAGCATTATTCGATTTAAAGAAGCAAACTGCAAAAACTGTTATAAATGTATTAGAAGCTGTCCCGTAAAGGCAATCGCTTTCGTAAATGATCAGGCAAGAATTGTAGATGAGGATTGCATGCTTTGCGGCAATTGCCTTACGGCTTGCCCTCAGAATGCTAAGATTGTAAAAAGCGATATAGATGTGGTTAAAGGGTTCATTAATAAAAAGGAAAAGGTATATGTAAGTCTTGCCCCTTCATTTATCTCCGCATTTGATAATGTAGATGAAAGATGGTTGTATGCGGCTTTAAAAAAGCTCGGCTTTACCTATGTGGAGGAGACAGCAACAGGTGCTGCAAAGGTTTCCGAGGAGTATGACATATTAATAAATGAAAAGAAAATGAAGAATATAATTACAACTGCCTGCCCTTCAATAGCGCTTCTTGTACAGAAGTATTATCCTGAGCTTGTGGATCAGCTTGCTCCTGTAGTATCACCCATGATCGCCCATGGGAAAATGCTGCGCGCAACTTATGGTTCACGAATAAGAGTAGTTTTTATTGGCCCATGTATTTCAAAAAAGGATGAATGTAATGATCTGCAGAACAGCGGTATCATAGATGCAGCTATAACCTTTGAAGAATTAGATAAATGGCTGACTGATGAAGGCATCACCGGCATGGAGCTAGCTGAGGAGATAAAGGGTGAAAAAGAGCTTAAGTCAAGAATATACCCAGTCCCCGGAGGAATCATTAAAACCCTTAAAAATAAAAATAAGAACTATCAAAGTATAAGTATAGATGGTGTGGAAAGATGTATGAAAATTCTTGATTCTCTTAAAAATGGAGAACTGAAAAACTATTTTATAGAGATGAACAGCTGCTCGGGAGGATGTATTGGCGGACCCTGCATGAAACATATAAATGGAGGTTTTCTTGAGGCCAGAAGCCGGTTGATCAATTATTTTAGACGCGGACTTAAGAAAGAACAGATGCTTAAGACCTGTGATGTAAAGGTGGATTTGGAAAAAAGATTTTTTAACCTCTCAAAGGAAAACGTGATTCCGCCTGAGTCTGCTATACAGGATATATTAAACAGCATAGGTAAATTTACTCCCAGCAAGGAACTGAACTGTGGTGCATGTGGGTATTCTAACTGCAGAGATAAGGCAGTTGCCGTTTACAATAACAGAGCGCAGCTTCACATGTGCCTGCCATTTATGCGCGAAAGAGCAGAATCCATGTCCAATCTAATAATAAATACAACACCAAATGCTATTTTTGCACTGAATTCAAAGTTATGTATACAGGAGGCAAATTATGCAGCACAAAAGACGTTTGGACTAAATGAAGCAGGACTTGTAGGGCAGAGTATTTTTGATGTTCTTCCTTCTGCAGATTTCCAGATTGTCATTGACAGCGGTGAGGATATTTATGACAAGAAATACTATTATGAAAAGTATGATATAACAGTAAAGCAGTCGATAATTTATGTTCCGGAGCAGAATATCGTCGTAGTCGTTATAAAGGATATTACTGAGGAAGAAAACCAAATGAGGAAGCTGCATCATATCCGGGAAGAAAATGTTGAGCTCGCACAAAATGTAATAGAGAAACAAATGAGGGTGGCACAGGAGATAGCAAGCCTGCTGGGAGAGACGACTGCCGAGACAAAGATGGCATTGACAAAGCTCAAAAAGTCAATTATGTCAGAAATGGGTGATAATAAATGACGTTTCATATAGACGCGAGCTTTGAAAGCTTAAACAAGTATGGTGAAGAGATTTGCGGCGACAAGGTAGAAGTAATAAGAGATGCAAATTCATTGGTAGTGGTGCTTGCGGATGGACTTGGAAGCGGTGTTAAGGCTAATATACTGGCAACTCTGACATCAAAAATTATCGGAACAATCATGTCAAATGGATCAAGTATTGATGAAGCGGTTGAGACGATTGCAAATACGCTGCCGGTTTGCCGGGAAAGGGGAATTGCGTACTCAACCTTTTCTATCCTGCAAATATTCAACTCAGGAGAGGGATACCTTGTAGAGTTTGATAATCCGTCAGTATTCAGACTGAGAAAAGGGAAGCCTCTATTTGTTGAAACAAATGAAAGAATACTAAGCGGAAAGACAATAAAGGAAAGCAGATTTACAGTCAGCCCGGAGGATGCTTTTATTTTGGTGAGTGATGGAGTAATTCATGCGGGGATCGGGCAAACGATGAATTTGGGATGGCAATGGTCAAATGTTTCTGAATATATTCAGAGGATATACAAAACAGATATTTCCGCAAAAGCACTGACAAAGCTGCTGCTTTCGGTTTGTAACAACTTATATGCCGAAAAGCCCGGGGATGATACTACAGTTGTTACTATTGCGATAAAAAAACCAAAGAAATTAGCCATTATGGTAGGACCGCCCAGTGATCCGAGTCAGGATCATACTATAGTATCATCATTTTCTGTTCTGGAAGGCAAGAAAGTGGTCTGTGGAGGCACGACCTCTCAAATCGTTGCAAGAGAGCTGGGAAGGGAAATTAACACAAGCTTTGATTATTTCAGCCCCAGTATACCTCCAACAGCAGAGATTGAAGGAGGATATCTGGCAACAGAGGGAGTTCTTACATTAAGGAAAACACTGGAGTACATAAAAAGTTGCGAGTCATCAGAAAGTACCATGCAAGACTTCCTGAACCTAAATAAGAAGGATGGCGCATCCAGGCTAGCAAGCATACTACTTGAAGAAAGTACAAACATACATTTCATTGTGGGACGTGCAATAAATCCTGCTCATCAGAATCCTGAATTCCCGATGAATCTTAGTCTTAAGCTTAAGATAGTTGAAGAGATCATAATTTATCTCAAAAAAATGGGTAAAAAGGTGAGCTTGGAATACCATTAACCCTTGTATTGGGGGATGCTAGCAGATGGGATTGAAGACGATTGTTTTAAAACTGCATAAGCCTAGTAAAGCTAAACAAAGGATCATTGATGAGGCGTTGTTTAATTACAATGAAGCCCTTCGATGCTTGCTGGGCCAGGTATACCCAAAACTGACTGAAATAAGCAGAGAGTTAAAACAAACAGGTAAAAAATATAGTGCGTTAACATTGTCAAAGTGGATCGATAGTGACATGAGCTGTGAATTGAATAAGTTTGGTGTACAGCCCTTTAAGGATTCGCTGAAGGTTGATTTTGGTAATATAACAGCTAATTATCTTAGAAACTCCGTAAGCAGAGTTGGGGAAAGTGATGACGAACAAAAATCATTTTCAGATGCTGCACAGGTTTGTTTTGATGAGGATGGAATCAGTGATCTATACCCACAGTATAATAGCTCTAGATATAAGTTCAAGAACAAGTTCTATCCAATTTACTTTTGCAGATATGATATAAAAAGAAGCTATTGTCTGCTTTATGACAGGGTGAAAGACAGGCTTTATGTTAAGCTTTATTTATTAAACCGAACTAATGCAAGAGTTGCCTGCAGCAGCTCAGGCAATAATGAGAAGCTGGAATTTATTTATAAAAACGGTGGGATACAAGAGCGAACAGGAAAAAAGGAAACATTTATAATTTTGCCTTTATCTTTTGGGAAATGGCAGGAGAAAATTTTAAAGGAGGCTGCAGCTAATCCTGAATGCTTTAGAACTGCAAGGCTTTTTAAGAAAAATGATGAATACTATCTTGCAGTTTCCATAGAAATGGGAAAATCAGAAATAATCGAGACTAAAGCATTCATGGGCGTTTCAAGGGGTCTTAAAAGTAAGCTAAGCTATACTATTGTAAATCAGGAAGGACAAATACTGGACTTTGGTATGGCAGGAGCTGTAACCGGTTCTAAAGCTTCCGGAGGAGTTAAGCTGAATGAACTTCATAGTGTTGCTAATATTATCAGAGATATTGCTGAGCGATATAAGGCACAGATAGTACTATTAAATTTTTCCGGAAAGGATGACCGGCTTGCATGGCGCAATATGGAAGGGGAATGTTACTACCCCGAATTAAACCAGCGGGAATACAACTGTTTTAGCAGATTGTTGGAATACAAGCTTAACTGGGCATGCTTACCAAGGCCAGTTAAGGTAAGCCCTGCAGGTAATTCCTCTACATGTCCGGTTTGTGGGCTGAAATCTAAAAAGAACAGGTTTGGCATGTACCATTTTATATGCATCAATTGTGGTACAACAATGGATATTGACGCTCTTGCCAGCCTTAATCTGGCCAGAAGGCTCATTAACTATAATAACTCCAAAATAAAAATTGGTATTACTAAGGTGGATAATGGAATTTTATTTACGAATGCAATCCTGGGATTGAACTGTATTAGCTGCAACAATGAGAATCATTTGGAGAATCTCAGGGATGACCTTGAAGAAATAATCAAGGGTGATGATAATGTATACAGATCGTCAGATATCAGTTACTCCGCAAGAATCAGCTTGATAAAAAAACTAGAGAGCTCAGAAGATTTTATTGATATATTAGAATTCTCTCAGTAGCTTTGTGCTTTTGCTGCCGCACCATTTTCTCATTTTGAGTTAATCTTACTGAGTAAGACGCTGACAATTTGTTTTACAGCGTGAAAGAGCAGCTATCTAGGAAGTACCCCGCAGTGAAACAAAGGTTTCTTGTGGGGTATTTTTTTATGGCTTAGTACCTCCGGTCTACAGCAAAAAGGTGAGGGGGGGGTTGATACCGTCGAGGCTTTTATTCTGGAATCATCATTGTGGTATAAAACCATATCTAATAATTAAATCTCGGCTAAAGTACAACAGCAGGGTAAAAAAATCTTATTGTCGCGTTTCTATATATGCGTTAAAATCGCATTGACAAATAATTAACGAAGTTTATTTGTGGCTAATTGGATTACAATAAGGGAGTGATGAGTTGTGAAACTGGAATTAGATGTTTATAGCTCTATATGTGAAACAAAGAATTTTGTTATAAATGGAATCAAGGCTACCTACAAGGATTTTGGTAAAAAAACAGACACCTCTCCGGATCGATTAAGGCCCAATATATGCGGTAATATGGTGTTTGTGCCCGTATCTCCTACTCAACAGGTGCTTGATAAATATAGAATAACAAAAAGTGAGTATAACAGTATCTGTGAATTATTAAGGTCCTGCGTATCATTTGGGACATGCAGACTTTGCAGCTGAGAAAATGATATTTTAGCGCTTATGGAAAGCAGGGCTGTAATGTATAGTATCACTCCAATGCGGGCGCAGGACAACCGCCATCCCTGGCTATCGTCCAGCGCCTGCGCCATCGTGCCGCAGGGCTGGTCGCAAGCATAGCTTGCTACTCGCCCATGCATCCTGGATTTGGTTCCTGATACCGCATTTGAGTTTCAACAGTACAAACAGCCTGCAGCCATTCATGCATTTATTTGCAGCTACATCCACCCATTGTCTTACAGTCTCTCAGCCCCCGATTTCAAAATCCGATAGGGGGGACTACCCTGTGTAGTTTTCGAACCATTCTTGAATGTTATTCTTTCCATTCATCGTTTGGCGTGGCTTTATGTCAATAACTGTAGTTGGAATCTAGCTAAATAAAATATTCATATGTCAGCCTATATCACTGAGCTACAAGCATATTAACAGAAAAATCATTTCTGTAACAGCTAAGTAACGTAATAATGCATTGTCTAGGGCTATTCTAGCCTAAAAGAAAAGCTATGATCTCTTTGTTTGTTATTTCTGGTTGTTCATGATTGAGCGCATGTCCTGCATTTTTGATTATCTTATATTTATATGCTCCTTCATTTAATACCTTGATAGCCTCACTTCTCTCATTTACCATATGTTCGCCAATCAGGAAATAAAGCTTGTCTTTTACTGCAATACCCTTATCCCTATTATATTTTTCAAGTGTATGAACAAACATAGACTTACGATTGTGACTCTTCATAAGTAAAATTAAGTGTTCTGCTATTTCAGGATACCTTTTGATAAAACCGGAATTTGGTGAACAAAGCTTTGCCAATACTTTAAGCATATTGCTCTTTGTGGGAAACAAGCATTCCGGAAACATCATTCCCAAAGTACAGATCATGCTTTTTAGAGGGGATGTTACTATACCACCTTCAATACAAACAGCTTTAATTATTTTATTTCTTTCCTTTGTTGCATAATTGAATACCATAGCAGCTCCGTTGGAGACTCCGGCGATATTAAAGGTACTAAGATGGAGCTGATCTGCAATCTCATTGATCCATATCTGCTGGTTAAAATGTTTTTTTGTATATTTTTCACCAGGTATGCTTTTACCCGGTCCGCCAAGAGTATCAACAGCTATACAAAAAAAGTGTTCCGACAGCCCCTTTATATTGGGAGCCCACATAACAGCCGAATTATCTCCTACCCCGTGAAACAGAACTAAAGGTGGGTTCTCTTTTTTGCCGGCTACAAAAGGAAGAGCGTCTAAAAAAACACATGTTGTTAATTAAAATTATTTGAAATTATAACGGAGCTCTAATAGCAGTAAATCGTCATTGTGCAACAGCTCTATTAATTTTATACTTGAATACTCACTACTAAATAGCGGGAGTATATAATATGATTTCAAAACTGGTTGACTATTAGACTAATTTGAATTAGACTGTATTTGAATGAAATAAAGTGTAAGTTACATGAATATAGTGCAAATTTATTGGAGCTATAGAAATGGAAGAAGGTATTTTTGCAACAAAAATTAAATATATAGAAAATATTCCGGCACAACCTAAAAGAGAAATGATATTATCTAGACTAGGGTATAGAAATAATATTACAGTGCTTAGTAAGGAAGATGTGCGGTTGATCGACGAGTGTATAAGCCTGGGCGGAATTTTGTGCAAGCCGTCAGGAGTATATACAATAGTGCCAATCGTGAATAAAAATGAAGCCGTTATAACGCTTGATAATGGAATAAGCTTTCACGGCGAAGGCTTGGCGAAGCTTTTAAAGGATAGCAACAGTGTTTTGCTTATGGCTTCTACCGTGGGAAGGGAAGTAACAGACAGAGTTGCAGCTGAAGTTGAAAAGGGTAATGCCGCTTACGGATTGATCCTTGATTCGGTTGCATCTCAGACCGCGGATGCTGCCCTCGATTGGATCGTACAGTTTTTGAAGAAGCTTCTTCCAAGAGAAGGGAAGGACTTGACAAGGCACAGATACAGCCCCGGCTTCGGAGATCTGTCGCTATCATACCAAAAAGATATTTTTGATGCTCTGAAGCTTGAAAAATTAGGTATGGCACTTACGGAGAAGTTTATGCTGGTGCCGGAGAAGTCAGTTATTGCAATAGCCGGGATTGAGGAAAGGATAGGTTGAGCAAGCAATGAATAAAGCCCGCTTTAGTGAAATTATATCTCAAAAAATAATTATTCTTGATGGTGCTACAGGTACACAGCTGCAAAAAAGAGGAATGCCCACCGGAGTTTGCCCGGAGAAATGGGTCATAGATAACCCTGAGGTGATAAGGGAATTGCAGAGAGAATATGTTGAGGCGGGCTCTGATATTATTTGTACCTGTACCTTCGGAGCAAACAGGATAAAGCTTGAGGAGCGCGGGCTGGGGAATAGAACAGTTGAGCTGAATAAAAGGCTTGTACACATCTCAAGAGAAGCAGCCTCGGGTAAAGCTCTTGTGGCAGGTGATATGGGCTCAACAGGAAAATTTATCAAGCCGCTGGGAGATATGACATTTGAAGAATGTGTAAATATATACAAGGAGCAGGTCAAGGGCTTGTTAGAGGGCGGAGTTGATTTATTCATAGTAGAGACAATGCTGGACATACAGGAAGCCAGGGCAGCTCTGCTTGCAGTTAAGGAAAGCTGTGATCTGCCTGTGATCGTCAGTATGACCTTTGATGAAAATAGGAGAACGCTCACAGGTACAGACCCTGTGACTGCGCTTATTACACTTCAAAGCCTCGGAGCTGATGCAGTTGGGTGCAACTGCTCCACAGGACCTGAGCAGATGACAGAGATCATTAAACTGCTTAAGCCATATGCAAGAGTACCTATCATGGCAAAGCCAAATGCAGGCCTGCCAAGGTTGGTGAACGGAGCTACCATCTTTAATATGGGAGCTGATGAATTCGGAGCTTATGCTAACAGCTTTATCGATGCAGGTGTGAATCTGATCGGTGGCTGCTGCGGCACTTCACCTGAATACATTATGAAGCTCAGTTCTATATGCCTCGGATCGAAGCCCAAGCTGCCTGATCCAGTACGATTTAGTGCTGTGACGTCAGCAAGAAAAACAGCTTTCTTTGGGTTTGACCTGCCGGTAACTATTGTGGGTGAGAGAATTAATCCTACAGGAAAGAAGAAGCTGCAGACTGAGCTAAAGGAAGGATCAATTAATGAAGTTACCAGGCTGACGCTTGAACAGGTTGAAAAGGGTGCTACCATACTTGATGTCAATGTGGGAATGCCGGGCATTAACGAAAAGGAAACAATGCTGAAGGTAATAGAGCATTTGGGGCAAATATGTGATGCTCCTCTTTGCCTTGATTCATCTTCGCCTGAGGTTCTGGAGGCTGCACTGAGGATATATCCCGGCAGAGCCTTGATAAATTCAATTTCACAAGAAAAGCATAAGCTTGATAAGCTTCTGCCTGTAGCTGCTAAATATGGCGCCATGTTTATACTCCTTCCTCTAAGTGATGAGGGTGTTCCCAAGAAAGCCGAACAGCGGCGCGAGGTCATTTTAAAGGTGCTTGGCGAAGCATCAGCTTATGGCTACCAAAAGTGTGATATTGTTGTCGACGGACTTGTGATGACGGTGTCCTCTGATCAGGAAGCGGCACAGGAGACACTTAAGCTTATTGACTGGTGCAGCAGCGAGTTTGGGAGCGGTACTATAGTAGGACTTTCCAATGTATCCTTTGGCTTACCCGAAAGAAGCTGGATAAATTCAGCCTTTTTTGCCATGGCAATTGACAGGGGCCTGACCATGGCTATAGCAAACCCGTCAAGTGATCTGCTCATGAGTGTAAAAATGGCATGCGATGTACTTACCATGAAGGATATTAACAGTAGAAATTATATAGAGTATTTCAATAATATTGAAAAACCTGAAGCAGGTATAGCTCAGCCATCCAAATCGGAAAAGAATACAGGCGAGAAAATTTACGATGCAGTTCTAAAGGGAGATAAGGAAAGTATTCCGATGCTTATAGACAAAGCCCTGAGTGAAAATACGGCTCCTCAGGACATTGTTGATATGTTTCTTATACCTGCAATAAATCAGGTAGGCAAGCTTTTTGATGAGAAGAAGTACTTTTTACCGCAGCTCATCCAGAGTGCGGAGACTATGAAAAAAGGCTTTGACTGCGTTGAGCCTCTGCTGAAGCAGGACAAAAAGGATGTGAGTGATGAGGTTATCGTTGTTGTTGCCACAGTAAAAGGAGATATACATGACATTGGTAAAAATATTGTGGCACTTATGCTCAGGAATTATGGCTTTAAGGTTTTTGACCTGGGGAAGGATGTCAGTGCAGATAAGATCATCAGTGAAGCTCAAAGACTTGGTGCACATATAATAGGCCTCTCGGCGCTGATGACTACTACTATGGTTGAAATGAAGGAGGTCATCACTCTTGCAAAGGATAGGGGCTTAGAGTCCAAGTTCATGATCGGCGGAGCTGTGGTAGATAACGAGTATGCAAAAGAAATTGGCGCCGATGGATATTCCGCAGATGCATATGAGGCAGTAAAGCTTGCCAAGGAGCTTTCTAAGAACCAGGGTAAAAAGGTTTTGTGATTCGAGTAAATGAGCTGGCTATATGGCAGCTCGAATTAGGTATAGCTGTAATAAATATTATTAAGTTTCATCTGATAAAATCCGATAATACTTATAGCTAAAAATAAATGCGCTCAAAGCGCAGCAGGAAGACCGCCTGTCAGCGGCCATGTGAGGACTGAGTATGAATCGGGGCTTGTACACATCGGGCTGGAGTATGCTGGCTCTTGAAAAAAAGATGGATGTCATTTCAAATAATATGGCTAACGCCAGCACTAACGGCTTTAAGAAGGACGCTGTAGTGTTGGAAAGCTTTCCTGATGTTCTCACTAAAATAATTAAGGATTATTCCAATATTGGCAGAAGTACTCATAATATAGGTACTATGTCTCTTGGAAGCGATATAGGCGAAGTATACACTAACTTTACGCAAGGGCAGCTTGTGAGCACTGATAATGTGCTTGACTTTGCCATAAACGGCAGTAATGCCTTTTTCACAATTGCATCTGTTGATCCTGATGGCAACGGGAAACTGTTTTATACAAAGGATGGAGCTTTTCAAAGAAACAGCCAAAATATTCTAGTCACTAAAGAAGGAAATCCTGTATTGGGTCAAAATGGCCTTATAGTACTAAATAGTGGAGATTTTTCGGTAGCTGCTGATGGGACCATACACCAAGATGGAGAGATCATAGATAAGCTGCTGATAACTGAGTTCGCAGATACAACAGACTTGAAAAAATACGGTGACAATCTTCTTCAAGCAGATGAAGCTGCACAGACTGAAGAATTCTCCGGCGAGATAATGCAGGGATATATTGAACAGTCTAACGTAAATATAATAAAAGAAATGGTTGATATGATAACGGTTCAACGTTCTTACGAGGCTAACCAGAAGATCCTGCAGGCTATGGATAGCACGTTGGATAAAGCTGTCAACGAGGTTGGCGCAGTAAGATAACAGGAGGATAAATTACTATGATAAGAGCTTTGTGGACTGCGGCATCTGGCATGACTGCACAGCAGTTAAATGTTGATGTGATCGCAAACAATCTATCAAACGTGAATACTACAGGCTATAAAAAGGAGCGTGTAGAGTTCAAGGATCTGCTGTACCAGACAATGGACAGAGCAAGAGTTATGGACAATGGCGGTAAGCCGGTCAATCTGCAGGTTGGACATGGTACGACGTATGTTGCGACTGTAAAGGATTTTGCTACAGGAAGTCCTGAGCAGACAGACAACCCTCTGGACTTTTTTATTGATGGCGAAGGTTTCTTCATGATACAGGGCCCCGACGGCGAGACTAATTTCACAAGGGATGGGAGCTTCAAGCTTAGCATTACCGATAACGGCAACATTTTGACCACAGCAGACGGCTATCCTGTACTGGATGAAATAGAAGAACCCATTTACATCGATTACGACCTGTCCGATATGATCTTCTCACAAAATGGTGAGATCAGCTACAGTGACGAGGATGGTGTAATTACGCCTACCGGCCAGACTATAGGAATTGCATATTTTATAAACAGGAATGGACTTGAAAGCAAAGGCATGAATCTATATAAGGCTACTCAAGCGTCAGGTGAACCTGTTATGGCCCTTGATTCAGAAAAATCAAGCCTGATTAATCAAAATTTCCTTGAGTCATCTAATGTTAAGTCAGTCGAGGAAATGGTTAAGCTGATCGTATCGCAGCGTGCATATGAGCTTAACTCAAAAGCAATACAGACGTCAGATGAAATGCTCGGTATTGCCAATAACCTCGTAAGATAATAACGAAGCGAGTACAGACTTTGTGTAAAGCACGTTGAAATGCCGCATATGTAAAAAAATTTGTACAATCGAAAAATTTACTTATGAACCTAGGTGTTATAAAATAGAAGAGGTGCAACATGGATATAAATAAAATAGGAAGCAGTTTGATAGGAGGCTATACTGATAATGCCGTTAACTCGGCTCAGCAGGCATCTGATGACAGCTTTGCACAAAAGCTCCAGGCAGCCGTCGATAGTAATGATGACAAGGCTTTAAAGGCAGCATGCCAGGAATTTGAGGCAGTAATGCTTAACATAATGTACAAATCCATGAAAGCGACCATAATTAAATCAGATCTTATAGAGGAGGATGCCGGTACAGAGATCTTCGAATCTATGCAGGATGAACAGCTAATGGAGAACGCTTCAAAATCCGGAGGCTTTGGCCTGGCCGAGGTTCTGTACAAGCAGCTGTCCGGCAAAAACGGCGCCGGCATGGCAAATGTCAGTAAAGATGCTGAACAAAGTAAAGCAGGTATTGAAAAAAGCGGAGAATAAAATTAACTATCGAAAATATCGAGTAGTATATATAATGCTGTTTATATTAATGTCCTTCGTAATCTTGTGTGTAGGGCATTTTTTATTTATCTCCACACATACAGCTTTGGAGCCCGGAGGGACTGCAAATGAGCCTGTTACGGAATCAGAAGGAGCTAAGGAGGAAGTAAAGCCAAATCCTGTAAAATATGAGCATAGGTCTGAAACAATAAACGGATTGAAGCAGGAAATAGACATACTTGAAATTGACCTTTCAGGTGGTTTGGCACAAATAAAGCCTGTCCTTTCCTATGATTTGATATATGGTTTTCAGCTCCTCAGTGAGATGGCTGAAAATGAAGGCGCATATGCTGCGGTAAACGGCGGATTCTTTTATGCATATGGCTTGCCGTCAGGAATGGTGGTGACGGACAGCGAACTTATATCAACATCAACAGGGAATTATCCTGTTTTTGTTGTGGAAAACGGAATGGCTTCATTAAAAAACATTAAAAGTGAGGTTGCTGTTAAGCATAGTGGCAGCAGTGAGGGCGCGATAAAGATCGATGTCTTTAACTCTCCCGCCGGAGGCAATAGAATTGCTGTTTACACTCCTGTATATGGAAAAACCAATAGGGCAGAAGAGAGTAATATTACTGCCACCGTAGTGAATGGAACGGTAACTAGGGTAGCTTTTTATTACGGTGAAGCGGAAATACCGAAGGATGGTATTCTGATATCATTTTTTGATACAGACAGGTATGAGAAGGAGGGTATGCCTATAAAGGAGGGCGATTTGCTCACTGTGACACATTCACCTGATATAAGTAATATCACGGCCGCGTATGAGTGCGGAAGCTGGCTCGTGCGAGACGGAGAAGCTGTTGCACCGCAAAGAGATGCCTGGGTAGGTGTTCTCACAAACCGTGACCCAAGAACGGCCGTGGGGATCAAGGAGGATGGAACTGTTATACTGCTGACTGTTGATGGAAGGCAGCCGGGCTATAGCGCAGGCTTTACCGGGCGTGAGCTGGCTGATTATCTGATTGGACTTGGAGTAAAGGATGCAGCAATGCTAGATGGAGGAGCGTCAACTGAAATGATCGTACAGGGAAGAATGGTAAACAGGCCTTCAT
Source organism: Bacillota bacterium (assembly GCA_023409735.1). Taxonomy (GTDB): domain Bacteria; phylum Bacillota; class Clostridia; order Acetivibrionales; family DTU013; genus JAEYRB01. The sequence goes on along the minus strand of JAEYRB010000032.1, from coordinate 1,527 downwards.
TCAAGGGCGAAGAGCGGCCTCTTGGAGGCGCTTTAGTGGTTATCACCAAAAGTAACTAAAAATAGAAAAACAGTTGTTCCAGCGAGTCCTTCAGATCAAAATCAAAATCCTTAACAAGCAGCTCGTCATATGAAGCAGTCTTTAAGAACGGATTGTGGGAAATATCCTCGCGGCTTATCCATCCAAGCTTGTAATATGCATGCCAGGTGCCTTGGCGGATTATCATTTCCTGCAGATAGGACAGCTTTTCACCCATCGTGCACAGATAAAGGCCACAGCTATAGGGCCGTATACTGTATTGAGAGCAAAGATTGTTCCTGAGAAAGCAGCATTCGCCGCCTGCTTGTTTTCCTAGTATAATTGGCTCCGCGTTATTGTATTCATATAATACAGCTGCTTCAATTGGAGCTATATCTGATGATTTTGACATTTCAGCTATTGCATTACGCCTTGAAGAAATATCCGGCTTTTCGGGCAGTATAAGAATCTCTCTTGAAGCTTCCTCAAAGCTCATATTGAGGCCTTCGAGCAGCAGCTCCAGGTCGAGCCCCAAAACAGGTATGTTGTCACTGCAGCATTCGCCGCAGCCTTTACACTCGGCGGTTTTTAGCCTGCAGGTAAGTCTGAAATCCTCTAGTGCTGTTGACAGCTCACGCAGTGTGGTATCGGCTTCATAATATTTTAGCTCTATTTCATCATTTTCCGTTACAAATTCAATCATTATTATCAGCTCACTAAATTAATTTCCCGGGTTATTTTAAATGTACTGGGTTTATGTTGTTAAAGTAACTTTCCGGGTTATAGGCAATGTGCCAAGTCTATGCTGCTAAAGCATTTTTTCCGGCTAAAGGCAATATCCCAGATCTATGTTGTTAAAGCAATTCTCTGGACCATAGGCAATTTGCCAGTCCTATGCTGCCAAGGCTTCTTCCGGCTGCTTGAATGTATAGGTTCATGCCTCAGGAAGAATGACAGTGCCGTTTATTATGAATATATGGTCATATATCATTCTACACGTGCTTGTTTAAAGCTTGACACCCTATTAGTATTACATATTCAAATAAAGGCATATCACAATTCCTTAAGTAGTTATTCTATCAAAACGATCAATTAACTGCAACCTATCAAATAGAGCTAACATTATTAGCAAATGGTGGAACAAAATTTACCCGGGGATGGTCAAAATGTCTGTACATATTAAATTTGATAGGGGTTGGTAAAATGTTTAGGAAACTGTCGTTATTTCTTGCAATAATTTTTATTTTCACAATGGCAATTCCAATATCGGGATTTGCGGAAGAAATGGATAAGGGTCTGGAGAATGCTATTAAGATAGCTAAAACGAAATTTGAAATTCCTGAAAACTACAAGTTTACATCTGACATATATATGGAAAGTAATGAGAAGATATTTAATCTCAATTGGACAGACCCTAACAAAAACGTATATAAAAATATCAGCGTTAGGATCAACGAAAAAGGTAAGATATTAAACTATAGTAAATATAATTCATTAGATGATAAGAGC
>JAEYRB010000019.1 GCA_023409735.1 Bacillota bacterium | reverse complement strand
CTGTAGCATTTTCTTATGCGCATTTTTTCGAGTTTGGTACATTATTTTGGAAAGTGGCTAAAAAATGAGCAGAATTTCAAGTAGGGTACAGATTTTTAACATAAAATTGGCGTATTCATTGTTGTATTGCAATAAATTTTGCCGTATTTATGCAAAGTGTCCATTAATTGGTCGATAATAATACACCAAAGTTGAAATTCTGCTCAAAATTGACTGATATTCTTGAAGAAGTGTTCCAAAGTTGAATTTTTGCACAGGAATCAGAACAAATAGCCTTACTGATCTCCGATGTTACTGGTTTCTTATCCATGATCTTCATTCATACCATACATTTCAATGCTGCTTCTTTACAATGCACCTAATATATTTTAAAATAAGAATGTATGTTCGGCTTGCGCTCCTGTAACTTAGCAACTTATTGCTTCAAAATTGAAGCAGATAATTAGAGCAGTTACACATTGCGGCAACAAGTACAAATAATTGGTTTTGAGCGTCAGCCGGCATTAGTATACAATATTGGATGCAGGTGTGCCTTAATCAAGCTGCTGAGGCTGCAGCGGAATGGATGGTAGGAACAAGATGAATCTGGAGCAGATCCTGGACAATATGAAGGCTTCCGAAAAAATAATGAATAATGTTACAGCGTGGGTCGAACTGCCCGAACGCAAGGCAGTTTACGCTGATTTCCCTGATTTTATAGACGAGCGGATTAAAGCGGCACTTGAAAGAAGAGGGGTCAGAAGCCTGTATTCACATCAGGCCAGCGCCATACAGTCTATACACGATGGCAAGAGCGTTGTGGTGGTAACACCTACGGCATCGGGTAAGACCATGTGCTATAACGTACCTGTGCTTGACGCCATATTAAAGGATGAGGAGTCAAGAGCTCTTTTCCTGTTCCCTACAAAGGCATTGTCTCAGGACCAGACAACTGAGCTCCATGAGCTTATAACTGAAGCGGGAGTGGATGTAAAAACATATACCTATGACGGGGATACGCCCCAGTCTGCAAGGAAAGCCATACGCCAGGCCGGACATATAGTCGTTACCAATCCTGACATGCTTCACGGCGGAATACTCCCTCACCACACAAAGTGGACCAAGCTTTTTGAAAACCTCAAATTCATTGTTATAGATGAGGTACATCATTACAGGGGCGTGTTCGGAAGCCATCTGGCAAATATTATCAGAAGGCTTATGAGAATATGCGAATTCTATGGCTCAAAGCCTCAGTTTATCTGCTGCTCAGCTACCATAGCAAATCCTGCGGAGCTGGCATCAAGGATTACCGGAACTGATATCGAGCTTATTGATAACAATGGAGCTCCTTCAGGAAAGAAGCATATTATTTTTTACAATCCTCCCATCGTCAATAAAGAGCTTGGCATAAGAAAGAGCAGTCTTCTTGAGTCTGAAAGGATTGCAGAGCTGCTCATCCGAAATAATGTACAGACAATTGTGTTTACCAGAAGCAGGCTTAATGTTGAGGTGCTTGTTACGTATCTGAAGGATATTTTCTACGGCAGCAGGGAGGGTGACAGAAGAGTGCGTGGCTACAGAGGAGGATACCTTCCTAACCTCAGAAGAGAGATTGAAAGCGGCCTTAGAGAAGGAAGCATAACCGGAGTAGTGTCAACCAATGCGCTTGAGTTGGGTATTGATATAGGTGCACTTGAGGCATGTATAATCAGCGGATATCCCGGAACTATCTCAAGTACCTGGCAGCAGGCAGGCCGTGCCGGACGCAGAAGCGGAGTTTCTGCAACAATTCTGGTAGCTAACAGCAGCCCTCTGGATCAATATATAATAAGCAACTCAGATTACTTCTTTGGAAAAAACCCTGAAAACGGACTCATTAATCCTGATAACCTGGTAATACTGTATAACCACATGAAATGTGCAGCTTTTGAGCTTCCCTTTGAGGATGGCGAAAAATTTGGTGTAGAGACTACTGACGAGATACTGTCATTTATGGAAGAGGCAAAGCTGGTAAGACATGTAGGGAAAAGGTGGCACTGGATGTCAGATATATTCCCCGCAGATGAAATAAGCCTTCGAAGTGCCTCAAATGAGAATTTCATTATTATTGACATATCGGATCCGCACAGAAATGTAATAGGAGAGACGGATCGCTTCAGTGCGCCAATGCTGCTGCATGAGGAGGCGATCTACATGCACGAGGGCGTTCAATACCAGGTTGAAAAGCTTGACTTTGACGACAAGAAGGCATATGTACGCCGGGTCGATGTGGATTATTATACTGATGCCAACCTGGAGGTTGACCTCAAGGTTATAGATGTATTCCGCCAGGATGAGGGTGAGGCAGTAAGCAAGAACAGCGGAGAGGTATCTGTCAGCTCTGTGGTAACAATGTTTAAAAAGATAAAGCTGCACACCCATGAGAATATTGGCTATGGACCGGTCAACCTGCCGGAGCTGGAAATGCATACTACAGCTTATTGGGTGGGCTTCCCGGAGAAGATACCTGGGATGTCGCAATCAGATATCAGCAGTGGCCTTGTGGGTATTTCAAATATTTTTGCCAACGCTGCTCCTGTATATCTTATGTGTGATCCCGGCGATATAAGGGTTGTAAACCAGGTGCGTTCAACATTTACCCAGAGGCCTACAATATACATCTATGACAGCTATCCAGGAGGAGTAGGCTTCAGTAACAAGCTTTACGAGCTGCACGGAGAATTGCTGAAGACAGCGCAGGCTATGGTGAAGAATTGCAGCTGTGAATCGGGCTGCCCTTCTTGTGTCGGCCCGCTTAATGAATTCAGTACGACCGAAAACCCTAAGGAATTGACGCTTAAGCTATTAGAAATTGCTATGAGGGATAGTCATGGATCTGAGAAGTAAGCTTAACCTGTATAAGGAAGGCGTTCAAAGCGCAGCACATGTTGCTAAAAAAAGTGCAGATTATGATATAAGCGCATTGCCGCCTGGAAAAGCTGTGGCAAATGAAAATGGAGGCTGCTATGTTATAGAGAACAGGTATCCTCTGTCGCATATGCATGGCGGCTGCTGCCTTGGGGAGGCTGCCTCTGTTGATGCAGATATTCTTTGTCGTATTGGTGGTACGGAATTTAACGGTATAAGCGTAGGAAAGCTTCTTTATCTTGATACAGAAACTACAGGGTTGTCCGGGGGAGCCGGTACAGTCGCTTTTCTGGTCGGAGTCGGCTTTTTCTATAATACTGACTTTGTGGTAAGGCAATATTTAATGAGAGATTACGATGAAGAGGCAGCAATGCTTTTTGAACTGAGACAGCTTTTTACTCATTTTGAAGGCTTTGTCACCTTCAATGGAAAGGCTTTTGACATAAACCTAATAGATAGCAGATTTATATCAAATAGGATCAGGGCGGCTTTCAAAGAAGCGCCTAATCTGGATCTTTTATATCCTTCGCGCACGATATGGAAGCTTAAGCTTGAGAGCTGCAGGCTTTCATCTCTTGAAGAAAACATATTGGGCATATTCAGAAATGATGATATTCCCGGAGAAATGATCCCTGCAGTTTATTTTAAATACCTTGAGGATAGGGATCCGACAGAGATAAAGAGGGTAATACGCCATAATGAGCTTGATATACTATCAATGGTCTCACTTGAGATCAAGCTTTCAAAGCTCTTGAATTCACCATTGGCAGAGGCTGATGGTGAATATGAGCTTCTGGGCCTTGGCAGGCTGTTTGAGGCTGGAGGCGATACTGCGCAGATGCTAAAATGCCTTGAGTCATGTGTCGGCAGCGGAGAATATTCTGTCAAAGCTAAGGCTGTTAAAAGGTTGACTACTGTCTATAAAAGAAATGGCAACTATGACCTTGCACTTTCACATTGGAGGGCCATGGATGAGGAAAACTCAGGGTTTGAACTCTTCCATCTGATAGAAATGGCAAAGTACTATGAGCATAAAGCTAAGGACATTGGATTTGCTGCTATGCTTGTTGATAGGGCAATTCAAAGATGTATAGCCGCAGGATTAGTTGGAACCAGGCAATACAATGAGCTTATAAAGCGCCGGGACAGACTAAGGGTGAAAGCTGAAAAGCTTACAGTTCATTATCAGGACAAGGCCTAAAACGAGCCAGGCAATATGGTGAGCTGAACATAAAATAAATTGCCATTTAAAAGCATCCACAATTCAAATAACAGTAACACAAGTATCCATAACATGATAATTCATATTACAAGCACTGAACTAAATACTCATTATTGCTATACGGAAACTTCAGGGTGTTGCTCCAAAACTATTTTAATGAAATTTTTAACTAAATCAGGGTCAAACTGCTTACCAGAGCATTTTCGTAACTCAGTAAGGGCTTGTCCAATGCTGATGCTCTTATGATATGGTCTATCGTTGGTCATGGCATCAAAGGAGTCTATAATTGACAGTATTCTGCATTCGAGTGGAATGTCTTCACCCCTAAGCCCATCGGGATAGCCGCTGCCATCATAATGTTCGTGATGATGCAGTATAAGTGGCGCTATTAGAACAAGCTCCTTAGAACGGCTTGCAATATTAAAGCCAATTTTAACATGCTGTTTAATTTTATCGTATTCTATTGAGGTAAGCCCTCCGGGCTTTTTAAGTATGATGTCCGGAATGCCGATCTTACCAAGATCGTGAACCTTTGAAAGGAGTATAAGATTTCTCTTTTGATTATCCTGAAGTAAAAGAGTTTCGCTTATTTTGTGGCATAAGCCGGTAAGACGCGCTACATGGCCTTGCATTACATAGTCTCTTTCATTCAAGGCAGTCAGAAGCATATCGATAACCTTGCTTTTTTCACTGCTTGATTGGCTCATCTTATAGCGATACATGTCATCATCAGCTCTGCGGTAAACACTGTATAGATCCTCATCACTGCCTTCGTTATTCGTAGCGATTCCTATTGATATACTGATAGGAATTACCGGATTCTTGTCGTTTACTGTTTCAACCGCTTTTTCCAGCCGTCTTCCCATTTCGGAGGCTGTATCGTAGTCAGTATAAGGAAGGATAATACAGAATTCATCACCGCCTATTCTTGATGTAAATCCTGTGGAACTGAAAATGGAGGAGATTATTTTTGCTGCCTCCTTAATGAGCAGATCACCGGAGTTATGACCAAAGGTATCATTAATTATTTTCAGACCGTCAATATCAATGACTATTATACTGGTGGGACTTAATGCATCAGCTTTTTGATATAGCTTAAGCATATAATCTTCAAAATATGTCCTGTTGTAAAAATTTGTCATGACATCTGTATATGCCTGATGTCTTATAGTTTCTTCAGCAATTTTCATATATGTAATATCTGAAAACAGTATAAATAAATAATCCTTTTTAGGTGAAAAAGCTGAGAGCTTGTACCATTTGCTGCCCAATTTTACGGGATTATTTCTAGTGTATGCTTCGGATGCAGCAGCCGATTCGTCGGTTGCACTTTTAAAATGAAGATCAGTAGATTGAAGCTCTGGAAAAAGGCAAAACATGTCAGAGCCAAGAACACGATCTTTTTGAAAATTTAGATTTTTCAAAAATACATCATTAGCCTCAATTATGGTACATTTTTTTATTGTTCCATCATTATCAAACTCCAGGTGATTGTATGTAGAACCATCGGCCATATTGGTAAATAGAGATTTATAGTTTGTTTCAAGTTCCTTTGAATAGTTTTCAAGCTGCTTATATATGACTTTCAGCTCTAATCCCATCTTTATCAGAAGAGTAAGCAGAAAATAAAGCATACCTGCAAAACTTATCCTCACGGTAACAAGTCCGGGCGATGTATTATAAAACATCATATATGTGTCAAGTATGCCTGTTATACCAAGTGCAAGTAATCCTGAAACAAAAAGGATTGCTTTCTTTACATTGCTTCGAATAGCCTTAATACCCGTATATGCCACAAGAAGTAAAGAAATAGCAAGAAGCAGATGAAAATACGTATCAAAATAAAGGCATGAAACAATGCCAAAAAGGTCAAGTAGAAATGCAGTAAATGCGAGTAGCAAATGTAGAGTCCATTGTATTCTGAGCAATACTCTCTGTAGGACATGTTTAACTGTGAAGGTGCGTTCGATATAAATAAGAAGGAATACCGGGGTCAGAAATATAAAGAAATTGGCCGCATAGGTGCTTGTAATTGCAGTATTAAATAAAAGCACAAGTATACGGCTATCAGAAATATACCAGCACCCGATAAAAAATGAGGTAAATCCCAGATATATAACGTTGTACCAGTTTGCTGCCCCGACTAGCACCATCAGCAGAAGCACTAGTCCTGTGATAGTAAAGATGCTTCCGGCTATTATATCAAGTATGTTGCTCTTAAATACCTCTAAGTACAAATCTGCTTTTTCTCCAAGCGAAATTACTGAAAGATACCCAATATAGTGGGGAAAAGGAGACTGCAGCTTCAGTGTTATTACCTTACCGTTATAATTCTCAGGTAAACGGACAAAATGCCATGCACTTCCCGGAGTTCTGACCTTTTGTGCAGGATCATAGCTGCCGTAGTTGTATATTAGCTTTCCATCAATATAAACCTGACAATATTGCTGAGGTGCTCTGAAACTAAAATATGCATTGTCTATTTTTTCCTGAGGGAGCTTTTCTCTGATCCAGATTGTATCATATTTGCTGCTGTTTTTTGGTCGTCCGGGAAATTGAAAATCAACCCAACTGTCATTTACTGAGTTATCTAGCCATTCATAGCTGCCACTGTTATCAATTGGCGAATCACCCCAATGGTAAGACCATCCGGAGTTAAGTGTAATTACATTACTTTTGTTAGCTGTACTGCTGCTTATATAGCTAAATTGTGCATCAAGCTTAATTGACATTATTAAGAATAGCGCACTGCAAAATGTTAGCAGGATAATAATTACTATATGGAGCGTTTTAACTTTCTTGGACAAGGCTATAACCTCCAAAATACATTACAATATAATACAATACTAATAATACCAGTATTTAACAACAAATAAAAGCATATAAGTAAACAAATGTAATTAAAATGAGAACTAGAGAATAAATAGCATTTGCGTATTCACTATTGAGATATTATATTGAAGCAATAGTCGTTTTACCAAAAACAATCCCTGCTTAGCAGGGCCGATAGCGAAGTATGCAGCGATTGTGAGGAACAATGTGCGTAAATCATTTTTAAGTTCTGCAATAATATTGATCATTGCAGGCTTCATTGCCAGGCTTTTGGGCTTCGTGTACAGAATATACCTGTCAAATTTGATAGGTGCTGAAGGTATGGGATTGTACCAGCTTGTGGTACCTGTTTATACTGCCGTCATACTGACACTTGAGGCCGGAATTTCAATATCTGTTTCAAGGCTGATAGCAGAACAGCAGGCACGCAGAAATTCTATTAATGCTAACAGAATAACAGTTTGTGCCTTCTTCATGGTAGCTGCAGCAGGCTTGCTTGCTTCTGTTCTTATACTTTTCAATGTAAATACTCTAGGAAGTGTATTGCTTGGGGATGAGAGGACACGTCTTTCACTTCTAATAATGGTGCCATGTATACCACTGGTTGCTTCAGCGGCGGCACTAAAAGGGTACTTTTATGGCATACAGAATGTAATGCCCACGGCAATCTCACAGGTAGCTGAGCAAATGGTCAAAATCGGTTTTGTAATGCTCTTGACAAGTAAGCTGACTATGAATGGAGTAGCATTTTCCTGTGCAATAGCTACATTATCATCAGCGCTGGGGGAAATTGCAAATATGCTGATACTGGCAGCTGTATATGCCTATAAAATTAAGATTAAGAGAACAACAATAAAATATACTGCCAGGATGAGAAAAAGAACTATTCTTACAGAGCTTGTGAAGCAATCAGTTCCTATATCTGCTAACAGGCTTGTTGTTTCTGCACTGGCTGCCGCTGAATATGCAATGATACCGGCAATGCTGTCGTCCGGAGGTATGGAGTATAAAAGCAGCATGGAGCTGTTTGGAAGGCTATCAGGTATGGCGCTTCCACTTATAATGTTTCCGTCCCTTGTCACAAATTCTCTGGCAACTACACTGGTACCGGCAATTTCCGAAGGTATGTCGCTTAATAATTATAAAGCAGTAAATAATAAGATATCAAAATCAATACAAATAACCTTTATACTTGGAATGATATTCACTGCTTTGTTTTTCAGTTATCCGGATGAGCTAGGCAGCTTGATTTACAGACATGAAAGAATCGGCGACCTCTTGAAGCTTTTGTCCTTTACATGTGTTTTTATATATTTACAGCAAACACTGATGGGTGTACTTAACGGGCTTGGCAAGCAGGGGCTTCTATTGAGAAATACAGTAATAGGTTCGCTCATGAGAATTGCGACCGTATACTTTATTGTGCCCGTGTTAGGAATTAAAAGCTATATAATTGGTATTGCAGTAAGCTTTTTTGTAACGAGTATTCTGAACCTGGCTGCTATTAGAAAAATGACAGGGTTGCTGATCGATTTTAAATATTGGCTTCTAAAACCGGCGATTGTCGGGGGTATAATGGCACTGTCAGCAAAATTTATATACAGCTTTTTTGAAATACTTTCATTTGGAGAAACGATAACAATACTGTTGGCGGTGTCTGCTGATATGCTTATTTCCGGATTTTTCATGGTACTTCTCGGTATACTCAATATAAATGAAGTTATGGATATTGTGGGAATTAAAAAGATGAGAGAAATTAAGAAATCGTGAGCAAAAAATAGGTAACCTCAAATATCAGGGTACATTAAGTCGTAAAGATCAAAGAAAGTCAAAATCAGATTTTGCTTATTATCCTAGGTCAGTATACAATATAACCAAGGTCAAGGAAAGTCAAAGACAATAGAAAACATTAATATAAAATAAATTTGGAGGTGCTTTATATGTTCGGAATGATACCATTTAACAGAAGGAATAATGAAATTACAACAAGGAATGACATGTTTGACTTAAACAACTTTTTTGATGATTTCTTTTCAGATTCATTTATGCCTGCAGTTTTTACGCCCACACATGCAATAAAGGCTGATGTGCGTGAAACTGATAAAGAGTACATTGTCGAGGCTGATATGCCGGGAGTTAAAAAGGAGGATATCAAGCTCGATCTTAGAGATGGGGTTCTCACAATTGGAGTTGAGCACAATGAACAAAAGGATGAAAAGAGAGATAATTACATCCGCAAGGAAAGAAGATATGGCTCATATTGCAGATCCTTCAGAGTTGATGGAATAGACCAGGAAAAGGTTTCTGCAAAATATAGTGATGGAGTTCTTACAGTTAATCTTCCAAAACAGGAGGAAGCTAAACCTGAGTCTCATAGGATCGATATCCAGTAAAACTCCATGGGCTGTGTGAAAAGGCTTCAATGCTTTCTCATGCGGCTCATGTTCACCTATATCATAGACAGCTAGAGCCAGACAGATAAAATCACCCGCCTTCTTGAGACTCCGCTGATGGTTGGCCCCAAACTATTTTAATTATTTTGAATATGAATTTCTTAATAAACTAAAGCCGGCTGGTAAGACTAACTTACCAGTCGGTTTTGTTTTATGGCTCTGTGTCAATAAGTTTGGTTTGCCTCTAGCCAAATAAAATATTGATGCATTTTTCTGGCAGATAATCTAGTAGTAAATAGGTTACTGTCGGCTTTGTTTTATGGCGTTGACCGAAGGTCTATGAAATAAAGTCCAGTAGAGCTTGATGCCTTAGAATTTTATTATACTCAAATCAATTTTCAGCGGCTTGCTTTTTGATAAGCTTAATCGACGTAAGTGCAATTGCAATAACAGCCCAGGTCATAAATAGTATCCTGTTATAGAACCATATATGGTCGACGAATGCGATTACCAGGAGGCCGATAATGGCTGAAAGCGCTGATATTAATATATTTGTCGCTTCAGGACTGAGCTTTTGGCGTACTGCTGCGTATGTATTGCGTATTAGTCTGAGGATAGTCAGCAAAAATGTGATAATGGCGAAGATCCCTGCCTCAAGCCAAATCTGTAAATAGAAATTATGTGTATGTGCTACCCTTGTCAGTCCAAAAGATTTATATTTTTCAAAAACTATGATGAATACCTTTGTACCAAGGCCTACTCCGGTTGTCCAGAAATCCTTAAGCATCGACAGGGCACATGTAAATATTTTCTGACGGTATGACATGGAGGTATCAGTGTTCTTGAATACAGTTAAAATTCTATTGTAAATTGATGCCGGAAGAAGAGGTACGGCTATTGCTCCAAGTAAGATAAACAGAGGGAGCAGCTTCTTATTCCAGAATAATACGAATACAAATGCTGCTGCGGCGCATGCTCCCCATGCAGATCTTGAGCCTGTCTTCAGGAGTATAAGTATTATTGGCAATAAAAGGGCGCCCCAGCATATCCGCTTAAACCATGATTTCTCATTTACAATGATTGCACCCAGAAATGGCGCCGTAAGTACGAGCAACTCACCGTATATATTACTGTTACCCATGGTTGAGTAGACTCTTCCGCCCAGATCACCGCTTATGGTTAAGTCCACCAGAGACGGATCTACCGCAATTCCGGTGACCTTCCATTGATATACCCCATACAAAGCTGTGAAAAAGGTACCTAAAACAATCAGCTTTATAAGGATGGTCAGGTCCTTAACTGAATTTATGCTGCTTACTAATATTATCAGAAATACAAAGCTTATGAAATAGTAGATAAGGTAATTAAAGCTATCCCGGGGGAAGAGCGAGGTAACTGCGGCAAGAAAAATACTGAAAAAGAACAACACTGCTGCATAATCAACGTGCGCAATATCAATGAAGGTGTTTTTGTCTATAAATAGTTTAAAAATAAATAATATACATAATGCAACGACCATCAGAACACCGTATATATTGTGCCACATATGATCAGGTACGATCATGTTAAATATCAATAGCAGACCAATAACTATGTGCATCCTATCCGTTAAGAATTTACCGATCTTTACAGCATAACTGCTCTCGAGAACATTCTCTGCTTTTGATGACAACTTTTTAAGCAGCTTGGCAGGATAGTTAAAAATGATATCAAGTATAAAAAAGAATATGCTTTGGCACCATAGCTTCTGGCAGATATCAGAACCCTTTATGTAATTTAGTATTTTACTGCCACTTACAACATTTCGAGTAGAATTTTTCATAAATATACCTCTGCTATTCGGCCAAGCTTGCTGACGATATCCTGCCACCGTTGATGAGACTGCTGCCGGCATATACGGATATGCCCTGGCCTACATAATATGAGGTTTTGTCAATGAATATGCCATTACTTTTTATAACGCCATACACCTCCATAGTCAGGTTCAAAGAAGAGTAACCCTCTCTACTTGATGATACCTGGTGCCCATCCTCTCCGCTTTCCCAATAAATAGATGGCCCTGTCTCTATAGCCACTACCTTGCCCAGGCTTGTTCCCTGAACAGTTTCGGTAACAGGATCACCTTCTTTTAATGTGGCAATATTAGTATCTGGTGTGTTTTCCACGTTTAGTGTAATTATCAGCTTTTGCTTTTCTGTTGCTGTTGATGACACGTTTGCTTTTGTAAATTTATATGAAATTCCAACTATTGCAGCTATAATAATTACTATGACCACAAGGTCTATCCATGAAAATTTTCTTTTAAACAACATACTTATCCTCCTAAAGGCGTGATGCCTCTGCTATTCTGCAGTAGAATGTCGAGGTTCCTACATAAACAACTACAAGCTGACCTAAATTATATTTTGTTCCGCCTATTATGAAGCCATTTGAACCAATATTACCTGTGGCTCCTGTTGTAATAGTAACTGATGAATAACCTTCCTTTGTTGATTTTACCTGAACGCCATCTGATGTTTTCCCCCATGAAACAGATGCGTCAGTGGATATATCAGTTACATTGCCAAAGCTTACATTAGCGAGCTTTTCTGAAACAGGATCACCTATCTTAACATTATCTGGAACATATGAAGGTACTTCCTCCTGATAAAAAACTACCTTGATCTTCTCACCGCTGGCAGCTGCAACCTTCTTAGGTGATAATATACCTGTCTTGTAGACAACAAATACAGCAGCAACTAATAATACAATGATTATTGAAAAGTCAATAATATTAATTTTTCCAAACAATTTTCCATTTTTCATCAACAATTACATCCCTTCTTTCACATAAAGATTATATGTTTCTTCTATGGTTTTATCAAGACTGAAATACTGCGCGGCTGTTGCCAGACTGTTTTTAGAGAGCTTTGCCCTCAAAGAACGGTCAATAATAAGAGCAGTCAGACGTTTGCAGAAATTCAGCTTATCACCGTAATCAATAAGGTAGCCATTGCCGTATGTATCATTAACGATATCCCTTGTTCCGCCGCTGTCCGTAGTTATAACGGGAAGGCCGGCGGCCATAGCTTCAAGAATTGATATTCCGAAGGCTTCGTTTTGAGAGTGCGAAACGAAAATATCAGAACCCTTCAGAATATTTAAAATGTCTTTTCTATAACCTGTAAATATTACATCTTTTCCAAGGCCAAGTTCATCAACCTTCTCATATATTTCACGAAGTAGCTCACCATCTCCGACAAGAATAAATCTGAAGGCAGGCATCTGAATAGACATCTCTTTAATATAGTCCTTCAAATGCCGAATTGCGGACAATAGAAAAGAATGGCCTTTTTCGGGCGAAAACCTAGCAACCGATGTTATTACAACTTCATCATGACTAATACTAAGCTCATCCCTAATAGACGAAGAAACAGGAGTTGTCCATTTTGCAAGATCTATACCCGTATATATCAGTTTGACTTTCTTAGATGAAATCCCTTCAGAAATCAACTGCTCTCTGACTTTTTGGCTTACTGCGATGATTTTGTAATTCAATCTGCAGAAAAGCCTGTTTGAAAGCATAGTTGATTTTGAACTATCAAACGACATGTGCCTTGTGTTAATAACCCGCACTTTATTTCCCAGAATTTTTGATAGTATTGCAATGTAATTTTCCCTGAGAAAGTGTGTGTGAATTACATTGATGGAAAGCTTGCGGCAAAGCTTCTTCAGCTTAAGCGCGGCACTGATGTCAAAGGGATTTTTCATTTTAAGATGTATCAAATCTATCCCCAGGTTCTTGAAGGGCTCGGCACCACTGCCTTCCTCTGAATAGGCGATGTAAAACCTGCACTTCTTATTATGCATACCTTCCGCTAACAGGTTTATGTACTTTTCAGACCCGCCGCTGCCCATATAATTAATAAGGTGTAAAATATTTTGCATCTTTCGACCTGCCCATAAATAGTATAAAAGAATTATAACACATTAGTTTATAGGCACAAAGCTATGCTTGTGTTAAATGTTAAATAAACATATAATTATCGAAGAAAGCAGCGCTCTTTTGCGTTCAGATATTTGTGAAATGTGTGGAGTGTATATTAATGGAAAACATATGTGATAAAGTGCTATGTACCGGATGTGCGGCCTGCAGTATGGCTTGCAGCAGAGAGGCCATAGAGATGAAGGAAGATAGTGAAGGCTTTCTGTACCCTTTAATAAATCACCAGTTATGTGTAGATTGCGGGCTTTGCGCTAAAACCTGTCCAGTGAATAAAGAAATAGAACAGGATAGTAAAAAGCACAGCGCATATGCTTGTTTTTCATATGACGCTGATATAAGGGATAAAAGCTCATCCGGCGGAGTTTTTTCACTGCTGGCTAAAAGTGTTATAGATAGAGGCGGTGCAGTTTTTGGAGCAGGCTTTGACGGAGACTTTAACGTAAGACACAGCTATACCGAAAAGCTTGAAGAGCTAGATGCTCTTCGACGTTCGAAGTATGTACAAAGTAATACAGGCAGCACCTATAAGGAGGCAAAGCAGTTCCTAGAAGCGGGGAGAGCTGTGCTTTTCAGCGGTACGCCTTGTCAGATAGCAGGGCTGAAGGCATTTTTGAAGAAGGATTATGATGGCCTTCTCACATGCGATCTGGCCTGCTCCGGTGTTCCATCACCAAGGGTATGGCGTATGTACCTTAATTTCCTGAGCAAAAAGTATAATAGCCGTGTATCATCTGTTTCTTTCCGGGACAAGTCTGACGGCTGGAGCCGATATAACATGCGTATAGGCTTCGAAAACGGCAAAGAATATATTGATATGGCAAGGCGTGAAACGTTTTTTATAGGCTTTGGAAAAAATATATTTAACAGACAGTCATGCTTTAACTGCAAATTCAGATTAGACAATACAAAGGCTGATATTACATTGGCTGATTTCTGGGGCATTGGAACTCTTGAAGACAATGATTTTCTGGATAACAGAGGAGTATCGCTTCTTATAACTAATACTGAAAAGGGAGAGAAGGCTCTCCTTGAAATAAAGGATCAGATGCTTATCAAGTCTGAACCACTGAAAGTTGGCAAAGAATACAATCCCAGGCTTTTATCGTCGGTGCCTGAGCCAAAGGGAAGAAGCCGTTTCTTTGGCGACATGGCTTCAGGATGGGACTTTGACAGGCTTAGACACAAGTACATGGATAATTTCAGTATAAAATATAAGGTAAAGTGCATACTTAAGAAAATTTTAGGCAGAGCATAGAGGATAAGATGAGGACTAAGCTTTCATTATATAATACTATATGTGCAGTAATTCTTCAGGCAGTAAATCTGATAGTCAACCTGATATTGCCGAAGGTGATGATAAATGTCTATGGCTCATCGGTTAATGGGCTAGTTACTTCTATCAGGACATTTATTCAATACTTCAATCTGGTGGAGGCGGGGTTGGCCGGAGCTGCTGTGTATGCCCTTTATAAGCCTCTGGCGGATAAAAACAAGGATGATATAAATGGTATATTGTCTGCGACAAACAGGTTCTATAATATTTCCGGCTTCATTTTTTCCGCACTTGTACTTGTGACAGCAGTTATCTACCCTATGTTTACCTCGGGACAGGGTATAGACATATGGTCCATAACAGCTCTTGTGCTTATAATAGGAGCTTCAGGAGCCTTGGAGTTCTTTGCAATAGGCAGATATAAGGTGCTGTATACGGCAGATCAGAAAAGCTATGTTATAAACCTGATAAAGACAGTAGCAGTAGCTGTTAATGCGATCATCATACTTGTTATGGCAAGCAGGGGCTACAATATCGTTCTTGTGCAGTTAGTCGCTCTTACAAGCTTTGTTGTGCGTTCAGTAATTTTTGCGCTGTATGGCAGAAGAAAATATCCTGAAATTGACTTTAAGGCGCCGCCTAAGAATGAAGCGCTGGATAAGCGCTGGGATTCCATGGTACTACAGATGTTGGGGGTTGTGACCACAGCTACGCCTGTTGTTGTAACCTCACTTCTTCTGGGACTAAAGGAAGCCAGTGTATTCAGCATTTACAATATGGTTTTCGCAAGTGTCCTTGCTCTGCTTACTACCTTTGGAGACGGACTTAGTGCCATATTCGGAGATCTCCTTGTACGAAATGAGCTGGGAATATTGCAGAAAGCTTATAAACAGTATGAATACCTGTACTATACTCTCCTGACCTGGGGTTACTCCTGTGCAGCAATTCTCATAATGCCATTCATACGTGTTTATACAGCAAATTTTACAGATGCAGATTATATCAGGCCATCAATTGCAGTACTTTTTATAGCTGTAGGAGTATTGTATAATATTAAGTCGCCTCAGGGCATGCTTGTAATATCAGCCGGATTATATAAGGAAACGAAGCTCCAGACGCTGATACAGGCGGTCATCAACATAGTATTTTCAGTAGGCCTTGCGCCGTACCTGGGCATTGCAGGTGTACTAATAGGCTCTATACTTTCCAATCTATATAGAGACATAGACCTTATTTTCTATATACCTAAGACAGTGACAAAGCTGAAGCCGATAATGACTATAAAAAGAGTCATAAGGCTGATTGTCCTTTTCGGCCTGACAGTACTGCCCGCGATTTATTTTATAGATATGAAGCCTGCTGGCCTGCTTCAGTGGGCATTATATGCGGTGCCAACTGCAATATGGGCTTTCATAGTTATTGTTGGCGGGAATATCATTATGGAGAGAGAAACAGCACATGCTATTGTTTTAAGGATAAAGGGATTGTTTGCGAATAGGGCTAAGGCAGCTGAAAGATAACCTTGGCAGGTAATTCAAAAGAAGTAGGTGTTAAAATGAAGGCAGGGATAATTACATTTCACTATGCTCACCACTACGGCGCACAGCTTCAGGCATATGCACTTATGAAGGCTGTTATGCATGCAGGAGTGGACTGCGAAATAATTGATTATGTCAGAAAAGATAGTATTGAAGGGAGTCGGCTTTTTAAAAAAGGCTTTTCGGCAAGGACGCTTCTTTCAAATGCTGATACGCTTCTTAATTATTTTAGTTTGAAAAGAAGATATGACAGATTCCAGAGCTTTGTAAGTAAGGATATGAAGCTGTCGGAAAAGTCATATAGAAGATATACAGAGCTTGAGGCTGATGCACCTGAATATGATATGTATGTGTGCGGAAGCGACCAGATCTGGAATCCATTGATTTATGGGGAGAAGACCTTTGATCCTGCATTTTTTGCCGCTTTTGCATTTACGGGCAGGAAGATTGCTTATGCTCCAAGCTTTGGGATAAGTCAGATGCCGGAAGATAAAAGAGATAAGCTGCGGAATTATCTTATGAGTTTTGACGCCTTATCTGTAAGGGAAAAGCAGGGTGAGAAGATAATAGAGGACGTTTCAGGCAGGGCTTCCATAACAGTTCTTGATCCTACACTTCTACTGACAGGCGACGAATGGGGAGAATTAGCCAATACGCCATCTTTTGAGACGCCTTATCTGTTATGCTATTTTGTTTCAGACGGCAGAAAATACTCGGATTATGTAAAGCAATTGTCTGAAATCTACAAACTTCCGGTAGTTGCTTTGTGCGGTTCAAGAAGAGTGCCTGCTTGTACGAAGAAAAAGGTGCTTGATGCCGGACCGAAGGAATTTCTGGGCCTATTTAAAAATGCGGCAATGATTTGTACAGATTCCTTCCATGGAACTGTTTTTTCGGTTAATTTTAAGAAGGATTTTGTTTGCTTCAGTTCCTCCAAAGATTCTGAAGGCTCTGTAAATTCGAGACTACATAATATATTAAACAAGCTTGAACTTACTGCAAGGCTGTATCCATGTACGATCAGCGCGCAGGAATTCCGGCAGCGTGTAGCAAAGGATGGACACTCTATAAATTATGATAAGGTGGAGAAGCTGCTGTCAGAAGAAAGGCATCTGTCTGAACAATATCTTGGAAGCTCGCTTAAGGCTGATATATAATTCGGGGAATTTGTATGTGCAGCATACGCTTATTTGTATTCTTTTATTGCATAAAGCTCCATCAAAGAGAGTATCTGAATAGTCACATAGCAGTAGAGATCCTGAGAAGTTGCTTGTTTACTAGTATCATTGTTTTGACGAAATACATTTTATAACGAGGCAAAATGATATCGCACACTTCTATTAAGTAGCAGGTACAGATCTGGTTTTTAGGTGGTGAGCATATCTTATCCCCGGAATATTCTTTTATTAGTTGATTGGAGGAGGATAACATTGTTACCTTTACCCTGGAAATTAAAGAAAAAAAGAATACTTGATACAAAGGTATTAAGAAAAAACAATATATCTCTGCTGATCCTTGATGAACGCTGGAACAAATTGTTTACTAATACTGAGAAAAGTACAGGTATTGAGCATTATGAAAAACAACTCAGAGAACTTATGAAGGAACAGTCTCGTCTTATTACTGAACAGAAAGAAATCTCCATGTTGAAAAAGAATTATATGGGCAAAATTATTAACCTTACCACCGATGTGTTTGAGAAAAATGATGAAAATGCTAAAAAGGAAATGCAATTTGCAGAGAAGGAGATTAAAAGAATTAACGATAAGGCAAAAATCATTGAAGAAAGGCTTAATAATATCCCAGAGGAGATAAAACAGGTAAACCTTGGACTTTTAGAAGAGACAGTAAGTGTAGTATACTTTAAAATAAGATCAGCAAGTAAAAGAGTTGATGAGCTGGAAGGGCTGATCGAAGAATGCAGGGCACAGCTTAAGCAATACATAGATGAGAAGGAAGCACTGACTCAGGATGATACTGAAATTTATTCATATTTTCATGACCTTCTTGGGGCAGAAGAACTTGAAAGGCTTGACAGGGAATATTTTAAGCATGCGTGAAGGCTGCTTTTGAAGATATCGGAGAATTATTATGAAGCTGATAAGACCTGAACAAATGAGAAGGATGGATGCGTCTGCTATAAAGGATTACTCAATCCCCGGACTCCTGCTTATGGAAAATGCCGCGTCAGCAGTTGCGGCACAGGCGGAATCAATGCTAGGCGGGTGCAGCGGTGTGTCGATTGTTGCTGTTGCCGGCATAGGCAATAACGGAGGAGATGCTTTCGCAGCAGCCCGGCTTTTACATTGTAAGGGTGCTAATATAAGAGTGTATCTGCTCGGCTGCAGGGATAACATTAAGGGTGATGCCCTAGCCAATCTGGAAATGCTTGAAAGAATAGGCATCAGGGTAAACGAGTTAGGGAAAGAAAATGCTTATGTCGAAGGACTTACCGACCTTCGAAGCTGTATTGAAAATGCACAGCTTATTATTGACGGAATATTTGGGACAGGCCTTACACGGGATATTACGGGGCTTGCAGAAAATGTCATACAACTTATAAACAATTCGGGAAAGCCGGTGCTTTCCATTGATATACCATCGGGTATCGACGGCACGGACGGCAGCATAAAGGGAATATGTATAAAGGCTGATACTACAGTGACCTTCTGTATGGCAAAAACCGGGCTCGCATTAAATCCCGGCTATGAATATGCAGGAAAGCTAATAGTTGCTGATATCGGGATTCCTCCATGCATAAGGAATAGTATTACTGTTGATGCTGAGGTGATAGATCACAAAACGGCAGCTGCCTTTATTCCTAAAAGAGTTAATAACAGTAATAAAGGCGATTATGGAAGGGTGCTCATAATAACCGGTTCTACAGGTATGACAGGCTCAGGCTGCCTTGCTGCAAAAGCAGCTCTTCGCTCAGGAGCAGGACTTACTTATGTAGGAGTACCGGAAAGCCTTTCGGCAATTTATGGGGCAGCACTTACAGAACCAATAATCCTGCCTCTTATTGACAGTGGAAGTGGCACTTTAAGCCGGGAATGTGCTGATAATATAGTAGAGTACACTAAAAAAATGGACGCTGTTGCAATAGGTCCCGGGTTAACATCTGGAGAAGAAATAAAAAGTGTTGTTGAAAGGGTCTTGTGTGAGAGCAGGGCTCCTATGGTAATTGATGCTGATGCACTGAACTGCATTTCTGGGAATACTGAAATACTCAAAGGGCTTAAGACAAAGGCTGTTATAACCCCACATCCGGGTGAAATGTCGAGACTAACGGGACTTAGCATTAAGGATATACAAGCTGACAGACCGGGCACAGCGAAAAAATTTGCTATTGAGTTCGGAATTATTGTAGTATTAAAGGGAAACAGAACAGTAGTGTCATTACCTGATGGAAGGGTATTTATTAATCCTACGGGAAATGCGGGAATGGCGTCTGCTGGAGCGGGTGATGTGCTTACAGGAATAATAGCCGGCCTTGCTGCGCAGGGTGCTGCGTTGGAGAGTGCGGCTATAGCGGGGGTGTTCCTTCATGGACTTGCAGGTGATTTGGCAGCAGGTGAGCTTGGCATGCACAGCATGATTGCCGGCGACGTTATAAGGCATCTTCCGGATGCATTTAATAGCATCTGCGATGAATCATATTTTAAGCTTCGCAGTACTACATATTGCGGGTGTGATTAGCAGTCGGCATTATGTTACAGTTCATTACGGCAGTTACGTTTAAGGCGTTTTTAAAGGCGCTTTAAAGGCGCTTTTGGGGCTATGGTGGCATGTGCACTATGCACTGTGTACAGGCTTCTAATTACAGACCCAACAGTTATTATATATTGTGCTGCTTAATTGTTTAGATTACATGGCAAAAGCCTTATATAAAAATCAACTTAAGAAAAGAGAATGTGGAGACTATGGAATATAAGCTGAATAGAGCATGGGCCGAAATCGACCTCGATGCTATTGCACATAATGTGCGTGAAATTAGAAAACTGATCGGCGAAAAGGTTGAATTAATGGGGGCTGTTAAAGCGGATGCATACGGCCACGGAGTACTCGAGGTGGTAAGGACACTTCTAGATAATGGCGTGACTCAGCTTGCAGTGTCAATGCTGGACGAAGCCATCCAGATCAGAAATATGGGAATAAATGTGCCAATACTTATATTGAGTTATACTGACCCATCAAGGGTTGAGGAAATAGTATCCAATGATGTTATGCAGACTGTTTTCAGCACCGATCTTGCTTTGGCTATATCAAAAGCAGCAGTCAGGCTTGGTAAAACTGCTAAGGTACATGTAAAAGTTGATACAGGCATGACACGTATAGGATTTATGCCCGGACATGAAGCTGTCAACAGTATCAAAGAAATCAGCAGGATGCCCGGAATAGCTGTGGAAGGAATATTCACCCACTTTGCATCTGCTGATGAAAACGAGAGAGATTATACTAATATGCAGTTTGAACGCTATATGAGTGTCTGCAGGGAGCTTTTAGATGAAGGCATTAATGTGCCTGTTAAGCATGTGTGCAACAGCGGCGCGATAATGCAATATCCGGACATGTATCTTGATATGGTTCGTCCCGGAATCATACTGTATGGTTTGTATCCCTCCTCGGAGGTGGACAAAAATAAACTGCAGCTTAAACCTGCAATGACATTCAAAGCTAATGTGATCCTGATAAAGGAGGTTGAGCCAAATACTTGTATCAGCTATGGAAGGACCTTCAGGACATCACGCAAAAGTAAAATAGCTACAATACCCATAGGATATGCTGATGGATACACAAGAATTTTATCAAATAAAGGAAAGGTTCTTATAAACGGCGAATTTGCTCCAATAGTTGGCAGAATTTGCATGGATCAGTGCATGGTTGATGTTACTGACCTGAACAATGAGGTACATGCAGGCGATGAGGTTGTTCTTTTCGGATCTCAAGGTAAGGAGAGCATTAGTGTTGATGAAGTAGCATCCCAAATAGGTACGATCAATTACGAGACAATATGTGTAATAGGTAAGAGGATACCCAGGGTGTACCTCAAGGACGGCAAGATCTGCAGTGTTTTGAATTATTTGATATAGCAAGTATGTGACTATTCAAGTACCATCTTTGCTGGAGCTGTTGTGCAATGTAAGAATACCAACAAGCGTAATGCAGCTTAGAGATATCTTGTCAGAGTGAAGATAAGCAAGTCGACTGTTTGAGGAAAAATGCTACATATTATTTATAGAAGCATTTTTACGAGTTTCGACTTGCTAAATGCTTTTACTTTGTAAAAGCGTTACATAAATGTAGCCTCTTTTTAGCGCTCGCGCTAAAAAATGCTTGCTGAACTTAGATAGCTCTTTCAAATGAAGCTTCTGTTTCGTCATTGTACAACAGCTCCATAATTATACACTAATAGTCACAAGAACTATCGCAGGCATTTATTTGATTTGACTATGCATATACGCCTCTATATAATTATATATATAGTATGTGCATATTTTTATTATCTGTTTTATTTATCTTAGGTGGGTCATGTTGTTTACCTTTTTTACTTGCTCTTCGTATCTGACGTATTTTAGTTTGTCATGGTAAAAAATGGGGGTTTTAAAATTGGCAGAATTGAGAAAAATACTTATTAGCCTTCCCGATAACTTATTAAAAGAAATTGACAATATCGTTTCTGTAGAAAAAACAAACAGAAGCGAGTTTGTAAGGGAAGCCATGAAGCTGTATATACGTGAGAAGAGAAAGATCCAGATGAGGGATAGGATGAAAAAGGGTTACCAGGAAATGTCCGAAATCAATGTTAAGCTGGCTGAAATGTGCATTGATGCGGACTGTGATCAACAACAAAAATATGAAGAACGCCTGAGGGAGTTGGAATAATTGTGATAATAAAACGCGGTGAAATATATTATGCCGACCTGAGCCCGGTGATCGGTTCCGAACAGGGGGGCATAAGGCCGGTACTGATCGTTCAAAACGACATTGGCAATAAATATAGCCCAACCGTTATAGCGGCGGCAATTACATCTCAGATAAACAAAGCAAAGCTGCCAACACATATAGAGATCAGTTCGCAGGAATATGGGCTGCAGAGGGATTCAGTAATATTGCTGGAGCAGATCAGGACCATTGATAAGAAAAGATTGAGGGAAAAGATCGGTCACCTGGACGACGAATTGATGGAAAGAGTAAATGAAGCACTGAGCATCAGCTTTGGTTTGGCAGATATTTAATATTAGCCGCAGAAACAAAAAACAGATGATTAAATCAATTTAGTACATATTATTATGAAAGACAATACTTCCGCTGCGATATCAGCAGGCCAGGTGAAATGTAATGCTTCATGTATAGGCTGCTGTATGGGCGGATTTTTCATAACTACTTGGCCGATGCTGATGAGCCTTGCTGCTGTAGTTTTTCTTATTTACAGAGGTGATTTTTACAGTCTTCCTAAGCCCTTTTATTCAAGAAGAGCTATTGCGATGAACAAGATCTCCACTATTTCTGCAGTGTGCGAGACCTACCCTGCTTTCAGCGCGTGAACTGTAAGCTTTACTTGACACAGTCAGCATGTATCGACGAGAAGCAAGCCGTACTTGCGACCCCGCCCATATTGTTGGAACAAATTAGCTTTGAAAGAAATTTTAGAACCTAAGGATCTTCTTCAGTCTAACTGCCAATACTCGAATGATAAATCTTGGCAGATCCAGCATGCGAATAGCACGACGAGGCTCTCTGTAAAGTCTGTACAGCCACTCAAGACCATTCCGCCTGAAAAAATCCGGTGCAAGCTTTGTTGTACCGGCGAATACATCTATTGTTCCGCCAACGCCCATACACACCTTAGCATTTAATTTATCCTTGTGGCTGTAGATCCATTTTTCTTGCTTCGGAGCGCCAAGACAAACTATAAGCAAATCTGCATTTGCTGTATTGATGTTGCTTATAATTTCATTATCATCGATATCTTTAAAGTAACCATTTCGCAAACCGGCAATTACAATTCCGGGATAATCAGACTTTATTTTTTCAGCAGCCTTCTCGGCAACTCCGGGCTTTGCACCGAATAAAAAGCAACGAAGGCCCTTTGATGAATATGTTTTAAATATCTCCTTTACCAGATCGAAGCCTGACACCTTTTCAGGAACAGGAGTATTCAACAGCTTTGATGCAAGAACCACTCCTGCACCGTCTGCAGTAAGCATGTCTGCTTGAGAAAGTATGGCTTTAAGCTCTTCATCTCTTTGTGCAGCCATCATAATTTCAGCATTAGGGGTATAAATGGCATGTACACCGCCCTCTTTAATAAAAACGCCTACTTTGGCGATTGCTTCCTTCATTGTTATGCTATCAACAGGTACTCCTAATATATCTACAGTGTTACGCATCAAAATCCTCCTAGATTCACCTCATATGACAAGTCTCTGAATAACATTATATCATGAAAGCAAAGGTTTCATGTTATATTGAGGCAGAAAATGCAACAAACTTATATATTCTGCCTCATTGAAACGCTTGCAGATGATAGGAAAAATTTCTACAATCGAAACTTTTCCTTGTGAACATAGGCGTTATAATTTGCCATGTGCGTTTTGGTGCCACTGAAAAAGCCGAAAATATAGCAACTGGCGGCTCTATCCATATAATAGCCGTACAATGACTGCATGCGGTTATTATATCAAGTTATATTTAGGAGCAAGATATAATGTTGCTGAAGTGGAGGGGCCTCGCACCTAACTAAAAATAATATTTATAAAAGAGGTAAAAATAATTAATGAATATATAGCAATTGAGATTAAATAGTTATTTTTAGTATAATCATGTAAAATTGTTGATTGATGCAATTCAAAATTAATTTTGATATACTGGATATAAAATATTAAACATAAGCTGGTGTACGTATGAATAGCAATCAGGAGAAAATGGAAGCAAAGGATTCAAAAAGCTTTAAAAAAGACTTCACTAATACGGTGAAAGATTATGCACTAATTATACTTGGGTCTATTATAACTGCTGCTGCAATTAATATTTTTCTTGTACCATATAAGATTGCGCCCGGTGGAGTAACCGGAATAGCAACGGTTATTTACTACCTGAGTAATGAAAGGCTGCCTGTAGGTATTATTATGCTTATATTGAATGTTCCGTTGTTCTTGTTCGGAATGAAATATATAGGCGGAAGGTTTACTATAAGAACACTTTTCAGTACTGTATTTCTATCTGTTATAGTTGATATATTTGAACCTGTTACTAATAAGATCATCGAGCTACTGTCACTTGAAAGTATTACTGCAGGACCTGATTATATGCTTTATTCTATATTCGGAGGCTTCTTTATGGGCATTGGCCTAGGAATAGTTTTCAGGTCAGGAGCAACTACGGGGGGGACTGATCTTGCTGCTAAAATAATACATAATTTTGTTCCGGGCGTAACAATGGGAAATCTGCTGCTTATAATAGATACCTTGGTGATACTGTTTGCAGCTATTGCATTTAAGAGCTTCCTTCTGGCGCTTTATGCTATATTGTCCCTGTTTATATCATCAAAATTCATTGATACTATTCTTGAAGGTGTCAACTTTGCAAAGGGAGTTTACATAATATCTGACTTTTCAGATGAGATTGCAGAGGAAATTATGACCGAGCTTGACAGGGGTGTAACAGCACTGCATGGTACAGGCATGTATACAGGAGCGGATAAAAGGGTATTGTACTGTATTATACAGCGTGGTCAGCTGCCTTCACTAAAAAAGCTGGTAATGAAAACCGATCCCTCGGCGTTTGTAATATTAAGTGATGTAACAGAGGTCTTGGGGGAGGGCTTTAAAACCTATGAGTAGCTCTAAAGCCTTTATAAGAATACACGCTAGGAGTGAGCTATGAACTGAACATGTATTGTAAATGGTAAAATACTGTAGTATACTTTACATGAATTAATAAAAAAGGGGTTTTGCAGATGGATAAGCAGAAGATATTAGCTTACAAAAAAACAGCGACAAACATCAGAAAGCATATAATTGAAGAAGTACATGCTGCTTCATCAGGACATCCGGGAGGATCTTTGTCCTGCACTGACATATTGACTGTTTTATATTTCCATGAAATGAAGGTTGATGTAAATAATCCAAAGTGGGCGGACCGAGATAGATTTGTTCTATCAAAAGGACATTGTGCACCGGCACTGTATGGTACGCTTGCAGAAAAGGGATTTTTCCCTACTGATGAACTGACTGGTTTTAGAAGCATAGGGAGCCGCCTGCAAGGACACCCAAGTATGAAGGATGTTCCGGGAGTAGACATGTCCACAGGTTCACTGGGACAGGGAATTTCAGCTGCAGTTGGAATGGCGCTTGCCGGAAAGATTGATAAGAAGGATTACAGAGTTTATGCCATTCTTGGTGATGGTGAAACAGAAGAAGGCCAGGTATGGGAAGCAGCAATGGCAGCAGCGCATTATAAGCTTGATAACCTTACGGCATTCCTTGACCATAATGGCTTACAGATAGATGGCAGGATAACTGATGTTATGTCTCCTGAGTCACTGCCTGAGAAATTTAAAGCTTTCGGGTGGAATGTTATTTCTATTAATGGTCATGACTGTGAACAGATCATAGAGGCTATAGATCAGGCTAAGAAGGTAAAGGACAAGCCTACAATGATCATTGCAGAAACTTTCAAGGGCAAAGGCGTTTCCTTCATGGAAAACCAGGCCGGATGGCATGGAACTGCTCCTAATAAAGAACAAAGGGATCAGGCTATTGCCGAGCTCGACGAATATTTAGCTAAACTGCAGGAGGTGTAATAGAATGGGAAATATAGCAACTAGAGAAGCATACGGTGCAGCATTGGCTGAATTCGGTGCAAATGAAAATATAGTAGTACTTGATGCAGATCTTTCAAAATCGACAAAAACTGATACGTTTAAGAAGAAGTATCCTGAGCGCTTCATAAATATGGGCATAGCAGAAGGAAACATGATGACAGTAGCAGCAGGCCTTGCAACTTGTGGAAAGACAGTATTTGCATCTACCTTCGCAATTTTTGCTGCTGAACGTGCTTGCGAGCAGGTTAGAAATTCAATATGCTATCCTAAGCTCAACGTAAAGATAGGCGCAACTCATGCCGGAATATCTGTAGGTGAGGATGGAGCATCCCATCAAGCTGTAGAAGATGTAAGCATAATGAGGGCAATACCAAATATGATAGTTATGTGCCCTGCTGATGCGGTTGAGACAAGGGCTGCCGTTAAAGCTGCTATTGAGTATTACGGACCAGTATATCTGAGGCTTGGACGTCTTGGAGTGCCGGCTTTGTATGATGAAAGCAATTACAAATTCGAACTGGGCAAGGGTATTGTTGTTTCTGAAGGAGCAGATGTTACAATATTTGCAACAGGTCTTATGGTTCATACGGCAGTTGAGGCTGTAAAGCTTCTGGCTGAAGAGGGTATCAGTGCTCGTCTTGTAGACATTCATACTATCAAGCCTATAGATAAGGAACTGATTATTGAGTCAGCCCAGAAAACGGGTGCTTTTGTTACTGTAGAGGAGCACAATATAATAGGTGGCCTTGGAAGTGCTGTTTCTGAGGTTGCGTCACAGAACTGCCCCGTACCAATGCGTTTTGTTGGTATTAATGATTCCTTTGGAAGATCCGGCAAGCCTAATTTACTGCTAGAATATTACGGCTTGACAGCACAGAATATCGTTGCAAAAGCTAAAGAAGTCATAGCAATGAAGAAGTAAAAAAGTAATTTATTGCGGATTATAGCTGTAGCCATAGCATAAATGCTTTTGTTCAGCTAATATTATAATATTTTCCATATTGACTAATACAATGTATAGTGCTATATTAGTTTTGAACTTAATATATGATCTTCAGGGCGGGGTGTGATTCCCCACCGGCGGTAATATGGCATATGTCATTAGCCCGCGAGCGAATGCAGACCTGGTGTGATTCCGGGGCCGACAGTAAAGTCTGGATGAAAGAAGATAAAGATTTTAATATGTATTATTCATTCCCTGAGGTTATATATCTCAGGGATTTTTTATATATGGCGTTGTACCTCCGGTCTACAGCATTTATATTATGTGGCTATATTGATAGCCGGAAAGCAGAGGTTGTGTTAATGAAAATCGGGGTTAGAAAGATGGTAGTATTAGCAGTTTTGGCGGCCTTGTCAGTGGTGCTTATGCAGTTTATACGATTCCCTATTATTCCTGCAGCACCGTATCTGATATATGAGCCTGCAGATATTCCTATGCTTATAGGTTCATTTGTGTACGGCCCAATAAGCGGCTTTTTGATAACAATTGTCGTTTCGGCAATACAGGCGACATTATTTAGTACAGATGGAATAGTAGGATTTGTAATGCATGTAATTGCCTCCGGAACATTTGTGATCGTATCAGGACTAATATATAAGAGGTTTCACAGTCTGAAGGGGGCCATAGCTGCATTGGTTGTGGGTACAATATGCAGGGCACTTGTGATGATACCAACAAACCTTATTATTCAGACAAATTTCTATGCCCAACCGTATGATTTGGTGAAAAGTATGATAGTACCGGCAATTATCCCGTTTAATCTTTTGGTAGCCGGGATAAATTCTGTGGTAACAATAATTGTATACAAATCAATAAGTAAGGTAATCGGCAAGTTTGGTGGGAAAACTGCTGCATAGCAATACCGGGTCGAGAAATACATAACTCGGTAGAGTATCACTCACATAACCTCAAAAGCTAAATTTTATTTGCACTTACTAATATTTAGCTTTTTTGACAGACATTAATATAATTGCCTATTGACAAAAAACCCAAACAAGACTAGAATTAAATAAAAATGTAATAAATTAACAATGACAATAATAGTATATTGTTTGGAGGATAGAAAAAATGGAAGTAAACAGAGAAAAAGTACATGAGCTTATGAATTCCAACTGTGCAGGAAATTACAACAGATTTGCAAGAGAACTCGGTGTTGATCCGTCTCATTTGTATAGATATCTTAATACAGGTGTTGGCGGTGGCAAGAAAATATTGATGTCTGTCATGAAATATTGCAAAAGCAATGGCTTAAACTTCGAAGACTATATAAGTATGTAAGTACAGTCAAACTTTAAATAAAGTAATATAGGTATTCTCGAAACGTGTAAAATAAGCCGTAATATTGGAACTTATTCAGCCTTCAATCGGTTATCTTAATTATCATGAGTTTGATTGGGTCGATGATTAAAAGACGGACTAAAAACCCGGTATTTGAGTTTAATGAAAAAATGAAATGCATCCCTTATAATGCTTTGAAAAAACTTATAGGGGATGTGTTTTAATGTGTTTATCTTTAGTAAGTACGCATGTCTATTGGCTGCTAATATTCTTTAATCATAAGAGCGCGGGTGTAGCCCCTGTCTTTTGTTGTTGAATCTATGTAGAAGCCCCTTCCATAGTAAAATCGAACAAGGTCGCCATATTTTGACGCAGTATATAGAAAAACGGATTTAATGCCTTTTTCAATTAGAAGCTTATCAACAAGATTCATAAGTGATTTGCCTATACCGATGTTATGATAGCCCAGCTTAACGCCAAAACGGCTAAGATATGCGGTGTTGTTAGGTAATAACTGCACCCTTACGCTTCCTACCGCTATATTGTCCATGAATGCTATAAAAACATCCTTTGAAGCTATGTCCCTTGCGATGTCTTCACATGACTCTTCAAGAGCTTCAAGTGACCCGCTTAGACCACTGTCCTTCATGTATTTTGTAAAGGCCTCCTGCATTATTTCTTGAATTGCAGGGGCATCGTCTATAACAGCTTTCCGTATGATAAACGAATAATCCACCATGCTTGAGGTATATCTCCAAATCGTTAAATTTAATATGATTCTTTTACTTTCGCCACAAGTCCATGTGAAAGGTACTAATTCTGTTTCAGGCGAGAGTAGGTCTCCCGCCTTAGATACACTTGCTCGCAGACGCGCCCTACTCATACCAACCCTTGCTGCCTACTCAGTGAGAACCTAACCCATCAGTGTAGCCATAATAGCTTTTTGAACATGAAGTCTGTTTTCGGCCTCTTCAAAAATTCTTGAGTTAGGACCGTCAATTACTTCTTCAGTGACCTCGAGACCCCTGTATGCAGGTAGACAATGAAGAAATATTGTGTCTGATTTTGCAAGGGAAAACAGCTTCTTATTAACCTGATAAGTCCCAAATAATTTAATTCTCATTGCCTTCTCGGCTTCTTGACCCATGCTGACCCAAGTGTCTGTATAAACTACATCGGCATTCGTTACTGCTTCTTCAGGATCGGTCGTTATAACGATCTTACTTCCTGATTTTTTTGCTGCCTGCCTTGCCTGCTCCGTAATAACTTCATCACACCTGTGATCTGCAGGAGTAGCAACGCATATATTCATACCTGTTTTTGCGCAGCCCTGTAAAAGGGAATTGGCAACATTATTTCCGTCACCTACATAAGCCAGCTTAAGACCTTCCAGTCGACCCTTTTCCTCATAAACAGTAAAAAGGTCCGATAGTATCTGGCAGGGGTGCATAAGATCGGTAAGGCCATTAATAACCGGAATAGTGCCATATCTGGCCAAGTCTACTACGTCGTCGTGCTTAAAGGTTCTTATCATAATGCCGTCGATATACCGTGAAAGAACCTGTGCTGTATCATATATGGTTTCACCGCGCCCTAATTGTATGTCGCTGGAGCTGAGGAACATCGAAAAGCCGCCAAGCTGGTACATACCAACCTCGAAGGATACTCTTGTCCTTGTGGAGGATTTGGAGAAGATCATTCCAAGAGTTTTACCTTTCAAAATGTGGTGAGGTAGACTATTCTTGTTATCGTTCTTCAGTTTTTCGGCCAATCTTAGAATTTCTTCTATCTCTTGAGGTGTTACATCATTTAAATCAATAAAATGCTTCATTTCCCTACCCCTTCCTTTATGCGCCCTGAATATTCATCCAGTGCATATATTGCAGTGTCCTTGCCGCTATCCAGGTGCTTGAGAACATCCAATACTGCATTAGTGGTGTCAAGTGATGAAAGGCATGGCGTGTTATACTCCATAGCAGTTCTTCTTAATGTAAAGCCCAGTCTACCGGATATACCTTCTTTTGAAGGCGTACTGATTACAAGAGAGACGGAATCTCCCTTAATAAATTCTATTATATTGTTCTCTGATACAGCTTTCACCATGATACCTGCATCAATGAGATACTTATACGTGTCCTCTGTGGCGACTATATTGAATCCACGCTGTACAAATCTTGAAGCTATTTTTAT
Organism: Bacillota bacterium; assembly: GCA_023409735.1. Lineage (GTDB taxonomy): Bacteria > Bacillota > Clostridia > Acetivibrionales > DTU013 > JAEYRB01. The sequence continues at coordinate 91,322 of JAEYRB010000019.1, read as the reverse complement.
ACAGTCTTCTTTATCTCTTTCACCGGCAGCTATAAGTATGCTCCCGCCTGCCGGTATCGATAGGCCGGATGCAATAAGTGCCTTATACAATGCATGATAATAGTCCTTGCTGACGCCCATTACTTCACCTGTGGATTTCATTTCAGGGCCCAGGAAGGTATCCACTGTAACGAGCTTTGAGAATGAGAATACCGGCGCCTTGACGGCAGTGTACTCGGATTCTTTGGCAAGACCGGGCCTGTAACCGAGACCTTCCAACGTTTCACCTAATATAAGCTTTGTTGCCACATTCACCATAGGTATTCCGGTTATTTTGCTCATAATTGGTATTGTGCGGCTAGCACGAGGATTGACTTCTATAACGTATACCTTATCGTTGGAATCAATAACAAATTGTATATTGAATAGTCCTATAGTTTTAAGAGCTTTAGCAAGTTTAACGGCATAATCGGTGATAGTATCTTTAATTTTTTGTGACAATGTGTGAGGAGGATATACAGCTATGCTGTCGCCCGAGTGGACACCGGCTCTTTCAACATGCTCGAAAATACCCGGTATCAGTACATTCTTGCCATCACAGATCCCGTCTACCTCTGCCTCTCTGCCGAGTATATATTTGTCTATAAGTACAGGATGTGCTGCGGATAGATCAACTGCCATCCTCATATATTCCTCAAGGGCGCTGTCGTTATATACTATTTCCATTGCCCTGCCTCCAAGAACATACGAAGGTCTGACAAGCACAGGATAGCCTATTCTGTTGGCAATAACCTTTGCCTGTTCGACAGTAAGTGCTGTACTTCCATCGGGAATCGGAATATTTAGATCCTCAAGGAGCTTGAGGAATTTATCTCTATCTTCGGCCGCATCGATACTCTCCACTGATGTGCCAAGTATTCTGACTCCTTCCTTGTGGAGAGAGCCGGCCAGATTTATCGCAGTCTGTCCTCCGAACTGAACTATAACTCCCAGAGGATTTTCCTTCTTTATAATATCAAGAACGCATTCCTTTGTAAGCGGTTCAAAATACAGCTTATCCGATGTATCAAAATCAGTGCTTACAGTTTCAGGGTTGTTATTAATTATTATTGATTCTATTCCAAGCTCCTTTAATGTGCGAACAGAGTGAACACTGCAATAGTCGAATTCTATTCCCTGGCCTATTCTGATAGGGCCTGAACCTATTACAAGCACCTTCTTTTTATCTGTCACTATTACATCATCGCGCTGCTCATAGGTTGAATAATAGTAAGGTGTAACGGCCTCGAACTCACCTGCGCATGTATCTACGATCTTGTATACGGGCTTGATCGGGTACTTCTCTCTAAGCTCCAGTACAGTATCGAGAGGTACGTTTACAAGATTAGCTATATATGAGTCTCCAAAGCCTACTTTTTTTGCTTTAATATAAAGGTCATAATCAAGCCAGGCAATACCTGAGTTTGTTATTTCTTCAGCAACCTTAACTATGTTCTGAAGCTTATTCAGGAAGAAGCGGTCAACCTTTGTAAGCTCAAAAATCTCATCTACTGTCATACCCTTCTGAAGCGCCTTGAAGATAGCAAAAATTCGCTCGTCTCTTGGCGATGAAAGGACTTCACGCAATTCATCCATGCATTTGTTATCAAACAGCTTTAAACCAAGCTGATAATTAAGCTTGATATCAAGTGAGTCGATCGCCTTCAGCAACGATTCTTCGAAGGTCCTGCCTATTGCCATTACCTCTCCCGTGGCCTTCATTTGGGTACCCAAGGATCTGTCGGCTGACGCAAATTTATCAAAGGGCCAGCGTGGAACCTTGGTTACTATATAATCTATTGTAGGCTCGAAGCATGCATAGGTTGATTGAGTTACCGAGTTTTTTATCTCGTCAAGGTTGAGACCTGTAGCTATTTTTGCTGCAACGCGGGCAATGGGATAGCCTGTTGCTTTCGATGCAAGTGCGCTTGAACGGCTGACCCTGGGATTTACTTCAATAACTACATATTCAAAGCTATTTGGATCAAGGGCGAACTGAATGTTGCAGCCTCCTTCAATTCCAAGAGCCCGTATTATCTTGATAGAAGCCGACCGAAGCATTTGATATTCCACGTCGGAGAGAGTCTGGCAGGGTGCAACCACTATGCTGTCACCTGTGTGTACTCCAACTGGATCAAAATTCTCCATGCTGCATATGATAATGCAGTTATCGGCGCTGTCACGCATGACCTCGTATTCGATTTCCTTCCAGCCGGCTACGCTTTGCTCAAGAAGAACCTGATTAATAAGGCTGAGTTTAAGTCCCTTAGCACATATATATTTAAATTCTTCCATATTGTTGGCTATTCCGCCGCCTGTGCCGCCTAGAGTATATGCCGGGCGGATAATAATAGGAAAGCCAACTCTTTCAACAAATTTTATGGCATCTGTGAGATTGTTGACAATGGTACTGTGAGGTACCTTCTCGTTTATAGACTGCATTGTCTCCTTAAATAGCTCTCTGTCCTCAGCTTTCTTTATAGAGCTGAGAGATGTTCCAAGAAGCTTTATGCCCATGCGGTCGAGAATGCCGTCAGAGGCTAACTGAACTGCCATATTTAGGCCTGTTTGCCCTCCAAGAGATGCAAGGATGCCGTCCGGCTTTTCTTTTTCGATGATCTCCTTAACGAAATCAAGTGTGAGAGGCTCAATATATATTTTGTCTGCCGTTTCGCTGTCAGTCATTATAGTTGCAGGATTACTATTAACCAGAACGACCTCCAGGCCCTCCTCCTTCAAAGACTTGCAGGCTTGTGTACCCGAATAATCGAACTCTGCTGCCTGACCTATAACAATCGGGCCTGACCCGATGACAAGAACCTTTTTTATATCTTCCTTTTTTGGCATACTAACCTCCATACATCAAATAAAATACTGCTTAGTTACATCATTTTTAGGAAATCATCGAAAATATAGGCTGAATCCTGAGGACCTGCGGCGGCTTCCGGGTGATATTGAACACCAATTATCGGGAGGCTCTTGTGCCTGAAGCCTTCAACTGTATTGTCATTAACATTCAACTGAGTTATTTTAATATCTTCACTGTTATTCTCAAAAAGTGCATAATTATGATTCTGAGAAGTTATATAGCATCTGCCTGTTGTAAAATCCTTAACAGGGTGATTAGCACCATGATGCCCGAATTTAAGCTTAAAGGTATCTCCGCCAAGCGCAAGACCGAGAAGCTGGTGGCCAAGACATATTCCAAGCAACGGCTTTTTCCCGATGAGCTGCTCAAGCACCTGCTTTGCTTCAGGAAGTGCTTTTGGATCACCAGGTCCGTTAGATACAAGGATGCCATCGGGAGAATAGGACATAATATCCTCGTATGCAGCTGAGGCAGGCAATATAAATATATCACAGCCTCGCTTTTCAAGAGAACGCAGTATGTTATACTTAACACCAAAATCAAGTACCACAACTCTATTACCGTTTCCAGGCTTATGTATCGGCTCCTTTATAGAAACCTCCGTGACCAGATTTCTGGGCTTCTTTTTTTCGGCATTTAGTCTTTCCAATAGTATGTCAATGTTGCCGCATTCGGTAGATATTATCCCGTACATGCTGCCCTTGCTGCGGATATGCTGTGTAAGTGCGCGCGTATCAATTCCTTTTAAGCCAATTATATTATTCTTCTTGAAATATTCATTAGTCCCTATTGTATTTCGCCAGTTGCTTGGGTCTTCGCAGAGCTCCTTAACGATGAAGCCCTGAACATGAGTCTTATATGATTCAGTATCTATGGTATTAAAGCCGTAATTGCCTATAAGCGGATATGTCATAGTAACAATTTGTCCATTATAAGAGGGATCTGTTGTAATTTCCTGATAACCTGTCATACAGGTGTTAAATACTACCTCTCCACAGGTCTCACCCTTTTGCCCGAAGCCTTCGCCCGGGAAATATGTTCCATCCTCCAAAACCAAAACTGACTTCATCTCTTTACTCCTAACTATAAAAATTCACTAAGTGTTTTGTAGTTACAAAACACATCCTTGATCGTTGTGGCCTGCATACGAAAATATCAACTATGCAGACAATTAGTTTGCCGATGTCAATATAGCTTCAAGTGCATCTACAAATGAATCTATATCTTCAGCAGTCAGAATAAGAGGGGGCAGCATCCTTATTATTTTACTGCCGACGCTGCCTACCAAGATGCTCTTTTCAAACAGTTTGCCTTTTATGTAGACTGCATTATCTGAGGAAAGCTCTATACCTATCATTAGGCCAAGTCCACGTACGTCAGATATCATACTGCACTTTGCTGATACCTCTTTGAGTCTGTTCTTAAAGTACTTGCCCATTGCTTCTGCATTTTTTACAATTCCTTCGTTCAGGATGGTATTCATAACTGCCAGACCTGCAGCACATGCCAAAGGATTGCCGCCAAAGGTCGATCCATGATCGCCAGGTTCAAATGCGCCTGCAACGCTTTCCTTAGCACAGGTAGCACCAATTGGAACACCTCCTGCCAGTGCCTTTGCAAGCGTGAATATGTCAGGTTCAACACCATAGTTTTCATATGCGAACAACTTACCTGTCCTTCCGATACCTGTCTGTATCTCATCGAATATCAGAAGCAAACCCTTTTCAGTGCAAAGCTGCTTAACTGCCTTCACGTATTCTTTATCTAAGGCATTTACACCGCCCTCTCCCTGAATGGGCTCCAGCATAATAGCGCAGGTGTTCTCATCTATGGCTGCTTTGAGGCAGTCTAAATCATTAAGCTGTACATGTTTAAAGCCGGGAATGAGTGGGACATATGGTTTCTGGTATTTATCCTGCCCTGTGGCTGCTATGGTTGTGAGAGTTCTTCCATGGAATGAATTCTTTAAAGTGATGATTCCATATTTCTCAGGCATACCCTTCTTTCTAAAATATATCTTCGCAAGCTTGATAGCTCCTTCATTTGCTTCTGCACCGCTGTTGGAGAAGAATATTCTGTCAGCGCAGGAATTATCGGCAATAAGCTTAGCAAGTCTTGCTTGATTTTCAATATAATAAAGGCTTGAGCAGTGTATAAGCTTTTCGGCTTGTGCTTTAATTGCTTCTACTACAGCAGGGTGACTGTAGCCCAATGCATTTACAGCGATACCACCCAGAAAATCGGTGTACTCGTTGCCCTCGGTATCATAGAGCTTAATGCCTTTACCATATTCAAAGCATACAGGTGTTCTGCTGCCAAATGTGTTCATATAGTATTTGGAATCCATATCCATGATCTCATTCAGTTTCATAACAATCCTCCTTTAGATAGGAAAATATGATTATTTATAGTATTCATAATTATACATACATATGAATAAAAATGCAATAATTTATTTTTATATACATGTGTCATCATACAATATTTACTATACCTAGAATTTACTACTGGGTGCCTAATGATATAAACACAGAAGTGAGTACGCAAACCTCGTATATATAAATGCAAAGGCGGCACTGTATGCCGCCATAAAAGTAGCTAATAATCATGAATATTAATGCATACTGATGCTATTCGAGACGCACTAAAAGTCTCAGCTTTGTTACAATAACGGACACCCTAACTCTTTTGCAGTTCCAGCAGTTCATTACTGTGATATAGTACCTTCTCGTTCATAATCATTGTGCCAATACCTCTGTAGGTAAATATTTCAAGCAGGATACAGTGAGGTATTCTTCCGTCAAGAATATGGGTCCTGCCAACACCTCCGTCCAGCGCTCTAAGGCAACCGAGTACCTTCGGGATCATACCTCCGTTTATGACCTTTTTATCTATTAGATCATGAATCTCCTTAGCTGTCAGTGCTGGAAGCACTTCTTTGCTATCCGGTGACATCTTAACGCCTTCTACGTCGGTAAGTAGCATAAGCTTTTCAGCCTTTAGTGCAATGGCGATTTCGCCTGCTACTGTGTCCGCGTTAATGTTGTAGCTATGTCCGTCTTTCCCTACTCCGATGGGGGCAACGACTGGTATATATTCATCCTTGGACATTATTTCAAGCACCTTGGTGTTAATTTTAGTAATGTTGCCAACATATCCGATATCCTTCTCGACACCGTCAACTACAGCTGTATGCCTCTCACATTCAATAAGGTTTCCATCAAGTCCGCAAAGGCCTATTGCCTTGCCCCCCTTTTGATTTATTAGCGTGACTATTTCTTTGTTGGTCTTGCCGACAAGGATCATCTGGGCAACCTGCATAGTGCTTTCATCTGTTACTCTTAAGCCGTTGACGAACTCGCTTTTTATATTCAGCCTTGCAAGCATACTGCTGATGTCAGGCCCTCCGCCATGAACTACTATTGGATTTAAACCAATGCATTTAAGAAGAGTTATATCATCCATAACGGAATTCTTAAGCTCATCATTTATCATGGCGTTACCGCCGTATTTTATTACTACTGTTTTTCCATGAAGCTTTTGTATGTAAGGTAAAGATTCAATTAAAATCTCTGCTTTTTTTATAATATTCTCCATTATAGACCTCCAAATATTTATTCTAAATTCATAATTATTATCTTTCTATGCCAGCTGTTGTTAATTATCTATACTTGTTGTAATAATCTTACTGGTGATTTGCTTTGCTGTGTAAACGTCGGTGCTTTGTCCAGGAATATGTCATTCAAGCCCTATAGTCTCGTCTAGTCCGAGCATGATGTTCATGCACTGTACAGCTGCACCGGACGCGCCCTTGCCCAGATTGTCAAGCCTTGCTGTGAGAAGTATGTGCTCATCATTGCCGGAAACATATATCTCCAGCCTGTTAGTATCGTTGCAGCCTGTTGCACCTAAGAAGCCTCCAACCAGATTACCTTCCGAGCCATAGGGGTAAACCGTAATGAAATGTTCATTATTATAATATGCAGAAAGTAATGCGGCTATCGAAGCAGCCCCATTCTTACCCGGTAGAAGACTTGAATAGAGTGGAATGGCAACAATCATTCCTTTGTAGTATGAGCTTACGATCGGAGTAAAAAGAGGAGGCTGGACAAGTCCGCTTACCTTCTGCATTTCCGGTACGTGCTTATGCTTAAGTCCCATAGCATAGAAGTGCGGACTTTTCATATATTCGTTCAGTGTCTCATTTGATTCATACTGAGAGATAAGCTTTTTGCCCCCGCCACTGTAGCCCGATACAGCATGGCAGGTTATTGGATAGCTCTTTGGAACAATCCCTTCCTTAATTAAAGGATAAGTTAGGATATTAAAGCCCGTAGCATAGCAACCCGGAACAGCGACCCTCATAGAATTGCTTATACTGCTCCTGTGCTGAGAACTCAGCTCTGGTAGGCCGTAAGCCCATGCGCAGTTGGTGCGGTGTGCTGTGCTGGCATCAATAACACGTGTGTTGTCATTTTCAATAAGAGATACGGACTCTCTTGCCGCGTCATCAGGCAGACAAAGAAAAGCAATGTCAGCTTCGTTTAAATATTTTTTTCTTTCATTTATGTTTTTCCTTAACTCCGGATCAATTATCAGTAATTCCAAATCATTGCGCTTCTGCAGTCTTTCATTTATCTGCAATCCTGTTGTGCCCTCCTGGCCGTCTACAAATACTTTTATTTTGCATTCCATCACAGTGACCCCCTTTGATGCTCCTGCACAATTGTTATTTTCGCTTCATAATAATTACATTTTGATAATTATACATACACATGCATAAAAATGCAATATGCATTAAATATTTATTAATCCCAAAAAGAGGCTGCATTTTTAGGGAGAATGCTAGAATTTCATTATGCAAAGTTACTAAATACGATTTTTTAATTTTGTTGAAAAGTGTACTAGTTCAATGTATTTATGCATGATATAGTAGTATCAGTACTTGTAGACCGTATATAAATATATGGGAGGGGAAAAAATGGCAAGTGTAAAGCTAAAAAATGTTTACAAAAGATACGAAGGTGGCGTTACAGCTGTTAGTGATTTCAATCTGGATATAGAGGATAAGGAATTTATTATCCTTGTTGGACCGTCCGGCTGCGGAAAAACTACTACATTAAGAATGGTTGCAGGACTTGAGGAAATTTCCGAAGGTGAAGTTTATATCGGCGATAGGCTGGTAAATGATGTTCAGCCAAAAGACAGAGATATCGCAATGGTTTTCCAGAACTACGCTCTGTATCCGCATATGACAGTTTTCGATAACATGGCATTCGGCCTTAAGCTTAGAAAGACTCCTAAGGATGAGATAAAGAAGAGAGTACATGAAGCTGCTAAGATTCTTGAAATCGATCATTTACTTGACAGAAAGCCAAAGGCTCTTTCAGGTGGACAGAGACAGAGAGTTGCTCTCGGACGTGCTATAGTTCGTGACCCTAAGGTATTCCTTATGGACGAGCCACTTTCAAACCTTGACGCTAAGTTGAGGGTACAGATGAGACTTGAAATCACCAAGCTTCATCAGAGATTGGATACAACCTTCATTTATGTTACTCATGACCAGACTGAGGCTTTGACAATGGGTACAAGGATCGTTGTTATGAAGGACGGACTTATCCAGCAGGTAGATACTCCTACTTCATTGTATGACAAGCCGGTCAACATGTTCGTTGCAGGCTTTATCGGAACTCCTCAAATGAACTTCATCAATGTTAAGGTTGAGAAGAGCTCTGACGGTATGTTCCTTACATTCGGAGAACACAAGATCAAGCTTCCTGAGAGTAAGGCAAGCAAGCTTGAAGGAACTGATTACATTGGTAAAGAAGTTGTTATGGGAATCAGGCCTGAGTGCATGCACGACGAAGCTGCTTTCCTTGAATCAATGCCTGACAGCATAGTAAGCGCTAAGGTTGAAGTTGTTGAAATGCTTGGTTCAGAAACATTGCTGCATATGTTCATAGGTGACGTAAGCTGTACAGCAAGAGTTAACCCAAGAACTAAGACAAGGACCGGCGATACTGTTAAGATAGCTATTGATACCAACAGGATTCACATATTTGACAAGGAAACTGAAAAGACTATAGTTAACTGATAATAAGCTAAGCAAAAAGGGAAGATATAAAATCTTCCCTTTTTTATATGCACCTGGTATTGTACAATCATACCAAAATTAATTATCTTCCTACTTCCGCAGAGCATAAATCCATAAATGTTTCCTTCTCATGGACATTCTGCCAATTGTCCTCTTTATTATTTTTTTTATACGTAGTATAATGTTGTAGTAGTTTTATTTAGGCTATAGTAAACTATACTCGAGGTTACACTGCGGAATATACATTAGCTGAAGGGGTTGCATCAGAGCAACAAGCAGGAGGTATAAAGTGAAGCTGTTTCAGAATCTCGTCAATCAAATAAAGGATGTCATAAGTGATGAGTTTGGCATTATGGATGAGTCCGGTCTTGTACTTGGTTGTTCTGACGAAGCAAAGATTGGAAGCATAAATCCTGCGGCGCCCTTAGTAATTGCCGATAAGAATACCTATACTGAAACAGGCGGACAGCTGTTCATGAAGGTTTTTATCAGGAACAAGCTTGATATTATAGCATTTATTGAAGCGAAGGGCGAGCAGAGCAAGATATTTCTGTCTCTGATAGCTATAAACGCTGTTAACATAAGAAACTATTATGAAGAGAGATTTGATAAGGGATGCTTCTTTAAGAGTATTATTACAGATAATATTCTTCCAGGTGACATCTTGCTTAAAGCAAAGGAACTGCATGTACAAAATAATGTCAGCAGGGCAGTATTCCTGATCATGACGGACAAACAAAAGGAAGTCCAGTCACACATGGTTATTCAAAGCCTATTCCCAAATAAGGCGAAGGATTTTGTAATTGCGGTCAATGAAGAAAATACTGTTCTTATTAAGGAACTGAGGTATTCTGATGACAGCAAAGAAATTGATAAAACTGCAAAAGCTATAATAGATACTCTTAATACTGAGCTGATGGTTAAGGCGCAAATTGGAATAGGCACAATTGTAGATAATATAAGAGATATAAGCCGTTCCTTTAAGGAAGCGCAGACAGCGTTGCAGATAGGAAGTATATTTGACAGCGATAAAGCTATTATCAATTATAATAACCTTGGCATAGGACGGCTGATATATCAGCTGCCAACGACAATGTGCAAGCTATATCTCAAGGAGGTATTTTCAAAAGGGTCGTTTGAAGCACTTGATCAGGAAACACTATTTACAATACAGAAGTTCTTTGAAAACAACCTTAATGTAAGTGAGACATCAAGGCAGCTCTATGTACATCGCAATACTCTTGTCTATAGACTAGATAAAATTCAGAAAATCACAGGCCTTGACTTAAGAAACTTTGATGATGCAATAATTTTTAAGGTCTCCATGCTGGTTAAGAAATATCTGGATAGGGCAGACAGGACAAATAACTTATTATAGGTTGCTTTGTCATTAAATAGATGAAAATTATATTATTTTGTAAACATAATAAAAGGAATTTGGTTTTTAGTGTCGAATTGTAAAAAAAGGCAACTTCACAAAAATGGGGAAGTGTTGTAGTGGTTGAATTAAAAAATGTAGCTAAGACATATCCCAATGGAACTGTGGCTCTAAGGGATATAAATCTTAAAATTGAAAAAGGTGAATTTGTATTCTGTGTCGGACCAAGCGGCTCGGGTAAATCAACTCTTGTAAAGCTTTTACTCAAAGAGGAGGATGCTACCGAGGGTGAGGTTTTTGTTAACGGATATGAAGTTACGTCAATGACACATAAGGAGGTACCATACCTAAGAAGAAGTCTGGGTGTGGTATTCCAGGATTTTAGGTTGCTTCCGAACAAAACAGTTTATGAAAATGTCGCATTTGCTATGCAAATAACCGAAGCATTGCCTAAAGAAATCAGGAGGCAGGTTCCAATGGCACTTGCACTCGTTGGGCTAAGCAGAAAAGCAAATATGCTTCCGTCCCAGTTGTCAGGCGGAGAGCAGCAGAGAGTGGCTCTGGCAAGAGCGTTGGTTAATAACCCCGCAATCCTTATTGCAGACGAACCTACAGGCAATCTTGATCCTGAAACATCCTGGGAAATAATGAAGCTTCTCAATGAAGTTAATCACAGGGGGACTACAGTAATAGTTACAACACATGAAAAGTCTATTGTTGATGAAATGAAAAAGCGTGTTATTGCCATCAGCAAGGGGTTAATTGTAAGGGATCAGGAGAAAGGATCATACAGGGATGAGGATAAGAACACTCAGGCATATTGTTAAAGAGGGAGCAATTAATACATATAGAAATAAGCTGATGTCACTGGCATCTATCATTATTGTCATGGCGACACTTATTATTTTTGGCTTTATTTTGCTGATTGCTATTAATCTTGAGGTTAACATAGATAGGCTAAAGAAACAGCCGCAGCTTGAGGCATTCTGTTATACTGTTTTGGATGATACGCAGGTCAGTTCTATTGAGGAAAGCATTAAAAATAATGAGTTGATAGCTCAATATGAGAAGGTAACAAAAGAGCAAGCACTTAAAAAGATGAAAGAGAGATTGGGAGAGAGCGCAGCGTTATTTGAAGGTTATGACGAAAGCATATTTCCAGTATCTTTCATCATAACATTAAAGGATACGACAAAAAGTAAGGAAGTTGTTGATGCACTAAAAGCTACAACAGGAATAGAAAAGGTAAGCTATTCTCAGGATGCTATTGAGATGATTTCAAAGATATCATATTGGATAAAGCTTATATGTAGCTTAATGGTGGGTATACTTCTTATTGTATCTGTATTTATTATTGCTAATACTATTAAGCTGACTGTATTTGCCAGAAGAAAAGAAATTAATATTATGAAGTATATTGGTGCTACAGACTGGTTTATACGGTGGCCTTTTGTGGTTGAAGGTGTTATAATTGGAATGGTAGGTGCAGCTATTGCGTTTGTTATATCTACATACGGTTATAATGCAATAGAAGGTAAATTTTCACAGGACTTGCTGAAGGTTGACACACAGATTTTAAGCTTAATTAAAATTAATGATGTCTGGGGTAGCCTGTTGTTGTCTTATCTGGGTGTTGGAGTAGTTGTAGGCGCTGTGGGAAGCTTCCTTTCGATACGCAAGCATTTGCATGTTTAGCATAGATATAGCAAACAGATTTTAAATTTCTACATACGGAGGTTCATTCAGGTGAAGAAATTGGCGATTATAACTCTGATTGCTGTAATATTTACAATGGTTATAGCACCGTGTGCTATAGCAGGTGTAGATATTAATACAGCTAAGAGTAACAAGTCAACAATTGATAGTAGGATAAGTGAATTGAACAAGGATAAGAAGGCTGCTCTGCAGCAGAAAGCGGAGCTTGAAAAAAAGGAGAACTCTCTGAAAAATGCGCATGCGGCTGAAAGCAGTGCCTATAATGAGCTACTAAACCAAATCAGCGAGGCTGAGGAGAATCTCAGGCAGACAGAACAGGCTCTCGCTGAAGCAGAGGAAATATACAAGCAGAAGCTGGAAGTAGCGAAGATAAGAGTTAAAGTTATGTATCAGAATTCGAGCACATCAAAGCTTGAGACACTGCTGGCGTCAAGGAGCTTGGTGGAGATTTATGAGCGCATTCAGTATATGCATATAGTTGCGAAAAATGACAGTGAGATTATAGAGGACTTAGATCAAGCAAAGCAGGATGTAGAGTTTAAAAAGCAACAACAGCAGCAAGCAAGAGAAGTCCTTCAAGCAAAGGCTGCAGAGAAGGAGCAGCGAATTGCAAGTATTTCTGCATCCAGGGCTTCAGTCAAAAGTGACCTGGAAAGAAGCAGCGAGGCGCTCAAGCAGCTTGAAAAGGACATAGATACGCAGATTGCTAAATCTAAGGAATATGAAAGCCTTATTAAGAAGCTTCAGACAAGCACGAAGAAATATACCGGCGGTACAATGACCTGGCCATGTCCGAGTTCATATAATATTACATCAAGCTTTGGTAAAAGAAACCACCCTATACTAAGAAGAGTTAAGATGCATACAGGTATTGATATTGGGGCTAGTGGTGGTTCATCAATAGTTGCTGCTGCATCAGGAAAGGTTATAATGTCAGAGTATGATAATAGCGGCGGCTATGGAAGAATGGTTGTTATAGACCATGGCGGCGGCATTACCACACTTTACGCTCATGCAAGCAAGCTGCTTGTCAGTGTTGGGCAGGAGGTAAAAACCGGACAGGTAATAGCAAAGGTAGGCAGTACTGGTTTATCAACAGGCAATCACCTGCACTTCGAGGTTAGAAAAAACGGAACGCCTGTAAATCCGCTTAATGGATATTTAAAGAAATAATATTTAAAGAATTAAAAAGGGATGCTATTTTACAGTATTTTTAAAGGTTTCATATAATATGCAATAAAAGCCCGGATAAATCCGGGTTTATTTATATAATCATAAGCATAAAATTATATGTGTCCTTTATTTTTATCTTTTGGTTAGGAGCGTGCAGCATGGAGAAAAAATATTCTACACGGCAGGTAGCTGCTATAGTTGCTGTAACAGTGGCTTTTTCCATTTGTATAACCGCTATTGCATTATATAGCTTTATCTTAGTCGGTAACAGGTACACTATCAGTTTTAATGCAGATGAAGTAAAATATCAGAACGTTACTAAATTCAATCAGGTAAGGAACATACTAAAGAGTGACTATTATAAGGATGTTGACGAAAACATCCTTATTGAAGGTGCTGTGAGCGGCCTTGCACAATCACTTAAGGATCCTTATACAGTATACTTCAATAAGGACGAGATGCGAACCTTCATGGAGAAATCAGAGGGGAGTTATGTTGGTATCGGAGTGACAGTCAATACTGACGAAAACGGGGTCCTTACGGTTGTGGAGCCGTTTGAGAATTCTCCGGCTGCTGTAGCAGGAATGAGAAAGGGTGACAAGATAATAAAGATTGATGATACAAAGGTTGATTCTCTTGGCGATGAAAATATGATCATAAACATGATCAAGGGAAAAGAGAATACGAAGGTGAATATAACCGTATATAGACCGTCTGACGGCAATTATCATCAATTTGAGGTTATGAGAAAGAGAATAAAGACAACTAACATAAAGAGTAAAATATTAGACGGAAACATAGGTTACATTAAGCTTGTTATGTTTGACAGTGAAATTGCGGAATACTTTCAAAAAGAATTAAACAGTATGATGAAAAAAGGTATCAAAGGCTTGATTATTGACCTGAGAGACAATCCTGGAGGCTCATATGAGCAGGTATGTAAAATTGCTGATACATTGCTGCCTGAGGGTTTGATTGTTTACACAGAGGATAGAAACGGAACAAAGCAAGAAAGGCGTTCAGACAGTAAGTATGTTGACCTGCCATTAGTGCTGATTACAAATGGTAATAGTGCAAGTGCCTCTGAGATATTAGCCGGTGCAGTAAAGGATAATGCAAGGGGGACGCTTGTAGGGACGAATACGTTTGGAAAGGGCCTGGTGCAGGAGCTGCGCATGCTGGAGGATGGCTCAGGAATAAAGGTCACCATATCGCGTTATTTCACTCCATCAGGTGTTTGTATCCATGGAAAAGGTATTAAACCTGATATAGAGATCGATGTGCTAAATGAGTATAGGGATCTACCCGTATCACAGATACCTGAAAATATGGATGTACAGCTTAAGTCAGCTGTCGAAGCCGTGCAGATGGAGCTTAAGAACAAATAGAAAGCCTTTAAGCTGTGTTAAAAGAAGTAAATATTACAGGTATGTTAAAATATGTATAGAAGTCTAAATTCTTCACATACTACACTATATAAATAAAAAGAGGTGTGGGAGATGGAGAATAAAAAACAGGATGCATTAAAGCTAGAGGTTGCCGGTGAATTAGGCCTTGCTGAGAAGGTACTCAAGTATGGATGGAAGAGCTTATCCGCAAAAGAGACAGGTAAGATCGGAGGTATAGTATCAAAGAGGAGAAAATCTATGGCAGGAGAAAACCCTGAGCAAATGTAGAAGCCTAGAAACTGTAATGACGCGGTATGCTTCTACAATTGATTACTTTAGATTGCTATAATGAACAAAACTATGAAGCTGGGGACCAACAGGAACTGATTGTTTAGACAGTTCAAGGTTCCTAGCTTTTTATTTGTGTTTTATAACACAATAATATTTTGTAAACGTAGTGTTTTAATGTGGTACAATTTATACAGTAGAAATTTATGGGGTGATTATTATATATAGAGATTTTGCTTTTTTTTACGACAGGCTGATGCAGACAGTTGATTATAAAGCCTGGGCAAACTATATTCATGAAATAGCACAAAAATATGAAATAAAGCCCGGCTTAGCAGCCGATCTTGGATGTGGTACAGGCAGCTTCTGCATTGAGATGTCGAAGCATGGTTATGACATGATAGGAGTCGATATGTCTGCAGAAATGCTTAGCTGTGCGAGAGAAAAGTCGATTGAAGCAGGGCGGGACATACTTTTTCTTAATCAGGATATGACGAATTTTGAACTATATGGTACTGTAGATGTTATTACCTGTCTGATGGACAGCGTTAATTATGTTACATATAAGAATGATCTTAAACACCTTTTCAAACTTGTTGGTAACTATCTCAATCCCGGCGGTTTATTCGTCTTTGACATTAATACAAGGTATAAGTTTGAAAATGTATTTTCTTCAAATGTATTTTGCGAGACAGGTGAAGATATTTCATATATATGGCAGAACAATTTTGATGGCCGCAGCAAGCTATGCAGCTTCGAGTTATCCTTTTTTGTTAAAGAAGGAGAAATGTATAGAAGGTTTGACGAATTGCATTATGAGCGTTGCTACACTACAGATGAGCTAAAAAGCATGCTAAAGACCACAAAGCTTGAAATATGTGGGGTTTATGGTGAATTGAGCCTTAAAAAGCCATCGGAAAAATGTGAAAGAATGTTTTTTATATGTAGAAAAAAATGATAAATAACATATAATTTCGAATATTATTTATTAAATATGGTAAGCATAAAAAAGTGGTTTGATAACGTCAAGGTGCTGCAAGTACTGGAATTATGTAATCTCAGTCATTGACAAGCTACAAAAGATTGTGTTAAACTAATAATGGTTTGGTAAAAGAGCACAAAAAAATGGCCAGATCCAAGTTAAATTCAGGAGGTTTTTATTAATGCAAAGAGGAAAAGTTAAGTGGTTCAATGCTGAAAAGGGTTTTGGTTTTATTGAAAGAGAGAACGGAAACGATGTATTCGTACATTTTTCAGCTATCACTATGGATGGCTTCAAGACTCTCGAAGAAGGCTGCGAAGTGGAGTTTGATGTGGTTGAGGGAGCAAAAGGACCTCAGGCTGCAAATGTAACTAAGGTTATGTAATTAAAGTTTCTAAACTTTAACATAAATCTAAAACAGCAGGTAAGAACCCCGATAAAGATTATCGGGGTTCTTTTCAAGTAAAGATCGAAAATTATTGAATTTAGACCTGTTATGAGTTTTATTGTAATAATTTGTATTTAATAATTCGTGCACGAAAGGAATAATAATGGAAGATCATATAGTCAGGGCAACAGCAGCAAACGGGATGGTAAGGGCATTTGCAGCAATTACTAAAGAAATGGTACTGGATGCTCACATGACCCATGGAACATCGGGAGTTGCGTCGGCAGCTTTAGGAAGGACATTAACTGCCGCAGCAATGATGTCGAGGATGTTTAAAAACGAAAACGATGTTTTGACAATACAGATTAAAGGTAACGGGCCTCTTGGGGGAATTATTGCAGTCTCGGACTCACAATCAAACGTCAAGGGCTATGTGTATAATCCAGAGGTTTTCCTGCCGCTAACTGCAACAGGAAAATTTGATGTTGCAGGTGCTATTGGTAAACCAGGCTATCTGAATGTCATCAAGGATCTAGGTCTTCGTGAGCCATATGTTGGATATGTAGATCTTGTATCAGGTGAGATCGGAGAAGACATAGCATATTACTTTGCATATTCCGAACAGATCCCCACAGTAGTGTCTTTAGGCGTGCTGGTAGGACCTGATGAGAATATCATAACAGCCGGTGGATATATGCTGCAGCTGATGCCTGGTGCAGATGAAGAGTTGATTAATTATCTCGAGGAAAAGGTAATGATGGCAGATTCAATTACATGTATGCTAACTGACGGTCTTGCACCTTCGGAAATTCTGGAGAAGCTACTGGGTGAGAAGGGACTTCAAATAAATGATAAGCTGCCATGCAAATATCAATGTGATTGCAGCAGAGATAGGATGGAGAGAGGGCTTGTGACTTTAGGAGCGAAGGAGTTAGGCGAGATGGCTGATGAACAGCATGGAGCCGAGCTTGTTTGCCATTTCTGCAACAAAAAGTATTACTTTACAGAAGAAGAGCTCAGATCATTGATGTAGATTTAATATAGAGTTAAATTAAAACTTAGCAAGAATGACAGAGCATTAAATAGATTGTTATTGATAGATGGCGATAATCTTAAATTAATCTGAAATTTGTTATTGACTTTGAAATATCTTTTTTGTATACTATTAGATGTCGCTCGGCAAGAGCGAAAAGAATGGGAGCTTAGCTCAGCTGGGAGAGCATCTGCCTTACAAGCAGAGGGTCATAGGTTCGAGCCCTATAGTTCCCACCAAAGATTATCCGATGAAGTCGGCATAATCTACCTTTAAAAAGGTTTAACTCGCAGTACAGAAATGTGCAGCGAGAAAGCATTTGGCCCGGTAGTTCAGTTGGTTAGAACGCTAGCCTGTCACGCTAGAGGTCAGGGGTTCGAGCCCCCTTCGGGTCGCCAAGCTGAAATCAGAAGCCGGAAGTCAGAAGTGAGATTGAAAAAATCTTGTTCCGACGTCCGACTTCTGGTTTAAGGATGCCCAGATAGCTCAGTTGGTAGAGCAGAGGACTGAAAATCCTCGTGTCGCTGGTTCAATTCCGGCTCTGGGCACCAAAGATTATCCGCCAACGGCGGTATAATCGACCTTTGAAAGGCTAACGCAGTTAGGTTGTGTTTTTTCGAGACGAAGTCGAGAAAAGAGTCTACCTTTAAAAGGCAATATAGTGAAGTTGGTTTTATCCGATGAAGTCGGTGAAACTGTGTGAAGGAAGAAATTATATGCGGGATTAACTCAGTGGTAGAGTGTCACCTTGCCAAGGTGAAAGTCGCGAGTCCGAATCTCGTATCCCGCTCCAAATTAGCAGTAAAATGAGACTGGAGAGTTGAGGTCTTAATGGCTTTGAAGATCCAGTTTCTGATATCTGCATATGGCGCCATAGCCAAGTGGTAAGGCACGGGTCTGCAAAACCCTTATCCCCCAGTTCAAATCTGGGTGGCGCCTCCAGTAAAAAGCCTCATCTATAGGGTTTCCTGTAGATGAGGCTTTTACCTTTTATATTGTTTTTGTTGAATTGGGTACTATTAAAAAGCAAAAGGGATACCGTTTAATACCGGTGTCCCATTTTATTACTGGAATTTAACTGCTCTATTTTAGACGGAAAGAGAATGTTGAGGTTATCAAGAATATCTCTACGTACTTAGTATACTCCGATGAAAGACAGGGTTGGTGCAACTCTTGAATCAAGGATTTTGATACGTACTTTGTCTGTAATTACGGCATCTACCGGGGCTATCCGCTTGTAGCCGACAACAGTGCTTTGGTAAACGGTCTTGTACTCTTCATCAAGTTTAGCCTCGATAGTAAATGCTTCAATTCTCTGGCTGCAAGTTATATTTTCTTTTAGTACGATGTGCCTGATCACCTTTTTCTCTTTCCATGACAGTTCAATGACAGGATTAACTACTCCATCTTCAGTTCGATAATACTTCTGGTAGTCATCTGTCCTGACGTTATCAATTTCATATCCATTCATCTGGGAACTGGAGGATAATTCAGCACTCTCAAGTAAGTTTTCACGGAATGCCTTTCTTAAATAATCTCCAATCTCCTGCAACCTTTTTACATCATTTTCATGAAAAAGCCCTTCCTTTGTAGGAGGTATGTTGAGTAAAAATGTTGCATTGCCGCCTACAGAATTGTTATAAATTCTTATCAGTTCATCCAGAGCACGAACCTTGTCATCCTCCTCTTCATGATAGAACCATCCTGGTCGTATTGAAGTATTCACCTCAGCAGGATACCAGATCAGATCTGTCTCATCCTTCAGAATATCCTTGCTTCCTAAATCCTGATCGCGGGCATCAATTTTTATTTGCCGGAACTCCTCATTGTCCTCCTGCTGGCTTTTACTAGATATTAACTCAGATTCGCTGGTTCTTCTCGGAACAATGCTCCATTCTGCAGTTCTGGTATGGCCGGCTTCATTGCCGCACCAGCGTATATCCGGTCCACAAACGTGAATACAGGCATTTGGCTGAAGTGTCCGTATCACCTTATAATAACGTTCCCAATCGTATTCCTGTTTTTTACCGTTATTGCCTTCTGCGCAAGCACCGTCAAACCACACTGAAAATACTTCGCCGTAGCTTGTCAAAAGCTCGGTAAGCTGGTTGACGAAATAATCATTATATAAATCGCCATAGCCGTACGCCTCGTTGTTTCTATCCCATGGAGATAAATACACACCGAATTTAATTCCGGCGGATTTACAGGCGTCTGACACTTCTTTTACAATATCTCCTTTTCCATTCTTATACGGACTGTTTGCTATAGTATGTCCCGTGTACTTACTGGGCCATAAGCAGAATCCATCGTGATGCTTGCAGGTAAGTATCAATCCTCGCATTCCTGCCGACTTGATTGCATTAACCCACTGCCTGGCGTCCAATTTGGAAGGATTGAATATAGATGGGTTTTCCTTGCCGTCGCCCCACTCTCTACCGGTGAAGGTATTGGGGGAAATATGAACAAAGCTATAAAATTCCAGTTGCTGATGTTCCAACTGCCTCTGACTGGGAACCACCTTTACCAACCGATTATCTAGATCTCTCATAATACTCCCTTCTGCCTAAAAAGACTTACTAAATATAATTTAAGTTATAAATTAATGATTCTCATAGTGCAGGGATAGTTACTGGTCTTCGTTGTTATCCTACATTCTTCAAGTGCTTTAATCATTTTGTCATCGAACCAGGGAGCATAGCCTGAAATATAAGCAGGCTTCAACTGCTCCATTGTTTTTATTATTCCTGCAAGAACAGCTTTACGCTTCCCGGCATATTTAATAACTTCCATTTTGAATTATTTATTAATGCTATTACTCCATCAAAATCTTCTTTTGTAGTACCAGTTACCGGTATCATACCATACCCTTTCCATGAAATCACTTGGTTTCCAGCCTTCCAGTTTATTTTTGAAATACAAAGCCTTCTAGTTCACATATGGGTCTATTCTTAAAAAAGTCTTTTGGCCAACCGCTATACCCGTCTTCAAATACAAAATAAACTGAATGCCTGCCTGTTACACATTTAACAGCAACTTTTACTATCTCGTTATCGGCTCCGAGATCACAGCTTCCAATTTCATCGCCGCTAACATAATCATCGATAAGTATTTTCATTTTTCCTTTGCTTCCACAGCCTCTTATCCTTGCAAAAAACTCCATAGTTTTACTGGAATAATCATCTCCAAAATCAAAAAACTTAAATCCAATTATGCACCCGTCAGTTATATTTATAACCGGCCTTTCAAAAACATTTCTCTCTGTTATGAAACATCCGCCTTTTAGTACACAAGCCGTGTCTGCTGGTGTAAACCGGTAGGGTGAAAGCGAGTCTTCAAAGCCAATGGAAGTCATCTCCACTTGTGGAATGCTTCCATCATCCAGCATTTCCAGACGTTCCACACAGCCCCTTCTTGACATTACAGAGTTATTGGTAGTTCTATGATAGAAAATATACAATTGCCCATTTATCTGGCAAATAGACCCATGATTATTCCCACCGGGATAATCTACTCCATTGTCAATAATGGTACCGCGGTATTCAAAGGGACCTATAGGCGATTTACCGGTAGCATATGCTAGCCTGCTGCCGATTTTGGGTGAATAAATCAAGTAATAGGTATCCCTGATCTTGCGAGGCGAGCAGGCCTCAAAAAATCCGATTTCCCCGTCAACCGGCAAAACATTCTCCTTATATGAATCCTGCATAATTTCATACATGTTATCGCCATTAATCTCAGCCATATACGATTTTAAATATCCGCAATATATGTATACACGTCCATCATCATCCACCAATACACCTGGATCTATAAATATTCCTTCTCTCAAAACTTTCTCGGACTTCTCCGGGACTACATATTGGGATATAAGCTTAAAAGGTCCTTCAGGTCTGTCACTTACAGCTACGCAGCCTTTTGAATCTACTATGTAGGCATAAAGATAATATTTTCCATCCTTCTCGACTACATCGGGAGCATAAAGCTCTCTATCTGACCAGGAGGTGTCACTTTCATGATCCCTGTCCACCCTGGTATGGAATATATCACCATGACATATCCAGTTATTAAGGTCATTAACATCTGCCGACCATACTTTTAATTTATAATCGCAAAACCTGTCAGAGGTTGCCTTGTCATGTGAACCATATATATATACCCTGTTCCCAAAAACTCTCGGCTCACCATCAGGTATATATTCGCAATTTGACAAATAGGGGTTAGCCATATATTAATATCCCTCCTAATATAGAATTTGAATGCTTTTTTGGATTACATTCCTTCATACTCAAACCAGTCGAATTCTGCATAATTCCCTGTATCACGGCCGTTTCCACTTGCAAACATTCCAATGTAAGCTCCTATGAATCCACCTGAGGTTTCAGATCCAAGAAAACTTACATCTATTTTTTCAGCTATAACATATTCTTTTCCTGAACTGCAAATGGCATAAAAGCTATTATACTGATCCTCCGCCTTCAAAACAAAGATTACTCTTTCAGAGCTCCATTTTATCTCATTGCAAATTTCCTCATGGTATTCCTTTGTATCCGGATAAATATGGCAAAGTCTTGATTCAAGCTGACAATATCCTTTTATAACACGAAGAATTCTTGTACAATTTTCCATTGCCATCTCAACCCTGATAGAATGATATGAGTTTTGCAATATAATTAAACCTGCACTTTCATTTGCGAAACCTGGTGTAAATGTCATACATGCTTTAGCTGTATAGCTCATATGTTGTTGACGTCTTCCAACAAAGCTTAGAGCCTCCACTGGTGCAAACGCTCTCCCGGTATTGAGTCCTTCTTCGGGACATACTGATTTATCAATAGTCCGTAATTTTAATTTGCTTTCCTCAAGTTTATAGACATCGTTAACAGGAGTTCCTAAAAAGTTCCATTGATAGTCCAGGATATCCTTGTCAAAATCATCTTTTGCAGAAACAGGAGCTACTACCGTCTGAGGTAATTTTGGTGCAGGATAGGTCCATTCTACTTTTCCTGTCCATGGACTTACAACCGGCCATTCATTTTCCCATATAACAGGAGCAATAAATGTTTCTCTGCCCATATTTTTATGATAACCGCCGTAAATACGAGAACCCAGCATTACCATATACCAGCTTCCGTCATTCAGTTCTACAAGGTCTGCATGCCCAACATTACAAATGGGGTAATACATCCCAAGGTGTCGATGGGTAAGTACCGGATTGCCAGGATATCCCTCATATGGTCCCCATATGCTCTTACTCCTTGCTATGGTGACTGCATGGTAGAATTCCGTTCCTCCCTCTGCAATCATTAAATAATACCAGCCGTCTTTTTTATACAAATGTGGTGCTTCAGGTGAAGCACAGTTTTCAAGTGCGCCACCCCAAATAGAATTCTTTTCTCCAACAAGTTTAAATTCCTTTAAATTAATTTCACTTATCCAGATCATTGATTTTTTGCCATTGTATCCCGATGTACCTGTATAGAAGGCCCTTCCGTCATCATCCCAGAACAAGGAGGGGTCTATTCCTTCTGCGTTTTTCACCCAATAGGGTTCTGACCACGGTCCGGAAGGATTTTGCGCTGTTACTATAAAGTTACCACCATGGCTGACATTTGTAGTAATCATGTAAAATGTTCCGCTATGGTAACGTATGGTAGGTGCATATATACCGCCTGAGATATATCTTGGATTCAGGGGTAATTGTGAAGCCCTGTCCAGAACATGTCCTATCTGTTCCCAATGTACTAAATCTGTACTGTGAAAAATCGGTACACCAGGGAAAAAAGAGAATGATGATGCCACCAAATAAAAATCATCTTCAACACGGCAAATTGATGGATCAGGATAAAATCCCGGCAATATTGGGTTTTTAATCATAATGAGCCTCCATATAAGCACAATTATTACTCAGATATTATTTTACTTATTACGTAAAGAATAAGATAATAATCTGGTTGATTCCTTAACTTTTTTGTCCTAAAATAGCATTATATTGCCATGAAATAATAAATGTAGGAGGTATAAGTGCAATGTTCAGTATGCATTTTGAATACTTTAACAAAAATATCGACTTTCCTTTTTTTATTCAACTTGGCCAACATCCTGATGATCTATTTGTCCACTCCCATTATGATTTTTCAGAACTTGTGGTAGTATTAAACGGTACGGCAACGCATATCGTAGACTCAGATCAATTTATAATAAAGAAAGGTGATGTATTTGTCTTTAATGAAAATACATCTCATGGTTTCAGCAATACTCACGATCTTAAAATTTGTAATATTATGTATAAACCTGAACATTTACATAAAATGGGATATGATTTAAAAGCATCTCCGGGGTTCCAGGCTCTTTTTGTAATGGAACCATTTTACAGGAAAGAGAATTCATTTAAAAGTATGCTGCAACTAACAATGCCTGGCTTTGAATATGTTATGAATTTGATAACATCAATGTTTAACGAGTATCAAAACAAACATCAAGGATACCAGACAATCGTTTACTCTCGGTTTTTAGAACTTGTAGTTTACCTGTCAAGGGAGTATGCCATTGACAATAAGAAACAGTCGGAAAAGCTTTTTAATATAGCAAAAACTATCTCTTATATAGAGGAGTATTACTTAGAACCTGTTAAACTTAAAGAACTTGCTGATATGTCTTGTATTTCTATCAGACAATTTATCAGGGTTTTTAAAGAAAATTATAAGATGACTCCTATGAATTACATTTTAAAGCTCAGGCTGCAGCACGCGTGTTCATTGCTTAAGAATAGCGCATACAGTATTTCGGACATTGCATATGAAAGTGGATTTTCAGATAGCAACTATTTTACAAGACAATTCAGAAAAGTGTTAAAAGTTACGCCTAAGGAATATCGTAAACTTAGGCAAATATGAAACAGCTTGATTTTTTATTGTATTTTAGTTTTAGTATCAGTATAATAGAAATGAACCAGAGTAAAAAATTTCTTAAAAGTATATATACTTCCATGTTTAATAATTATTATCAGGTAAAAAAATGAAAAAAAATTATTTCTTCAAGTGGCTAAATAATCTTAATATTAAGAAAAAGTTAATATTTTCCTATATTCTGGTAGTATTGTTACCCGTCCTTCTCATTGGGCTTGTACTAACTTATAGTATGCAAAAAATGGTTACTGACAGGGCAATGTATGAGGCAAACAATAGTGTTGATAGAGTTTATGCAAGGCTTTATGGGGTATTAAAGCTGACACAGGACTTGTATTTTCAATTCAGTCAGGATTCCAACCTTGAGAACCTTGTACTGAAACAATATTATTCAGAGGTTGAGGTAGTAGATGCTTATACAAGTTACTCAGGAATAATTAATGCTACAAGCAGTCATATCATGGAAATACAGGATATAAAGCTGTACACCTTTAATAAATCTTTGCTGAACAGCGATCAGTTTGTTATAGTTGAGGATAAAGAATACGAAGCTGCCTGGTTTAAGCGCGCAAGATCTTTAAACGGTGGAATTTGTTGGCAGATGGTTTACAGTTCTTTAAAGGATTATAACCTTCTATCACTGACAGCTGTTCTGAAAGGCCATATTGGATTGAAGCCTCTTGGTATAATAGTGATCAGTATACATCAAAACTACTTAAAATCTATAGTAAACGATGAACCCTATGAAACAATCATTTTAAATGATAATGGAATTGTACTGGCAGCAAAAAATACTGAATTGATAGGGAAAAAGTTTAGTGGTGATGAGTACACAGCTTTATCTCAGGGTACTCACAATATAGATTTTGGGGATAAAAGTTCTAAAGCTGTAGTTAAAACGTATTCACCAAGTGTAAACAACAAAGGGTTTAGAATAATTTCTATAGTACCTGTCAGTACTATAACTGATAAAGTAAATAGTACTTTTAAGCTTGGATTTATAATGATGATGATTAGCCTGGTATTGGCGGCAGCCTTGTTTTCATTTTTCTCAAGTGTTATCAGTAAACGTGTGAATATTATGAGTGATGATATGCATACTGTAGCTCTTGGTAATTTCAATTTTACACCAACATTAGAAGGAGAAGATGAAATTGGACAGCTATCCAAGGACCTGGGAGTGATGGTAAAGAGTATTAAGGATTTGGTGCATGAAGTATATGAGGTGAACCTGCAAAAGAATCAGCTGGCTGTCCGGCAGCGGGAAATCAAACTGAAAATGCTTGCCAGCCAGATTAACCCTCATTTCCTTTTTAACGCACTGGAAGCTATACGCATGAGAGCATATTGCAATGGTGATATAGAGGTTGCCGATGTAATAATGTTATTAGGTAAGATAATGAGGAAAAATCTTGAAGTAGGCAATGAGCTGGTATTGTTCAGCGATGAAATTGATTTGGTGAAAAGTTACCTCGAAATACAAAAGTTTAGATTTAGAAACTGGTTTAACTATAGCCTTGATTACAGCAATGAACTCTCGGATTATAAGTTGCTTCCGCTTATTATTCAACCGGTTATAGAGAATGCTGTAGTCCACGGGCTGAAATTTGTAGAAGAGGGGGGCAGTATTTCCCTTTCTGCAGAAGGAAAATGTGGATTAGTGATAATCACTATTGAAGACAATGGCAGTGGAATGGATGAGGAACGTCTTAAGTGTATCATTAACAGCCTAGATGAAGTTGAGGATTCCATTGAAAAGCACATTGGACTTAGAAATGTATATCAGCGGATAAAACTCTTTTACGGAGATGAATACGGATTGACTATTAATAGTAAGTCTGGAGATGGGACTAAAGTGGAGATTACTCTGCCGGGAAAGGAATGAATTTATGCTTAATGTTATGATCATTGATGATGAGGACTATATACGGGAAGGTTTAAAAAGGATCATTGATTGGAACAAGTATGGATTCTACATTTGTGGCGAAGCCAGCAATGGGGTGAGAGGGTTAGCCCAAATACAGGAATTGAAACCTGATCTTGTAATTGTGGATATTAAAATGCCAATGATGGATGGCCTAGAAATGATAAAGGAGCTGCGCAGAGATAACTGTGCATGTGAATTCATAGTCCTATCTGCATATTCAGACTTCAAATATGCACAGACAGCTATAGAGCTTGATATTGATTCATATATTGTCAAACCAATTGAGCAACCTGTACTTATTGAGAAAATTTGCAAGGTACATGACAAGATACTAAGCAAAAGGCAGGCAAAGCAGAATATAGATATGAGTATCTATTTTTCAAAGGAAAAAATACTTCAGAGTATTATACTTAACCAGATAGATATTAAAATGCTTGGAAAATATTGCTCACTATATGGTTTTGATTTTCCATGGAGCGGTTACCGGGTGGCGTTAATAGAAGTTGAAGGCGATCAAATGGAAATAGTGACAGTAAAAATGAGTGTAAAAAAGCACATTGATAAGCTTATTTCGGAGAACAGGCTGGGGTATGTATTTGATATCGAAAATTACATCGGGATACTTATTGATAATTTGAAGCTGACAGCAGACTTAAGGATTCTTCATGATCTTCCTGTTAAAATAAACGAGCTATTCAAGACTTATATTACGGTTTTATTGGGTAGTTCAGTAGAAAAACTAACAGATATTTCATCTTCTTATCAACATGCCTGTAGATTGTCAAACCGCAAATTTACACTGAGTTATAAACGTGTTATCAGTGATGTAATAGAAGATACAAATCAAATGCATAAATGCGTAAATACTTACTCTAAGTATGCACTTGAGCATATTGTAGAAAGTCTTTGTAAAGCTGTAGATACAGAAAATATGGAACAAATTAATAATATACTGGAGGGCCTATTTCAGAAATTTCAATCAGAAGAGTACAATGAGGGCATTATTAAAATAAATTATTCCAATATCTACTCAGCTACTTTAAACAAGCTGGCTTCAGTAAACTCTGATAAGAAGGACAAACTTAGTATAAGGCAGGAAATTCTTGCTGAAATATGCAACAAGTCCAGTTTACAAGAATTACACGGGTATATGAAGTATATTTTTACAGTAATATCGGACGAACTTAAAGCAGAGAGGCCGGAGGATCCGATTGCTAAGATTCTTGAATATATGGAGCGGAATTACAATGAGGATTTAAAACTTGAGACAATGGCTGCTTTATTTTATTACAACAGTGATTATCTCGGGAAGAAAATAAAACTAAGAACAGGAAAACACTTTAATACCTACCTGGACTCTATCCGATTTGAAAAAGCTAAGCAATTTCTGACGGAGGGATTCAAAGTATATCAGGTTGCACAAAAAACGGGATTCAAAGACATTAATTACTTTTATAAGAAATTTAAAGTTTATACAGGGGTTCCTCCATCCGATTATAAAGAGATCCGCTAATGATAATCGGAAAGCTATACTGTAAATAATATGGATTTGCTACTAAAAGTTCAAGTGTAGGCCTATACTTAGGTCAGCATTTGAACTTTTTCTATAAGAAGTAATATCGGATTTTTACAGTATTAACTACTTGGATTCTTCCGGTATTTTTATACAAAATCGCGTGTTAGTATAATCATGTACTAACTTCACACATTATTTGGGAGGAATTATGCGATGCTAAATTCTGAATTTGCTACAGCAAGAGTTGGAAAATCCAATTCGCGTATTAGCAAATGGTTAAAACTTGCTATAAAGCAGAAATATCTTGTGTTGATGTCATTTCCGTTTGTTATATGGCTGATAATTTTCAGTTATATTCCTTTATGGGGCTGGACAATGGCTTTCCAGGACTACAAGCCCGGATTACCTTTTCAGGAACAGGAATGGATAGGGTTAAAATACTTCATCATAATGTTCAAAGATCCAGATTTTTACAATTCGTTAAGAAATACGCTGGTAATGAGTTCTCTAAGTTTCGTTGTGGGATTCACTTTTCCTGTTATATTGGCATTACTTTTAAATGAAATCATGAATGAAAGGTTTAGAAGGTCGATACAAACGATTTCATATTTGCCGCACTTTGTTTCCTGGGTTGTTGTCGCAGGTATTGCAAAAGAGATGCTGTCTCTTGATGGTCCGATTAATTTTATACTAGTCAATTTGGGGATTGTAAACGAGCCAGTACTGCTTTTAGCCAAACCTGAACTTTTTTGGATTAACTTAACTACAATTGGTCTGTGGAAAGAAATAGGATGGAGTTCCATTATATTTTTTGCTGCCATATCCGGAATTCCACAAGAGCATTATGAGGCAGCTACTATGGATGGAGCCGGACGTTTTAAAAGGATGTGGCATATTACATTACCGGGTATTATGCCCACAGTTACTGTTATGATGATCATGAGTTTGGGAGGCATCCTAAACACAGGCTTTGAAGCTCAACTTCTTATGAGAAATGATCTGGTGCGCGATGTGTCAGATACTCTGGATCTTTATGTTCTAAATGCAGGCATCAATTCAGGCAGATTTGCATTCGGTACAGCTGTAGGCATGGCCAAATCTGTGGTTAGCGTCATTCTTGTTTTCGGAGCTAACATACTAAGTGGAAAAATATCCGAATATAGGATAGTTTAAATGGAGGTGAAAAATTTGAAAATTAAAAAAAGTAATTTATTCGATGTGTTTAATTACGCGGGTATGATTATCCTTGCAATAATAACGCTATATCCTTTTTTGAATGTACTTGCAATATCGCTTAACGATACTATCGATACCGTCAGAGGGGGTATTACTATATATCCTAGAATGTTTACTCTTGCAAGCTATAAGGAGATTCTGTCAAATAAGAATCTGGGGATGGCTTCGGTAGTTTCGGTGCTTCGTACGGTTATAGGTACAGCCACTTCGCTTACTTGTACCGCAATGCTGGCATATACGATTAGCAGAAAGGATTATTTTGCCAGAAAGTTTATAACAACCATCTTTATTATCACCATGTATGTTGGGGGTGGTCTGATTCCCAGCTATATGTTGATAAGAGCACTTGGACTATTTCACAATTTCAATGTTTACATTATTCCGGGATTGATCGGTGTTTTCAATGTTATTGTAATACGTTCATATATAGACGGGCTTCCGCATGAACTTGAGGAATCAGCCACAATTGATGGGGCAAATGATCTTCTACTTTTCTTCCGGATCGTATTGCCACTGTGCACTCCGGTGTTGTCTGTAATCGCGTTGTTCACCGCGGTAGGTCATTGGAATTCATGGTTTGATACTTACCTGTATTGTAACGGCGATAGAAATCTTTCAACGCTCCAGTTTGAGCTACAGGGGATACTCCAGAACACGGCAATGTTATCAGGTAATGAGGCTAACCCTTACTTGTTGGTCGATCCAAGCAAACAGCATATAAAAATAAGTCCTAAATCGGTCCAGATGGCGATGACTGTTCTAGTAACATTACCAATCCTATTAGTCTATCCAGCTGTACAGAAATATTTTGTTAAAGGTATGACGCTTGGGGCAGTAAAAAGTTAATGCAGGTAATAATGGGCAACCGTTATTATAAATAAAGTTAAGAATATGAGGAGGAAAAGCAATGAAAAAAGTTTTCAGTAGTCTAGTTGCCGTAATACTGACCACCGCTTTGCTTACAGGTTGTGGTTCAAGTAATAATCAAAAAGCTGATCCCACAGCTGCAGAAAATTCATCAAACACAGTAGCAAGTACAACAGCAAATGAAATGCCAAAGGATCCCATTACGTTTAAAGCATACATGGGAACAAACAATTCTAATGAGTGGACCACTCCGGTAGAAAAGAAAATTACTGAGCTAACAGGAGTCACTCTGGATATTGAAAAGTCTGTAGGAGACGGAAAACAGAGAATTTCTCTTATGGTAGCCAGTGGAGATCTACCTGATATTATTTTCGCAGGTACAGACCTCAAACTATTAATGGATGTCAACCAAGTAGAAAAGCTGGATGACCTCATTGACCAATATGGACCTAATATCAAAAAATTATATGGGGATTATTTAGAAAGACTTAAGTGGAGTCCTGAGATACCATATATGTACTGTTTAGGAGATCAACCGGTAGGAGACGGAAAAGGTGACGCTATCGGCGGCTTCAGTGTACAACATGCGGTTGTAAAGGAAGAGGGTTACCCGAAGCTAAGAACGATTCAAGATTTTGAAAATATTATAAAGAACTACTACGCAAAACATCCTACGTTCAAGGGACCGGATGGAAAAGAACAGCCCACCATTCCTCTACTTCTTAATGGGTATGACTGGGGATACTTTTTCTCAATCGGAAATCCTGCCAACAATGTTAACGGAGGTTTTGATGATGAGTGGATTATTGACCAGGATACACTTGAAGCAAAACGCCATATCATAACAGATGGCGATAAGGAATTCCTTAGATGGCTGAATGGATTGTGGAATCAAAAACTTATTGATAAGGAAAGCTTCACCGAGTCAAATGATCAGTTTAATGCAAAGCTTTCAAGCGGTAGGGTTATAGCGACTATAGACGGAGCATCGTGGGATTTTAATGGAGTTCATGCAGCGTTGCGCGGTGCTGGAATGGAAGACAGGGCGTATGGCTTTTATCCAATTACTATGAATGAAAATATAAAAAATCCTAATTACGTGGATAGGGGATATATCGGATTTGGCTCAGGAATGGCAATAACTACCGAGTGTAAAGACAAGGTAAGGGCAATGCAGTTCTTTAACTGGATGGCCGGTGAAGAAGCAAATGTATTGAATGCTTGGGGAGTTGAGGACGTTCATTGGAAATATGATGAAAACCAAAAACGTGTAATCCTTCCTGAAACTCTGAAGCAGAAGCAGAATGACAAAGACTTTGCAAAAAAGACCGGTATAGGTTTATATCAATACCCATGGCCAAGATATGGAAACACATACTTGGATGCAACAGGAAACCCTGTTACTCCGGACATAATTGATAAGGATGCAATTATAAGTAATTATACACAGGTAGAAAAAGAAGTGCTTGCCGGGTATGGAGTAAAGCTGTGGGGGGATTTATTCCCCAAAGAGGATGAGTTCAAAGTAGCACCATACGGAGCTGCCTTTAAATATGAGGGTGGTATGACTGGTGACTATGCCGCAATAAACAATAAGTGTATAGAACTTTCCAAAAAGTACTGTGCGAAATTGATAATGGGTAAAGCTGAGGACTTTGACAAAGTATTTGATGAATTTGTCAAAGCTATGGAAGCTGCCGGTGTGAGGGAAATCGAGAAACAGTTTACACAGGCTATAAAAGACAGAATGGCTATGTGGAACAAATAAGTTAAGCTGTAATGTGTAAAAAATGTCTGGCATCAGGATATCCATTCGGTGCCAGACATTTTTACTGAGTCCAAATTATCTATAAAGCCTGATGCAGCTGATAAACATATTGTCAGATACGGTAGCAATTCATTTGAAATAGACGTGACACCCGGTGACAGTATTATTCTGAATGGTAATTTACGGAGGTTATAATATATGAAAATCGGAGTTGTATATTATCCGGAACAGTGGGATAGAAGCATATGGGAAGCAGATGCTGATCTTATGCAAAAGTCAGGGGTTAAAATTGTAAGGATGGCAGAGTTCGCCTGGTGCCGTATAGAGCCCCGGGAGGGAGTATTTGAATTTGCCTGGCTGGATGAAGCGATTGAGATTTTTGCAAAAAGAGATATTGAAATATTTCTTTGTACACCTACAAACTGTCCGCCTTTATGGCTTTACGAGAAGTATCCTGATGCAATACAAGTAGGAACGGATAGGAATAAAATCAATTTGGGAATTCGCGGACACCGCTGCTATAACAGTCCTTCCATGCTTAAGTATTCTGAAAGGATTATTGATATAATGACAAAACGTTATGCTGGTAATCCCGCTGTAGTTGGCTGGCAGATTGACAATGAGCTTGATGCCGCACATTGCTGCTGTGAATATTGTAGTCCCAAATTCAGAGCATGGCTGAAAGAAAAGTATAGTACAATAGACAAGATAAATACAGCATATGGAAATTCTGTTTGGAGTGGAGAATACAGTAGTTGGGAACAGGTGAATCCACCTTATGGAGGTTCTAAATGGCTAAACCCCTCATTATTGCTTGACTATAACCGTTTTACATCTTATTCCATGGCTCAATTTGTAGAATTTCAAATGAATTTGATACGTAAAAACTGTCCAAATACACAAATCACTATAAATACCTGGCTCTGTGAAAATATGCCGGACTTTTATGATGCTTTTGAAAATCTTGACTTTGTTTCCTATGACAATTATCCTGCAGCGAAGCTACCTAGTAATGGCGAGAAGCTATACTCACATTCTTTCCATTTGGATTTAATGCGTGGAATTAAACAAAAGAACTTCTGGATAATGGAGCAGTTAAGCGGCTTACTCGGCGGTTGGACACCTATGCAAAGGGCACCCAGACCTGGTATGATAAAAGGGTATGCGTTGCAGGCTATAGCCAGGGGAGCCGATACAGTCATACATTTTAGATGGAGAAGTGCGGTCAAAGGTGCCGAAATGTTCTGGCATGGTTTAATTGATCATAGTAATGTACCCGGCAGACGCTTTCACGAATTTGAAAGCTTATGCCATATTGTTAATAATCACCTAAAGCGCGTTAATGATACAACAATAAAAAACAAAGTTGCTATTCTATATTCTTCCGAGCAGGAATATGCTTTTAAAATTCAGCCGCAAGCAGAAGGAATGCATTATTACGGACAGCTTAAGTCTTATCATGATGCTTTTACAAGGTTTGGTGTGGGTACAGATATTATAAACTGGAGCTCCAGCCTTGATGAATATAATATAGTGGTTGCACCTACAATGTATATTACTAATGAGCAGGTCACCATAAACCTTTATAAATTTGCTGCAAATGGCGGAACCCTTATTTTAACTAACAGGTCTGGCGTCAAAGATGTGAACAATACTTGCATAATGGACCAATTACCGACAGTTTTTAAGGAATGTGCGGGCATTGTTGTGTCTGAATATGATCCTATCGGGACTGACAATCATACTGTGAGACACGATGACGGTAAAATTTATGACTGTGAACAATGGTGTGATATTATCGAAACTACCACTGCGAAGGCGTTAGCTGTGTATAATGACGATTATTATGAAGGGAAGCCTGCTGTCACTGTAAATAATTACAAAGAAGGTAAGGTTTATTATGTAGGAACAGTATTCAAAAAGGCATATTACTACAAGCTAATTTCAGAAATTTTAAAGGAAAACGGAATTGAATATTACGATAATCTTCCTGACGGCATTGAACTATCTATAAGAGAAAATGAAAGGGAAAGCTATCTCTTTGTATTTAATAATTCAGAAAACATACAGAAATTTGAGGCGAAAAAAACCTACAGAAGCATAGTTAACAATGGTATGGAAGGAACCTGCTTTATGCTTAAACCTTTTGAAATGGAAATATTAAAATAGGTCATTTCTTTAAACACGCCACAATACCTAATAAATTCCTTGATATTTGTTTAGGATAATTCTACCAAGTATACCGCAATAATAAATAAGAGTTATTGCAAGGAGAAATGCATGATGAGGTTATTCCAGACACATAAAATAAGAAGGCAGCATGAACTAGAAGGACTATGGGATTTTATGCCTGTAAAGTTAGGAGAGTCTATTCCAAAAGAATATAATTATTTCGTGCCTGTACCTGGTTGTTGGGAACAGCATTCTGATTTTCTGACGTATAGGGGCTGCGCGGTGTACAGAACAAAAATAACAGCTTATAATGATGGTAGTCTGAGATTGGAGTTTAAAGGTGTAAGCCATACGGCGGATATTTGCTTTAATTCAAAATTAATATTATTATATAAATTACGGAGGCTACTATATGCGATGTAATCCCATATTTCATGAAAATCCACAAGAAATACATATAAACACAGAGCCAAACAGGAATTATTTTATACCATTTTCCAACAATACAGATCCTTTTCTAACTAGAGAAAACTCAGATCGTTTTTACCTATTGAATGGTGATTGGGATTTTCAGTATTATAGTAGTTTTTCGGACATAGAAGATAATTTCTTTGAGACAGGCTTTTTAGATACAATTCCTGTTCCGTCAAACTGGCAGTTACATGGGTATGACAAACCCATGTATGTGAATATACGTTATCCTATTCCCTATAACCCCCCATTTGTTCCGGATCAAAATCCAGCCGGGGTCTATCATAGGAAGTTTAGTGCAGACATATCTGACGGTTTTGAAAGGTTTTTAAATTTCGAAGGTGTTGACAGCTGCTTTTATCTTTACATAAATAATCAATTTGTAGGCTATAGCCAGGTTACTCACATGACAAGTGAATTTAATATAACAGAGTATCTTGTTAACGGGGAGAACTGCATAACTGTAATAGTTCTGAAATGGTGTGACGGTACATACCTGGAATGTCAGGATAAATGGAGAATGTCAGGAATAATAAGAGATGTTTACTTGCTTTCAAGACCTTCAAAACGAATCCGGAACTACTGTGTAATAACAAATTTGAGCCAAAACTATAGAAAAGCAGATATTGAGCTGACCGTGAAGGCAGACACATCGGTTTCAGCAAGGCTATTTGATGAAGCCGGAAATATGCTTTCAGAAGTGACCGTAAAAGACGGAAAAGCATCTTTTGAAATAGAATCACCTGTTCTTTGGAATGCCGAAAACCCATATTTGTACAGTTTGATGCTTGTAACTGAATATGAGGCAATAGGTGAAAAAATAGGAATCCGCGAGATACTGGTAAAAAACGGCTGTGTACTTGTCAATGGAGCAGCGGTTAAGCTTAAGGGTGTAAACCGGCATGACAGCGACCCGGTAACCGGAGCGTGCATTTCAAAAGAACAAATGTTGAAGGATTTGTATCTGATGAAACAACATAATATTAATGCTGTAAGGACTTCTCACTATCCCAATGCACCAATTTTTTTACAGCTTTGTGATGAGTTGGGCTTCTACGTGATAGATGAGGCGGATGTTGAATCCCACGGGAGTGTTGAGGCTTCACATACTACCGATAACAATTTTGACTATTCAGGTATAGCATTAGTTGCCAATATTCCCGAATATGAAAAAGCAATATTGGATAGAATTGACATGATGGTTGCACGGGATATAAACAGACCTTCAGTTATATTCTGGTCAATAGGTAATGAAGCCGGGTACAGTAAAGCCTTTGAAAAAGCAGCGAGATATATAAAAACTGTTGACGCAACAAGACTTGTTCATTATCAAAGTATGCACGAATTAGAGGGAGCAGAAAAAGCAATAAGTAATGAGGAGGTCTTGGATGTTGTTTCAATGATGTATGCCTCAACTGATTGGATAACTAGAAATTTCCTTACTGATACAAATGAACAAAGGCCTCTGGTATTGTGTGAATACTGCCATTCAATGGGGAACAGCCCAGGAGATTTGGAAGACTACTGGCCGCTATTTTATTCAAGCGACAGGCTTTGTGGCGGCTTTGTCTGGGAGTGGTGCGACCATGGAGTTGAGACAGGAAAAGCGTTGAATGGTAAAACCATGTATGCATACGGCGGGGATCATAACGAGCCAATACATGATGGGAATTTTTGTATTGACGGATTGGTTTACCCTGACAGAACACCTCACACAGGTCTGGCGGAAGTAAAGAATGTTTATCGTCCGATCCGAATAAACCCGATTTATATTGACAAAGGCGTGTATGAGTTTATTAATACCTACGATTTTACCCAGATGTCAGATAAACTTGAATGCAGATATGAAGTAACTGAAAAAGGATATGCTATTATTTCGGATAAGTTAGATATTTCTTTACCTGCAAAGGCAAAGAAAGTAGTAACAATTCCTGAATTAGCCGGCTTAACAGGAGAGAGCTTATATGCCCGATTTGTTTTCACTCAGAAAAATGATTCGGCATGGGCAGTTAGCGGCTCTGAAGTTGGCTTTGAACAATTTTTGATAGCTAAAACCGAGAGAAGGCTTACTCCAACAAAATCAAAAAATGAAGTAAACTTTAAAGAATATAAAAACTCAATTGATATAATAGGAAGTAATTTTATATACACTTTTGACAAGCGAACAGGATTGTTTGATCAGATGAAGTTTAATGAAATAAAGTTAATAGAAAAAGCTATGGAATTTAATGCTTTTCGCGCTCCGACAGACAACGACTCTGCTGTCAAAAATGACTGGTATAAGTTTCATTTTAATGAACTGATAACAAAGATCTATTCAATAAATGCTGTAAAAAATGAACAGTGTGTGGAGATAACCACTCATTTGGCATTAGGCTGGTATGCATATCACAACACCTTTAATATTACAAATAAAATTACCGTTTATAATAGCGGTGAAATAAAAATTGCAGGTAATGTAAAGATAGCCGATAAACGTCCGTATTTGCCTCGCTTCGGATTACGATTGTTTATGGATAACAGCTATTCAAATGTTGAATATTACGGGTATGGAAGCTCTGAAAGTTATATAGATAAGCATCAGGCTTCCTACAAAGGAATTTTTACTAACAGAATATGGGAGATGCATGAGGATTATATAAAACCGCAGGAAAATTCTTCTCATTTCGGATGTGAATATATCAAAATTTCAAATGATAGTATATCTGTTATAGTCCAATCAGAAGAAGATTTTTGCTTCAATGCATCTGAATACTCACAGGAAGAATTGGCAAAAAAGGCACATAATTATGAGCTTAAGAAATCAGGCTATACAATTCTTTGTATAGATTACAAACAGGCGGGAATTGGTTCTAACAGCTGTGGACCGTATTTGATGGATAAATATCAATTTAACTCGAAAAACTTCGACTTTAGTTTTTTTGTTTCGCCAACATTTAACAGTAATTTTCTTTGAAAGGAGTACTAATAATGGTAAATACTAATTTTCCCAAGATGTATTACGGTGGGGACTATAATCCGGATCAATGGCCGGAAGAGATATGGAAAGAAGACATGAGAATGTTTAAGCTGGCAGGTATCAACATCATTACGGTTCCTGTTTTCAGCTGGGCCAAGCTGCAGCCGGCAGAGGAACGGTACGATTTTTCCTGGCTTGATAAGGTGATGGATATGGCTATGGAAAACGGACTTGCAGTGTGTTTGGCCACTTCTACCGCTGCCCAGCCGGCTTGGATGTCTAAAAAATATCCTGATATGTTGCCAGTAGA
Source organism: Bacillota bacterium (assembly GCA_023409735.1). GTDB lineage: Bacteria > Bacillota > Clostridia > Acetivibrionales > DTU013 > JAEYRB01. Next base: position 53,861 of record JAEYRB010000019.1, on the reverse strand, counting down.
TTTTAATGGAAGAAGATGTAAACATGGAGGACGTGTTAACTTCTGCCCCAACAATAGTAATTACCGTCAGATGTCTAAGGCTCTTGCAGAAAAATTGGCTGAAAGGTATGCGCAGCATCCGGCTTTAACAGTTTGGCATATAGGGAATGAGTATGGTCGTTACTGCTATTGTGATACCTGTGCAGCCGAATTCCGTAAATGGCTGAAAAAACGTTATAAAACTATTGAGAAACTCAATTCAGTATGGAACATGAGCTTTTGGGGTCATACTGTATATGATTGGGAAGAAGTAGAGGTACCTTCTGGTCTAAATGAAATGTGGCAATCGACTGAAGGTGAGAGAACAAATTTTCAGGGAATTGCCATTGATTATAACCGCTTTATGTCGGAATCAAGCCTTGGGTGTTATTGTGGAGAATATGATGCCATCCGCAAGTTTAGTCCCAACATTCCTATTACAACTAATCTCATGGGAACTTTTAAGCCCTTGGATTATTTCCGATGGGCGGAACACATGGACATTGTTTCATGGGATAATTATCCTTCATTAGATGCGCATCCAGGTAATGTAGCCATGCGTCATGACTTGATGAGAGGATTAAAATATGGTAAGCCTTTCATGCTAATGGAGCAGACCCCCAGTCAGCAGAACTGGCAACCCTACAATAGTCTGAAAAGACCAGGAGTTATGAGGCTGTGGAGTTATCAGGCTGTGGCACATGGAGCGGATGCAGTAATGTTTTTTCAGCTCCGACGTTCAATTGGTGCCTGTGAAAAATACCATGGTGCTGTCATTGAGCATGCAGGACATGAAAATACCAGGGTGTTTAGAGAGTGTGCCGATTTGGGAGCTGAATTAGAAAAACTTGGTGATGTGCTGATCGGTTCCAGATTTCAGGCAAAAGTTGCCATTATATTTGATTGGGAAAATTGGTGGGCAATTGAGCTTTCCAGCGGGCCGACCATTCAATTAAAATATGAAAAACAAATAGAGAAATACTACAGAACTTTCTATGAAGCTAATATCCCTGTAGATATAATACATCCGGAAGGTGATTTCTCAGGCTACGATATTGTAATTGCCCCGGTGCTGTATATGGTTAAGTCTGGTATGACAGTACGGTTGGAGGATTTTGTGCAAAAGGGTGGAACCTTTATTACAACGTTCTTCAGTGGAATTGTAAATGAAAACGACATTGTCACATTGGGAGGATATCCTGGAGAATTAAGTAAGCTTTTGGGCATATGGGTTGAAGAAATTGATGCGCTTCTACCAGACATGCAGAACAGCATTGTAATGGAGGAAACATTTGGTAGTGTTGAAGGTACATACCATTGCGGCATGTTATGTGACTTATTGCACCTTAAGGGAGCGAAAAGCCTTGCGAGCTATGGCACGGATTTCTATAAAGGTATGCCTGCCATTACAGTGAATGAGTATGGCAATGGAAAAACTTATTATATTGCAACCGACCCTGAAGAGACTTTTGTTAAGGATTTCCTTTTGACAGTTTGCAGAGAAAAGGGAATAGAAGCAGTACTATCGGCTTGTAAAGGGGTAGAGATAACGCGACGCATCAAAGGGGATAGACAATTCACTTTTATTTTAAATCATAATGAAACAGAGATAGTAGTTGAGTTAGGAGAAGGTTCATTTGTTAATCTGTTAACCGGGCAAACTATTAAGGATAAAATAGACCTTTCAGCCAGGGACGTTGTGGTACTTGAACATAAAAAGTAATGCCTCCTCTGTATCTTGTGGAAAACGAAGAATATAGTGTTTATTTTAATTTAAGCAGTAATTCTGTATCTGATGAATGTGGGAAATTCAACGAAGCTTTGTATTTACGCGGTGAACACCCTACGGCCTTAATGAACTCGCGGTTAAAATAACTTATATTGTTGAAGCCGGTATCTCTGGCAATATCGGCTATTTTCCAGTCGGTTTCCAAAAGCAAAGAGCAGGCTTGTAAAATCCTGTATCTGATCACATAGGAAATGGGAGACATATTCATTACTTCCTTGAACGTGCGGCAGAATTGCCCTTTACTCATGGGAAGAATTTTGGCCAAGGAGATTAACGACAGTTCTTCCTTATAATTTGCATGGATAAAATCAAGAACTGGTTGCATCCGCTCCAGCTTGTAATTCTTCTTTTCCTCCCTTTTATCAGATACAATAACTGAATTTGAACAGCACAAATGCCAGATTTCAAACAGCTTGCTCTTCAAGAGTAGTTCATTATTCGAAAGGTCTTCATTTCTCAGAGCATCAGTTTCCTTCAAACGATCCAGTACCGTCTGCTGCCACGCTTTCGTGCAATTAAATCGATTCTCGAATTCCATTTCTCCATTTAGAATTGGATATACGAATTTTGAATATGTTGAGCCCTGCTTATTACTGCCAAACAAATTGGGGTGAAACAGCACGACACAAGCTTCACAGGGCATGCCTGCCTGTGATCGTGCGGCATGGAGCAGGTTGGAATTGACAAAAAGCCCTTCTCCTGACTTGATGTGGTACTCCTGATCCCCGATAGTATATATAATTGCGCCTTCCAAAACGGCAATAAATTCAAATTCATCATGCCAATGCAGATAAAAGAAATTATCTATCCCTTCTGGATAGCTTAAATGATGGATGGCAGCAGGAATGAGTGCTGTTCCGTGAACTGTCTTCTCTCTCAGATGTATTTTTGTTTTCATACTGCCGCCTTTTCCTTTATATTGGCAATATTGTGTTAATAAACGGCAATTTACTTCAAGAATCCCGCAAAAAGAATGAATATAATACAATTATGGGATTAGTTATATTGTAAACGATTTTTTGGGGATTGTATATATTGCAATAACATTATTTTTTCAGAGGGAGAAATATGAAATTTACTCAGAGTGGGAATCGCCTAATTGGAAAATCGGGCGCTGAAGTGATTTGGATCGAACCGTGGGGTGCTAATTCTCTGCGTGTCAGGATGACAAAAGAAGCAGTAATGGATGCCAATGACTGGGCGTTAGCGGAACTACCTTCGTTAGAAGAAGCAAAGATTGTGATTGAGGATGTGGAGCTGATTGAGCCATGGATCAGTGATGAGAAGAAGGCACAGCGCGCGCAACTGAGCCAGACAGCCTCCATACAAAACGGTGAAATCATTGCCTTCATTAATGCAGAAGGCTGGCTTACATTTAAAAACAACGACGGTAAAATACTTACGGAAGAATACTGGAGGGACCGGAACCGGATTGACCGGTATTGCGTGCCGCTTCGTGTGGAGGGGCGTGAAATGAAGCCTCTGACCGGTACGAGCGACTATTCGCTGACCCTTCGTTTTGAAGCATATGAGGATGAGAAGATATTTGGATTGGGACAATACCAGGAAAAGGTTCTGAATAAAAAGGGAGCCGTTCTGGAACTGGCACACCGTAATTGTCAGGCCAGCGTGCCGTTTATGCTGTCAAACCGCGGCTATGGGTTGCTGTGGAATAATCCGGCTATCGGTACGGTTACCTTTGGTACCAACCGTACAGAGTGGTTTGCAAGAAGTACTAAGAAGCTGGATTATTTTATTACCACAGCAAAGACTCCTGCGCAGATTGTTGAACAATATGCAAATGCTGTTGGGAAAGCCCCAATGATGCCTGAATATGGAATGGGCTTCTGGCAGTGTAAGCTTAGGTACCGTACACAGGAGGAGTTGCTTTCAGTTGCAAGGGAGTACAAGCGTCGGGGAATTCCGTTGGACGTTATTGTGATTGATTTCTTCCACTGGACTAAGCAGGGAGATTTCAAATTCGAGCCGAGGGACTGGCCTGATCCGGAGGCTATGATTGCAGAGCTTAAGGATCTAGGTGTAGAGCTGATGGTATCAGTGTGGCCCACCATTGACAGCCGCTCGGAGAATTACGCTAAGATGTCTGAACAAGGGTATCTAATCTCAGCGGATCGAGGAATGAATATCAATATGAACTGGATGGGGGAAACGGTATTTTTTGATGCAACCCATCCCGGAGCAAGAGATTATGTATGGCAGGAATGCAAAAAGAACTATTATGATAAGGGTGTCAGAATCTTCTGGCTGGATGAAGCTGAGCCGGAATATGGGCCTTATGATTTTGACCTCTATCGTTATTATCAGGGAATTGCATTGCAATGCTCAAATATATATCCATTAATGTATGCCAGGGGCTTTTATGACGGAATGGCTGCAGAAGGTCAGGAAAACATCTGCAACCTTGTACGTTCTGCATGGGCTGGTATCCAGAGATATGGTGCACTGATCTGGTCGGGAGACGTATCCTCCACTTTCAGAGCCATGAGGGAACAACTGCAAATCGGTCTTAATATGGGAATTGCAGGAATACCCTGGTGGACTACTGATATCGGTGGTTTTCTAGGAGGGTTTGTAGATGATGAAAACTTCCGTGAGCTGCTGCTGCGCTGGTTTGCTTTTGGCGTATTTTTTCCCGTATTCCGCCTCCATGGTGAGAGAGTACCCCATATTCAGCCTGAACAGACGGTGATTGACGGCATTACTCAGATGTTCACTGGAAGTAACAATGAAATCTGGAGCTTTGGTGAAGAAAATTATGAAATAATGAAAAATTACATATTTATGCGTGAGCGACTTCGTCCCTATATAAGGGACTGCATGATGGAGGCTCATGAAAAGGGGACACCCGTGATGCGTACCATGTTCTATGAGTTTCCTGAGGATGTCCTTTGTTGGGAGGCAGACTCACAGTACATGTTTGGTGCTGATATTTTGGTAGCGCCTGTATTTGAGCCGGGTATGCGGAATCGCAAAGTGTACCTGCCGAAAAGCCACCTCTGGAAGAACGCAAAAACAGGTGAGGTACTAAAGGGCGGACAGATAGTAACGGTAGAGGCGCCGTTGAATGTAATTCCGCTTTTTGTACGGGCGGAAAAAGAAATTCCCATATACTAATTTAGTTTGGAGGTTATTATGCATAAGGAAAGCGAAAAATATATCTATAAACCCATTTCTGTCCCGGGAGGAGGCTTTGTTACAGGCTTTGTCTTTCATCCGGCTACTCGGGACATTTTGTACTGCAGAACGGATATCGGAGGTATCTACAGGTACGATTTTAATAAAGATAGTTGGATTTCACTGATTGACCATGCCACTGACCCCGGTGTTTTTGAAACGTACCCATTGGCTCTGGCCCTAGACAGGCAGAATCCCAGCTATATCTATGCAATGGAAGGACTTAGCCCTATACACAAGATTGCTTTTTCAGATGATTATGGTGTCCATTGGGTGTACTTGGATCCTCCTACAATTGATGAAAAAGGGAATACTGCAGCCATACACGGGAATGCGCCGGGTCGTTCTACAGGGGAAAGGCTGGCAGTGGATCCAAATGATCCAAATGTTCTGTATATGGGAACCATGGAAGATGGACTGTGGAAAACCACTGACCGTTGCAAAACCTGGACCAGACTGACTGTGGCTTATCCCGGAAAGGAATCTGAAAGGAATATCTCTTTTGTGGAAATAGACCCTTCCAGTGGAGCTTATGGTACTGCCTCACAGAGGATTATTGTTGCGACAAGCGGGCAGCAGAGCTCTCCCGGTTGTAATGTCCGTGGGCAGAGCGTATATATCAGCAATGATGCAGGGATAACCTTCAAGCCTCTGGCTGGAGAGCCTTCACCGGTAATTGGTGGTTCTCCAGATTATCCCGGTTATGTCGGGCAGCGTGCCTCCTTCGCCGGGAAATACCTTTTTATTTCCTATGCTGCCTACAATGTCGGATGGTCAAACTGGAACTCCTACGGCTGTGATACCGGTAAGTGTTATGACGGAGCACTTTTCCGCTTTGAGCTGAATAATACCGGTGAAGTGGTGGAAGCCCTTGATATCACTCCTCACAACATTATTGAACCGGGTTTCCAAGACAAAGAAGCCCCGAACAGAAGGTTGGGATACGGTATTAGCGGTATCTGTGCAGACCCGCAGCTTCCTGGCGCTTTGATATGCTCAACTATTACGGCATCCCCTGATACTATTTACCGTTCCAACGACTACGGGTTGTCATGGAAGCCTATTATGTCAGGACTTAAAATAGGCAGGATCGATTTCAATGTTTTCTACCAAAAGCCCGAATACAACGGTAATGACTCCCTGATTCACTGGATGTCGGATTTGAAGATCAATCCTTTCAACAGTGATATGGCACTGTTTAACACCGGGGCCGGTATTTTTATGACAAAAGACTTGACTAAAGCAGACCAGGATGAGACTGTGACCTGGGCTTGCTGCGATCAGGGCGTTGAGGAAACCGTACACTTGAATATTTACTCCCCGCCAGATGGAGAAGTGAAGTTAATCGACATTATCGGGGATTATGGCGGTATTGTGTTTACCGACCTGGATAAACCAGTGAGAAGTACCTTTGCAAACCAAAACAAAGACCGGTGGATCACTGCGATGAATGCAGACTACCCTGACAGCTGTCCAGAAATGCTGGTAGTAACTCCTCGCGGAAATTGGACCGGCAAAACAAAAGGAGGCTTAATTGTATCCTTTGATCAGGGTGGGACATGGGAACAGCTGAGTTACCCGGAGGGGCTTACAGAGGATTTGGATGAAATAGTACAATCCCTTAAAATGCCTAATGTTACCTCAGGCTGGACGGCAGTATCTGCGGATGGGAAGGCTATCCTCTGGGTGCTGGGGCTTCCTGTTTTTGCAGCCAGGCTTGTACGAACTGATGATCTTGGGAAAACATGGACAAAACCTCAGGTGCAAAACTTTCACGGAGAACCTGTCGGAGGTGAAAGCGTGCCGTTTAAGGTGATGTCCGACAGGATGAACCCAGATTTGTTCTATGGCTTTAGCAACAACAAAAATGGAGAGGGCTTCTATGTGAGCCGGGACAAGGGAAAGACGTTCAGACAGATTAAGGCACCGGAAGGATTCCCTGAGGTTGATCTTGCTGGAATCGACAGTGAGCAACAGTATGAAATCCGTGTTGAGTCCGGTAAAACAGGTGTTATCTGGATGGCAATGCTCAGTGATGGGCTATGGCGCATTACCTATGATCCTTTGAGGAATGCTTTTATTGGATCCAGGGCTTCGAAGGAGAAAGACTTTATCAAGAGGATCGGGTTTGGAATGCCGGAAGAGGGTAGTGATATAAAAACGCTTTTCACCAGCGGAACTATTGGTGGGGAATATGGCTTTTACCGGTCACATGACGGAGGGGTTTCCTGGATACGGATAAACGATGACAGCCATCAGTACGGGGACATACGTTCCATCACGGGAGACCCGCGTGTATTCGGTCGCATCTATGTTGCAACAGGGACGAGAGGGCTGGTATATGGTGATATCGTTTGTGGAGAGTGATATTAGTTGTAAATATCGACAAACAAGTTTACGATTAGGGGGTTGAAGAAATATGAAATTTACAGACGGTTATTGGAATATCAAGGAGCTATGATATAAGCGGTTTTGAAAAAACAGCCTCTCCGGATGTTTATAAGCGTTGGTCTGCCTTTGGTTTATTGTCCACTCATAGCCGTTTACACGGAAATGAATCCTATAGGGTGCCATGGCTATTTGATGATGAAGCAGTCAATGTTTTGCATTACTTTAAACTGAAATGCAGTCTTATGCCCTATATTTTTAACTCTGCCTGTGAAACGGCGCAAAAGGGTGTTCCGATAATGCGGGCTATCACTTTCATGATATAATAAAGCAAATTGCATAATAATGGAGGATATATTTACTATGTTTATCGGAATCGATAGTAAATCTATTAGATTTACAGGAAGATGGGATACCAGTGGAACAACTGCAATCACAACTGCACCCGGAGGAATGATTGAGATTGCATTTAACGGGAAAGCAGCTGTTCTGCACTTTAATATGGAGTTTAATATGCACCCCTACCCCCATTTATGGATCTGTGTTGATGACGGAGCAAAGGTTGAGGTCCCGATTGACTGGGTTATAAGGGTTGAGGCACCAATTGAAGGAAAGCATATAATAAAAGTAGTTTACAAGGGTGCTGTTGAAATGCAGCACAGATGGTATCACCCGTTAATCGGCAAGCTTAATTTTAAGGGTGTCGAGGTTGATGGTGAGGCGGAGCTTCCCGAAGATAATCGGAAAATAATTGAGTTTATAGGAGATTCAATTACGGAGGGAGTTCTTATAGACGAGTTTTACCATTTTGATCAATTTGACCAATTCAATCGTCCAAATCAAGATGATTCTACCGCTACATATGCTTATCTGACTGCGATGAACCTGAACATGAGACCGATTATTATGGGCTATGGAGCAGTAGGCGTAACGCGCGGCGGCTGTGGATCTGTGCCAAAGGCGACAGAATCATACCCATACAATTTTGAAGGATCGTCTGCAAAAGCGCAGAATTCGGACATTATTGTTATTAACCATGGAGCAAATGACCGTGGTAATTCTGAAGAAAAGTATATTACGGAGTATATAGAATTTTTAAGGCTTGTTCGTAAAATAAATCCTGCTTCAAAAGTTGTTGCACTTTCTGCTTTCTGCGGCGTATATCCGGAGGCTCTGAAAAGAGCAATTGATACATACAATGCACAAGAGGGAGATAATGTATATTTTATTGACTCTACAGGCTGGATTCCTCCTGAACCGCTTCATCCGCTGCGTGAAGGTCATAAAATTGTCGCAGAGCACCTTACAAGGACATTGAAGGATATGTTTTTGTTATAAGGACATTGTGTAAATAGTGGTAAGCAAGGCTTGCTGCTTGCCGGGACGGAGATGCGTTTGCCGCTGCTTAAAATGGAACGTCTCATGTCTAGCTATAACACATCTAGGATTATTGCGTTAGCATATAAATCTACATTAATATGCTGCGCAGCAATGAGTTATTGCAATAATTTTTGGTCATGGAATGTTTGGGGCTGATGTGCTAAACAAGACTATTTGCAAGCAAAGCCGTTGTTTAATAATGATGGAATAGCAGAAGAAAAGATGACAATATGGAGGAAATTAGGCTGATGTTTATGCGCAGGGTAAGCGAGTTGTTTGATGGACTAGGTGAGAGCAAAGTCATGTATTTAGGTACATGTTCTAATGGAAGGGTTACTTCAAGAGCTATGAGTTTCATCATATATGATAAAAAGCTTTACTTCCAGACAGACAGGAATTTCATTAAATATGAACAAATATCAGAAAATCCAAATGTGGCAGTATGTATAGACAACATTCAGATAGAAGGGGTTTGCAGGGACATCGGGGCTCCCTTAGATGATGCAAACCGCCTTTTTGCAGAAAAATATATGAAGTATTACAAGAGTTCATTTGAAAAATATTCTTGTATGAAGGACGAAGCATTAATGGAAGTTACGCCTACTCAAATAAAGCTATGGAATTATGAGGACGGCCAGCCATATCAGGAGTTCCTGAATTTTATTGACAAGATGTACCTAAAAGAATACTACAAGTGTTCTAAATGAAGAATACTATGAAAGAATTTATTTCAAGTGCCTACTGCTGTATAATGCAGTTTGTATGTCTGTACGTTTGTATATTTGTATGTGTAATGAAGTCGTGATGGCTGCATTAAATTGGAAATGAATGAGATTGCCGTTTATTGCGTCTTGATAAATCTAATGGTAAAATATTTTTAGATAATCTGCCACTTAAAGAATAAGGTGCCTTTGATTCTTCATAGGCTTGTAGGGGGCAAGGATTTCTATTTATTCTGTAAACGGAGATGAAGAAGTCAATGAAGAAAACAACGAAGAAGACAACGAAGAAAATGCTGCAGAAAACAATGAAAAAGTACTTACTAACTTTTGTTCTGTTACTTGCTATTATTATGCAGGCTATGCCTGCTTATGCAGCGAGTGGAATGGACAATTTCAAAGCAACCGCAACCTACAGTGCTACTACATATTCTGACGTTAAGTCAAATCTGTGGTATGCAGTACCTGTAAAGACCTGCTTTGAGTATAAGCTTATGAATGGCAATGGCGCAGGACAGTTCCTTCCGGATGGAGAGCTATCAGTTGCCGAAGCTATTGTCATGGCATGCCGTGTACACCAAATATATAATACAGGCGAAAACACCCTTAAAAATGGTTCACCATGGTATCAAACCTATGTGGATTATGCAATTAATAATGGTATTATTAAGTCAGCAGACTTTACAGATTACAACGCAAAAATAACGCGTGCACAGATGTCGTACATATTTGCCAATGCTATACCTGAAGTCGAATTAACTGCGAAAAACAACATAACCACTCTGCCGGATTTAAATACATCAGATAAATATGCAAGCTCTATTTACAAGCTGTATAATGCAGGTGTTCTATCGGGAGCAGATGCATATGGAACATTTAATCCCAACTCTAAAATAGCCAGACGTGAAGCTGCAGCAATTATAGCACGAGTTGCAATTCCTTCTCAGAGACTGGAGCTTATTCTGCTGGAAAAGCACTCCAATGGCATTCTTAGTATCTCAATGCCGCAGGCTAGTACGTATGAACTGCAAGATGGCACACATTCATATACAGCTGCTGACAGTCTTACTGTTGCTACGATTAATAATGAGACACAATCCTCATTTAGCGGTTTGTCCATAACATTATTGGATGTAGATTATCTGTCAGGTATTCTTATTGATGAGCTTAAAGATTCCGGTATTACAGCCAGTGTTCAAAAATCATCAACAGTAAGCTTTGGAAATGTTAAGGCGTACAAATACGAGCTGGCAATTAATAATAGTGGTGTAAATATGACTGCCTATGCATATATGTTTATAGACAGATCTACATTATATGAGGTTAATTTTGTTTCAGTCAACACGCCATTGTTGAAAAAAATGGATTCCTTGTTCACTGTTAACGGAAATTATTCTAAATAGGAAATTAAATATTTCTTGAATCGTGAAGAATATGAATTACCAGATAGATATAATAGTGTATCAGAAACAAGAATTATAAATCGTAAATGAATTATGAATCTGAAAAATAACATTGTAACAAAATTAAGGCTTGAATTTGACAAGCAAATATGAAAAGAGAATAGGGGCTAGCCTCTATTCTCTTATTTCATCTTCGTACAAATTGTAGGTAATGCATTTAGATGCCTTACGAGGGTTGCTGCGCTTTGCAGCAGATTTTTCTGTATCTGTAATCTTAGCTGCAGCCTTAGTTCTTGATGAAGGTTTCCTGCTCTTGGCTTCAGTTTTAACATCGCCTCTGTGCACGCAGTTCTTATTGGTACAACGTCCGTCAATTACAAGAGAACCGCACTCGCAGAATTCTGCCAAATATATCAACTCCTTTAGCATATAAGTTCAATTATCTTTGAACTATGTTATTTAGTATACCACAAAAGGAATGAAATAATAAGTATACCTTAAAAAGTCTATTTAGGATCAACCTACTAACGAATATCACTTAAAATTGACCTGTTTGCATGAGAATATTGGTTGTTTTTTTTGAAGAGCGTTTATCTCCGGGCATATATAATAATACCAAACTAGATCGAATAAATATGATGAATATTACAGTCTATTGATAAGGCATATAATAGATTCACTAACAGGGTTATGGATAAATTTAGTATAAAACTATCTCAAGATAATTTTCATAAACAAATTCATATTATGAAAGGTGGTGCTGGGCGTATCGTGGTTTTGCCACGAAGTATGCCATTATAATGAAGATAAGACAAAAATGTTCATTAGCAGTACGTCATTCAAATCCTAAGCACATTATTCAGGCAAATTCCCCGGAGCTAAAGTTTGCAGTGGCTTTATGCAGCGGCTTAACAGATGAGGCGGTTGGGTATTTCAGAGAGAAGAAGCTGTTTGGAAATATTCCACCAGTTGTTAATGCACCTTATGGCCGATTTGAAGGACTTGAAGAAATAAGAAAATTTGCAGAGGGCTGGCTTAAGCAGTTTAATGCTCAAAGCGCAAGTGTTCAGCCTGTTATTCAAACAAGGGCTAATGGACGTTCTATTACGGAGGCAGTGTTTAATTTTGTTGTGGACGGTGAAATAAACCAGGTACCTATGTTCATTGTAGGTGATCTTCGCACGCCAGACAGTCTTGATGAGATTCGCATGTATACCCACTATACTTATATTCCTGGTTGTTCGGCTTACCGTAAGCCTATGTTTTCATCGGCTCATCTTGAAATGGGAGATCCGGGTCTTCTAACCGGTGCGGTTCGTGAGTATTATGAAGCTCTCCACCATATGCCTGCAGTAGATGTGGACAGAATAATGGGAGTCATGGGGGAAGGCTGTATTTTTGCCGGATATGAACCCAGCAAGGACGTAGATTTAAATGCTGTACATAGCCAGGAAGAACTCCGCGGCAAATTTGAGTTTATGAGAGGTTACATTCCAAGCGGAGTTGGTATGCGTTACGAGACGATTACAGACGATAATGTTACCTGTGTTATTGAATGGGTGCATATTTTGAGCGATAAGGGCTTGAATGAAATCGGCCGTATTGCAATGTCCGGAATTGCTGCATATGAACGCGGTGAAGACGGACTCCTGTGTGCAATTCGTATAAGCGACTACGCTTTTGGTGAGAAGGATATAGATTGGTCAAAGACCCCTATTTCAAAGGAAGAGGCACTGAAAATAAACCGCGTTAAGGAGTTTCCCGAAGGTGTGGGGCTTAAACCGCAATCTTAAGTGTAGTTGATCATACCTGGATATTGATAAATGTTGATAATTATAATAGAACTTCAAACATATTGGATTTTGAATTTCATTTGAAGTTCATATGAAGCTTTACAATAGTATTGCTTGCTATTGCAAGAAACCAATAAAAGCTTATTGACTATGCTATTTAAATTAGGAGGAGAGAAAATGAAGAAAACAAGGATTCTCACATTGCTACTGGCAGTAATAATGGTAGTATCTTTTACCGCCTGCGGTGGAAATACATCATCATCTGACACACCGAAGACTGCTGAAAAAACAACCGAAGAAGCTAAAACTAATGTAGAGGCCGAAAATAGCAATGATTGGACAAAGGAACCTGTAACAATTGATTTTGTTCATGGTAACAGTGAAGAAGCAGAGAAAACTATTGTTACAAGTGCTGCATTCCGTGAAATGATTAATATGTTTAAGGAAAAATATCCAAATGTAACAGTTAATGAAACAGCTAACTCGAATGATTATAACTCATATATCCTTCAGTTGGCTGCAGCTGATAATCTTCCTGATGTTTTCAGTTTCTTGTATTCAAACCTGGATACTATGGCAGGCGGCGGACTTGCTGCTGATGTAACTGATTATGTAGAGCCTGATAAATACATTGATAAGCTCGCAGGTTGTACATATAATGATGGTAAGATCTATGGATTAAACATGAAATTCACAGACTATAACATCGTATACTATAATGACAAGATGCTTAAAGAAGCCGGCCTCACTGAGTTTCCAAAGACTCTTGATGAGCTTCTGGCATTAGACAAGTATTTTGATGCAAAGGGAATAGACCTGATCTCTCTTGGTAATAAGGGACAGTGGTTTGCTATGAACCATTTCGTTAATCCAATCGTTTATGAAGTATGCGGTAAGGATTGGGCAGACAAGATGGTTAATAACGACAGCAGCGTAAAATATACTGATGAAAACTTCATTAAAGCATTACAATATGTTCAGAAATTGACCCCTGTATTTAACGCAGACTTCAACTCGCAAGATGACGTATGGGGTGTAGGCTGGTATAGCCAGGGCAAAGCCTTCTGTCATGTAAGCGGTGGCTGGGCTACAAATACTATCCTTCTTCACAAAGATGAGAATAAGGAAGTTGTAGACAATACAAAAGCAGCTATATGGCCTTCAATCAGTGGTAAGGAAGAGGACACATATCTTGTATATGCTTCAACTGAGACATATGCAATAAACAGCAAGATAGATAAGAACTCCGCAAAATTTAAGGCATGTATGGAGCTCATAAGCCAGCTGGCAAGCCCGGATTATGCAAAATTCTGTGCAGAAAAGGGAACAACTGCTCCTATAGCTGTTGATGCAGATTACTCATCACTGCATCCAATGATTCAGGACTTCATGGCAATTCATACTCATGGTTATCCAACTGCAAAAGCATTCTTTACCTATTTGAACAATGGAGTTAATACAAAGATGCGTGCTGATACTCAGACTCTTCTTTCAGGTACAATGACACCTGAGCAGATGGCTAAGGATCTGCAGGATGCACAGGATGAATATTTGGCAACGAAATAGTTAATGTGGTTAACGTCTGCTTTTGGGAGTATAAATTCTTATACTCCCAAAAGAATTTTGTATAGCTATGGAGGTGTCAAATTTTGAATGAAAGTATTAAACCTAAAAAGTCAGTAATGGCTTTATATCTTACTCCGATATATTTGATATACCTGTGTGTGTTCATACTGCCAATTATTTTGGCAATTTATTTTAGCTTGTTTAATTTTAAATCTATAAATGTCAAGACCTTTGTGGGCCTTTTGTATTACAAGAAGTTACTTAAAGACCCGGCAGTGCTGGTAGCATTTAAAAATAATATCTACCTGGTTATTTCATGTCTTATAGGACAGGTAGGGCTGGCTTTTATCTTTGCTAATTTACTTAATTCCAGTACTATTAATAAAAAGGTATCAAGCTTATATAGAACTGTATTATATTTTCCTGTAATACTATCTGCTATTATTATAGGTTATGTATGGACAATGATTTATGATTATAACTATGGACTACTTAATTACCTGTTGAAATTGATCGGCTTTTCCCAGGCAGCGACACCATGGCTTTCCAATGAGAAGGGGATCATGGCAGTGATTAGTATTCCGTTAATATGGCAGTATGTTGGGTTCCATCTGGTAATATTAATGGCAGCAATGACGTCTATTAATCCGGAAATATATGAAATGGCTGAAATTGATGGTGCCTCGGGGTTACGTAAGGCAGTTTCAATTACTTTCCCACTTATAAAAAACACTCTCGTGGTTTGCATTCTGCTTTGTGTATCTGCAAACATGAAAGCCTTTGACCATATTATGGCTATGACCAATGGAGGTCCCGGATATTCATCAAATGTATTGGCTTTATATGCATATAATGTATCTTTTAACCAATCCAACCTTGGGTATGGTAATGCTATTTCAGTAGGTATTATGATCGTTATGGTAATTATTATTTCTGGTACAAAGGGATTTTCTAAATTGATATTGAGGGAAAAATAGTGAATTGATAATAGGGAAAGAAAAGGAATTAATATGAGCGTACAAACAAACAGTGCTACAATGTATTCTAAAGCTAAACGGTATATTGTTAAATCCGGTTCTGCCGGAAGCATAACTGCAAAAGCTTTGATGTATTTATTACCAGGGATATATGCAATCACTTGTATTTTCCCGATCATTTGGCTATTTTATACATCATTTAAAACTCAGACAGAGTTTTCAGTAAATGTACTGGCATTGCCGAAAAAACTAAATATTGCAAATTATGAATATGTGTTCACTAAGCTTAATATTGGAAGGTACATGTTTAATACAGTGCGTATTACTTTTTTTGTTCTGATGCTTGTGTTGCTGTTTTCATTTATAAACGGTTACTTTATTTCAAGATTCAGGTTCAAGCTTAGAAACGTACTGTATGGTACTTATATGGCAAGCCTATTTATACCTATTCAGGCAATTTTAGTTCCGACGTATATTTTAGTAGTTAAAATGGGTTTGCATGACAAGTGGTTTTCTACAATACTTCCAATAGTGTGTCTGGAGTTAACGACATCGACCTTTCTGGTTCAGGGATATATATCAACTATACCAATTGAGATGGAGGAAGCTGCAGCAATAGATGGGAGTTCCTTTACAAGAACACTGTTCACAATTATTTTCCCGACTGTTAAGCCGATTCTCGTAACAATAGGTATAATAACATTTTTCCACAGCTGGAACGAGTTCACCTATTCACTGATAATATTCCAAAGCGAGATCAATTATACCGTTCCTCTAGCGCTTATGCGGTTTAAAGGAGACTATTTTACAGATTATCCGAGAATAATGACAACAATATTTGTCTGCATGATTCCTGCACTGATACTATATTTCGCATTCTCGCAGCAAATAATAAAAGGTATGATGGCCGGGGCAGTCAAGGGATAATTTTACAACGCTAATAATAAAAGCCTCCGGGAATTAATAATTCTCAGAGGCTTTGTTTTGATTACTGTTATTTACAAATTGTGCTCTATAATCTTTTGCAGTACACCCAACCGCCTCTTGGAAGTGCTCAGAAAAAATTTTATATGAACTATATCCCACGGCTTCGGCAATTTGATAATGCTTTAGTGAAGTATTTATGAGGAGATCCTTGGACTTCTGTATCCGGAAATAATCTAGCCATCCATGAAATCCTAGTTTAGTCTTACTTTTAAGAAGCCTTGAAAGATATGTGGGAGATATAAATAACTGAGAAGCTACTGATTCCAATGTCAGCTCCTGTGAGTAATTCTGTTCCATATACCTGAGCACGCGTCCTATCAGACCGTTTCCATACTTACTCTGGTTGGGCCTTATTTCTTTACTGCATTGAATAAAATGTTCACGTATTTTTGAGATGTTCATTTCATCATCTTGCTCTTGTTTTTCCTCTAGTCCCCAAATGACATTGATAGTATTTTCAATTGTGTGTATCTTTTCTATAAAATCAGGGTATTCTATTTTCAGTTCAACTAATCTGTCAAATAGATTCTCAGCACATTCTGTGATTTTATGAGGGTAGGCTTCTCTTATAGCGTCAAATAACTTGCGTTCCAGATCAACTATCTCATTTTCAGAAATCTCTGGAAATTTTATTGTATCCTCAAATAGAAAGGTTCCGTTAGGATACCAAATACCGCGATTTATTAGATGCATAAGCTTATTATAGGTTTCCGGGAATTCATTTATGCCATTGATAGCCTTGGAAATTGCTAATCCCCCTACTATATTATTTGAGCTTGAAAATGATCTTTGAAATTTTTTATCCATCTCTTCTTGTGATAAAGGCTCATTTAAATTCAAAATAAAGCTTACTATCCTCTCCTGCGGCTTATTTATAATAGCAGGTGAATAATCTTTAAATATAGATAAAGCCTCCTGTATCAAATTCCAGGATTCTTTCTGCTTGCTCATAGCTAATAATATAACATAGTACGGTCCATGAAGAGGAATATTCAAGGTAGTAATGCTGGTCAACAGCCTTTTTTCAGACATTTTACCGGCCAAAAGATCCTCAGCGAAATGCTCCCTTAATATGTCTATATTCTCTGATAAAAGTTCATCCTTCTTCTGAGACTGCAGCATATCCATACGACTCAATTCAATTTTGCTTTTTATTTGCAGTACGGCATCGACGATCTGCTCCATTGACGCAGGCTTCAATAGATAGTTGCATACGTTCGCCTTGATCGCCTCTACCATATACTCATAATCTGAGTATCCTGTAAGCATGACCATTTGCAGATCCGGCATGATCTTTCGAATGTTATGGATAAAAGAAATACCATCTTCAACAGGCATTCTTATATCACAGATAACCAGATCCGGTTTCAGCTGTATTGCCTTTTTCATTGCTACTTTACCGTTCTCGGCTTCACCTACAACGGTTACATCATATTTGCTCCATGGTATCGAATACCTTATACCACTTCTCACTACAGGCTCATCGTCGACTATGAGCATAGTAATCATTTTCTTCCCTCCACTTGTATAATTGGCTGTTTTACAATAAATGTACTACCGCCATCTGCCGGGCATTGATATGATAATCCATACTCCTTACCGAATTTTAATTTAAGTCTTTCATTAACATTATGAAGCGCTCTGCCATGAGATCCGTCAGACTGGTCTGACTCAATAAATTTATTTATTTTTTCCGGATCAGCGCCAACTCCGCTGTCATATATGTTATAGCATAATGTATTATCCATTATGTAAACTGAAACAATAATTTCACCTCCCTGTTTTGGCTCAATTCCGTGAAGTATAGCATTTTCGACAATAGGCTGAAGGACTAGTTTTAGAACCTTAAGCTTCAAAAGATTTTCATGCATATCGATTGTAAAAATTATTTTGTTTTCAAAACGCATTTGCTGTATCTGTAAATAGCATTTGACATGCTCAATTTCGACAGATAGAGGAATTAAACCATCAGAACTCTTAAAAAGGGATATTCTGAAGAGATTTGACATTGCCTGAATTGTTTTTCCTGCTGATAATTTATCCCCCGATGATACCATCCAATAAATAGTATTAAGAGTGTTAAAAAGAAAATGTGGATTAATTTCTGATTGGAGCAGCTTAATTTCAGCATCCTTCATTTTAAGATTGCTTTGATACACTTCATTATACAAGAATTGCAGCTTATCCGACATAAGGTTAAACTGCTGGGCAAGTACAGCTATTTCATCATTTCCGTTAATATTAAATCTTACGGAGAAGTCTTCAGATTCAATTGATTTCATAAGAGATCCGAGATGTGTGAGTGGTTTTATCATCCATCTGTTTGATAACCATATCTGTGATACTACCATTACTATTGTAACAAGAAGGACAGATATAATAAGTATTTCAAAAATATGCTTATATCTGCTTGAAAGATCAGGGGTAAGACTGAAAACAATTGTTTTTTTGTCTGACAGCTCCCATTTCATGCCGGAATAAAGAGTATTTCCGATTTTAACCTGTGAACTTACTTTTTCGTTTTCTATGAGATCCTTCAAATTGATATTGCCGTCAGTTAAAAATTTTTTTGTTTCATCATCAAGATTGTCAAACAGTGTATTACCGGTTTTGATATCAAGTAATGCAAAGGATGCATTTGGATAGTTTTTTGTTGAAGCAAATAGTTTTAGAATGAAACTCTTATTAATACTTATTTTTATGTAGCCCATATCATTAGATACATCGTTCTTATCCCTAAGTAGCCTGCACATGTAAATGGTTTTTTCATTAGCACTCCAGAACCATTTACCCTTAAGATTCTTTGCCATTTCAATTTCTTCTTTGCTGATATCCATTGACCACTCACTGCCGACCACAAGTGATTTACTGTCAGACTGGAATACACCTATGCTATATAGAACCTTTGTCCCAAATGGCAGGAGTAATAGCTGATCATATGCTTTACTGTATATTCTATTATATTCATCAGTACCATCTGCACAAGTTGTTGATAAGAATTTTCTGATGTATTCATTGCCGATAATAAATTGAGACATCTCATTGACATTAGCAATGGTATTTTCAAGGGCTGTAGCTACATTTTGCACATTATAATAGTTTGATACGGTGCGGTCGTTTTCCAACATATTAAAAACGTAGGAAAAGAACACTGATACGATGATTATTAGTGGGAATAGGCCAAACAATATGCTTATAAATGCTTGTTTTGTTTTCAAACTTATATTGTGCATATTCCTCACCTTACAATTCTGACATAATAAAATTTAAATTTAGTTATTGATACATATCTATAATATTTTATGGTAAGGTACCCATAAAAACCATAACTTAAAACCTATTAATTGTCAAGAAAAGCCCATGACACTTACTGCATATAAGTGGATTTTAGGAGAGGCGAAAAATTATTCATGTATCATTATGCAAAAAAGGTTAATCATATATCCAAAAGTCCTTTTTTATTATATAATCTTTGTTAGGCCATCAAATCTTGGCTGCAGACAAAGCAGATGTATTCTGAGTAATATAGGCCATATAAAATTTGTAGGGGGAACATATGAAAGAATATATTAAGCAAGGCGCAAGAATTTTAGGCAACTATTGTATATCATTAGTTATATTTGCAATTTTTATATATCCGTTCATGAGCATAACAGGTGAGAACTTTAACAAGTGGCTGCCACTGTACTGTGTAATAATATTCCTATTTGCAACATTAATAATATTCTCTGATATGAAGACTATAGCAATTAAAGAAAAAAGACCTCAATATGACCTAAATCCTTATCCGCTTAAAGGACTGGTATATGGCCTTATTTCTATTATACCTCTTGCAGTTATTACTGCAGCATCAGCTTTGTTTCATTTTCAGGATGGAATAATTGATCACTTAAAGCATGTTGCAGTGAATGTGCTTTTAGGACCTATGTATTTCTTAATAAGATTATTGAAGGAATCACCTCTTGGTTATGCGGCAGCCTTGCTTCTGATACCATTGATTGCAATGCTTGGCTATTTGGCAGGCCATTATGGTGTTAACATTACAGAAAAGATAAGGAAGAAGAAGCCTGTACAGGAGAAGGGCTTTACTAAGAGTCCTTGGAATCCGACAAACAAAACCTCAGGTACAGGTAAGAAAAAGAAAAAGGTAAACAAGACGACAACCGGAGGAAACTGATTTGGACAGCTATTGCAGGAATTTTTTCAATACCTATAACGCTGCTGTAAATTCTGCTTATGACTCATACACAAAAGCTCTTGAAGGTAAGCCCGAGGAAACAGAAGGCAGCCCAAAGGAGATTAAACAATATGTGACCGGGGAATATAACAATTGGCTTTCCAGCTGCTTTGAGGAGTTGGGTTGTAAGACACCTGTGGAGTTTTTAAAAACAATAGGCAGCATTGAAATCTTAATAGAAATGTTTAGATATGGAGCGGTTGTTTGTGATGATGAACTACCGGAAGTATTTATTGACAAGCTTAAGGAATATAAAGATCAAGCAATCAAAATACTGCTGGGCATAGCATTGGAACCTGCGGGTGATGAATCGGACGAAGGACTTCTTGTGCCAATCATGGCAATAAGACTGCTTGGAAGGTGGAGGGTAGAAAGGGCGGTCGAGCCGCTTATCTCAATTATTGATACTGATACACTACTTTTCGACCTCATATATGAGACTGTGAAAGAGGCTCTGGTAAACATCGGAATACCTGCCATAGACGCAGTATGCTCAGTCCTTGATACCGGACATATACCACAGAATTCTGCAGAGTATCTTATTATGGCACTTGCAGATATCGGAAGGGATAGCAAATGTGACAGGGTCTATTTACAGCTTAAAAAGGCATTTCTGCAGATGCCTCAGAAAATCGTTGCAGCCAACTGTCTGGCCAATTATGGAGATGGCCGTGCTATACCTGCATTAAGAGGCTTCCTGGAAAGGAAGGGGAAAACACTGGATAAAGACACATACTACGAAATTGTTTCAGTTATAGAGCGTCTTGGAGGCTTTACAGATGACCTAAGGATGTAGTAACAGCGGAAGCGCCAGGATTATAGAAATCAGATTGTTATAGTCCGAAGGTCTCTACAGCAAAAGTCGAGGGGGTTCGATGCCTCCGAGACTTTTTATTTATGCCCATAATATTGCAATGGTTGTAATATGTCCAACCTGTCTTCGAATATTCATATAATAAGTTTGAGTAGGGAGACGAGAATAGAATGATTATTGTGATGAAAAAGTCAAATGTAATTTTGGTTGGCTTGATTTTTGCCTTGCTTCTGGCAATATACAGCCTGAATATGAACATGGACACACAGGCTTCCACCACAGGAAGCAGTGCAGAAAAAATTGTGGTCATTGATGCGGGTCATGGAGGAGAGGACCCGGGTAAGGTCAGCAGCTTCAGCGATCTAAAGGAGAAGGATCTGAACCTTTTGGTTGCGATGAAGACAAAGGATGCCCTGGAAGGTGAAGGCTACAAGGTAATAATGACCCGTGAAGACGATAAGCTGGTTTACAGTGAAGGTACTACCAATATATATGAAAAGAGAAAGCAGGACCTTACAAGAAGAAAACAGATCATGGATAACAGTGGCGCAACTATTGTTGTAAGCATTCATATGAACAGCTTCCAAGAGTCTCAGTATTTTGGAGCACAAACCTTTTATCCGCCTAATTCACCTGAGAGTCTTAAGCTGGCGACAGTAATACAGGAGTCAATGAGAAAAAATGTGGATAACAGTAATAAAAGGGAACCACAGCTTAAAAAGGACCCTATCGTAATACTCACTGACCTTAAAACTCCAACTATCATAATAGAATGCGGCTTTATGTCTAATTCCCAGGAGGAAAATAAGCTTGGTAGCGGAGAATATCAGGAGAAGCTTGCCAATGCAATAAAGGATGGCATAAACAACTACTTTAGGTAATTTCATTTTGCTCGGTAAGCTCTGACCATTGCTCATAAAGCTTTTCCAATTTATCCTCAAGCTCAGCTTTTTCATCGCTTAACTGGGTCAAAAGAATGTGATCGCTTTGGGATGCTTCATCAAACATCTGCTTATCTATATCCGAAAGCCTTGCCTCTACTGCCTTGATATCGCTTTCGCATTGAGTCAGCTGCTTTTCAAGCCTGCGTTTTCTGGCTTTCTCCTCCTTGCTCTCAAGACGTTCCAGTTTTGCTGCAGAAACGGTCTGAACGCTTCCTGAGGCATTGCCGTTGCTGTTATCTATGCGGTGCTCCAGGTAATACTGGTATTCTCCGCGGTAGTCTGAGAGACCGGTGCCGTTCATCTCAATTATGCGTGTAGCAAGCTTACGTATAAAGTATCGGTCATGTGATACCGCAAGAAGAGTACCGTCGAAACTCTGGAGAGCTTCCTCAAGTGCCTCTCTTGAGTTTATATCCAAGTGATTTGTAGGCTCATCCAGCAACAGCAGGTTAGCACCGGAAAGCATCAGCTTTGTAAGTGCAACTCTGCTTTTTTCGCCGCCGCTGAGAATATTTATAGTCTTGTATACATCTTCGCCCAGGAAGAGGAACTGCGCCAACGCATTACGAATCTGAGTATGGGTAAGCTTTTCGTTATCATTCCATACCTCTTCAAGAACTGTATTATTGTCATCAAGGCCTTCAAGCTCCTGGTCGTAATAACCAAGAACGATTTTATGCCCGTATTCAAAATTGCCTGAGGTTTGCGCAATTTTCCCTGCCAGTATTTTAAGCAGAGTCGATTTACCGCAGCCATTTGGGCCAAGTATAAAGGCTTTTTCATTTCGCTTGATATCAAAGCTTATATCATTAAATAGAGGCTTCCCGGGAAAATTCTTTGTCAGTTTATCTACAAACAAAACATCATTTCCGCTTACTACACTGCTGCTGAAATTAATCTTTATGCTGCTTGGCAGCTTTTTCGGCGCATCCAGTTTTTCAATCCTGTCTATAGCCTTTTGTCGGCTCTCAGCAGCAATGATATTTTTTTCCCGATTCCAGCGCCTCTGCTGTTCTATAAAGGCCTCCATGCGGGCAATTTCCTTCTGCTGCTGCTCATAATGCCTCTTCTGAATTTCTCTTGCTATGGCTTTTTCCTTTGCATATAAGGTATAATTGCCATTATATGTTGTGCAAATGCAATTTTCCAGCTCGATAGTCTTTGATGTAACCGAATCAAGAAAGTATCTGTCATGTGATATAACAAGCACCGATTTTTTATAGCTTTTCAAAAAATCCTCGAGCCACTCTATTGCCCCAATATCCAAATGGTTGGTTGGCTCATCGAGAAGAAGCAGGTCAGGCTCCTCAAGCAATAGCTTAGCCAGAGCAAGTCTTGTTTTTTGGCCTCCGCTAAGGATTTTTATTGGAAGCTCAAATTGGCTTTCATCAAATCCCAGCCCGCGAAGCACCCCTCTTATGCGGCTGTTATATTCATAGCCGCCTTCGCGTGAAAAGCGCTCCAGTAAAGAGTCATATTCCTTCATTAATGCTCTGAGCCTATCGTCATTTTTCTCCTGACTGATGCTCTTCTCAAGGAGCTTTAATTTCTTTTCCATTGTTGTTAATGAGGAATAGGTAAGCAGCATCTCAGCCCATATTGAATTATTTGATTCCAGCCCGGAATTCTGGTCTAAGTAACCTATACGAAGATTTTTTGATATGAATATATCTCCGGAATCAGGACTAAGAACAGAGGTTATAAGCTTAAAAAGCGTTGATTTGCCTGCACCGTTAACTCCTACGAGGCCGGCCTTCTCATTATTTTGCAGGGTAAAGCAGACGTTGTTTAAAATAATATCAGTCCCGAAGGACATACATAAATTATTGCATGTTAAAATAATCATTTCGTCACCATTTATAAGTTTCATGTGCGCTATTAAACTTGTAACCCAATTATTCTAACAAAAAAGCGTGGAACGGGCAATATTGACAAAAAAATATCAAAGAAGTATAATTAGTCGTGATTTTCGAAATAGGAGGCACTATGCTCATGGCAGAAAAGAAGAAGATATCAATAGCTGTTATTAGACGTCTTCCAAGATATTATAGATATTTATCGGACTTATTATCAATGGACATTAAAAGAATATCTTCGAGAGAGCTTAGCACAAGAATGGGTATCACTGCCTCTCAGATAAGGCAGGACCTTAATTGTTTTGGTGGCTTTGGACAACAGGGTTATGGTTATAATGTTGAGCTTTTATATAAAGAGATAGGAAATATACTTGGAGTTAACAGGGAATTCCAAACCATTGTAATAGGTGCAGGAAACATGGGACAAGCACTGGCTCATTACGGTAATTTTAGAAAAAGAGGTTTTAACATTATCGGAGTATTTGATGTAGACAGCAAGCTTGTCGGTAAAGTGATAAATAACATGGAAGTAATACATTTTGATAGGATTGAAGAATTTATTTCAAAGAATAAGGTTGACATTGCTATACTTACTGTTCCCCATGAAAGTACGCGTGATGTTGCCGAAAGAATAGCAAAGCTTGGAGTCAAGGGACTATGGAATTTTTCTCCTATGGATCTCAAGCTCCCGTATGACACTGTTATAGAAAACGTTCACTTAAGTGACAGCTTAATGGTTTTAGGTTATAGGATAAATAATAAACAGAAGGATTAAGATACATTTTAAATAAGCATTCTGAAAAGTCCCTGTGTAGGGACTTTTTATTTACTGAATTGTACGAAGAACTGCAGCTTTTATTTATAGTGCACGAAGGACTGCAGTAAAAAGGAGATAGGGGATTGAAGCCCCCGAGTCTTTTATTTGTCAAAAGTGATAATGGTAAGTGTATATTTTAATCTCTCCGGATGCAGACAATTTTTATAGTATGCAGTATAATGTAGCGAGATTTACAACATTATGCGATTTGTACCATAAATTTACGTGTCGGATATTCTATGCCAAACAATAAACTATATTAAGTGGAGGAATGTATGATTACAAAGAAAAATATGAACGAGAGAAAAAAGCTGATTAATACTATATTGATTTTGGCTGTTGTGGGCGTATTGTTTGTTGTTGCAACAGTGATCGGGACAGGTGTGAAAACAGAAGATAACCAATTGACAATTAAGGCACTGTTCTTTAGTGAAACTATAGAATACAGCGATATTGCAAGCATTGAGCTAAGGACAGATATTGATTACGGGACAAGGGTTGTTGGAAGTGATTTTATAGGTGCAAAATCTGGAGCATTCAGTAATAAGGAATTCGGTAAGTATAGATGCGCTATTGTTAGCTCTCAAAAAGATGCTATTGTTGTAAAGAAAACAGATGGAAGCTATGTTGTGTTTAATACAAAAAACAATGATGAACTTAATAATATTCTAAATACAGTAAAAAGTAAGATGCCATAAAGAATGGGATGCAGTGAAGAACAGGGATATAGTAAAGAGTACTTTGCGATTAAATGATATACAAAAGATAGGACACAATAAAGGACAAGCTAAAGTAAAGGTAAGATATAGTAAAGAGTGGGCATGAGGCTAATTTCTTATAATAAATTATCTCAATTAGTCTTGATTTGTGCTTTCAATGCTGATAAGAAAATCAGATCAGCTTACTTGAGTTAAAGAGCCGGAAAGGTTGATCCTCCCGGCTCTTATTGTATGCTCTGTTGTCCGGCGAAGCTGGACAACGCTAGTATGTGCTTAATACATTTTTCTTTACATAGTTAATCATTACAGTTTATTAAGTGTTGCATAAAAGGCGGGATATACAATATCTACAGCCTGCGTCTTTCTGATCATTGTTTCTCCATGTGCTGCCAGCCCTGCCACAGATAAAGCCATCGCCAGAGAATGATTGTTGTTGCTTTCCACAATGGTCCCTCTTAGGCTCTCCCTTCCTTCAATTACAAGACTGTTTTCTGTTTCAGTAAGCTTAGCTCCCATTTTTGAGAGTTCTCTGGCTAAAGCCTTAATTTTCCCTGATTCTTTGATCTTAAAGCCTGCAAGTCCGGTTATCTCTGTAGTACCCTTTGCAAACGAAGCTGCCGTAATTAAAATGGGGAGCTCATCAATAAGGCACGGTATAAGCTCCGGTCCAATATTTGTTGATGTAAGAGGCGCATGCCTGACATGGATATCAGCAACCTTCTCATTGCTAACAACCTGCTGGTTCAATAGCTCAATATCGGCTCCCATTGCTTTATAAACATCCAATATTACTGACCTTGTAGGGTTTATTCCCACATTCTTGATAACAAGATCTGATTTTGGAACCAGCATAGCGGCGGTAATAAAGTATGCCGCCATAGAAATATCACCCGGGACATCTACATGCTGTGCATACAAATTATCTATAGGATGAGCGATAACTTTGACATCATCCGCTATAACATCAGCGCCAAAATAGTTGAGCATGCGCTCTGTATGATCCCTTGTTTTTACAATTTCACTGACAATTGTATTGCCAACTGCATATAATCCTGCATAGAGAAGCGATGCCTTCATGTTTGAATCAATGACCGGAAGTGTGAAATCTGTGCCTTTAAGCCTTGACTGGGAGATCGCTAGAGGGCATATATTTCCATCCTCTCTACCGGTAATGTTAGCTCCCATTTGCCTAAGGTAGTTAACTATATTTCCTACCGGTTTTTTCATAACTGATTCATTTCTAATTATTGTGGATGTGAACGGCTGTCCGCAAAGTACACCCATTAGAAGACGAATTGCTGTCCCGGACCTTCCTGTATTAAGCGGGGCTGTTGGAGGTTTAAGTCCGTATAGTCCCTTCCCATGGACCCTAACCTTATTATTTTGCAATATTTCTATACCTATCTGCATTTTTCTAAAGCACTCTATTGTACTGACACAATCCTCGTTAAGCAGGAAGTTATCAATTTCTGTTGTACCTTTGGCGAGTGCCCCTGTTACGATAGCCCTTTGTGATATAGATTTATCACCCGGTACTGTAATTTCTCCTCTTAATGCATTTCTACTTTCAATTAACATTGACATCCCCCCAAAGTATTTTTACTTCTGTCTGCTGTTGAAGCCCATCTCATTTATCTCTATACACCTTGTAGCCTGTTCTAACAAGTGTATTAAAAGCGGTTTCAACACTTGCCAGGTCATGAAGGGCGATAATTAGACAGCCCTGCTCGAACTCTCTGCTGTTTGTAACATGTATGTTCTTAATATTAATATTATGATTACCTAAAAGAGTTGCTATTTCACCAATAATTCCAGGTTTATCCTCAACGTCAACAACAAGTCTGTACAAAGGCTGCAGAAGGCCGGTTGGCCTTGATGATATTGAGTCCCGATATTGGCGTGCCTTACTAAAATAGTTATATATTCCATCAGCATCTTCTCTTTTGAGAATTTTATTAAATTCATCTATTGAATGTTTAAAAAATTCAGTTAACTCCAAAAGCTGTTCCTTATTGCTCAAAACTATGTTTTGCCACATCTCAGGATCAGAAGAAGCAATACGTGTAATGTCCTTAAAGCCTCCCGCGGCTAATGTCTGCATTCTGCCGTCACCGCTGTCGAGCCTGTTTACCAGATTTACAAGTGCAGCAGCTATAATATGCGGAAGATGGCTTATACTTCCGGTAATCTTATCATGTTCACCTGATTGCATTATTATTGGAATAGCTCCAAGCCTTTCTATGATATCTGACAGAATATTAAGTGCCTGTGATGCTGCGTGGGAACAAGGGGTCAGAACATAATATGCATTTTCAAAAAGATGAGAGAAGCTATTCTCGTACCCTGATTTTTCAGTACCGGCCATAGGATGACCGCCTATAAAGCAGGGGGGATTACTCATTGCTTCAACATGCTTAATTATCTGATCCTTTGTACTGCATACATCTGTTATTATACATCTATCAGAGACAGAAGGTGCTATTTTATCAATATAATTTATTGTTTGTGAAACAGGTGTGCAGAGGAAAATAATATCAGAGGTATAAATGCTGCTATCCAGATCAGTGTACCCCTTTGAGATCACTCCGTCACGTATTGCGTTTTCTAATGAAGCCTTATTTGAGTCTATAGCCGTTATGCTCCGAATACCAAGCTTATCATAAAGTGCCCTGGCAATGGAACCACCTATTAATCCAAGTCCGATAATAGTTATGTTATTCGGCATCATACTTAAACTCTCTTCCTACTATTTCAGCAATTTTAGATATATCCTTGCATAAGCTATCGTAATCATTCGGTGAAAGCTGCTGCGATGCATCTGAAAGGGCACATCTCGGATTGGGGTGTACCTCAATTATAAGTCCGTCCGCTCCTGCTGCGATGGCTGCTCTAGAGAGGGACAATATATATTGTGTTTTACCTGCAGCATGACTAGGGTCAACTATTATGGGTAAATGACTGGTGCCCTTAACTACAGGTATCGCGCTTATGTCCAAGGTGTTCCTTGTAGCAGTTTCAAAGGTTCTTATGCCTCTCTCGCAAAGTACTACATTATAATTGCCCTCGCTCATTATATATTCAGCGGCGTTAAGCCATTCGTCTATAGTTGTTGAAGGTCCTCTTTTTAACAGTACCGGCTTACCTGTTCGGCCGATTTCCCTGAGAAGGTAGAAGTTCTGAGAGTTTCGGGCGCCGATCTGAAACATATCTACATATTTATCCGAAAGCTCTATAGATTTTTCGCTTATAACCTCAGTTATTGTGACAAGGCCTGTAGCGTCACCGGCTTCCTTTAGCATTTTAAGGCCGTCCTCTTCGAGCCCCTGAAAAGAATATGGTGAAGTTCTTGGTTTAAAGGCGCCGCCTCTTAATATTTTAGCTCCGGCCTTTTTTACCGCATGTGCTGCGGACATTATCTGCTCAAGGCTTTCTATAGCACAAGGACCTGCTATCATAGCTAATTCCTTGCCGCCTATCTTTACACCTTTGACATCAATGATGCTGGGTTCCGGGCTGAAAGACTTGCTTGCCAGCTTATAGCTTTCCATTATTGGCACAAGCTTATCAACTCCCGGCATAAGCTCAAGCGGAACATCATGCAAAAGCCTTTTATCCCCTATTATGCCTATAATAGTTCTTTCAGTACCCTTTGATATGTGCACTCCGAGACCAAGAGTCTCAAGTACCTTTGAGATCTCCAGGATGTCGTTTTCCTGAGTGCCCGGTTTCATTACAATAATCATGCTTATCTTCCTTTCTGCCGTTTCTAATCAATAGACTAAATCTACGAGGTATACTTACACATAAAGAGTATACCTATGCATGTTTCTGGTTTCCGTTCTTCCGTTTTACCATTCTGCAGTTAAAATCAGTCCTCCATATTATTTGGCTTTATCACCTGCATGCATTTGCCATATTTCCAGCAAGTCAATCAAGTCAAAGGCCTGATGGATGTTGATTTTGATATAAATTTACAATGTAATCGTGTAAATGTCAAGGAAAAGGGCATGCATACCGGAAAACAGCAGATGTTTCTACAAGGAATAAATTGCTGGAGGTATGTGAAACTAATCATCTGATTGTATAACCTAAATCAGATGATGTAACGCTTAATCTACTAATTAAAATAACTGAAAAGATGTGATAATTAATTTTACAAGTAATACCAGATGAGCGCGAATAATAAAAATGTTGAACTGATGTTAACTTGTGATATAATAGAAAAGGTAACGCCCTGAAAAGTTCATATTTGCTATACCTTTACATGTTGTGTCGGACTAATTCCCAAACTCTTGAATGATTTTGCTATTATTTAGGTAAAATAAATCACGCAGCTATTATAACAAGGGGGAATTCATATGAAAGATTATACTGTGGAAATGCTCCGAAATGTGTGCCTTATGTC
This sequence comes from Bacillota bacterium, assembly GCA_023409735.1. Classification (GTDB taxonomy): domain Bacteria; phylum Bacillota; class Clostridia; order Acetivibrionales; family DTU013; genus JAEYRB01. The sequence goes on along the minus strand of JAEYRB010000019.1, from coordinate 23,854 downwards.
ACATGGAGGGGCAGGTAAAACGACTCTCGCAGAGGCTATGTTGTATAACACCGGTGTATTGGACAGATTCGGCAAGGTAAATGATGGCACTACAACTATGGATTATGACCCTGAGGAAATCAAGAGAAAGATTACACTCAGCACATCAATTGCACCTTGTGAGTGGAAGGATTGCAAAATTAACATTATCGACACACCCGGTTACTTTGACTTTGTTGGGGAAGTCAAGCAAGGCATAAGGGTAGCTGATGGTGCGGTAATATTGCTTCCGGCAAAGGGCGGAGTGGCAGTAGGTACAGAAAAGTCCTGGGCTTATGCAAAGGAACAGGGAATTCCTAAAATTTTTTATGTGAGCAAGATGGACGAAGAAAACGCTAATTTCTTTGAAGTATATAATCAGTTAGTCAATACTTTTGGAAAAAGCGTTATAGCATTCCAATTGCCTATAGTAGAAGGTGAAAAATTCACCGGCTATGTTGATGTTATTAATATGACCGCGAAAAAGTTCGACAAGGATAAGCTGGTAGATACAGCAATTCCTGCCGGTTTAAATGATAAAATTTCTGAAATTAAGGACGCTATTAATGAAGCTATAGCTGAGACCAGCGAAGAGCTTATGGAAAAATTCTTTGAAGGTGAGGCCTTTACAGCAGAAGAAATCGGGAAGGGTCTCAAATCGGGAATAGCTGACGGCTCTATAGCACCGGTGTTCTGTGGAGCAGCATTCCAGAACCTTGGCGTCAAGTCACTTATGGATGCAATTGTAGAATATCTGCCATCACCGGCTGCAAATCCGATCGTAAAGGCTGTTAAGCCGGGAACGAGTGATGTGGTTGAGCTTAAGGCAGCTGCTGATGAGAAGCTTTCAGCACTTGTTTTCAAAACTATAGCCGACCCGTTTGTAGGTAAAATTTCTATATTCAAGGTATATTCGGGCATATTTAAATCAGATTCAGTTGTTTATAATTCTACTGCTGAGAAAACTGAGAAGATCGCTCAGGTATTTTCACTTAGAGGCAAGAAGCAAATTCCGGTTGACAAGCTTATTGCGGGCGACATCGGAGGTGTTGCAAAGCTTCAGTATACGAATACCAATGATACCTTGTGCGACCAGGCAAACCCAGTCGTTCTGGATAAAATAGTATATCCTGAGCCCGAACTCTCACTTGCTGTTGAGCCAAAGGCAAAGGGTGATGAGGAGAAGATAAGCTCAGGCCTTACAAAACTTCAGGATGAGGATCCTACCTTTAAGGTAGCGATCAATACTGAAACTCATCAGACCATAATATCCGGAGTTGGCGAACAGCACCTTGATGTTATTGTAAGTAAGCTTAAAGCTAAGTTTGGTGTTTCTGTCAACCTCATTGATCCGAAGGTCCCATATAGAGAGACTATCAAGAAAAAGGTCAAGGTTGAAGGAAAGCATAAGAAGCAATCAGGCGGACATGGACAGTATGGACATGTATGGGTTGAATTTGAGCATGGTGATGAAGAAGATCTCGTGTTTGATGTAAATATATTCGGTGGTTCTGTACCAAAGCAGTACCATCCTGCAGTTGAAAAGGGACTTCGCGAGGCAATACCACACGGAGTACTTGCAGGATATCCGGTTGTGAATCTTAAGGCTACTCTCGTTGACGGTTCTTATCACGATGTTGACTCGTCGGAAATGGCGTTTAAGATAGCAGCACGCCTTGCATACAAGAAAGGACTTCCTTTGGCTAATCCTGTTCTCCTTGAGCCTATAAGCCATGTTGAGGTTTATATACCGGACAGCTACATGGGCGACATAATAGGTGACCTCAATAAGAGAAGGGGAAGAATCCTGGGAATGAATCCTCAGGATGGCGGACTGCAGCAGGTTGTAGCTGATGTTCCTACAGCTGAGATGTTTAAATATGCCAATGACTTAAGGTCCATGACACAGGGCAGAGGTTATTTTACTCAGAAGTTTGATCGCTATGAGGAAGCACCGTCAATAATTGCTCAGAAGGTAATAGATGAGGCTAAGAAGACTATGACTGACGATGATGACGAGGAATAAAACAGAAGCTTCGCAGCCGTGATCAGAGCAAACTCAAATAATACAGACATACTTTAAGGGTGAAGGTCAATAAAGATCTTCACCCTTTTAAATAGTTGCTCAACGTCACTGGTTGGCGCAGACATCAGTAAATTATCCTGATACCGAGGTTTCAGACATAACGACCGCTAAATAGTATACTTATATGTAATTGTATAGCGCAGTAAGTACATTATGACTGTGAATAGGGCTAGAGCAGCCTTCTGTGCAAAATTAACAAAGCGGGAGCGAGTAAAATGAATAGAAGTTTTAATTCAAGAATCTTAGCAATTGTTATCGCATTGGTAGTATTGTTGGCAGCAGTTGCAGCCATAGCTTACTATATTATCTCGGGAGATAATAGTATAAAAGGCTTTGACACCACAAACATGAAGGATAAAATAGAAAAAAGTGTGGACGAGGAAAAAACAGAGAAGCTGGATGGTGTTGAAACTATTAAGATCAAAACTACATGTGAGGATATACATGTTATAAATACTGATGCAGATGAGGTTACTGCTAAATTCTCAGGCAGCTATACAAGCTTCCTTAACGCCTCTGAGCGAAGCCTCAAGGTAATTAAGAATAACGGCAGTATGGAAATTGTTGTTGATTATGGAGAAGATGTAAATATTTCAACCTTCAGCAGTACATTAAAGCTGGACGTTTATGTACCACGCCGGTTTAATGGAAGCATGATAATAAATACTACATCTGCGGATACAAAGGTGGAGGAATATACTCTAAAGGATTTTAGCTATACAGCTACTTCAGGAAGCCTTATTGCACCGGAGTTAACTTCAGACAATGCAGTAACGAAGACTACATCGGGAGATGTAGAGGTCAATGGAAGCTTCAGCAGCTTTGCATTCGGTGCAACTTCCGGCCAATTTACATCTGAGAGGCTTAATGCCGAAAAAGCTGAGCTTGAGACTACCTCGGGGGATGTAGAGGTCAATGGAAGCATCAGTAATCTTACACTTGGTTCAACATCAGGGCAATTACGATCCAATGGCCTTGAAGCAAAAAACACAGAGCTTCAGACTACCTCCGGAAATATCAAACTAGCAGGTGATTTGGGGAATGTAAGTGCTTCCTCTACCAGTGGCGAGATAAAGCTGGAATATGACAGGTTTGACTATGAGGTTAATGCTTCAACTACATCAGGAGAAGTAACCTTGATACTGCCGGAGACGTCTGAGCTCGCTTATTCCTATAAGACCTCTTCTGGTGATGTTGACTGTGCCTTCACCAATGCACGCAAAACGGACCGGGATGCTGCAAAGAAGGCCGGAGAGGGCTTGATAAAAGTGTCTACTATATCAGGAAGTCTTAGTATAGATAAAAAGTAAAGCAAAAGGCCGGTACTGATTGGATAAATCATTACCGGCCTACAGACACAGCTTGATCAGTGTTATAAGCTTCCCCTTGCTTCATTCCAATCTACCAAAAGGTTATAGCGCTCGGATTTGAAACGTAATACGCAATAATTTGGATCATCAGGTCCAAGAAAATGGTTCTTCAGACCATCGTACCACATCTCTTTTTTAATAGCGGGATCTGTAAGTATTTCCATTGTGCCAACAAGGGTGATATTGTAATCTTCAGCATTAAAACAAACACTGGCCCGACTGCACCTATCAATTCTCGTGGTTCTTGTTCCGCCTAACCCGGTACAGAAGGTGATCCAATTAATACCCTGTGCCTTTGACGCAGTTATTGTAGATGCAGTAGGGTATCCATCAGTATCTATCTGAGCTAATACACAATATGTTCCTACCCCGGTATTTTTTTCAATGATTTGTCCTGCTTTTGAAACAATCTCCTTATTCATATAACGATCCCCCAATGCTGTATTTGTATTAAACCTTCTCAAGTATATTCCTTCCAAGCAGGTAGGCTTGCTCTACCTCTTCACCCCTACTTTCGAAGTCAGAAATATTCTCAATTCTCTCCAGTGTGTATCTTTCAACAGGCGTTATCTCTAAATGACCGAAGTAATGCTCAATACAATTGATAAGATGCAAGGTTTCTTCCTGACGATGCCCGGCTCTAATGGCCATTGATATTCCTATTTTACCTTTTGGAACAGACGTACCACCTTCTCCGGTATTGCATAGTGGTGTGCATCTATCAAAAAATACTTTTAACTGTCCTGGTACATCTCCCCAGTACGAGGGAGAGGCTATGAGCACAATATCAGCTTCAAACAGGTCGTTTATGATCTGATCCATATCACTCTTTGAACGCACTTTCTTGTCTTGTAACAGGTTTTGCAGCCTGTACAACACTTAATATTCATAGTCCCAAGTACGTAGCTCTTTACATCAATTCCGGAATCGATCATACCCTGTAAAGCTTTTCTTGCAATATAGGAGGTACATCCATTTTCCCTAGGACTACCAATGATACATAATGCCCTCATAACTCCTCCTTGTACTGCGGCTATGGACGGCCGCCCTTAAAATTAATCCTGATAAATTCTATGTCTGGGTCTTCAGGGTTCAGTTACGATTAAACGAATTTATGCGCTAACAAATTTTATGAGTGTGCAAAGGGGGTAGACATAAGGTTGCTGCGATATTCTCCTAATCTATGCTATTTATATTTAAATCGCATTCTCACACAAATTCTACATAGAAATATATTGTTTGGATTAGGCTTTATTATATTATACACGTAAATGAAAAGACATTAAACGATTTTGTAATGAAACATAACAATTAACAAAGATATATTACAGTATTGGATTGCTGTAGACATATTGCAGTATAAGGTTTCATTAGAATACGGAAAGGAACTTTTGCCTGCGTGCTGCGTCTTAATATCTATAAGGAGGCAAGATATAACTAAAGCCGCTTTGAAGCGCACCGCAGGGGCTGAAGAATGCTTCCACAAGCGAAAAATTTCTATGAACTGATGTGTTATAAAACTAATAAATAGAGATGATTAAGGAGGAAGAGAAATGTTTAAGAGATCTGTAGGGCTAATTCTGGCAGTATTACTTATGATTTCAGTATTTGCAGGCTGTGGCAGCAGTGAAATGTCTACAAAAAATTCAAGCGATGCCATGCCATCAGCGGCTAAATCCGATGTAGATTATTCGGTTGAGAGGGAGGTTGTTACCTCTGAGGTTGCCGAAGCACCTCAGGCTGCTGATTCCTTTGCCGGTAGTGGAAGTGCAGCTGCAGCGGCCAATGTTACTAATGCTATACTGGATGAGAGAAAAATTATTCGAAGTGCAAACCTTTCAATTAACGTAGATAATTTTGATGATGCTTATAACAATATCAGTTCAATAATCCTTGGAATCGGATTCATACAGGAATCAAACATCAACTCGGACAGAATTTATGATAGAGAAAGCGAAGGCTATAAAATAGTAAAAAACGGTGCAATTGTTATAAGAGTAAGTAAAGATAAATTTGACTCTGTAATGAACAGCCTTAAAGGAATAGGCGAGGTTTACAATGAATCGATTAATGGGCAGGATGTAACCGATCAATATATCGATACTGAATCAAGAATACGACTTCTTAAGCTTGAACAGGGTAAGCTTGAGGCATACTTAAGTAAGATCAACAATCTGGATGAGATATTTAAAATAGAAAGCAGACTTACTGAAATAAGGCAGGATATTGAAAGACTCACGGGAAATCTTAATAAGCTTAGCAGTCTTGTTGAGCTGTCAACAATAACACTGACACTTAACGAGAGATACCCCGGCTTTGATGATAAGCCGAAAACGTTATCTTATGGAGAAAGGCTTCTCGACCATCTGAAGTCAAGCCTTGAAGATGTTGTTGTATTCCTGGGTGATATGTTGGTATTCATTGTTGGTGCAATTCCGTTTCTGGTAGTCGTAGGGTTATTTGTTCTGCTTTTCATTTTCATTTACAGAAAAATCCCCAAAAGGCAGAGGAACAGGTATGATAAAGTTACTATTACGAAAAATGACAGCAAGGGTGATACTAAGGAAGAGAAGTAAGTCAGTGATATGGAATAACATGGGATAACATGGAAAAACAATAGATAAGCTGTAGAAAAACTCTAGAAAAGCTACAGGAATGCTAAAGTAAAAACTGCAGGAAAGCTAAAGTAAAAACTCTAGAAAAGCAATAGGAGAGATATAGAAAAGATATAGAAAAGCAATGTAAAGCATACCTGGTACGGTGGACTAAGGTATATAATATTTTATACATAAAAGGCGAAAATTCTCACGGGTTTTCGCCTTTTATATTTCCTCTGCCGGACATTTTGCTTAATTATAAGGGCGCTGACAACCGATAACTAGGTCTAAAGAAATTAAATCCAATAATAAGGCTTAAAGAAGCTATAATCGCATAACAAGGCTTCAAGAAGTTAATCGCACTAACAAGGTTTAAAGAAGTTAATCGCATAACAAGGCTTCAAGAGGTTAATCGCATAACAAAAGGCTTCAAGAAGCTATAATCGCATAACAAAAGGCTTCAAGAAATCAAAATTGTTAAGGAAAAAAACGTATAACAAGGAATGGTGTTTTGTGTAAGCCATTAAGCTGTTAATTGTAAACACATTTATCCAAATTATTATAAACCATAGAAACATTGTAAGGATACTATTATGAAACTTGACAAAAAATAATGAAGCAGAAAATGTGCACAGATTTATATGAATTGAGTAACCTACAGCCTATTGCTGTAGTATCTCCAAATATAATAAAAAACACTTGAATATGATGTATAAACGTTTTATAATAATACGGAAGGTCAAAGAAAGTCAAAATCAACAATTACTGAAGGGAAGTGAGTGCATTGGCCAGAATGAGTGATGTTATTGAAGCCTTTTTGAAGCAAATGATCAGTGAAACTGACGGAGCAATAGAGATACAAAGAAATGAGCTAGCTAATTATTTTAACTGTGTACCTTCACAGATAAACTACGTTATAGACACAAGGTTTACAACAGAAAGGGGCTATTATGTTGAGAGCAGGCGCGGTGGGGGCGGATGCATCAGCATTAAGAGGGTAAATATTAGTAGGCCGGGTAACTACCTTATGCATATAATAAGCTCTATGGGCGACAGCATTTCACAGCAGTCAGCTGAGGTTTTTATTAAAAACTTTGTTGACTATGAGGTTATAAGTAAGAGAGAAGGACTTCTCCTGAAGGCGGCCACAAGCGATAAGGTGCTCAGCAGTGTGCAGATGTCTGAAAGGGATTCTATCAGGGCATCCATGCTGAAGAATATGTTAACGAGCCTCCTTGTTTAGCTGACCTCTGAAAGATACTCAAGTTTGTATAAGTCCCGGACTTTTTAAGTCTGGCAATGGAGCTGCGTATTGAAAATAATTAGTGTTTTATTGTATAGAATGTCAAAATGTTTAGTGCATTTAAGATAAAGGTAAAGAAGGAATGTTTGCATATAAAAAATTGTGGCAAATATAATTAGTAGACCAGAAAGCAAGGAGTGGTTAGTATGCTGTGCCAACAGTGTCAGAAACGTGTAGCAAATGTTCATTACACACAGATTGTTAATGGCAAGAAGGTTGAGCTGCATCTTTGTGAACAGTGTGTAAATGAAAAGGGACAGTTGGGAATAGGCTCACAGTTAAATTTGGGGGATTTTTTATGGGGTTTGCACAGCCTTGGCGGTAACATCAACTATCAGCAGCCTGAGAAGCCGGAGGAAGTGCGCTGCCCTGTTTGTAATATGAGCTTTGGCGAATTCAGAAAGACCGGTAGGCTAGGATGCAGTAATTGCTACAGTGTTTTCAGGGATGATTTGAATCCAATACTGAAACGTATCCATGGAAGTACAGAGCATAAGGGAAAGACCCCTGCAAAAGCTGAGCAAAGTAAAAAAACAGTGAATGAACTGGAAAAGCTTAAGAATGAACTATCCGAAGCAATTAGCAGTGAAGAATATGAGAAGGCAGCTTTACTCAGAGACAAAATAAGAGAGCTTGAAGGCACAGCCAATCCGGATGGAGGTGTACAAGATGGCGCAAAATGATATAAATCAGATGCGGCAGGAGGATGTTGCTATAAGCAGCAGAATAAGACTGGCACGAAATCTGAAGGCATACCCGTTTACTCCACGATTATCGGCACAGCAAAGAGGAGAAATTGTTAATAAAGTAAGCAGTGCTATAGCAAATTGCAGTGATGAGAAAATAAGAGAACTATTATTTATTGATATGAACTCAATGAAGCCTGTTGATAAGCAGGTTTTGGTAGAAAAACACCTAATCAGCCCGGAGTTTGCAGAAGGAGACAAAGCACGGGCAGCAGTGATCAGCAAGGATGAGCATATATCTATTATGGTAAATGAGGAAGATCATCTGAGGCTTCAGTGCATATTCCAAGGAATTCAGTTTGATGCTGCATGGAAGCTTTGCAATAAGCTTGACGACATACTTGGGGATACACTGGATTTTGCTTTTGACAAAACCAGCGGCTATCTTACATGCTGTCCGACTAATGCAGGTACCGGACTTAGAGCATCAGTAATGATGCACCTGCCGGCATTGTCTATGACAGGCTATATTAAAGGTATTCTGGAAACGTGCGCTAAAATCGGCGTAGTGGTCAGGGGTATTTATGGAGAAAACAGCGAGGCCTCCGGGTATATGTATCAGGTATCTAACCAGGTGACACTTGGTCAGTCTGAGGAAGAAATAATTGCAGGTATAGGCAATATAACAGCTCAGATTGCTGAAAAGGAAAGAATGCTGAGGTCTGAGCTATATAAGCAAAGCCCTTCAAGGTTTGAAGACCGGGTATTCAGAGCCTTTGGACTTCTGGCAAATGCAAGGATCATGTCAACTGAAGAATGCCTGAAGCTCTTATCTGATGTTAGACTCGGCGTTATTATGGGACTTGTGACAGGTATAGAGTTAAAAGAGCTAAATAAGCTGATGATGATGATTCAGCCGGCATATCTGCAAAAGCTGGCCGGTGCACAGCTCACACCTGATGAGCGCGACATGAAGAGAGCTGAGCTGGTGCGAAGGATGATGAAGGAATATATACATTAACTAATGCAAAACCAGTATGGAATATAAATTTGATCAACAATTCTGAGCTTTGCAAATATTTGGAATGGAGAGATAACTATGTACGGAAGATTTACTGAAAAAGCTGAAAGAGTAATAAACCTGTCACAGGAATGTGCATTACAGCTGGGACATAGCTATGTGGGAACAGAGCATCTACTGCTGGGACTGGTCAAAGAAGGTACCGGCGTTGCATCAAGAGTTCTGCAGAGCCAGTCAGTTACAGAGGACAAGATTATAAAAGAAATTGATGAATTGATAGGCAGGGGCGAAAACAATGGACAGCAGTCTCTGGACTTTACACCCAGAACAAAAAGAGTGCTTGAACTTAGTCTGAAGGAGGCAAGAAGGCTTGGACACAACTATATAGGCACAGAACATCTGCTCCTTGGTGTTATGCGTGAAGGTGACAGTGTTGCTGTAAGGATATTGATGGATCTGGGAGTAGATCCTCAGAAACTGTTAAATGATATAGTGAAGCTCCTTAACGAGGATGTTCCCGGAGCTGCAGGAGAACCTAAAAGCCGCTCAGAAAGTACCAATACTCCAACTCTTAATCAGTTTGGCAGAGATTTGACAGATATGGCCAGAGAGGCTAAGTTTGATCCGATCATAGGCAGGGACAGAGAAATCGAAAGGGTTATACAAATCCTCAGCAGAAGAACTAAAAATAATCCATGCCTTATCGGTGAGCCCGGAGTTGGGAAAACTGCTATTGCCGAAGGATTGGCGCAAAAGATTGTTGAAGGAAATATTCCTGAAATGCTGAAGGATAAGAGGGTGGTCACCCTTGACCTGTCATCAATGGTTGCCGGTGCTAAATATAGAGGTGAATTTGAGGAGAGACTCAAAAAAGCCATGGAGGAAGTTAGGAAGGCCGGGAATGTTATACTTTTCATTGATGAAATGCATACCATAATAGGAGCAGGAGCGGCTGAAGGAGCCATAGATGCGGCAAATATATTGAAGCCCGTTCTGGCAAGAGGCGAGATACAGATTATTGGTGCGACTACATTAAATGAATATCACAAGCATATTGAAAAGGATGCTGCACTTGAACGAAGATTTCAGCCTATTACAGTTGGCGAGCCGACTAAGGAGGAAGCTGTTGCGATCCTCAAGGGTATAAGAGACAAGTATGAGGCCCACCACAGGGTCAAAATAACCGATGATGCATTGGAAGCTGCTGTTAAGCTTTCGGACAGGTATATAACAGATAGGTATCTGCCTGATAAAGCTATCGACCTTATCGATGAAGCTGCTTCGCGCGTAAGACTTAAAGCCTTTACTGCACCGCCGGATGTTAAAAAGCTGGAGGAACAGATAGAGAGACTGGGCAAGGAAAAGGAAGACTCCATAAGGGCTCAGGAGTTTGAAAAGGCAGCAGGTATAAGGGATGAAGAGCAGAAACTGAAATCTGAATATGAGAAGATAAAGGGAGAATGGTATCAGAAGAGTCAGACCAGAACAGATACAGTGACTGAGGATGAGGTTGCGGAAATCGTAGCCAGCTGGACAGGAGTACCTGTAAAGCGCCTTGCTGAGGAGGAGTCGGAAAGGCTTATGAAGCTTGAGGATGAGCTCCATAAGAGAGTTATTGGCCAGGATGAGGCTGTAAAGGCTATTTCGAAAGCTATTAGAAGAGGAAGAGTAGGGCTCAAGGATCCTAAGAGGCCAATAGGCTCTTTCATATTCCTGGGACCTACAGGTGTTGGTAAGACTGAGCTCAGCAAAGCCTTGGCTGAAGCGTTATTTGGCAATGAAAATGCTATGATACGTATAGATATGTCTGAATACATGGAGAAATTCGCTGTGTCCAGAATGGTTGGATCGCCTCCGGGTTATGTCGGCTTCGAGGAGGGCGGTCAACTGACTGAGAAGGTTAGAAGAAAGCCATATTCGGTACTGCTCTTTGATGAAATTGAAAAAGCACATCCCGATGTATTTAATATTTTGCTTCAGATACTGGAGGATGGAAGACTTACAGATTCACAGGGCAGAGTAGTGGATTTCAGGAATACCGTTATAATAATGACATCAAATGTCGGTGGCAGAATGATTACCGAGCCCAAGCGCATTGGTTTTGTCACTGAAGACAATGCGGCTAAGAATTATGAGGACATGAAGAGCAATGTTATGGGAGAACTGAAAAAGGCCTTCAGGCCTGAGTTCCTGAACAGAGTCGATGATATAATAGTATTCCATCCGCTCGATGAGGATAATATTAAGAGCATTGTCGGAATCATGCTCAACACTTTGATCAAGAGACTTGATCAAAGTGCAATAAAGCTTGAGGTAAGTGATGCGGCTAAAGGCTTCCTTGCTAAGAAGGGCTTTGATCAGGTATTTGGTGCAAGACCTCTTAGGCGTGCAATACAAAGCTTGATTGAGGATAAGCTTGCTGAAAGTATGCTAGATGGCACAGTAAAAAGTGGTGATACAGCTATTTTCGACTTGTTGGAGGATAAGCTGGAGCTGAGTGTGAAAAGGCCTCAACAGCAAGCTGTCAAGCAGAGCTAATAGAGTGTATATGAAAGAAGTTAACAATTAACGGAAGATTTAATATTGAGGCATAAGCTTCTTTTGTAAAATGCTTTAAAAATCGAAGAATTGTTGTAACTGTTAATGTTGCGATACAGCTATCTACCTATATAAAAAGGCCTGTCAGGTATGCGGTAATTATTGAGCCTAATGCCACTATGACAAGGCTTTTTTCTTTATATGCCAGAAAGAGAGCAGTGGCAATACCTACAATTGCGGAATATATGCTGCCGGTGGAATAGAAAATATCAGGAAAGGTAAGTGCTCCCAAAACAGCATATGGGACGTAACGTAAAAATGACTTTATGTAAATCGACTTAATTTCTTTTCTGAATATAGTAACCGGCAGCACTCTGGGTATATATGTTACAAGCGCCATTAATGCAACGGCTATAAATACTGACTTCATCAATTACTCCTTTTCTTCTGCATCATATGTAATAGGATCGCTGCATATCTCTGTATCCTCGTCATGGCTGACAGGCCAAATGGCAGCGCCTATACCGGCTCCCAGGATAGTTGCCGTTATAATGCGGAAGCCGCTTGATATAAAACTAAAAAAGGGAATATATTTTAGTGCCGTGTTGACGGCAATAGCAATTAATACTATAGAGAGTATTGACTTTGATTTTTTCAGCGGCGGTATGAATATTGCAATAAACATAGCATATAGAGCAATACCTGCGGCATTTATAACAGATTGCGACAATGCTGATGAAATAAGCGCTCCCAGTGCAGTTCCAAACGTCCAGCCGGCAATTGGTCCTGATATGAGCCCAAGTAAATATTTGTATGGCAGCTTTCCTGTCTCCATGGATGCTACCGTAAAAACCTCATCTGTTATACCGAATCCGAATATAAGTCTCTGTGCTAATGTGATTTCAGGCTCAATTTTTTGGGAAAGAGAAAGAGACATAAGCATATATCTGATATTTATAATAAACGTTGTAAGCGTAATTTCCAGATAACCTGCACCTTGCAGAATCAGGTTGGTACCGGCAAACTGACCCGCACTTGTAAGGTTGGTAAATGAAATAAGTATGGCAGTTATAGGGGGGAGACCGCCACCAACTGCCATTAGGCCGAATGTGAATGATACCGGTATGTAGCCTAATGCTATAGGGAAACCCTTTTTAAAACCATATTTAAAACTATATATACTTGATGAGTGCTTCATCGTAAGCTCCATAACATTTTTGCATATTTATACATAAGCTATTTGCGATGTATTGCTAAGCTCTGCAGCAAATTATAGTTGATATTAGCAGATTATAGTTCGTACAAATAGAAGGTCACCTTACATTGAGCTTAAATTATCAGGGAGACATTGCAAATGCCCAGCATAAGGAACATTATATTACATGTTTATACAATATGCCAGAGCATAATTGAATGAGGAATCGCTATGCAGTCTTAAAATAATACAGGGGTTAATGTGTGTTACTATTGGATTGACGTATTTGAGATTTATTTTGTGGAGCTTATACCATGCTGTATTATAAGTGCCTCTGAATGCAGTGTCTGGCAGATACCGTTTATATTAGAATGCATAAATACGAGAAGTATTGCACCAACAATACGACTATATATCACACTGTACGATCATACTATGAATGGCGAAAAAAGCATATTGGCATATAATGCCTATTAGGCCGCTTTGAAGTCGTTCACTAGCTTTGTTGGACATTATCCATGCATGGTTAAGGTACATCAGTTGAGGTGGTGGAATTATAAGCTATGTGCTAAAATTGTAAATGTGCATTGCATCGTAAATATGAATCGGAGGATTTCATGGCAAAAACACATTATAACAGCATGATTTTAGGAAATGGCAGCATGCTCGGCTGTATAGATGAGAAGGGCGAGCTAATAAGGTTGTTTTGGCCTAACCTAGATTATCAGCAGAATATTGAAAGGCTTTTGATCGGAATAATTTGTCCACAGCATTGGAACGGCTCTCAGTGGTTATCTTCAGGAAGCTGGAAGACGAAGCAGTATTATATTGATGACACCAACATTGCTGTTACGGTATACTCAAGAGATGACTTCGGCTTCAAAATATATCAGAAGGATTTCGTTTTGCCTGATGAACCTGTTTTTGTAAGATGCTATGAGCTCGAAAACAAGTCGAGTATAACATTAGACATAAGCTTTTCTCTTTATTCTACTTCTATATCCACTACAGCTGACACAGCCGGGATCATGTTCCATGAAAGAACCTCAGCCCTTATACATTACAGGCATGGCTGCAGCTACAGCATATCCTCACAAGTGCCGCCGGCCTCATACCAAATTGGTGCAGACTCTTTTGATAATGCTGAGCGTGGAAGTCTTGCAGGAAACGATGTCATAGGCATGATGCATGAAGGCGCGCTGATATGGGATAGTATGCAGCTATGTCCGGGAGGAAGACTCCGATTTTCGTTTTGTATATGTATGGCTAATAATATTAAGCCACTGAAGGCATTGACGTTTAGGACTCATAATATGAATCTGTGGCATGAGTGCGACAGAACAGCCGCATATTGGAGAAGTTATCTGGAAGGGACAAAACAGATCAGAGTAGATGACATAAGAATTCAAGGCCTGTACAAACGATCCTTACTCGTATTTGCCCTTATGACAGACAAAGGCACAGGTGCTTTGCTTGCCGCTCCTGAGATTGATGAGGAGTTTAAACGATGCGGCAGGTATGCATATTGCTGGGGCAGAGATGCAGCCTTTATTACGGAGGCTCTTGACAAGTGCGGCCTGAAAGAAAATGTTGAAAAGTTTTATCGATGGGCTGCAGATGTACAGGATGAGGATGGAAGCTGGCAGCAACGGTTTACAATGGACAGCAATCTGGCGCCATCCTGGGGACTGCAGATCGATGAGGCAGGCTCTGTGATTTGGGGGATATACAGGCACTACCAGGTATGTGGTGGTATAGAATTCCTTGCCGAGCTGTGGCCTTGTGTGAAAAAGGGTATAGAGTTTTTAACAAGTTATATAGACAAGGAAACCGGCCTCCCATGGCTGAGCTTCGATTTGTGGGAGGAGCGGCTGGGCGAGCATGCTTATTCGTCCGCAGCAGTTTATGCAGGAATAGAGGCGGGAGCTGCAATTTCCGAGATACTTGCACATAAATTGCCGGATGAAGATCATATAGCGGAGCTTACACCATCGAATAGCGAATCTGTGAAAATTGAACCTTTAGACGAGCTTTTAAAGCTGTCTGAAAAATGGCATGCTTCGGCAGAGACGCTGTATAGTGCATTACTAAAACACTTCTGGATGCCGCAATGGAACCGGTTTATAAGAAGTGTACGTGTAAAGCTCAATGGTTGGGGAGAGGAACATACGGATCAGAGAGTATGGCTTAAGTTAAATGAAAAAAGTATCGTTCGCGATTATTCATTAATAGATGGAACTGTCGATATTAGCTTGCTGGGTCTTTGTGTTCCATTTGGCCTTTTACCGGCAGAGGATCCTAGAATGGAGGAAACAGCCAAGGTGGTTGAGGATGTACTTTCACGAAGTCCGGCAGGTGGGCTTATGAGATATGAATACGACAGCTACAT
The DNA here is from genome assembly GCA_023409735.1 of Bacillota bacterium. GTDB lineage: Bacteria > Bacillota > Clostridia > Acetivibrionales > DTU013 > JAEYRB01. Next base: position 8,651 of record JAEYRB010000019.1, on the reverse strand, counting down.
TGGCGGTAACCCATGGATCATTGCGACATTATGGGCGGCATTGTATCATATCGAGAAAAAGAACTATAAACAGGCTTTAGAATATTTGCAGTGGGCCGTAAATGGAATGACAGAGCAGGGCCTTCTGCCTGAACAGGTAGATAAAGTGACAGGCAAGCCTGCTTGGGTTATACCCCTTACATGGTCACATGCTATGTTCGTCCTCACCCTTTACGGACTTATTGAGGCCGGTGAGCTTTAAGGGCTCCTGGTTTTTAAATATTGTTGTGAGGCTTATGCCATAATTTATGACCATGTAAATGACTAGGCTGACTTTTTTTAGCAGTTTCATTATATAAAACCTCATAAATGATATAATAGGCTTATATTTTATAAACAGCGGTTATTGATGAATGCTGCTGTGTTTCAACGAGGCAGGTGACCATATGCCTCGTTATAACACCTTAAAACGGTTATTATAAGATTTGAGTTGCCGTGCGATCTTTTCGGCAAAGCCGAAACGCACTTGGCAAATTATAACACATAGGTTCATGGAAAATTTTTCGGTTGTAGAAAAATTTTCTTGCCGCTGCTGTGTTTCAACGAGGCAGGTGACCATATGCCTCGTTATAACATGAGACCTAATGCTCTCATGTTATAATATAGAGTACGCTTTAGGCTGAATAATTGTTACCTTGGAGGAGTTATGCCAAAAAACAAAACAGTATTTATATGTCAGGAGTGCGGATACGAATCGCCCGGCTGGATGGGGAAATGTCCGGCATGCATGCAATGGAACACCTTTATTGAGGAGAGACGGGAGCCTGACGCAAAAAATCAGTCAGTACATGACGGAGCCTTAAAACCTGTTGGCATCAACCAGATAAAGGCTGGTAATGAACAGCGAAGCCTGACTGGAATGAAGGAACTGGATAGAGTACTGGGCGGCGGAGTAGTGAAAGGCTCTCTAATTTTAGTGGGTGGTGATCCGGGTATAGGTAAATCAACACTTTTACTCCAGCTTTGTGATACAATAACCGGATGCTCTAAAATTCTTTACATATCAGGAGAAGAATCTGCTGCACAGATAAAGCTCAGAGCTGACAGGCTTAAGGTGGACCGTGACGGACTTTTTATCGTCTCTGCCTCAAACTATGAATCAATTGCTGCGCTTATAGGGTCCGAGAAGCCTGAGCTTGTAATAATCGACTCTATACAGACAATGTATATGGATGAAATATCGTCTGCGCCCGGCAGTGTAAGTCAGGTAAGAGAGGTAACTGCCGCACTCATGAAACTTGCCAAAAATAGCGGAACAACAGTGATTATAGTAGGTCACGTCACGAAGGAGGGGGCTATTGCAGGGCCGAGAGTGCTCGAACATATGGTTGACACAGTTCTCTACTTCGAGGGTGACAGACATTTGAGCTTTCGAATATTGCGTGCCGTTAAAAACAGATTTGGATCGACCAATGAAATAGGTATATTTGAAATGAGAGATGCCGGACTTGAAGAGGTATCAAATCCTTCTGAAATCATGCTTTCCGGAAGGTCAGAAAATGTACCCGGTTCGGCAGTGGTATCAAGTGTAGAAGGTACCCGACCAATGCTTATAGAAATTCAATCATTGGTATGTCCTACAAATTTCGGTGTTCCAAGAAGAATGGCGACAGGTCTCGACTTTAACAGGCAGACTATGATAATGGCAGTGTTGGAAAAGAGAGTAGGATTGCAGCTCTACAATTTTGATGCGTATGTCAACGTTGTAGGCGGTATTAGGCTGGATGAACCCGCTTGTGATCTTGGAATAGCAGCAGCGGTAGCCTCAAGCTTCAGGAATGTCCCTTTGGATGAGGGAAGTGTGCTGATAGGTGAAATAGGCCTTACGGGCGAGGTAAGAGCTGTATCACAAATTGAAAAAAGAATATCGGAGGCTATAAGGTTGGGCTTTAAAAAGATCATAATACCGGAAGGAAACATGAAACTTGCAAGCCAGATGAAAAACGCAGACAAGGCCGACATAAGGCATGTCTCAAATATACAGGAGGCCCTTGATGCAATATTCGAGGAGAAGGCATAACCCTCTTATTCTAATGCGTCTCTAACGTGCATCTGCTTTTCAAAAGGCAGGCAATTTCATTATAGATGAATCTGAAAACATATCCTTATGATAGCAATCTCCAAGGCTAAACGAGGATACCTTAGTCAGAATCCATTCAGTCCTGGTTTAGAATTCTTCGACAAAATGTGGATGGACACTACTCCAGCACATCTAGCTCTCTAACCTGGTATTAGCAGGAATCATCCGAGATTATATTGTCCCAGTATTTTTACTCTATCCTGCTCCTTGATAATAATGTCATACAGATTGAGATCGAGTATATTACAGAGAGATGCCATATAGTAAAGGTTTTTCCCAAGCTCGTTCTCTATCTGATCTCTGCAATTGTCACAAAGCGTTCCAACAACATGGGTACCCATTGCTTTGCGTATTTCCTCGTAATCACCATCCTCAGGCATATCCTGCTTTTTAGCATCAATCTGGATGCAGCCGCACTGTGTGACAGCTTTTACAATGGCTCTGTTGACGCGAGCATTAGAGTCCTGAAATTTTGTGATGGAGTCAATAATACTCTTGTTCCTGAAAAGTAACTCTTGTACTGTGTATTGAAATTCATCTACTAACATATCCTTCATAGTGCTACCTCCTGATGTGTCAGTTCGCTGCTTCCAGGCTTATAGCGGGAAAATCAGGAACTTACTGTGATCATATGTTCATGAATTATTGGAAACTAACCCATAAATTGTATTTGTATTCTTTAATTATAATTGTTTGGACAAGATGTTGTCAATGCCGTATAAAGGCCCATATAACAAATAAATATTATCCTAACAAATAGGTTGGCCGGATCACACTTCAACTTACACACTTAATTATTAAATTCGACGCTAGACATCTTGATACCTCGAAACAAGAGAGTAGACAATAAATAACTCAATAAATTGCTTTGTAAAAAATCCACAATTATTGTATACTATAGATGATTTTATTATTTCCGTCGCAAAGCTATTTATGGCTTCAGATCGGAACAATTTATGCTCTGGTTAATTATTGATTTTCAATGCTCTGTTTTTCATAAAAGACAACAGCATAGAAAACAATACTTATATGTTGAACTTGATGAGGTCGTAACAAGGTATATTCAGTATTAATTTTTATGGAGGTGCTTATGAAAAATACAGCTGTATTTCTTACAGAGCTTGAAAAATTGGAATTCCGTGAGGTAGAAGTACCGAAAATAAGCGCAGATGAAGTCTTAGTAAAAATGGAGGCCGTTGGAGTATGCGGCTCTGATATCCATTATTATTCACACGGCAGAATAGGGGATTTTGTTGTTGAATTTCCATTTATTCTAGGCCATGAGTGTGCCGGTACTGTAGTAGAGGTCGGCAGTAATGTCTGTCATCTCAAGAAAGGCGACAGAGTTGCTCTGGAGCCTGGTGTTCCGTGCGGCCATTGTGAGTTTTGTTTGACAGGGAAATATAATCTTTGTCCTGATGTTAAATTCTTCGCAACTCCACCCTATGATGGCTGTTTGATGAACTACGTTTCCCATCCTGCCAGCTTCGCATTTAAGCTGCCGGACAATGTTTCGTCTGTAGAAGGAGCATTGGTAGAACCGCTGGCAATAGGCATTAATGCGGCCTTGACCGGCGGGGTTAAATTAGGAGATACCGTTGTCGTTTTTGGCGCAGGCTGCATCGGCCTTGTTACGCTGCTTGCATCAAAGGCTTACGGCGCAACCAAGGTTATTGTAGTCGATGTTATTGACAAGAGGCTTGAGCTTGCAAAAAGCATGGGTGCTATTACACTAAACGCAAAGGAATGTGATGTCCCTGCAGAAGTTAAAAAGCTGACTGAAGGTATGGGCGCACAGGTGGTCATTGACTGTGCCGGAACTAATACTACCTTATGTCAGACGGTACAGGTAGCAAAATCGGGTGGAACCATCGTTTGGGTTGGAATGGCAAGTGACACGGTCAGTGGTCTGAAGGTAAGCCCTATCAGCACGAAGGAGCTTACAATCAAGTCTATTTTCAGGTATAAGAATCTATACCCTGTGACGATTGCGGCTATTGCAGATGGTAAAATCGATATTAGTGGGATAATTTCCAATCGTTATAAATTCGAGGATACACCGAAAGCATTTGAACAAACTCTGAAAGATGCCCAGAATATTGTTAAAAGCGTAATAGTGTTTGACTGATTTGTTGCCTGAAAGTATTTTGAAATCGCGAGCGGGATGCACGAAAGTTTGGTGCCCCGCTCTTATTTTCATTTACTTCAGCTTTATTTTGACGGCCGAATTCGTATGCGTATTAAGCGTAAACGCATTTATTTTGACATTACAGGACATTTGTATTATACTCAAATATATGGATTATTATAGTATATCATTAGTTGTCCCCAATATTTGCTATTAAGCAGAGGTTAATAGCTTTGAATTATTTTCTTAGCAAATATTAATGAGCTATGGATGTCCCACCTCCATAGTTTGGGGGTCCACTGTAATTAGTAGCAACGGTTATATTTCCATATTATAGAAATGCGCTGAGTATAAGATTTAATTGTATCAGGCTATGCTGAGCAGAGCTATAAATAACGGTATTTAATCGTTTTTGACGACAGACAGGATGATACCTATTTATTCGCCGAACGATATCTTACAAATGATAAAACGCATTTGAAAGTGTTTATGAAGGGGTTCGTTTGGAGGATTTATTATGTTTAATGTTGGTGATAAGATCGTCTACCCGATGCATGGAGCCGGAGTAATCGAATCCATAGAGGAAAGAGAGATACTCGGTCAAAAGCAGCGCTACTATGTTATGAGAATGCCTGTAGGTGACATGAGGCTCATGGTGCCAACCTTAAATATTGCAGGCATTGGTATACGAGAGATTATAGAAAGCTGCAATGTAATGAAGGTATATGAAATACTTCAGGACCAGAACGTAAATGTTACTAGTAATTGGAATAAACGCTACCGTGAGAATATGGTCAAGATAAAAAGCGGCGATATCTACGAGGTAGCGGATGTTGTCAGAACACTTATGATAAGAGATAGAGAAAAGGGACTATCAACAGGAGAAAGAAAAATGCTGAACAGCGCCAAACAGATAATGGTCAGTGAGCTAGTCCTTGCTGAGGGCACTGATTCGGTAGAAATAGAGTCGGTCATTGATGATTTCCTCAGAATTTAGCATTTGTCCATATTGTTACCAACCGGAGAATAGTATTAATAAGGGGAGTTAGATATTGTGTTTAACAACATTATTAAATTCTCATTTGCTGCTGTAGGAAGTTTCACAGGAATAACATTGACAAAAACGCTGCTGATTTATAATTTCCCGAATATCTCAACCGGCTTTGGGATTGCTATCTATGTTTTTGTAGCGCTTGTCATGGCAGTTATTTTTTACTCAACAGGCAACAGAATAATAGAATTGGTCGCTAATGCATTTGACAAGCTTGAAGCGTTTTTAGCGAAGCTTACGCTTTATGAGCTGGTAATCAGCGCAATTGGGATGATTCTTGGGCTTGTTATCGCTAATCTTGTAACCATACCAATTAAGAATATTGCAATAATAGGTACCACAATATCTATCATAGCAAATATATTATTTGGTTGTCTTGGAATAGCTATTGCTTTGGGCAAGAAAAATGAAAACCTTTTTGAGGCTGCAAGGGGGAAATCATCTGCGGCAGCAAAGGTAACAGGCAGTAACGGAGGCCCGAAAATTCTGGACACAAGCGTCATTATAGATGGACGTATTGTGGATATTTGCCGAAGTGGTTTCATTGAAGGCCAGCTTGTGGTACCAAGCTTTGTTCTTGAAGAACTAAGACATATAGCCGATTCACAGGATGCAATCAAACGAAATAGAGGAAGGCGCGGGCTTGACGTGCTGAACATGATCCAGAAGGAGCTTAAATTACCTGTAAAGATTGAAAATGTTCAGGTAAACTCGGATTCAGAGGTTGACACTGCGCTTCTAAAGCTTGCACAGAATCTTGGGGGCAAGGTACTGACTATTGATTATAATCTAAACAAGGTGGCTGAATTTCAAGGTGTGCCAGTACTTAATATAAACGAACTGGCAAATGCAGTGAAGCCGATTGCTCTACCGGGCGAGGAAATGACCGTTCAAGTAATCAAGGATGGCAAGGAAAACGGTCAGGGTGTGGGGTATCTTGAGGATGGCACAATGATAGTAATAGACGGTGGCAGAAAGCATGTGGGCGAGACTCTGAATGTAACTGTTACAAGTATACTGCAGACAGCAGCAGGCCGTATGATATTTGCGAAGCCAAAGTATACTATTGAAAGAGTAATATAAACAACCGAAGTGCACAAAAAGCAAGCATATAAAGCGGGGGTATACTACCTCGCTTTTTTTATGGTATTATCAATTATGACAGTATAAAGCATTATTTCGGAGGAAAATGGTCAATGAATAATGAAAGCCGGGATGGAATAGTAAGTGTGGTTATTACGGCAGCGGGAAAAGGAACCCGCATGGGAATGAGCCAGAATAAACAGTACATCGATATCCTTGGGAAGCCGGTACTGGCCAGAACAATTACGGCATTTGAGAGCTGTGATAAAATAGATGAAATAATCTTAACTGTCAATGAAGCTGATATTGACTACTGTAAAAGTTGTATCATCAATAAATATGGCTTTAGAAAGGTCAAAGCAGCTGTGGTGGGTTCTGATACAAGACAGAGGTCTGTCTATAACGGACTTAAGCGTGTATCAGAAGGCTGTACAATAGTGCTTATACACGATGGTGCAAGACCTTTCATAGATACTGCCTGCATTGAAAAATGTATATCCGAAGCAAGACTAAACGGTGCTTCCTGTGCGGCAGTGCCGGTGAAGGACACTATAAAGCAAACTGATACAGATGGCTTCGTCGATAAAACTGTTGACAGAAGCAGTCTTTGGTCAATACAGACGCCTCAGACCTTTGAATATGCTCTTATCATGCAAGCTCACGAAAGAGCTGAAAAGGATGGCTTCACAGGTACTGATGATGCTATGCTTGCGGAACGGTTGGGCCGAAGAGTTAAGCTGGTAATGGGCAGCTACTACAACATCAAAATCACAACAGGAGAGGATATTGCAATAGCTGAGGCTATATGCAGGGTAATGGAGCAAGAATAACTCAGCACATAGAAACTTGCAGGAGCGTAGCTAATTGCAGGATAGTTAATGGACAATAGCTTTGAGATAAAATACGGCTCACATAATGTGAACCGTATTTTTGCAAAGAAAACTTTGCAAAAGCTGTTGACAAGCTTACTTGGCAGAATTATAATAATGCCAATAAAACTTGTCAAAGGAGCATCGATATGAAGAAAGAAGAAATTTTAGAAAAAAGCCGTCTGGAAAACAAGAATAAGGATATCGCAGAATTGGAGGCTATTAACAAAGCAAGCAGTATTGCAATTTATGCTGGCTTGTTAGTTTGCTGTGTAATAAATGTGATTAGTGTATTTTTTTACGAGAGTATGAACTTTGTAAGTTGGGCAATTCTTTGCAGTATTTTAGGAACGCTCTTCTTGGTCAAATATATCCTGCTGCATAGGAGGCACGAATTACTTTTAGCAATCCTATACCTCGTTATGTTTGTCCTATCTCTACTTATCACACTGAAAGGAATTCTGTAATGGAAGACAAACTAATTCTTAAAAATCGCCTGAAAGAGGTACGCTCAGAATTGAAAATTTCCCAAACACAGCTTGCCGAAATGGTTGGTGTATCAAGAAATACCATCAGCTCTATTGAAACAGGACAGTTCAATCCAACAGCAAAATTAGCCTTGATCCTTTGTATTGCATTGGATAAGAAGTTTGAGGACTTGTTCTTCTTTTAAATAAAATTATGAATATTATTCGCACCCGGAAAGCTTGACTGAGGTTACAAGTATATTTGTAATTGTGGAGACCTAACTGAGCTACAAGTATTGTACTAGATTAAAATAGCTTATTTGATTTTCATGTAATATACGCAATTAATATAACTTAACTGGTAAAACAGTTGTTATAAAAATCGAAAAAGTCGAATTGAAACTATATCACAGTAATGATGCTCAGAACTTGAATCCCGAGGCCTTGCCCAAATTGCGTAAGACCTTCTCCGGAGGTTGCTGTTATACCGATGCAATCACCTGGCAGATCCAGTAGCTCAGATAGGCTCTGCCTCATTTCATCAATGCGCGGAGATATTTTTGGCAGCTTACATTCAATAGATATTGAGAGATGCACTATCCTGTACTCATTTAAATATTTCATAGCTTCATGCAGGTATACTTTGCTGTCTGTAATGCCTTTTTTTAGGCATAGCTCGTCGCTTATCTTTCCAAGGATATTTACGCAGGTAACTCCTGAGATGGCGTTAGTAATCGAATGGAGGACAACATCAGCATCGCTGTTGCCTGACAGGGGAGGTTCTCCTTCAAACACGACTCCACCAAGTATAAGCTTTTTTGTTTTATCATTAAAATCAAATCTGTGGCTGTCCTGACCAATAGCAACCTTCATAATAATTTCCTGCACTTTCGCCTGATAAGGCTGTAATAATTCACTACTCCATAGCTGCCAT
>JAEYRB010000017.1 GCA_023409735.1 Bacillota bacterium | reverse complement strand
CCTCTTTACAAATCCGTATTTACTGTATATACTGTATATAAACAGTAAAGCAAGAACGAGAGTGATCTTGTGATAATTTTATAGATACGAGAGCGGGAGTGATGATGTGACAATTTTTATAGATAATAAAAGCGGTGCTCCGATTTACGATCAGATCTACTCGCAGATCAAAAGTGCTATCATGAACGGCGATCTAAAAGAGGATGACGCCTTGCCCTCCATACGCAATCTAGCAAAGGATCTGCGTATCAGTGTGATTACTACGAAACGTGCCTATGATGAGCTTGAAAAGGAAGGTTTTATTTATATGCTTCCGGCAAAGGGCTGTTTCGTTGCGGCCAAAAATATGGAGCTCCTTCGTGAGGAAAGTCTGAAACGGATCGAAGCATGTATAGATGAGATCAGGCAGCTCGCTGCTTCCTGTAACCTTTCAAAACAGGATATCATCGAAATGTTTAATGTATTGGAGGAGGATGAGAAATGAACGCTATAGAAATCAAAAAGCTTTGTAAATCTTACAAGGGCTTCAAGCTTGATAACCTGAATCTTACTCTGCCATGTGGCTGCATTATGGGACTTATCGGCGAAAACGGTGCAGGGAAAAGTACGACGATTAAACTGATACTCGATATGATTAAACGTGACAGCGGAACGATCACACTGCTCGGGCGTGACAACCGTGACAATCTTCGGCTTACCAAAGAGGATATAGGAGTTGTTCTTGATGAAGTCGGTATATCAGGCTGCCTAACTAGCAAGCAGGTAGGTAAAATCATGCAATTCACATATCAAAACTGGCAGGCTGACACCTATGCTGAGTATCTGAGAAAGCTTGATATTCCGGAATCAAAACCGTTTAAGGACTTTTCACGTGGTATGAAGATGAAGCTCTGTATTGCTGTTGCATTGTCGCACAACGCAAAGCTGTTGATTCTTGATGAGCCGACGAGCGGACTTGATCCGGTGGTTCGCGATGAGGTCGTGGAGATATTCAGTGAATTTACACGTGATGATACACATTCAATACTGATTTCATCACACATCGTCAGTGACCTTGAAAAACTTTGTGATTACATAGCTTTCCTTCACAAAGGGAGACTGCTGCTGTGCGAAGAAAAGGACGTGTTGATGGAACAGTATGGGATTATTCACAGTACTGTGGATAAGCTTACTAAAATCAAATCTTCTGCTGTAATCGGCAAAAAAGAAACGCCTTATGGAATAGAAGCAATTGTAAAGCGGTCGGCGATACCATCCGGTGTTGCTGTCAGTCCAATCAGCATAGAAGAGCTATTTATTTTCATGGTTAAGGAGGTAAAGTAAAATGAAAGGTCTGATTCTTAAGGATTTCTATATGATTATGAAATACTGCCGTTCGTTTATTTTTATTATAGTAGTGTTTCTCGCAGTCTCCTGCTTTGGCAAGGACAATACATTTTTCGTGATATATCCAACTTTGATCGCCGGACTAATTCCTATCACATTAATTTCTTATGATGAACGGGAAAAATGGAGTATTTACAGTACTGCACTTCCGTATACAAGGGCACAGATTGTCTCGTCCAAGTATCTGATCGGACTGTTTTTCCAGCTTTCTGTGCTTCTTCTGTCGGCTGTAGCGCATGCATATCGTATGGTCGTCGCCGGAAGCTTTGTATGGAACGATTACCTGCCGTTTCTTCTCCCCATCTTTGCGATAGGCATAATCGGACCAAGCCTTGTACTTCCATTTATATTCAGGTTTGGTGCAGAAAAAGGGCGTATAGCGTATTACGTTGTGATCGGTGCGTTATGTGCCGTGGCAACAGCCGCAGCAGGATCCGGATTAAAGATTTCTGAACAGCTTATGGTGGAATGGATGCTTGTCGTCATTATTGCAGCAGCTGTAATACTGTATGCCATCTCGTGGGGGTTGTCTATTCTATTTTATCGCGGAAGAGAACTGTGAGATACATTCTATGAAAAAGCTGAAGATTCCGTTATATACATTATGCATGATTATCTTTTATATAGGAGCAATTGATTTTTACACGAACGATAGCATATTATCAGGAACGCTCTTTTTTATTGCAGGAACGCGTTTTCTTGTTGCACTAATCCTATATTTCAGATCAGTAAAAAAATAAATCTGGGCTTCTGATAAAGAATGATAATTTCATAACCACGTTGCTGCAAGCAATGTATTGACACCTGCAAACTGTTGTAATATACTAAGCCTAATATTGTTTGAGATCGATGAAGGGAATGCGAAAGCCTGCAAGCTTTCTTCCCACCCCTGAGATGCTGCTGATGAGGCAGCCGTGTCAGCTGCGATATAGGCTTAAGAGTTGGGGTATCCAAATTGGGTGGTACCGCGGATAATGTCCGTCCCTATGTTTATAGGGGCGTTTTTTGTTTTTTGGCGAGAATACCTGTTCTGTGAGAGCTTTTGAATTTGACAGTATAAGGCAAATTCTTGAAAAACAGATTTGATTGCGTAAAGTAATTTTTAGAAAATTTGACCTGATGCTAAAGGTAGTAAGCCGAAAAATAATTTAGTAAAAAGTATTATTGAAAGATGAGATTTGACGGTACAGATAGTAATTTGAAATATTAAGGGAGAGTGAATTTATGGCACAGGACAAGAAATTAGTTGAAGAAATTACCTCTATGAGCCAGGATTTTACACAATGGTACACAGATGTAATTAAGAAGGCTGATCTGGTTGACTACGCAAGCGTTCGAGGCTGCATGATCATCAGGCCTTATGGATATGCAATATGGGAGAATATGCAGAAGGAGCTTGATGCAAGATTCAAGAAAACCGGACATGAGAATGTATACATGCCAATGTTTATTCCGGAAAGCCTGCTGCAGAAGGAAAAGGACCATGTTGAGGGCTTTGCACCGGAAGTGGCATGGGTTACTCATGGTGGAAATGAAGAGCTTACGGAAAAGCTTTGCGTCAGGCCTACATCTGAGACACTTTTCTGTGATCATTATCAAAATATCATACACTCCTATAGGGATCTGCCGAAGCTTTATAATCAATGGTGTTCGGTAGTCAGGTGGGAGAAGACGACCCGTCCGTTCCTCAGAACTCTGGAATTCCTGTGGCAGGAGGGCCACACAGCTCATGCTACCGCTGAGGAGGCACAGCAGGAAACAATAAGGATGCTCAACGTTTACGCAGAATTCTGTGAAAATGTTCTGGCGATTCCCGTAGTCAAGGGACAAAAGACAGACAAGGAGAAATTTGCAGGTGCAGAGGAAACATATACTATTGAAAGCCTTATGCATAACGGCATAGCTTTGCAATCGGGAACGTCTCATAACTTCGGAGACGGCTTTGCAAAGGCCTTTGGCATACAATATACTGACAAAAACAATCAGCTCCAGTATGTTCACCAGACCTCATGGGGAGTAACAACAAGACTTGTTGGCGCGATCATAATGGTTCACGGCGATGACAGCGGACTTGTTCTTCCTCCGAAAGTGGCTCCTGTACAATTGATAGTAATACCTGTGCAGCAGCATAAGGAAGGCGTGCTGGGGAAGGCTTCTGAGCTTTGTGAAAGATTATCGAAGGTTGTCAGGGTGAAGCTTGATGACAGTGACAAGTCACCGGGATGGAAATTCAGTGAGCACGAGATGAAGGGTGTTCCAATAAGGCTTGAGGTAGGTCCGAAGGACATTGAGAAAAATCAGGTCGTCCTTGTACGAAGAGATACGAGAGAAAAAATATTTGTCAGCATGGACGAGCTTGAGACCAAGGTTCCTGAGCTTTTGGAGGAGATCCATACCAATATGTTTAACAAAGCAAAGGCTTTAAGGGACGAAAAGACCTATACTGCTGTTGATATGGATGAATTTGAACGTATAATCAACAACACACCCGGCTTTATTAAGGCTATGTGGTGCGGCGACAGAGCATGCGAGGAGTCTATAAAAGAAAAAACTGGAGCAACCTCACGCTGCATACCGTTGAATGAAGAGCCTGTATCCGATAAATGCATCTGCTGTGGCAAGAAGGCACAGAAGCTTGTATACTGGGCAAAGGCATATTAATAAAGGCAATTGCGATGTAACCTTAAAATAATTTAGCTACACGAAATATGGTGACTTACTGCATGTTCATTTGCAATATATCGTGTAGCGGGACTTCAAAATGGCACATCGCAAATGCCCCTAATAGCATTAGTAACTTATTACCGCAAAATTGCAATAAAAACAAGGCAAAGGCTTTAACATTTGCGGCAATATCGAGTTAAGAAAGGCTAAAATTCTCTTTGAACCGAAGTGCTATAAGTACATTTATTGGGCTGTTGGCAGTAGTCCATATTAGTTAAACAGGGAGTTTGTTATAATGAGTATATTTGAGATAATAATGCTGGCCTGCTTTGGCATGGCATGGCCGTTCTCGATTTATAAGTCATATAAATCAAGGGAAACAAAGGGCAAAAGTATATGGTTCCTGATCGTCATAGTAATAGGCTACATTGCAGGTATTATAAACAAGCTTTTATATAGCCCTGATGCTGTGGTATACCTTTATGCTCTGAATATGCTGATGGTATCGGCAGATATTGTTCTCTATTTCAGAAATAAGCGGTATCAGCAAGAAAATCAGCAAAAGAAACGACAGAGTAAAGGCGTTTAAGCTATTATAGATAATACTTAGAAGAAACTACAGAGTGAAGGCGTTTAAGCTATTATAGATAATACTCAGAAGAAACTACAGAGCAAAAACATTTAAGCTATTATGGGCAAAGGCTAATAGAGGCCATAAAGGCAATAAACGCCCAAAAGGCAATACATTAATACAATAAAGTCAATTGATACGATAAGTATAACGGTGATAGCGTAGACTATTGGCCTAGTTAAGCAAGCTAAAGCAGCAGGGTGATCTTATGCAGCCCGCTGCTTTAATTTTGTAGAAATTTATTTGTATGATGTTACATATATGCAAATAAATCAGAAATTTTTGTTAATACTATTATTTGTATAAATCATATCATTATGCAAAATATGATAATTGGAGGTAATAGTAATGAAGAAAAGAATTGTCATTTTGATAGCGCTGACGGTTTTACTTACTTCAACCTTTTCTTACGCTGCTTCATCAGAAACAGGTAAAGTCGTGCTGCAGGAAGAGGTTGGGGAAAAAGGGTATGCTTCTGCCGTTGTCACCGCTGACAAGCTGAACGTAAGGGAAGGTCCATCGACAAGCTACAATTCAATATGTATGCTGGAAAAGGGACAGGCTGTTACAGTAATCGGAAGACTTGGAGACTGGTATGCGGTTTATAATGACGACATGGGCATTGTAGGCGCTGTTGATGGAAGGTTTATTGAACTTGGCGACGCTATTACGGTAGCATCTATAATTGACGAAGATGCAATTACAACAGCTAAGAACAAGGACAAGACCACACCTGAGAAGGAGAAAAGTTCCGAAAAAATAACTCTTTCGGAAGACGAACAAAAGCTGCTCGAGCTGGTTAATAAGGCGCGTAAAGAAAAAGGTGTTGAAGAACTTGCAATTGATGACGGTCTCATGAAAGTCGCAAGAACGAAAGCAAAGGACATGATTGATAACAATTACTTTTCACATCAGTCACCGACCTATGGCTCACCCTTCGACATGATGAGACAGTTTGATAATGCGTTCAAATCAGCAGGTGAAAATATCGCCGGGAATAAAACCATTGAAGGAGCATTTAAGGCATGGATGGCTTCTGATAGCCACAAAAAGAACATATTGAATTCAGGCTTCAAGGTGACCGGTATAGGTATCGAGAACAGTGCGACCTATGGCAAAATTATTGTACAGCAGTTTATCGGAAGATAAGCTGAAGCGGCGATGAGTGGCCTTATGCCAGGTAATATAGTTTTGAGTGAAACTTAAGTGGATAAGATGATCTGCTCTGAGGCGGCTTTAAGTATTTCCGGTGACGGCAACAAAGAATAGCTTGGAATAGATTTGCAGCAAAAAATAGCTTACATGGGTTTTCATATGCTGGTGTATATTGCGTTTAGAGTTGCTTTCACAAACAGAAGGACAGATGGATTAATACCGTCTGTCCTTCTGCTTGTTGCACTATTGCATAAGTTGGCACTGAGAAACAAATATTTGCTATTTCTATAGATGTTAATGTGGTAAAAGTTTAACATTGGAAGTGCCGTAATAAGGTTTTATTGGTTTAAAAATATTTCCATAAACCAACCTAATAAATTACGTTAACTCAATCCCGAACTCCGGTGTTACCTCAAATTCTTTCTCGTTGAGATAATCCAATGCCGATAGACCTGGTGCAAACTCAAACCTTAGCTTATACGCCCACAGAGCCTGATACTTCAGCTTCATAGCGCGATTTACAACATTTGTCCCATACTTACCATCGCCTATAACAGGATGCCCAATGTAGGCCATATGAGCTCTTATCTGATGTGTGCGCCCTGTGACCAGTTCTATTTCAAGTCTGCTCACATCTTTATCCGGATAATACTTCATAACGGTATACTTTGTAGTAATTTCCTGTGAGCCGGTAGTTTTGCGGTTTGAAATGAAAACCCTGCTTTTGCCTGCATCCTTCCAAAGATATGCCTTCAACGTAGCCTCGGTTTTTTCCATTCTGCCCTTAACAAGGCATTGATAATATTTCCTGACCTGTTTCTTCTCCAGCTTTTCCAACATAATATCCAGTGCAGCTTGATTTTTTGCAATGATGACTATACCGCCTGTATTACGGTCCAGCCGGTGACAAAGAGATGGCTGAAAACTGGCACTGTTGACAGCTTTTGTATTGCTTTCTCTGATGTATTCCCTAACCAAGTCTATTAAGGTTTGCGAAGCCTGTTCCTTATCAGGGTGAACAGGAATACCCTGAGCTTTATTGACAAGGAGGATATTGTCATCCTCATATATTACGGTGAAGGCGTTGCTTTCTGTATACGTTGAAGCCTTGTAGGACGAAACACCGATAGACTGTGAGCAAACCTTGTTTCCACAGCCGTCAAGCAATTCATCTATAATATAAATTTCTATTTTATCACCGGTTGAGACAGTATGATCACGCGCTACTCTGATTCCATTGACCTTGATGTCTCTTTTTCGGAAAGCCTTTTGCAGTGCGCTGTAAGGCAGGTTGGGATATATACTCTGTATATACTTTTCAATTCTGACATTAGAATTCTTTTCTCCAACAGTTACAGTCTGCATAGACATCCTCCGTACAATTACTATAGTATTCACATATTATAACACATCGGTTTAGATAAAATTTTCTACTGTGAAAAAATTATCGCTAATGCCGTGCTTCAACGGGCGTATCTCACATGTTGTAAAGGTAATTCATGCTGATCCTTTGTATTTATTCCGGAATATTAGGAAATATAATTATGGGTGATTATATTTGAAGATTAGACTGGGTTATGTGGCAATGACACTGAGCCTTGAAGATTGCTCGCCATCGGGCTCGGTTACCTATGCAACCTATGAAAAGCTTCAGAGCGAGCAGGCTAAGCAGCACAGACGCCACAAGGTGTGTAAGAAAAATCTTGAAAATACTCTTAGAATATTGAAATATAACAAGGCTATGAACATTCAAGTGTACAGGCTTACCTCAAAGCTCATACCTCTAGCAACGCACCCGGCACTGTGCGGATGGCAGTATACGGAGGAATTTATTGACAATTTCCGTGAAATAGGCTTGTTCATAAAGCAGAATGATTTTCGTGTAAGTGCTCACCCTGACCATTTTACATTGCTTAATTCTCCTCTGGAAAAGGTTACCGAAGCGTCTTTAAACGACCTTGACTACCATGTCAGGCTTTTCGAGGCTATGGGGCTTGAAGATTACAGGTATAAGCTTGTCCTCCATGTTGGCGGAGTTTATGGAAACAAGAAAGAATCGCTTGAAAGATTTTGTGCCAATTTTACCAAGCTGCCCGATAGGATCCGTAACAGACTTATTATTGAAAATGACGACAGATCCTATGATACCTTCGATGTACTGGAGCTTTGTCAAAAGCTCAATATACCCATGGTACTCGATGTACATCATCATAACTGCCTTTGCCCGAACGATCCCATTAAGAACGTGCTTGCTGATGTGTTTGACACATGGAAGAATGAGTTTTACCTCCCAATAGTACATTTTTCAAGCCCTAAAAGTCAGAAGGACTACAGAAGTCACGCAGACCTGATAGATTTTGATGCTTTTTCAAGCTTTATTCAAACAGCCTCCAAGTTGAACAAAGACTTTGATGTGATGCTGGAAGCAAAGAGTAAGGATAAGGCGTTAATAAAGCTCTCTGAAGAGCTGGCCTTATTGCCTTATTTGGAAAGGTCAGGGTATGGAGTGTTTAATATAGATGTTGAAAAAATATAGTAGAGTCATATATATAGAACATAGGGATTTTAATACTAATTTTAATACAGGCATATGTGAATAAGGAAATAAATCTCAAAAAAATGTTAATAATATAAACAGCTATTCATGGTGAGTACAGCAGATAAAAATAAATAAAGCAGATAAAACAAATAAAGCAAATAGTCATGTAATACCATGAATGGACTATTAAGCGTACAAGATTTATTTTGATGTCACTTATAACGAGGGCGAAGCGAAAGATGTTAGCTGCCTCGTTGGAACACAGTAGGAGAGAGAAAATATTTCTACTAAGCGATTATTTGCAAAGCCAATTATCGCTATTGAAATATTTTTCTTGAAAGGTGCATTATGACACGATTTTGATACGCAGAGAAAGGAGGAACATTTTATGCCTGATAAGAAGTGTAAACCGAATAGCTCCGATAAAAAGGTTAAGCCCTCTGTTGCAAATGATCAGATAGGTGAAAACGCAGGAGAAGGAAGATACGAAAAATTTAACCCAAAGAAGCGCTAGACCAGTACAAGTACAAGACATTTAACATAACCCTGCATTATTTATGCTTATGAAATTCTCGTTAAAGCGAGGCGAAAGATGTTGGCCGCCTCGTTGAAACACAGTAG
>JAEYRB010000035.1 GCA_023409735.1 Bacillota bacterium | reverse complement strand
CGACGGGGTTTGTATATATTAAATTTCATTATTTATTTGTGCTATTCTTATTTATTACATTGGATTATACATTTAACTAAGACAATTGCTTCATAAACACAGAATAAATGTTAAGTAAAGGCTATAGAAGAAGTCATATTTGATTGACTTAATGCCGGGTATGAGCTGGTACCCGGCTCGAAATCTAAATATCTAATAGGTATGAGATGATACACAGCTCAAAGTTTAAGACTCAAATATTTTCTGTGAAAAAAGTAAGGCCTAGTAAATACCCGTTTGGGTTAATGTTGAGAGCAGCAAATACCTGAATTAGTAAATGTCAAGCCTATAAATCGCAAATACTCATTAAATAATTAGCAAGCTTGATTATCCAAACCAATCATATCAATAAGCTAAGTATATAGCAGGCTTAAAATATGCCCGGTATCCATTTTGCAATCAGCATGCCAACAACAAATGATGAAATATTAGCCGCAAGTGCATATAGCCAGGGGTGAATTTTACGTCGAGAGCTCTCCTCATAACGATACAGCAGCTTCGAGAACACAAAACCTTCAAGGATAAATACCAGAAGCTCCATCCATATATAGTTGAAAACAAATGCAAAGCCACCCTGCTTGTAGTTGATGACATTAAGCAATATGTTTAATATGGTCTGAGTCGCAATATTGGTAATAAGAACAGCTGTGATCTGCTTTTTCTTGTTAAAGCCAAAAAGCAATGCAATCAATAGTTCAATGGCAATAGTTATAAGTATGCGAATAATCATTGATAAAATTTCATTGGTGAGGCCATACGATCTTATTGCCACAATAGTTCCTGCTTTAGCTACATTCGAGATCTCAAGCTCTGATGCATCAACAGTAAAATAGCTGTCAAAGGCATAACGTTCATAGCTTTCCTCACTTATAACAAATGCATCTGTTTTCGGAAAGTAAAGCAAAATTTTAAACTCCTGCGGAGGATAATATGTCCAGCTTAGCTTATGTGTATAGGTACAGTTTTGCAGGAACTGCAGAAAAAAAAAGCCGTCAGCATCCTCATAACCCAGGAACTTCAGATAAGCATGGTAGTCCTCGCTATTTTTCACATAATTGGAATCCTTCGTGTTCCCATCCTCAAGCACTGAGAATGGCCCGGTAGATTCTGTTCTAGAAAGCAGGGTAGCATAATAAGTTTCATCCTCAAGTCCATTGAAGGTGATTACAACTGATGGCTTTGGACCCGTATCTGCTTTAACTGGTATAGGAATAAAGGCTGCTATCATGACTAAAATACATAAAGTCATAAGAAGCACTCTTCTAATATTGCTTCTATTGTTTGCAAATCCTACCTTGTTTAAATAGCTCATCCAGTTTTTATGATTCATTTCAGCCTTCATACTGTCTAGCCTATTGCCTCATCTTCTTTTTTTCTTCATTGCTTTTTAATTTTTGTTTGCTTATAATGTTACTATATTTTCAGAGATCACAATATACATAAGCTGTTCTACCTAGTAGGTCTTTATATATCACAAAGAATATAATTGCAGTGTTCATCAGCTTAACATCGGTTATGTTACTGTAGATCATTTTATGATTACAGAATCCTTCGGCTACATTCTAAAGCCGAGTACTCTATAGCTTTGCATATTAATGGAGGCATATAGCAAATGACTTACATTACTGTTTATCCTTTAATAGCTTATGCAGCTCGTCCATAAACGTATTAATATCGCGGAACTGCCTGTATACTGAAGCAAATCTAACGTAGGCAACCTGATCTAAGTCCTTTAGCCTTTCCATTACCATTTCGCCGATCTCTTGGGAAGATATTTCTCTTTTCAGAGTATTAAGGCTCTGTGATTCTATCTCATCTACCATTTTTTCAAGGGTGCTGACAGGTACAGGCCTTTTTTCACATGCCCTCAGCAGTCCATTAAGAAGCTTCTCACGGTCAAAAGCCTGCCTGGTCTTGTCCTTTTTAATGACCATAAGAGGGACACTTTCAACCTTCTCATAAGTCGTAAAGCGCTTCTGGCACTTTATACATTCTCTTCGCCTTCTTATAGCAGTATTCTCATCAGTTGGCCTGGAATCAATAACCTTGTCCTCAATATAACCACAATACGGACACTTCATATGTACCTCCATCCGGCTTCTCTTCAACCGATAATATTTATCTTTATTGCAGTATCATGATTGCCTCTTTAATCCATATCGGATAAAAGCCTTCCTAGCTTTAGTCAAAGTATCTTCGCATGAAGCGCTCATCCAGATCCACGAGTATAATATCCTCACCGATCCTTACTATTTTCTCCCATGGAATAACAAACTCATTATCCTTGCCTAAAATTCCAAAGAGTCTGCCTACTCCGGGCAGAATGATAGCATCTATCTTGCCTTCCTCCAGGTCAAGCTCTACGTCGGATACAAAGCCTAAACGTCTCCCGTCGGATAAATTTATTACTTCCTTTTGCCTGAAATCAGATGTACGGTTCATCACACCACCAACCATCTACTATGAGCAATAAGCAGGCTCCTTTTTTTAAGCTCTACATTACAATATATCTCAGGTATTGTCTTATGGCAAGCCTTTAATATTATTTTGCAGAGATCATTTTAAGGTAAACATGCAAATGCCTTACATAGAATTATATAATAATTAATCATTTTTATAACACTTCGGTTCAAATAAAATATTTCGGTCATAGAAATATTTTATCACATTAGCTGTGTTTCAACGAGGTCTGCTCGCGAACTATGCATCTTGTATGTTATACAGAGGCCTCGTTATAACACTTCGTTATAAATATATGTTACAATATAAAAAAAAACACCTAAAAGGTGCTTTTTTATAATTTTTATTCAAATGTATTTCTTCATATGGAGCAACGCCGTTTTTTCAAGTCTTGACACCTGTGCCTGTGATATGCCTATTTCTTCTGCAACCTCCATTTGAGTGCGCCCTTCAAAAAAACGCAGATTTAATATCAGCTTTTCCCTGTCGTTGAGCTTACGCATAGCCTCTTTCAGAGAAATTCCCTCAAGCCAGTTTTCATCAATGTTCTTTTCATCCTTTACCTGATCCATTACATAAATAGCGTCGCCGCCATCGTGGTAAACAGATTCGAAAAGGGAGATTGGATCCTGAATGGCATCAAGAGCGAACACGACCTCTTCCTTAGGCAGCTGAAGCTCATTAGCAATTTCCGAAATTGTGGGCTCCTTCGAATTTCTGTTTGTAAGCCTTTCCTTTGCTTGGAGTGCTTTGTATGCAATATCTCTTAAAGAACGGCTCACTCTTATTGAATTGTTATCCCGTAGATATCTTCTTATCTCACCAATAATCATTGGTACTGCATAGGTCGAAAATTTTACATTCTGCGATACATCGAAGTTGTCAATTGCCTTAATAAGTCCAATGCACCCGACCTGAAATAAATCGTCCACATACTCTCCCCTATTATTAAAACGTTGTATCACACTCAGGACTAGTCGGAGATTTCCATTGATAAATTCTTCTCTTGCTGATGTATCTCCCTTGTGCATTCTTTCAAACAGTACCTTTTTTTGTTCATTAGTAAGAACCGGTAGCTTTGAAGTGTTTACACCACATATTTCAACCTTGTTGATTAACATTAAAAAACCTCCCGGCACACAATATTGAGCATGCGGACCAATTTTCACATATAAGCCTGCAGCGCCCGGACCTACATTATTTGCCCCAGGCTGTAAAAAACTTTCCGCTTCTCTGAATAGTAACATTATTGCCATAGAGGTTTTTTTTATACTGACATCAAACCCAAAAAATATTTGCTCAAGGCCTTGACAATATTGGATTTTAAAGTTTTACACCATCCTGTTTATCTCCTTCTTCAATCTGCTTATAATTCTTTTTTCAAGCCTGGATATGTATGATTGCGATATTCCCAGCATATCAGCAACTTCCTTTTGCGTTTTCTCGACTCCGTTTGCAAGTCCAAACCTAAGCTCCATTATCTTTTTCTCGCGTGTTGAAAGCTTCTTCATAGCAGTGTTTAAAAGCTCTCTATCCACCTCGTCCTCAAGGCTTCTATGTATAATGTCATTATCTGTGCCAAGTATATCCGACAGCAAAAGTTCATTGCCGTCCCAATCGGTATTAAGCGGCTCATCAATGGATATTTCAGTCTTTATCTTATTATTTCTTCTAAGGTACATAAGTATTTCATTTTCAATGCATCTGGATGCATAGGTAGCAAGCTTGATATTCTTAGATGGATTAAATGTATTTATGGCTTTAATAAGTCCGATAGTGCCTATTGAAATAAGATCCTCCACGCCCACACCGGTATTTTCAAACTTTCTTGCTATATAAACAACAAGTCTGAGATTTCGCTCTATTAATATGCTCTTTACTCCATAATCCTGAGCCTCGAGCTTCGATAGAAGACAGCTTTCTTCTTCAGCACTAAGCGGTGGCGGAAGAGCTTCACTGCCACCAATATAATGTATTGGAAGTTCTTTTCCCGGCTTTAACCAGTACCTCAGCCTCATTAATCTTAATTGTAAAAACAGCCTGATCTTGTTAAAGATTTTCATAATAAAACTCCTTTCGATGTGTATGTTAATTGTCTGTCTGAATATTGATTAAGTACAATTGTGATTACATAATTTCAGGGTTTAAAAGTGCCCTGTATTTATCATTTTTTGAAAGCGCCCTATTATATATCCCTATGATCACATCACGAATTCCTTTTTTGTCACTTTCACTTCCAATTTCTATATAGTCAGGCCTGAAGCCTATCAGCATGCCGTTTTCCCTTCCAAGGGAGGTGAATGGGATCAATCTGAATCTTGAATGCCATGAGGAACAGGATATTGCTGAGGTTATAGATGTAAGGTCATTTTCGAACTGTTTTTCGAATATCTGTCTGATATCTTCAGGAAGCAGTTCTTTTAAAGCAGAAAATTCAACTACAATAACCGGCAGGTTGCTAAGAGGGTCGTGTAAGGAATTTCCTGTATCCACCAGAGCAAACATGTCTGTCGCCTTGCTGTCAAAGGCAATTTTGAGACTAACCAGCAACTTTTCTCTCAAGAACTTACTCTGTATAACATCCCATATTACTCTAAGGATAATTAGTACCAGAATTATAGCAAAGGCCAATTCAGACCACTTTGTGTTCAGAATAGATAAAGGTGACATCATTACACCATTTTTCACTACACCACCGCTTTGGTTAAAATACATAAAAGCAAAGCCTGCACCAGCAAACAGGAAAGTAACACCATAAAACACTGCCAGTGTCTTCAAAAATGCAGAAATCTTTGTAAAATTGAAGGTTACGGCTGTTATTGCCATTGACAGCAGTATTTTTGATAAGATAGTTGTATAGATCCTCATGGTAGGGAGAAGTATCATCAGCAGCAGGTATGCTGTACCAACCAGCGAACCTAACAGAAGCCGGAGGTTGCTTGCTCTGTTCTTAGAAAATTTCATAGTTACCATTAATATTAGGTAGTTAATAACTATATTTTCAAGGATGATAACATCCAGATATACTTCCACCAGATTTACCTCACAAACCTGTCAAATTGACAGATGTCTCCTATCTTATGTATATTCGCTTGTCTGTACGCTTATGTCAGCTAGACATAACAATTTGAACTTTTGTTTGTACAATAAATTATATTTTATCTGTTTTAAAATTTGTGTCATTTGAGAGTGTAGAATAAAAGAAAGTATGCGACAGAAAAACCAAATGTAATGCTATTCTTTTAATTTGATTTTTCAAACTGTAATAAAGATATTAACTTTTTGTAATATAATGTAATTAAGAAATTTGTTCATGCTTTGTTGCAATCACTTGTATATGTTATATGTTCACGAGTAGCTTTAATATAATATTCTTACTAACCTTTTTGAGGATCGTCCACATAAGCGTAATAAATTAGTCAAAAAGACCGATGGATCATTCACCCATCGGTCTTTACCAGCTTCATAATATTACTTAAATCTGTTCTTTCTAAGGAAAGTTGGAATCTCCAGCTCGTCATCAGCTATCTCGCTTGCAGAATGACGTTTAATTGGTGTTGAAGCTTGAGTCTCCGGCCTTACACCCACAACCTTTTCAGCAGCCTTTTCGATCTTCTTTATAATAGGGCCCTTTTCAAAGCCTGTAGCGATAACTGTTATTAACATTTCATCCTTGAGATTTTCATCAATAACAGCACCAACAATAATGTTAGCTTCAGGATCCGCTGATTTTTGCACCAGCTCAGCTGCAAGGTTGACTTCAAACAAGCCAAGATCAGCTCCGCCTGTAATGTTAAGAAGAACGCCTCTTGCACCTTCGATGGAGGTTTCAAGCAGCGGGCTCTGAATTGCCTGTCTTGCAGCCTCTTCAGCCCTACCGTCTCCGGATGCTCTTCCTATACCCATATGAGCAAGTCCGGTATTGAGCATTATTGTCTTAACATCGGCAAAATCCAAATTTATAAGCCCGGGAACCGCTATAAGATCCGATATACCCTGAACACCCTGGCGAAGCACATCATCCGCCATCTTGAATGCATCTATTATTGAGGTTTTCTTCTCAGCTACCTGCAACAGCCTGTCATTAGGAATGGTAACAAGTGTATCAACTACGCTCTTGAGATTTTCTATACCGTTTTCAGCATATTGCATTCTCTTTCGGCCTTCGAACATGAATGGCTTGGTAACAACACCAACAGTCAGAATGCCCATTTCCTTTGCTATCTGGGCTACTATCGGAGCTGCTCCGGTACCTGTGCCGCCACCCATACCGGCAGTAACGAACACCATGTCTGCTCCCTTAACAGCTTGTGCAATTTCGTCCTTACTTTCATTTGCAGCTTTTTCTCCGATTTCAGGATTTGCACCTGCGCCTAACCCCTTAGTGAGCTTGTCCCCTATTTGAATTTTGGTATTTGCTTTTGAAAGGAAAAGTGCTTGTTTATCAGTATTAATTGCAATAAATTCTACACCGCGAAGTCCGGCGGTAATCATTCTGTTAACGGCATTGTTGCCTCCACCGCCGACGCCTATGACCTTTATCTGGGCAAACTGCTCCATATCAATATCAAATTCCAGCAAATTAAAATCCCCCTTCGTCTTTGGTTTGGCATCATTTAAATAATATCTTATTCCTTTAATTAAAGCAAGATTTCTTTTAACAAAACATTCGATATAAAGCCCTAAAAATCAACTAAAACATTTCCTTGAAGAAACGGATTATTTTATCAATAAGCGAATTTTTTCTCTCTGCTGCCGCAGTTTTTTTCAGCTTCAGCTCGCTAGCCCGGCTGCCTCGCTTTTTACTGTCGTCTATATATCTTATCATACCTGAGGATGATATAAACTCCGGCTTTAAAATACCCTGAATCTGTCCTGCCTGAACAACCCTTACCTGTGTATCAAATACCTCCTGAGCCAGCTGCCTGCTTCCATCTACATAGGATATACCGGCTCCAGTCAGAACAATTCCGCCTGTCGGCTCCACCATAACACCTGCTTTCTCAAGCTGGCTTCTGCAAAGGGAGAATATCTCATATACCCTTGCTTCCATAATCTCGACGACTTCCGATACCTTAACATCCTTCTTGCAGTTTTCGCTTATGTCATAAACCGATATGGTTTGGTCATTCTTTATCAATGAAGTAAGTGCCAGTTCAAACTGACGCTTTATTTTCTCTGCTTCTCTGGGTGATATTCGAAGTCCAATGGAAATATCATTGGTTATATGATCTCCTCCTACGGGTATGGAGTCATAAAAGATCAAACGCTTACCCTGGAATACAGATATATCTGTTATACCTCCGCCAACATCAAGAAGGATAACACCTATATCACGCTCGTCAGGTGTTAAACATACTTCAGCTGTGGCAAATGCTTCTACAATTATACCGTCAAGTTGAATCCCTGCTCTCTCAACACTTTTCACGATATTCTGAACAGAAGTTATCTTCCCGACAACTATGTCTGCATCAACCTCAAGCCTTGTACCAACCATTCCAACAGGATCGACGATCTCATCATATCCGTCAATTATGTACTGCCTCGCTATAACATCTATAAGCTGTCTGTCTTCAGGTATTTCAATGTCTCTTGCTGCAATGATCACAGCATCAATGTCCCGCTGCGTTATCTCACGATTCTCGTTTGATATGCTGATCCAGCTTCGATTGTTAATTACACTCACATGCATTCCATGAATATTGACATATGCTGAATCAACCCTCATGTTTGCGGCTTCTTCTGCCTCAGCTACAGAACTCTTAATGCTCTCGGCAGTGCTGTCGATATCTACAATAACGCCCTTTTTAACACCTGTACAAACAGCCATGCCTCTGCCGATAATATCCAGCTGTGAATTTCTATTTATCTTACCAATAACCGTACAAACCTTTGTGGTTCCAATGTCGATACCTACTATCAAATTGCCCACGCATAATCCCCCTATACATAGCAACTGCACTCATATATTATCTTTTTTTGACGGTTTATTCAATATATATCTGCGAATTACTGCAAAATTTAAAAATATTCTGTTTCCAAAGGCAAATATCGCAGCAAGGTATATCTGAATTCCAAGCTGATCTCCAATATATGCCATTGCAGCAGACAAAAGTGCATTTCCAAAAAAACCGGATATAAACACCTTCATGTCAAACTTTCCCTGAAGGTTAGCTGAAACCCCGCCGAACACTGAATCAAACGCGGCTAATATGGCAACTGCCACATAAGTTGAATACTGCTGCGGAATATTGACCGGAACCAAGAAAACTCCGATCAGTATACCAATTATTACGCCTAAAATCGGCAACATACTGCATTCCTCCTCTATTGCGGAGTAAATACCGGATTCCCGTTTGCAGAGAAATCCAATCTCCCCTTTTCGTTTTTGCTTATATTCTCATTATATATTGTGTGCGCTGTAATTATTTTATAGTTGAGGTCTTCAGCACCACCTAAATTGACTATGATTCGTGAATCCAACGAAAATAAAATATTGTATTTATCTTCCACATCAACATAGTCAACAATAGGTAAAAGCTTGTCCTCAAAATCTTCATCCACTTTCCCTATTGTATCAAATACCTTTACTGCTGATAAGAGTGAATCTTTATCAATCTTGATTTTATTTCCTGGTACAAGCGAACCGGCATTGATTCCTTTTATAACAGGAAGGCTCTTATCATATTCCTTTGGATTAATTTCCAGAAGATATTCATCTTTATCAATAAGCAGTGTTTTGTCTGATATGATCAGAACAACCGCTGCTTTTCTTTCTACTGCTTTTATGGTTACTGATGATGGAGGAAGATACCTAACCTTAACGCTCTTAATATATGGGCAGCTCCTGGTAATGGAATTCTCAGCATCACCAATTCGTAAAAAGTAAAATCTGCCCGGTTTTGTAAACATACTTATGAAGCCGTTAGTGTCTTTTACTATCCCTGAGGCTGCTATTAATGCATTTTCATTATAATGCATTGTTGGTTCTGCACTGATGTTTTTTATGTTAAAAAAAGGTGACATAGCTCCATAAACTATTGTTGCAGTAAATAAGCATACTACAAATAATAATCCTATGAAACTGAATAATATCTTTCGGGCCTTGCTTTTGCGTTTATGCTCAGGAGTCTTTTTCTCCTGCTTTATCTTTCGTGATTTCATGAAATCCCCCGAATTTGAACATATATGTCAATCAACACGCTGTATACTTGCTCCAACCTGTAATAGTTTCTCCTCAATTTTTTCATAACCCCTGTCGATATGCTTGATATCCGAGATTACTGTTTCGCCTTCCGCTGCTAGTCCCGCCAGCACTAAAGCAGCTCCGCCGCGGAGGTCTCTGGCAATAACATTTGCGCCGTTTAGCTTTCTGACGCCCTTTATTATAGCAAGTCTTCCTTCCAGCTTAATTTTAGCTCCCATTCGCAGCAGCTCATCAACATGCTTGTATCTATTTTCAAAAACGGTTTCCACCATTATACTGGTACCTCTTGCTATCGTAAGCATTGAAACAAGTTGAGCCTGCATATCTGTAGGAAATCCGGGATAAGGCAGCGTTCTGACAATATCCACCCCACGTAGCCTTAATGGTCCAGTAACAAGCATCGTACTTCCCCGTATGGCTATCCTGCAGCCACTTTCCCTCAGAATAGATGTAATAGCTGTCAAATGCTCCGGTATAACATTCTTAAGCAGTAATTGACCGCCTGTTATCCCTGCTGCTGTCATATATGTACCTGTCACTATTCTGTCGGTAATAATTGTATGCTCTACATTTCTCAGTCTGTGATTGCTGCCGCATACTCTGATAATGCTAGTACCCGCACCCGTTACCTGTACTCCTGTTGCTTGAAGATAGTTTTGAAGGTCTACTATTTCAGGCTCCTTTGCAGCATTTCTAATTACAGTCTCGCCTTCTGCAAATACTGAAGCCAACATTATGTTTTCAGTAGCCCCTACGCTGGGATAATCCAACTGTATATCACAGCTTTTCAGTTTTTCAGCTTCGCAATAAATAAATCCTCTCTGTGCATCCTGTATTTTTACACCCATGCTTCTTAACGCCTTTAAATGTAAATCTATAGGTCTTGGGCCTATTTCACATCCACCCGGGTGTATTACTTATTGACACATCTTCATTTGCAATTATATTACACCTTAATATTACCACTCAAAAATTAAGGTATCAACCACATATTCATTATAACAATTAGCTTGTCATCAAGTATTTCCTAAACAATTCCTTACATAATAGAATCCATTCGAAATGTGACCTATAATAATTTAGCAGCGCAATATATATCACCGCTTGTAATGCCCACAATATATGTACTTCAGAGCTCAAAACGCGTTACTCCGCAAATACCTCCTTTTTATGTTGGTTTACTTACCAAATGACTCCTTTTTACTTATTGTCTTTTTTATCAAATAGAGTTAAAATTATTTGAACAAATTGTATCATAATATTTGGAATAATTTTGAAATGAATGTTTAGCTTAAATACATTCTCAGGTGGTATTATGAAGGGATTTAGACCAGATAAACATGAACGTACTAGTGTACATAATTGTATCGAAGCTTTCGTATGGCTAATATTTCTGTTTGGTATGCTGGCAAAGCTTTTTTATTTCCAATTCAATACGAGAGTAAATACACCACCGATTTTTAGCGCAGCTAATATCGGTATGTTAATCATGTCATTGACAATCATTTTATTTATTTCAGCTCTTGTCTTTCTCATTTTTAGCACTAGAAGAGTATCAGCTCTTTTTATAACGGATGTGATTTTTAGTATTCTAATATTGGCAGATACCCTTTATTTTAGATACTACAACACAGCAATCACACTTCCGGTACTTCGCCAGATAGGGCTTGTAAGCTCTATTGCAGATAGCACTATGAATCTTTTGAGATTCGGAGATTTAATATTTGTTATTGATCTGCTTATACTTATTATATGCCTTGTACTAATAAAGAAGAAAAAACTCAATAATCCATCCCCTGTAAAGCTCGTAATACGCTTGTTCTTTGCGATATTAATGTTATGTCTTTGTGTCGGCGCTTCACATTTTGCGTACCGATTTGCTCAAGAGGAAGTTAACGATACAGAGTTTACTATTTCTTCAGGAAATAATTCAATCATTACAAATTATGGGCTGCTCTATTTCCATTACTATGATATAAAAGGAGAAATAATAGAACACTATTTCACCAACCGGACTCTCGAGCCTGATGAAAAGCAGAAGATTGATGAATTCTTCTCCAATAGGAAGGCGAAATCAGCAAGCAGCGCTTCTGCAAAATATAAAGGCATAGCCTCCGGAAAAAACCTTATTATAATACAAATGGAGGCTATTCAGCAGTTCTTGATAAATAGTGAATTTAACGGCAAGCAAATAACTCCAAATCTGAACAGATTTGTAAATGACAGTGTCTATTTTGACAATTTCTTTTATCAGGTCGGCGCCGGAAATACATCAGATGCTGAGTTTCTAACCAACAACTCCCTTTACCCTCTTAAGGAAGGCGCTGTCTACTTTAAATACCCTAACAACACCTATGAAAGTCTTCCGAATATACTTAATTCCTGCGGCTACAATACATATGTATTTCACGCAAATAAGCCGAGCTACTGGAACAGAAATGAGATGTACAAATCACTGGGCTTCAGGAACTTTGTCAGCAGCAACAAATTTGTTCAGGATGATGAAATTGGGTGGGGTCTCAGTGATAAATCAATGTTCAGGCAGTCTCTTGATAAAATTGATACATCCAAGCCTTTCTATGGTTTTTTCATAACATTATCAAGCCACCACCCCTATAACTACTTTGAAAATTATGATGGCTTTGATGTGACCGGCTGCGAAAATGAGATGGCTGCAAATTATATGAAGGCCGCTCACTATGTTGACCAGGCTATAGGCGAGTTCTTTGACAGACTTAAACAGATGGGGCTATTTGATAACTCTGTAGTTATAATATATGGTGATCATCATGCAGTCATGAAAGACCAAACCGATGTTCTTACAGAATTGACAAATATCCAATTTAATGAGTATAACTGGACTATGCTTCAAAAAACTCCATGCTTTATCCGTTTTCCAGGTATGGACAAAACCGGTGCTAACAATACGATATGCGGAGAAATTGATATTCTTCCGACAATAGCAAACCTTATGGGTTTCGAAGTTCCTCATGCCCTCGGAAAGGATATGCTTAATACTGAAAATGGATACGCAGTTCTTAGGAATTCTTCGGTAATAACAGATACATTTGCATATGTAGGTTCTGAAGAAAAGGTTTATGATAATAACGGTAATCCATTAAGTCTGGAAGAATATGAGGATGTTATAGCAAGCTACCAACATGAGCTGGATATTTCAGAGATCATTCTTAAAAAAAACGCTCTTAAAAGCTATAAAAAATAGTTTTTGTATAAGTAGTAATATGTCTCATCTCATTGAAACGGTAGTGATTTTTAACAACAGGAAATTTTGCTTTTGACCAGGTGTTTATAGTAAAGCTGTTTATATTTGACAGCAGGTATACATAATCCATAAAATTATTAGTTACAGAAAGTTCGAAGAGAAAAGATAAAAACAATCAGGAGAGAATAAATGGCAAAGATATATTTGGCTAAGGGCAAAGAAAAAAGAGTAGAATATGGGCACCCGTGGGTTTACAGAAGTGATATTGCGTCAGCAGATAACAGTGCAAATCCAGGAGATGTAGTTGATATATACTCCAGTTCAAACAGATTTCTTGCCCGTGGCTTCTACAATCCAAAATCACAGATCACACTTAGGATACTGACATATGACCAGGATGAGGAAATAGATTATGGTTTCTTCTATAACAGAATAAAAGCGGCTTGGGATTACCGCCTAAAGGTAGCTGACATAAACAGCTGCAGAGTAGTATTTTCCGAGTCCGACTTCTTACCCGGACTTATTGTAGATAAATTTTCCGATGTTCTGGTGCTCCAGACATCTTCCTTAGGAATCGAACGTTTCAAGGAGGATATTGCTGATATTCTCAGCGATATTGTGAAGCCGGCAGGAATTTATGAGCGGAATGATATACATGTACGCGAACTTGAAGGAATGGAACAAAAGACTGGATTTCTCCGCGGCAGCTTTGATACCAATATTCTGATGACTGAGAACGGTATAAAATTCATAGTTGATGTTGCACAGGGACAAAAGACAGGTTTTTTCCTTGATCAAAAGGAAAACAGGGCTGCAATAAAACCATTTGTAAATGGTGCCAAGGTTCTTGACTGCTTCAGCCATACAGGATCATTTGCCCTTCATGCGGGTTTTTATAACGCCAGCAGTGTGCTTGGACTTGACATTTCGCAGCATGCAGTTGATACTGCTTCAGAAAACGCCAGACTTAATGGCCTTGAAAGCATATGTCGATTC
The DNA here is from genome assembly GCA_023409735.1 of Bacillota bacterium. Lineage (GTDB taxonomy): Bacteria > Bacillota > Clostridia > Acetivibrionales > DTU013 > JAEYRB01. The sequence goes on along the minus strand of JAEYRB010000035.1, from coordinate 67,544 downwards.
GAATGTGCCAATGTTTTTGATAAGCTCAGGGAATATTATGATACTAACGAACAATTTGACACTATCATACTTGACCCACCTGCCTTTACAAAAAGCAAAAGCTCCGTGGAAGGGGCAATAAGAGGCTATAAGGAAATAAACCTTCGTGCAATGAAAATATTAAAAAGTGGTGGTTATCTTGTAACCTGCTCTTGTTCTCAACATATTGACCCTGAAATGTTTGTGGACATACTTTACAATGCCGCAATAGACTCTCGCCGCAAGGTTCGCCTGATAGAGAATAGATCACAGGGAAAGGATCACCCCATATTGCTTGCCGCACCTGAGACTGAATATCTGAAGTGTGCAATATTGCAGGTTGTTTGACGTTTGCTATGCGCCGATTGATAGGGTATATTCTTGTAATCTCACTGAACATAGTTTTACTAATATGCCAATGCTAAGCTTGTAATTACATCAACAAACATTTGCAAATCGAGTAGGAGGTATGTATAGTACATACCTCCCTAATTTATCCTATCAATTCTTTTGTCCTATCTGCTGTCATTCAAAAGTATTACTATCAGCACGATTTGCTGGTTCCTATGTATCAGCATGCGCTTAATACAATATTACGCAGCTTTCTTATAAGGTTTGTAGTTCCTGAGTCTTTTCTCTGCATCATATACAAGAATGTCAAGCCTATCTGCGGGCAATTGCAGAAATATACTCCCAACCAGCCATCCCAGCCATATTCCCCCTGACTTCCAATTAATCCGGCCTGCCCTATGTCAGTCATAACCCTCATAAAATTGCCGTAATTGTGTCCGCACAAAGATGTAAATCGATCATGGAATGCTTTCTTTTGCTGGTCATTTAATGCATATGAGGTCATATATTTTACAGTCATTGGTTTCAGTATCCTTACACCATCGAGACTGCCTTCATTCATAAGCATCCCGGTAAATCTTGCACAATCATCTATTGTAGAAGCAAGCCCTGCACCCCCTGATTCAAAAGCAGGTTTCCTATCCATAGCATTGATAATGCCTAAATGATTGCCATAGTATGGAGCCATGCCGCCATCCATATTCATATATGCCTTTGCCAGGCGGCTTCTTTTTTCAGAAGGCAGCCAAAAACCTGTATCCTTCATATTAAGGGGACTAAACAGCTCCTTTTCAAGGAAAGCCCCGAAGCTCATTCCGCTTGCTGCTTCAATTACAGCTCCTAAAACATCAGCAGAAGTACCATATTCCCATGACTCACCGGGCTGAAAAGCAAGAGTACATTGACCTAATCTATTTGCTATTTCAATAGTGCTCATAGGAGAATTTCCAAGCAGCCTTTTATCAATTTCTTCAAATAGCTTTTCTGTCTCCCTACCTGACTTATTTTCTCCGCCATAGACCAAACCGGAAGTCATTGAAAGCAGATCCCTGATACTAACTTCTCGTTTAACAGGAACAAGCCCTCCCCCCGTTTCTACCATCTGGTTTTTGAAACCTGGAAGATACATGCTCAAAGGATCATAAAGGTCAATTATTCCTCTTTCCAAAAGTATCATTGCCGCAGCAGATGTAAATGTCTTTGTCATTGAATATAGACGAAAAATTGAATCCCGTCTTATAGGAAGCCCTTCCTCCCTGTCGGCATAACCATCCTCATGATAGAATATTTCTTTTCCATCCTGGATGAGCAACAGGTTTGCTCCTGCTGTTTCATTATTATTGACACCATCCCTCAGAACCTTTTTGATGCTATTAAATATGCTTGTATCAAACATATACGCGCCCCTTTCTCCTTTATTTCAGCACTTCAGCTAAGATTATACCGGTAGTATAAGTGTTATAAAGGTCATAATTCTTTCACGTTATTGTATTTCAGGCGGATGACCTCTTCGTCACATTAGATATCTTATCGGCTCTCTAATTAAATATCTTATTGGCTGTCCAATGCTTCAAAATTAATTTAATAATATACTAGTTAATAAGTTTGTCTGCATCAATCATAACACCGCCATATTTCGAGACAATGTGTGAAATGCCTTTTAAGGATTCTGAAGCCTTGCGAATTAACACACCGGCAATTCCTCTGTATAATCTAAGTGCTGCTTCCAAAGACTGTTCTCCTGGCGCAGCAATGATAAGTGGCTCTCGTACATACCATTGTATTTTGTCCACTACTCTTGAAAGCATAAGCAGATCGCTATTCACCCCACCAATACTTACATATACAGCATCATAGCCCTCTGAAGCTATATCAAGTGCCATGTCCTCAACGTATGACAAATCATTTCTTCTTAGAGCCTCCGCAAGTTCCAAATCTTTATCCGCATCAAAAATACCCACATTATTCCAATCTATACTGTCAGCATTTATATGCTTAACATTTGAGGTTATTATTCCACCCTTAAGGGGCTTTATCGGCGCAGGATCAGCTCCTTGCAAGCTTTTCTTGAGAGCTGTTATGAATTCGGGTGTAGTACCGCAGCAGCCTCCTATAAGTCTTGCTCCATAATCAATAAATCTTCTGCATACCAAAGCAAAATTTCCTGCATTTTCTTTATATGTGACGCACCCATCCTTGACTTCCGGAAGTCCGGCGTTCGGCTTTATGCTAAGATATCCTGCTCCGGCCTCATACATGTTCTTTGCAATACCCAACATATTCTCGGCTCCAAAAGAGCAATTGCTTCCTACCATATCTGCGCCAAGTGATTTAAGAACTGCTGCAACAACGAATGGATCTGAGCCCATGAGCGTCCTACCGCTATTTTCAAACGCCATGGAACATATTACCGGCAGGTTTGTTGACTCCTTTGCAGCAAGCAATGCAGCCCGCATTTCAGCAAGATCTGTAAATGTCTCAAAGTTGATTATGTCTGCTCCACCGTCAGTTACCGCTTTTACTTGTTCCTTATATATGTCATATGCCATTTCAAACGAGAGCTCCCCTGAAGGCTCAAAAAGCATTCCTGTAGGCCCGATAGAGGCGCAGACATAAATATTATCACCGGCTACTTCCCTGGCCAGCTTTGCGCCTTGATAATTGATTTCATAAACCTTATCATCAAGAGAGTACTTGTGAAGATGAGCTCTGCTTCCCGTGAAGGTATTTGTCTGAATTACATCTGCTCCTGCACTTATATAAGAACGATAGATTTCACGGACAGCGTCCCGGTTGGTAATATTCCATAGCTCTCCGCACTCTCCTCCATTTAGGCCAAGCTTTTGCAGCATGTAGCCCTTTGACCCGTCATGTACCAAAACCTTATATTCTATATCCTTTAAAAAATCTCTCATTGATCAAGCCTCCCCGGAATAAGCATTTTAATTACATTACATTTATTGCAGCATTATATTCATTAATATTTGATTATAAAGAAAAATAATTAATTTTTTATATTATGCTTAAATGCGTATATAGCCGCCTGCGTTCTATCTGAAACGTCCAGTTTTCTAAATATACTTGCAACATGATTTTTAACAGTTTTTTCGCTTATACAAAGCTTACCCGCAATCTCTTTATTTATCAATCCCTCGGCTATCAATTCAAGAACCTCAGTCTCTCTTGATGTTAGTCTGCTATCTGTATACCTTACTTTATCGTGCATTGACACTTTGTTAAATTCTCTGATCAGCTCACCTGTCATGTTCTGCTGAATGTATGGTTTGCCGGAAACAACGCTCCTTATTGCCTCAATTATTACAGATATTTCAGCATCTTTAAGCACATAGCCCTCTGCTCCGATTTGCAGCGTCTTAAATAAATACTCCCTATCCTCGTGAATTGTTAACACAATAACACTGCAAGGAAGCTTCTCAAGCTTTATTTCCTTTATAGCCTGAAGCCCATTCATTTTTGGCATGTTAATATCCATTAAAACAACATCCGGTCTATAGCTTCTCGCAAGCATGATTGCTTCATTTCCGTCTGCCGCCTCGGCAACTACAGACATGTCGTCTTCAAGCTCAAGTATCTGCTTTAGTCCTTCCCTTATTAACGCATGGTCATCAGCTACCATAATCCTAATTTTATTTTCCATTACCATCCACCTTATCTTCTGTAAAAGGTAAAATAATTCTAAGCTGTGTACCTTTACCAGGTTGAGACACAATATTCATCTCGCCTTTTAACAAACTGACCCTCTCTCTCATACTGACAAGCCCAAAGCCGCTGTTTATGTCATCCGTCCTCTGCTCCAGCAATTGTATATCAAAACCTGTTCCGTTATCTGATATATTAAGTTCGAGCTTTTCAGGCTCTATTGAAATAGTAACAGATATACTATCTGCTTTGGCATGCTTGAGTACATTATTGAGAGCTTCCTGCACTATCCTGAATACTGTTAATGATATTGCAGGCCTGATTTCAATATCATCGCCTTCAGTTTCAAAAAAAACCGTTATTCCCGTTTCTTCCTGGTAAGTAACAATATATTTCTGCAGCGCAGGCTTTAAGCCTAGATCGTCCAATGACATAGGTCTAAGATTATATATTATTTTTCTTACATCCTGTAAGCATTCTCTTACATTCTTCTTTAAGACACTTAGTTCTTCCCTTGCCCTATTAATGTCGACATCAAGCATTCTTTCGCAAATCTCCGCCTTCATAGCAACATTAGTCATAATCTGTGCAGGTCCGTCGTGTATGTCTCTAGCCACACGCCTGCGTTCCTCCTCCTGAGCCTTGATTATTCTGTAACCAAGATTCTGTCTTAACTGGAGGTCTACCAGCTGGCTGCTTACCTCGGTAAGATCGCCGGAAAGACAACATAGTGCTGTTCCAACCTGAGATATAAGATTGTCAGCCTTTTGAACAGTTCTAACGGTATCCTTTATGCGGATTTCAAGATCATTTCTTCGGCGAATCAGAAACTGCTCCATTTCTCTTTTCACTGCAAGCTCTACTCTTAAATTGTCCGCCTTCTCATAAATATTTCTGAAATCCTCCTGCGTATAGCTGGAAAAATTTTTATTGGCCAGCATAAGCTTTTGCTTGCTTATCTTTAGGTTGATTTCAAGTACTTCAACCTCTTCAATAAGCTGCCTGGATTGCTGCTTTAGAGAATTAAGCTCATCCTCCAGCTTTTTACACTCACGGCGTGAGCTTTCAGCAATATCAAATATTTCTGTTTTGCTGTTATTTATTGCCTCAATAGTCTTCTTAATAATGCTATCAAGGCGTGCAAAATCAACCTTATAACTTACCAATGCTCATATCCTCTTCCTAAAAAATTAAAAAATGTTGATACATTTCAATTTTACAATTTACCAAACCTATTATTCTACATAAGTTCGCTTAATTCCTCTGTTTTATTGAAATTTTATACTTCGACGAGAGATTCCGATACACTATGTAAAGCCACAATTTGCTGTTGACAAATCCATTAATAAGCTATTATAATATGTAAGTGTTAAAAGCTACGCGCCATTAGCTCAGTTGGTAGAGCACCTGACTCTTAATCAGGGTGTCCCGGGTTCGAGTCCCTGATGGCGCACCAGAAAGTCTTGAAGCTATTGCTTCAGGGCTTTTTTACTTGCTTAGTTATTTTCCTGTATTATATTTATATATTGTATATCTCACATGGTTTTCAATTACCACTATTTTTTAAGTCTAAGCATGTAATATGTGAGAGATATTTGCTGCAAATAGATGCATAATATGAATAGCCCAAAAGCTATATAAGTTTATGTTTTACAAATGGAACCGTATACCTCTTTATTCATTATTTAACAGTTTAAAGTTATGTATCAACAATAGTATAAAACACATTATATTTATTAGCGAAATAAGTCGAAACTATGTAACAATGATTTTTTTCGAGAATTTGTTATGGAAATTTAATATAAAATATTCATAATGGTGTATGTTATACATAATTTAACTATTTTCAACTTGATTTTCCCATAGTATACTATAAATGTGTAAATTATTACAGCATAGATATATTTTATGTTATTTTTTTATGCAATTTATACCGTAAATGTATTCAATACATAAAAGGGGTGATCAAAATTTTGTCTATAGCAACCCTGAATGATAATGTAAAACTGTCTGAGGAACATGTGCAGCTTATCCCTATATTGTGTAATAAAATTATTAGCACTTGCAAAATCGTAATTACAGCTACTGATTATAAAGAATTCTTCTATGAGCTTCAAACCCAGAACGCTAATGTTTATGTTATTTATATTAATTTGAAATCCGAGGTAAAGGGCCTTTTTGTTACGCAACGGATATACCGAGTTCAACATAATGATCTTGTTGCATTATACAAGGAGCTTAATGACTTAGGATTCATTAAACCCACTATATTAAACAACGGTTTTTTCGACTTCTATAATAGTTATAAAAGGAGCTTTCATAAAATGGCTACATAAGTGAAACAGGTACTAAATTCAATACTACTACAAAAAACAGGAGTGAAACAATGGATATAGAGATATTGATTATTAATATTATTTCCGCATTGATAGGTGGCATAATCATTTGCTTTTTTTGTATAAGAAATTATCATAAACGTCCACAAAAATTACAAATTGCTCTTTTTCTCATAACATTTAGCCTTCTTACCGGCGCAGCATCTACATTTATGACATATAAAAGTGATATTCTTATGTTGCTGAAGCCTTTTATAATTTTGATTGCAAGCATATTTATAATAAAAACGTTCTTCAGAATGAAAATAGAACATGCACTTGTAGCCTACATAATTTATACTCTTTGCTCCGGAATAGGTAATGCTTTAATTCCAATAAAATTCTCAGTAGAATACATACAAAAAAATCCCCTATACTATTTATATACAAATATCCTTTGCAACCTTTTCGCATTTATTGTCATGCTTGCTGTAAAACCAATAAAAATGCTCGTTTCAAAGATACTTATTCAAAAGACATCCCTTCCAATACTTCTTATAACATTTGTTATAACTGCTATTAACTTCGGAATTCAGATTGTAACGAAAATGTTCAACTGGGTATCTTACGTAATGATATTATCTTCATCTATTTTATACTGCATCTATTTATTAACAGTAAGCTCAAAACTAATTAAAAGTGAGACAATCAAGCTTGAGGCTGAGCAGCAGAAATTTTATAACGAGTCTCTTAATTCGACCCTTTTTAACCTACGAAGGGTCAAGCACGACTGGAAGAACAATCTGGCAGTGATAAATTCTATGCTAGCCATGAATAAGATAGATGAATTAAAGGTATACATGTCTGAGTTGATAGACGATAGCATTCATGATAATAATACTGATATTTATAATATTAAAAACGCAGGTTTATTCGGAATAATTTCTTCAAAGATCAACCACGCAAAGGATATGGGCGTTGAGGTAGACTTTGGCGTAACAGGTGAAATTGAAAATATACCTGGCATAAAGGTTTCTGAGCTTTGCGAAGTTATTGGAATATTCATAGATAATGCAATTGAAGAGGCCTCTAGTGGAGATAAAAAAATATGTATAAATATATACAGTCATGATAAGTTTATTGAGATCTCAATTTCTAATAGTTGCACTTCTAAGCCTGATATGAAACTTATTTACGAAGCTGGCGTTTCATCAAAAGGAGATGGGAGAGGTATGGGACTTGCTATTGCTCAGAAAATTATTGGCGAATATAAAAACATTCAGCATATCTGTGATTACGAAGACAATACCTTTACTCAGACTATTACAATTGAGAAGGGGCTCTAGGCCCCATTCTCAATCCTCTCTAATAAGAGCCTTCGGGCATTCCTTTTGATACCAGCACCAATACCAGCAGCCATATGAGGATACTGTAGTTGCTACAAACACACCGATCATTGCAGCTGAACAAACAAGAAGCTTCAGATAGTTTTTTTTCATGCGCTTACCTCCTCCCTGCTATATTTGTTTTTTGTCAATCTATAAGCCAAAGGTGTCAAAAAGAAAGCTTGTACAAAACAAGATAGAATAATAATATTAGACCAAATTGTCGGAACTAATATTGAAATAATAAATAATACCGTTACCACAGCAAGCCCTGCAGCTTTTAACTTTTTTCTCTGTTTTGCTGACTTTATTGGCTTTTGTGGTACGTCAGCCGGCGCATATTTACAGATAGTAGAATAACTAAATATAGCAGCTGCCGGTAAAATGTAAAGCCTGTCCACATTGGAAATAAGTGAAATTGTAATTATAAAGAATACAGAAATCAAATGAATTGCAACACAGCCCTTATGGCTTTTAGCATGTGTCCCTCCCAGCACAGTTCTCTGTACTCCCATAGCTACAATGCTTCCAAGCACATATGGCAATAAGTTGAATATAGCTCCCAGAATTACTATTACCGCAATCTTTATGATTTCGGACAAAGTCATAAACACACCATACTCAATAATGTCACGCTTGGAAGCATCAGTATCAGGCCTAGTCTCATAAATAAGATCCACAATATAAGCAGTAATTTTATCTAGCATTTTAATCACCCAGTTACATTATACATGCTTTTATATTACAAATCTATATATTTTTTCCATTTTAGTAATTTTTTTTGACTATCTGCTAAGTTTAATGATTTTTTCTATTATGATGTGTGATATTTTTATATCAATAGACAATGTTATAAGTCCATATCTGGGCTTCAATATACCTTTCAGGCCCTCGTTTACCATCAGGGTTCCACTCTTGGGGAAGTCCATATTTTTCAACAACAGCACCAATTTCGTCAACAGTATATACAATCCCTCTATATGGTTTTCCATCCTTACATCTCATTGCGGGAAATGTATCACCATATGTAAAGCTGATAACCTCTTTTGAAAACGAAGAAAGTGGTATACTAAGTTCCCTTCCATCTACATACCACTCGAGAAGCCATGGACACGATCCAAGTGTCATATAATTCGGCCTGGCCCTCTCAGGCTTTCCGCCTTTAATTATGAAAAGTTCTCTTACCTTATCTTCGAGTTCTCTTCGGACCTCAAGATAATTCTCATCGCGTTTGCTTGCAAAAACAGCCCCCCGCTGATTTATCTCTGATTGAACCTTCTTAGCCTCATTAATTGGTAAATCGGAAAGATTTACAAATGGTCCTATCTTATATTCGTAGTAATGATAAAGCCTATTCACCATACCTGTCCTGTCCTATCATACATAGCCATGATAAAGCTTTTTTATTATGCCTGTTCTATCATAAAAAAAAATGAAAAAGCCTATTCACTATGTTTGTCCTAATATACATGGCAATAATAAAGTCTTTTCACAATTTCCATGTTTATGGAAAAACTGCTGTAATATTATTAGGGCCTGTCACTTTACAAATTTATTTATGACATTTAGCACTTCAGAGACACCACTTCCAGACGAACGCTGTTTCATTACATCTGTGTATGTGCTGCTGTTTTTATATAACTCGTTCACAGCCTTCACCAAAGAAGCCCCTTCAAGCTCCTCCTCTTGAAGCACCATGCTATATCCCTGTTTTTCAAAGGATGCAGCATTTAATATCTGGTCACCGCGGCTGACAGCTTTTGACAAAGGGATCAGCAGGTTAGGCTTTCCAAGCGCAAGAAGCTCAAATAGAACTGTTGCTCCTGCTCTTGAAATAACAATGTCGGCCATGGCATAAATGTCAGGCTGCTCTTCATTTACATACTCAAACTGTTTATAGCTCTTCTTCCCTTGCAGTTCAGCCTTTAGATTTCCTTTACCACATATGTGACATACGTTGAAATCCTTTAATAGAATATCCAATGCACTTCTAACCATACTGTTAATTTTTTCTGAGCCAAGGCTCCCCCCAATTACCATTATTACAGGCTTATTATCCGTAAAGCCGCATAATGCTCTTCCCTTATTTCTGCTTCCGGTTAAAATACCTTCTCTTATAGGCATTCCGGTATTGTAGCCTTTGTCTTTCTTAATATGTTTTCCGGATTCAGGAAAAGTATAACACACTGCTTTTGTAAACGGCATTGAGAGCTTATTTGTCAGCCCAGGCGTAATATCTGATTCATGTATTACTACCGGGATGCCCCTTAGCCAGGCAGCCCAAACAACAGGGCAGGATACAAATCCTCCCTTGCTGAAAACGATTGAAGGCTTCAGTTTGCCAAGTAAAATAAATGCCTGTCTGAAGCCATCCACGACCCTGAACATGTCTGTAAAGTTTTTTATATCAAAGTATCTGCGAAGCTTACCTGTACTAATCGAATAATACTGAATCCCTTCTCTTTCAATGAGATCCTTCTCCATCCCATTGAAGGAACCTATATATTTAATATTAAAGCCAGCTCTTCTTAAGCCAGGCAATAAAGCAATATTAGGAGTTACATGTCCAGATGTGCCGCCCCCTGTAAGAACTATTGTCTTCATGTGAACTCTCCCCCATTTTCTATCGTTTATCAGGTTGTTCCTGATTGCATATTTACTAGCCTACTCAAGGATATGCACGATCCACATAGAGAAGTCCACAACAATCAGGAAGTTTCATCCTTTTTATTGTACCTCATTTTAATAAAAACTCAATCTATTATTACGAATTCTTCATTATAACACTCTCGATAACGTCTGCTACATCCTCACAGGAATCACAGCATTTTTCCAGATAATGAAAGGTTGTTTCCCATGCAGCAATCTCTTTGTAATCACTGCTGGTCATAAATAAATCTCTGTTGGCTTCAGTGTAAAGTCTGTCGCCCTCTTCCTCCTGAAAATTAATTTCTATAATTAAATCGTGAAGCTTCTGTGATTTTCTGAAATTATGGAATTCATCCAGCGCTGTCTTTAATGCGTTACAGCACTTTACAATTACTGCTGTCAGCTTTACTGCATGCTGGCGAACACTTGTCACATTGTACATATACATACGCATCAGAACGTCTTCAATGGTATCGGTCACGTTGTCAATTGCATCGGACATAGCCATGATATCTTCTCTCTCAATAGGTGTTATAAATTCTCTTGATAGTTTCTTAACTATAGCATGCCTTGCCTCATCTCCGGAATGTTCAATTGCATGCATTTCCTTCATTTTCTTCGAAAGCTCTTCAGCCTTGAAGTTATTCATAATATCATTGAGCAGGTCTGCTGCCTGGCATGAATACTGAACTAATTCGACAAATGCATCAAAGTAGTTAACATCATTTTTTCTTTTCATAATATTACCTCTCTCATAGATTTACTGTTATTCCGGTTAATTAACTTTAAAATATCTTCATAAATAGCATTGCCATCAAATAGCCAATAATTCCGCAGCCCGGGAATGTAAGCACCCACGCCATCATCATTTCCTTAACTACTCCCCAGTTAACTGAGGATAATCTTTTTGAAGCACCAACACCCATTATAGCTGTCGTCTTTGTATGCGTTGTACTTACAGGAAGTCCGAAAATGGATGCGATAAACAGGCAAATAACGCCTGCCATATCAGCAGCAAAACCTTGATAGGTCTCCATTTTTACCATATCCATGCCTACTGCCTTTATTATTCTGTAACCACCTATTGAAGTTCCAAAAGCCATAACAAGTGAGCACAAAATAATTAGCCACAGAGGTATTGCGATCTCGCCGACACCAGCTTGACCTTTGGCTAAAGACATTCCAAGCAGGAATACTCCTATGAACTTCTGTCCATCCTGAGCGCCATGCATGAATGCCATTCCTGCGCCTCCTGCTATCTGTGCGCCTTTGAAGAAAGAATATGTTTTTCTTCTATTGAATCCTTTACATATGAATTCAATTAGTTTTACAACGCCGCCACCGGTAATAAATCCTAATACCAGGGATAGAATCAGTCCGTATATTACCTTTATCCATTCGCTTCCGTTTATGCCACCTATTCCGCCCTGCAGCGCAATTGCCGCACCCGAAACACCGGCGATCAGAGCATGGCTTTCGCTGGTCGGTATTCCAAACCACCAAGCGGCAGTTGCCCATAGTACTATAGCAAAGAGTGCAGCGCACAGTGCTATAAGGGCTTCATGAGAATCACCGCCGAAGTCGACCATATTGTATATCGTCTCTGCCACCTTTGCATTAAGCATGACCATAACTAACACACCTAAAAAGTTGAATACTGCGGCCATCAATATTGCTACCCTTGGGCTCATAGAGCGTGTTGAGATACACGTTGCAATGGCATTAGGCGCATCTGTCCATCCATTAACCAGAACAACTCCCAAAACAAGAATAGTTGTTATCATGAGAGGCGGGTTTGAAATAAATTGGTTTAAAAATTCTACAAAAGATATTGTCATAAGCCATCAACTTTCTTTAGTTGTTTTTTAATCTTCATGTTATCCAAAAAATTCCGAACAGTTTTATCGTAGCATTTTTTTGATATTGATACAATACTTCTCATTTATGTTAGTGTAAATACAGCAAATTTACTATAATTCCTAGTAATACTGTTTATTTTTTTTCAAAATATGATAAATAATACTCAAAATAAAAATCTCGTAGGCATTGAGCCCCTCTCACCTTTTTGCTGTAGCCCTTCGGGGAGCGTAATAAGTAAAATAACCGGCTATGTTTTATAAAACAGCAGCCGGTTAAAAATAACGTTTTAGTATTTAAGCTTTTATGGTTTTATTGCCTACATTCTCTTTAGATTTTACAACGTACTGCATTATTACAACAAATGATATTACTACCATTCCGATTATATCTGTCATCAAAGCAGGATCTATTAGTGCAAGACCGCCTCCTATAGCAAGCAGCCTCTGCCACCATGGCAGCTTCTTTTTCATAAACCCTTCAAGTCCTCCTGCTATTGAGAACATGCCAATCATTGAGGTTATGATAATTTGAGCTACATTGTACCATTCTGTGTCAATAAGCAGCATTGCCGGATTGAGTACGAACATATATGGAATAATAAATGCTGTTATGGCAAGCCTCGTAGCGATAACTCCTGTTCTGATGGGATTACCTCCTGATATTGCTGATCCAGCATATGCAGCTAATGCCACAGGAGGCGTAATATCAGCAACTATTCCGAAATAGAATACAAACATGTGTGCTGCAAGTACAGGAGTTTCTGGTATAAGCTTAAGTATGATGGGTGCAGTGATAGTCGCCATAATTACATAATTTGCAGTTGTCGGAACGCCCATTCCAAGGATTATACACGCTATCATTGTAAGGAACAGTGCTATTATATCAACACCTCCCGACAGCATCAGCAAGCCATCTGCAAGCTTTAAGCCAATGCCGGTAAGTGAGACTATTCCCACGATTATTCCTGCTATTGAGCAAGCCGCCGCAACACCAATTGTGTTCTTTGCACCGCTTTCAAGAGATTCAATAAAGGTTTTAGGTGTAAGTCTCGTATCCTTTCTGAACATACTTACAATAATTGCAGTAAGTATGGCAAGGCATGCTGCACGGGAAGTCGTATAGCCTATAGACATTGTCGCTATAAGTACAACTATAGGAATCAATAAATAGCCTCTTGTTAAAAGCAGCTTGAAAAAGTTAGGTATCGACTCCTTGGGAAGACCTTTAAGTCCCAGCTTCTTTGCTTCAAAATGTACCATTAAAAATATTCCTGAAAAGTATAAAATTGCGGGAAGGATAGCGGCAACGGCTATGGTCGCATATGGCAGCTCAGTCATTTCTGCCATAAGGAATGCTGCTGCACCCATAATAGGAGGCATTATCTGTCCACCCGTTGAAGCTGCTGCCTCAACTGCTGCAGCAAAGTCTTTATCATAGCCGGTTTTCTTCATTACAGGAATTGTAACACTACCCGATCCAACTGTATTGGCTACAGAGCTTCCTGAGTACATACCCTCCAGCGCACTTGATATTACAGCTACCTTAGCAGGCCCGCCCATAGCTCTTCCGGCTATTGAGTTTGCCAGATCAATAAAAAATGTACCTATATTTGTCTTTTCAAGGAAAGCTCCAAGTATTATAAACAGTACGATGAATGTTGAACATACACCGATGGGTGTTCCGATAACACCGTCAAGCGTATAGAAAAGTGTATAGACAATACGTTTTAATGTATAACCTGCAGTAAAAGCATAAATTACAAATGCAGTGGCTACCACAAGTATCGGAAAACCTACAACTCTTCTACATACCTCTGCAATGACCAGAATTCCTATAACTCCTACAACAACATCAAATGTAGATATACGAGTCGCTTTAAGAGCCATCTGTTCAAAATTCAATGCGTAATAAAAAAAGCTGCCTGTTCCAACTAGTCCTATAATAATATCATACCACGGTATATAATTTTCAATTTTAGAAGCCTTTTTCTTGGCAGGGAATAACATAAATGCAGTAAATATAATAAGTCCGACAAAGGAAGCCCTTCTTATCTGTTCAGGCCATGCACTTATTAGGTTCATATAAAAAACATATAATGCGAATGCAGCTAATATATAGCGTACAATCTCTCTAGGCACCCCTTTAAAATGCCTCGTATTGGATTCTCGGTCATACTCGGCCATTAAGGCATCTATATCGACATGACCTACTTCATCCATAGAAGTATGATGCTTTGTATTAACTGGTTGATCCATATTCCATCCTCCTGAAGGTATTGTTATGATTTTCCTGATATGCTGTACCTTAACAAAAGTCTCGGGGGCACCGAACCCCTCTCGCCTTTTTGCTGTAGCCCTTCGGGCAACGCTATAATTGACGCAACTGTGATGTGTCATGCTTAAAGCTCCGCAGTACAATATATTGCGGGTCGTTGCTTTAAGAATGTCTCCTATATTTTGCTGTTCAGTATTTTTTGATTATTTGGCATTTACCTTTAACAATACATAGGTTAACATATTTGTTACAGTATCAGCCTTCTTACACAGGAAAATCTGATAGTCGCATTCCGTCCGCACAAATCCCGCAGGCTGACAGTCTGCCCACCAATTTCGAGAATGTGATCGGAAACCGTTCCGACGATATATGAAAGATTCTCCATCTTCTTATTAAAGCCGCTGACTATCATAGAGCCATCCTCTCCGTATTTCAGAGTTTGTCCTGCCTCTATTTCCGTCTGTACTCCGGCCCCAAATGCATAATATATTGTCTGTATAACATAAACTCCATCTTTTCTGATCTCGTACACATCTGTCACAGGTGATTTATTAACCGAGTGGATAAAGGTGACAGAAAAAACGTCACCCGGACTTACCGGGTATTGTGAAATGACCTTTCCGGTGTCTGTATTCCTAATAATAAGACATGGAGTGGTCAATTCACGGCAAACAAATACGGAAGCCACGATAACGGCCGCTATCGCAGCCACCGTAATTATTCTTCTCATAACAGGTTATTTAATAATGCCTATTTCTTTATAATACTTTTCAGCGCCGGGATGCATAGGAATAGATATGCCCGAAACTGAATACTCAGGATCAAGCTCCGCTCCCTTTGGATGTGCGGCAGCGATCTGATCCTTGTTTTCAAAAAGAGCCTTGGTCATATTATATACGAGATCCTCACTAAGCTTATCGGATACTATGTATGTAGCTACAACTGCTACAGTCTGTACCTTATCAACACCCTTGTAAGAACCGGCCGGAACATCATACTTAGTGTAGAAGGGATACTTATTGATAAGCGTATCAGTGTGTTCATCATCTACTGTAAGTACATTGATGCTGTTTGACGTAGCAAGCTCTACAACAGCAGTTGTCGGAGCACCTGCAACGCAGAAAAATGCATCTATCTTGTCATCCTTTAGCGCTGTCGCACTATCGTTGAAGCCAAGATTATTAACAACAATATCATCAAAAGTCATACCATATGCTTCAAGTATCTGGCGAGCATTAAATTCACATCCGGATCCCACATCACCTACTGAAACGCGCTTGCCCTTCAACTGATCAATAGATGTTATACTGCTGTTACATACAATCTGGCAGACCTCTGCATAGCAGCCAGCCATTGCAGAAAATCCTTTAACTGCCTCGCCATCAAAAAGGTCTGTACCCTTATATGCATAGTACATAACATCATTTTGTACTATACCTATGTCAGCTTCACCGTCAGAAACCAAATAGATATTTGCTTTTGAAGCTCCTGTAGATTGAACATTGAATTTCAAATTACTAACCTTTTCCTGAAGTACTTGAGATACAGTACCGCTAAATGCGTAATATGTTCCCGTTGTTCCTCCGGTAGCCATCTTAAGAGTTGTGCTTCCCCCACAGCCTGCAAGGCACAATGAGCAAAGCATAAAAACAGTTAAAACAATAGTTATTATCCTTCTTTTCACAAACTTCCCTCCATATCAATTTAGAATAAAGATGAGTTTAATGTATGACAGTACAACTTTACATTATAGTTTAAACTATAAATCTTACAATTTCAATAAATATCGGTATATATATGCACTTTATGCATTTAATTATTTGATTTATGTAAATCTAGTCTTGTATTTACTATACTAATAATACTCAATTACTTAATCTATCCAGAGTATTATAAATATCCGTAAAGTCCTCTTACGCTTACCTCGCCACTTGTAAAGCTTTCAACAGAGCCGTCACTAAATTTAATAATTATACCAAAATCATCATCAATATCAGTTGCAGTACCTATTTCTTCATTTCCATTCCGGCAAACACGGACCTCTTTTCCAAGAGTGATGCAATCTTGCCTGTACGCAGCAAGATATGCTTGTTTATTATCCGGCCAGTCACACCTTACTTGGTCAAGCGCTTTTATCATCTGACATGCCAGCTCAGCGCGGTTAATTGCTACGCCTGTTTCGACATTCAAGGACCCGGCGATCCTGCGGATATCTTCTGGAAAGTCTCTAATTTGCCCATTGGCATTTATTCCTATCCCTATAATCAAATACTGTATATGACCGCTTTCAGTTTCAACTGACATCTCTGTTAATATACCGCATATCTTTTTGCTATTAATTACAAGATCATTTACCCATTTAATGCCCGGCCGCACGCCGCTTACCGCTTCAATGGCATTGCACATCGCAACTGCAGTCCATGCGGTTATGCTTGCTGTCTGAGCTGGAATACTATATGGTCTCATAAGCATTGACATATATATTCCCTTGTCTTTTGGTGATGAAAAGCTGCGCCCTAGACGTCCTTTTCCTTTTGTCTGCTCATTTGCTACAACAATTGTCCCATCAGGCGAGCCATCTTGTGCTAGTATTCGTAAATAATTGTTCGTTGAGTCTACTGTCTCAAGGTATAAAATGCTTTCTCCTCGTTCTGCAGGAAGCAGAGCCAGCAGCTCCCCCATATTTAGCTTGTCATTTCTGTCATTTAACATATATCCCTTATTTGTTGAAGATAATATTTCATAGCCTTCTTTTCGTAATGACATAACAGCAGAATTCACCGCCGCACGACTGATTCCAAGTGTTTTGCTAATATCTTCTCCTGATACATATCCGCCAGATTTTCTAAGAATTGCAACAACCTGATCCTTTGTCATTCTTATTACCTATACCTCATACTCATAAATTTTAAATACATCTCCGATATTTTTATCAAGTCCTTTAATTTTGGTATAAACACAAAAAGCCACTTAAATAATTTCTATGTAACAGCAACTGACTCACCTTTACATCAGGGTCAAGCAATACATAAAATCATACAACAAAATACAAAAATTAATATCCGCGTTTTCGATTCACAATATGTTCCAGAGGCAGGCCTGCAGCATAACGACGTAAATTATCACAGAATGACTTTACTTCAAGGTCGCGCGTCAGCTTTAGTGATAAGCTTCCAGAGCAGTGCGGAGTTATGATTGTATTCGGACAGGACCATAGATCATGGTTTGCCGGCAGCGGTTCAGGCACCATTACATCAAGAGCAGCGCCAGCAATTCGTCGTGCTTTTAGCGCATCAACAAGTGCGTCCTGATCAATAGTGCTGCCCCTCCCTACATTGATGACATATGCCGTCTCAGGCAGTAATGCAATCCTCTCGCGGCTCAGAAGCCCTCTTGTCTCAGTTGTAGCCGGCAAAGCCAAAATCAAAGCATCCGCCTGTGGCAATACACTATCCAGTTCTGCAATTGGGAGAACTCTGTCAAAGGCCGGCTCATCTGATATACCCCCGCGATTCACGCCAATAATCTCAGCACCAAGAGCTTTAAGCCGCCGCGCGGTATTCGATCCGATGTCACCGGTATTTATAACTATTATTCGACTGCCCATAATAGAACGAATTGGTGAATGTGCTTTCCATACTCTTTCACTATAGTCCCTTGCATACTCAGGCATCTTGCGGAAAAGCATCAACAGCACCATTGTGATGTGCTCTGCAATTGTGGGTCCAAAAGCACCGGAACTATTTGTAAACAAGCAGTCATTACTGGGCCAGATCTCATCGGAAATATATTTTTCCACTCCTGCTGAAACACAGCAAAACCATTTAAGACTTTTTGCTTTTTTCAAAAGAGTTGGCAGAAGGTTCCCGTAAATTACCTCATATTTCCCGACATGCTCCTCCATAACAGAACTGTCACAGTAGTCTACAATAAATCCCAATGAATTGGCTTCAGCATCAATCATCTTTTTGTAATCATAATTCATAAAGTCCACACAAATGCCGATTTTTCTCATCAACCTCTACCTCCGATTTATTCTTTCCACTAAAACAGTTTTTGGATACTGTTCAATCACTTATGAGACATTTCTGCTTTTTTAGTGTAGCATAGATCACATTCTCAGACAAGCATTGGCACATCTCAAAGCATTATGCTTATAGTATTGTGCGATTACCAAACAATATTGTAAACATTTATAACATCGCACTTGACAATTTATAGTCGCAATGGTAAGTTAATTGTAAATTTGAATATAAGTGAGGTTTACAATCATGAAAGCCAAAGACTTAACACTAATAGCTCTTTTTACTGCAATGATAGCTGTATGCACATTCATTTCAATACCTGCGGCTGTCCCCTTTACTCTGCAGACTTTTGCTGTTTTTCTGACCTTAGGGCTTTTGGGAGGGAAGCGCGGAACACTTTCTGTGATAGTATATATCCTTTTAGGTGCAGCCGGTGCCCCTATATTTTCAAATTTCAGGGGAGGTATCGGCGCACTTTTTGACAACACAGGCGGCTATATTATCGGTTTTCTTGCTATAGCACTTATCATATGGGCTATAACTCATTTTTTCGGAGACAAATCTGTAGTACTTGCTATAAGCATGGTCATCGGATTGCTGATATTATATGCTTTCGGCACAGCATGGTTCATGATCGTATATATGAATACGAAGGGTGCAGTATCATTAATCAATGTTCTCTCATGGTGTGTTTTACCGTTTATAATTCCTGACCTGTTAAAAATGGCACTTGCATTATTACTCACAAAGAGACTCAAAAGGTATGTCTGAGTATAAAAATTCAGCTGATAAATGCATCCAGGTTAAGTTTATAAACTACATTCCCGAAATGAGCTTCTAAAATGTATTTCAAGGATGTGTTTCTCAGCTCTAACTTTGAGACATGTCCTTGAACAATATAAGGTTTTATCCATCGACTAACCGATTAATTTGGCAAAGGCTTATAAGCTAAATCTTCCTTGCATGCCCCAGAATCGTTTTGCTTTTACTTAAGGTTTACAAATACAAGCTCCGGGCGATTAAATATTCTTGGTATACGAGTGGTTTCTCTTGCAAGCCCACGGCTGACTATCATCGTTCTACTGTTAAAGTCATACCTTCCCCCGGCATACTTAGGTAAAAAGCCTTGATTTGGTGCAAGTAAACCATTAAGCAACCCCGGTATTCTCCATTGTCCTCCATGAGCATGACCTGATAGTATTATATCAAAGCCATATTTCAGATAAGTATTAACAAGCTCGGGACGATGAGCCAGCAGAACAGTGTAATATCCATTTTCAGATGCCGTACCTATTTTTTTAAGCTGCTCAAGGATTCCATAATTCGTTCCTGTATATTCTTTAGCTTCCGGGTCATCAACACCGCAAATATTGATAAATTGTCCTCTTATATCAAGTGTCTCAACAGCTCCATCCAAAACAGCAATCCCATAAGATTGTACAATATCTAATATCCTTGATATATCGTTGCTCCAATATTCATGATTCCCGGTAACATAATAGCAGGGATATTTTTTAGAAATCACTTTAAGCAATACTTCTGCATTATCATACGAAATAGCATCGTCAAAAATATCTCCGCCAAGCAGGACAACATCAGGATCCTGTTTATCTATAGCATTTATCAGCGTTTCCTGCTCATTACCGTAGCTGCAGGCATGCAAATCTGTGATCAGAGCCAGCCTAACGCTATGTGTCAGCTTTTCAGTGTCAACAGTATATATCACAGTTTTTAGTCTTGTATCAAAAGCAAAAAAAAGCAATATCAGTAATGCCAATACAACAGAAGTAACGACAATAATTCTCTTACGATATTTTAGTTTATATTTCTGCTTAAATAGCTCATTTAATTTTACTATACTCATATATTTTCTTTCTATCATCTGCCATTGATATTTAACTGCAACTCATATTTTAGGTAATTACTGTACATAAGACCTGGAGCACGCAATTTGTAATTCTTTAGATGCCATGCACATTTATGTTTAGCTTTATTACCTCTCATATACAATCACATGTTATAGCATTATACGCAAAAAAACAACTCAATAGAAACCAGAAACACTCTTTTAAGTCGTACATAATGCATTATAGCAAAAAACCAGCTGAGCAAATATGTTTTAGTAAAACAATTATTACTTTTAGCCAAAGAAAAATTTTTAAATAACAAGAAGTTGGGTATATATATTTAAAATAAATAATATTTAATTGCTATTTATAGGAGGAATAACCATGATTAGTGAAAAGATTGAAAATTTATTGAACGACCAACTGAATAAGGAGCTCTATTCAGGATATCTCTATCTATCAATAGAAGCCTATTTTGAATCTCTCAACCTCAAAGGCTTTGCGCACTGGTTCAGGGTTCAAGCCCAGGAGGAGAGAGACCATGCACTGCTCTTCTTTGAATATATTAATCGTGTTGGAGGCAGGGTAAAACTAATGCCAATCGAAGGGCCACAGGTCGAATTTGAATCAATTATGGATGCACTGGAAGCATCACTCAAACATGAGCAGTTTGTAACAAGCTCCATTTACAACATAGTGGATGAAGCAAAAGCCGTCAGAGACCACAAGACAGATTCCTTCCTGAAATGGTTTATTGATGAACAGGTCGAGGAGGAAGATAATGCAGAGAACAACATTAGAAGGTTTGAACTTGTTAAGGATGACGGCAAGGGCATTCTCATGCTGGATACAGAGTTCGCAGCAAGGATCTATACACCGGCTCCCGGACTGGAGGGCGCGGCTCAGGCATAATTGACGAGTAATAATGTTGCTTGATTGTTTAAACTATTCAATAATCTTTATTTCAGCAATGCTGTACATAAAGATTAATAAAAAGTCTTGAGAGCATCGAGACATCCTCACCTTTCTGCTGTAGACCTTCGGTCGACGCAGTTAGATTGCGCTCATGCCGGGTGCACATAAAAAACAGACCTGAATTACTTACTTCGGGTCTGTTTTTTGATGTATGTTTGCAAGCAGGTTCATTGTAAAAACACGAATTATCATTGGTGCGGTTGTTCACCTTCGCTGATAAAACTCTGTTTTCTGATCAGGCAAAGGTATAACAAAAGTCCACGGGATATCGAGCCCTCCTGCTTTTTAGCAGTCGACCTTCGGTCACAATAATCAAGGCTTGTAATCATAAATCCTGCTTACAAGCCTCAAAGAATTAACAAGAAAAATAATTTACAGAGGAAATCTTATACTATCAAATCCTACCGGTGTCTTTGTGCCATAACCTCCAAAATTACATCCATATCTTCTCCAGTATATTCTTTATCAACTGAGCTATTTGAGCACGAGTCGCACTTGCAGTCGGGCCAAACATATTATTTCCTATACCGTCGATTAAACCAGCTTCATACAATGCTTTTACAGCCTCTGCCGCATACCCTGCTATGTCTGCATCATCGTTAAAGCCTTCATACCGGCGGATATTAGTCAATTCAATGCCTCTATTCTTAAGCGCCCCATACAGTATTGTCGCTATATCCTGTCTGGAAATGAACGATCCTGTGCCAAACTTGCCGTTACCGATGCCACTAATTATACCTGCTTCATACAAGGCACCCACATACTGCTCATACCAGCTGTCTCTCTTAACATCGCTAAATATGGTCTTTTCGCCTGACCAAGTAAATCCGAAGGTAGAGGCAACTAACTTGGCAAATTCCTCTCTGGTCATGACCCTCTCAGGTGCAAACATACCATTTCCTACACCGGCAGCGATATCCCTGGCAGTAATAAATGTAACTGCATCGGCATACCATGCTCTTATGTCTACATCAGTAAAGCTAATAAGGTTGTAACCTATTGCGAATTCACTAAAATCAGAAGTAGTAAAGGTTATCATTCCATCTTTATAGCTGCAGTTTGGAATGGCTCTCATATCTCCGTTCTTATTAACACGATATACAGTAACTGCATTTGGATCTTCATTCTCCCCTAGCAAATATGGTATACTTATCCGAACACTTGAGTTATTGAGGCCTGTAATCACTGTGTTTCCTGCTTTAACAGAAATGGTATACATTTGAAGCCTTTCATTTGCCTTAAGCTTTTGTATTGAAACAGCTAAACTCTTACTTTCTGCACCATTTAATAATTCCGCAACAGCACTGGAGCTAAATTCTACTTTAGCGCCATTTTCAGTGACACTTGCAGGCTTTATGCCATTTAAGAACAAATTTCCAGGGCTTGAGAAGTTGCTTTGTGTTTCCATGACATTTACAGCCACAGAAGCCTTTTTACAGCTCTCCAGGGACAGAGTATCAAGTATGTTTCCTTCCACAGCATAACCGTCCTGATTATGTATGCTTACCTCCACCTTCGGGACTGCGTAGGCTGTAATAATAGCATTACCCTTTACAAGGCCTCTGACAATTCCTTCGCTACTTACTGCTGCAACTGCTGGATTTGATGAGACGTAAACAATGTTATAACTTTCTCCAACATCAAGTGGGTTTATCTTTGCAACAATATTACCGATCTCTCCTTTTACCAGAGACATTTCCTGGGCTGGGAGCTGTATATCAGTTACCCTATTTATTAGGTACTTATATAGTGCTGGTATTTCTTTTGTAACCTCTGTCTCTTGTCTAGTCAGTAATTTGCCATCTACCTCTATCCGTACCTCAATTTTTGCTTGGCCGTTATTTAAGTCAGCATCTGACATTCTGAAGCCTTCATTAATAATAAACATATCCTGATTGGCAATCTCATCAGCAATGCTTAGACGCTTTATTTCTTGTACGGTATCATCAGTATTAACTTTGTTAAAAATCAGCTTTGCATTTTCAAGTGGCTTATTTCCCTTATAATATACCTCGCTATAAACCCTGTAATAGTTTTCTGCTACATGTTCTACATCAAACAACCCGTATTCCAGCTTTTCACCATAAGGCAATGCTTTTTCAGTACTGGCTGTAATTGTGTCATCATCTTGGCTTCTGAGTTTTGCGATAATTTTTATATGTTCAATATCTTCAGGCACTTCCCAATCAATGAAGAATTTCTCTTCAACACCTCCATATATTGGTGAACTTCCAATATCACTTCCAATCAGTGTTTCTGTATTGCCTTTAACTGCATAGAAATCAACAACAGGATTCAAGAATGGTATGAGTCCCTGATTATTCACAGCAGCAGTTATTGCTGTTACTTCACCCGGCATCGGGTATTCTGAATCAAAGCTTACAGAATCCTTCTCCATTTCAGGCAAGGCTATGGGTGTCAGGTTTAAAGTAACAAATGTTGCATTAGTTAAATCCTCTTCACGGGGTGACGAAATAGAATCGTCAACCAGTATTTTTTCGCTTTTCTTTGCTGCCAGAACAATACGTCCATCAGCCATTATGCTAAGTCCCGGATTATCATAGCTGCCCGGCCCTGCAGTTACCTGAACCTTCTGACTCCATATTCCATAATGTTCACCGGCTGATGCACTCTTCCCATCATCATCAATAACATCCAAGGCATCGTATAATACCGAAGCATATATCTGATTTTCGTGATAAGTATTTTCAGGTTTTAATGCTTCCTGTGACCCAGGTTCAATGCCATCGGCAAGTCTCAAGGTATCCTCAGTCCAAACCATATAGAGTTTTCCGTCATCGCCAACCAAAACTTCATAATCTGAAGGTACATTATCACTACTATATTCAAGCGCAATACCAGGATTCAAGTTCTGATATCCTTCATCACCTGGCTCTGCCGATGGGTCTCCGGTTCTAAGGGTTTCTAAAAAGCCCTCCAGATTGTAATAGTGGATTTCTATACCGGAAATATAGAATAAATATATATCTCCCTTAAACTCTATAAGCCTTGGCCTTTCATCTGCTCTACTCTGAATATCAATCTCCAAATCAGATACCTTTATAGGATTTGTAAAGGTTTGGGCAGAGAAATCATATGTCTGCAAATATATATCTCTGTCTGTAAGTGTTTCAATTTTCCCATCCATATCCACAGAATATGCAATATAAGCTATACCATCCTTCTGTGCAGTTGTCAAATCCATAATCAAAGGGTCAGAAAGCACTCCGCCGGGTAAGCTTGCATCCATAATTTCTGTATTAAGGAAGCGTTGACCATACCAGTCGCTATTCCATTGAATTGCGGCCTCTGTGGTTATTCCCGCTGGATAATCCACAGCACTGTATGGTAAAAATGTATTAGAGCTTATATCATAAATCATATATGCAATAGTATTATAACTGTCAAACAACTCCTTAGCACTGAAAGCCTCGTCAGAATCAGAGGTATAGTCTGTTTTTGTATAGAATATCAGAGCCTTCCCGCTTACCTCATCAAATATGATTTCCCCTTCAGCATCAGTATAATAATCCCCCTGCATTGTACTGTCGTCAGGGCTTACTCTTCCAGTGTATTTTGTAACCTTTATAGGTTCTGAAAATACATAACTGCTCTTATCAAATACTGCCATTTCAAGACAATTTATCTCCAGAATATCCTCCATGGATTTTCCTTCGGTAATGTTACTGTCCAAAGAAGAATAGAGGCATATGATTTTGCTTCCAACATCCTTTAGTTTTGGACTAGAATCCAGTGTTCCGTCATTGTCAATCAATATTGGCTCTGAGAAGGTTTCTCCATTATCATGTGAAACTGAGTAAAAGAGAGCACCACGATTTTTGGGGTTTCTTTTCACATCATCGTCTATAAATACCAGCAGCAAACTATCTTCATCGATTCTCATCAACTGAGGATCCGGGTATGGGTATACACCTTCCATTAATGTCCTTTCTACATAATTTGTCATGCTGGGGCCTGGATTTGTTAATAAATCCCCTAACCATGAGCTCCTCTTTTCCAAATAATCTCTTTCAATAGGCTCAAATTCTTTGTCGTTTATATCATCACCGGTCAGCATTTTAAACGGCATATCGTCGGGGTTTCCGAAAAGGTCGGCGCCCCATTCAGCAAACTTTTTGCTGTACACATTAAATCCTAGCGTCGTTACATTTACTGTTGCAGTTAGGGTAACTGTTCCGCTCCCACTCCTTGCGGTACTGAAAAACAATTTAAACAGGGCTTTCCCCTCAACTGAAACCTCAGCAATTCCAACTTCTACACCCACTGACAGAGAAATATAGGGTTCTAGTATTATTCCCCCTTCAATTTCAAATTTTCTATCTGGCGAGCCCTTTTCTGCCTGGTAATAAGGATAATTTCCATCTTTATCTGCATATACTTTTACCGGTTGAGATTGTCCGAGGGGTGTATATGGAGTAATATAAATAAACCCTGTAACACTTCCCCCTACTTCCAGTCTTACTATAAGCGGAAGTCCTATTGGCAGCATAATTCTTGTTTCAACGGTAAGCTTATCTTCAAGAGTTACCATTAACAGCATGTGCCCGAAATAATAGGGTGAGCCCAATGCCGGATCCCTGTCTTCATCATATTTTATATTCATTTCAAGGCTAACCTTAACACCAAGCTTATTTGTCAAGGTTGATTTAACCTTTAAACTAGAATCTTCTTTTTTGGGTGCATCTTTGTTTGCCTTTTTAATTTCTTCTTTTGCTTTTTCCCCATCTTTATCATCTTTTTTAGCTTTATCGATAGTATTTTTCAGTTCCTTCTCTTTTTCTTTAAAATCATGGCTACCACCAATGCGCAGTGTATAACCCTCATCATTCACTTCATAATTTGTAAACCGGGCAAGCCCCAAGTCCAGAGCACCCATTACTGTTTCTAATATGGGAATTGGTACTTCTTCTGGTGCTTCAAAGGAAGGGAGTATTGATGTTGGCTGTATTTTAGGTCTGAATTGGAAACCGGTATTATACTCCATGCTTTTATTTCCATTTTGATCAACAAGCTGTACCGTCATTTTTGCACCTGGGAAAAAAGCACTGTTGAGATTTACTGAAAGTGTTGCCTTGCTAGCAGTAACAGGCTCCGTTTTGGTAGATTCCAATGTTCCCTTTGATGAATAAATCCTGAATATAGCATTTTCTACCTTTACATTGTTTTCAAGAGAGGCAGTAATTAAATTAAAGTCAACCATTTTATCCTTTATCATAACTGCGCTGCCTGATACTATAGTAGGATCCTCCCCGTCTTGGGGTACTCCATTTATACTAATGGGCTTCATACTGGTAAAGGTAGGCAGTATTAACTGTTTAGCCGAGGAAGTGTTGATTTTGTCTATGTAGGAAACTCCATTATAATCTACACCCAGAAGATAATAATTATCCTTTACAAGATTAACCACATCAAAATCAAAACGCCCTAAGCTATTTGTGGAAGTGCCATATCCCATCTGTGCATCAGGGTTTTCTCTGTCGTAGCTTCCACCCATTCTCACAGCTGCACCAACTACAGGCACCAGGCTGTCCACCTTTTCACCATTTGCATTATCAGTTTGCTTATATCCCTGCCTGATTGTATATTCCCGCGTAACAACAGCTCCGCTTACTTTACCACTAGAAAGCGTCTTTCCTGAAAGCGGCTCGTAGTAATAATAGATTAATGGCTTCGGCTGACTGACCTTATATCCGAATAATTCCCCATACATAAGTGCATCATATTCGGCATCTAATTTCCCATCCAAGTCGTAATCAAACTGGCGATAAAGCTTGCCTGTTTGCGGATCATATATTTCATCGTAGTCAAGAACTCCATTTCCATTTGTATCCCCTGTTCTATTAGCCCATACAGTAGTATAACCCTCAGGAGGGATTGAAGTGAATTCAATATACTGACCTGACTTAATACCTTCAAGCTGGCCGTCTCCATTGGTAGTTGTAGACCCATAATTCAGAACACCTTGGATTTCGGGATGTTTTTTCTTGAAATTAGGATCACGCTTAACATTCAGAAGCTGTGCTTCAAATATGGGAGAAACACTCACCGTCTCAGTTAGTTTAATTGTATGTATTCCGGCGCTTGTAGTTCCGCCTTCGCTCTGTTTCATCCCTCCATTATATGAAACGTAGTAGCCCGATATCATGTTATCATTTTTACCGGCTCCTGTAAGTGTTACTTTATCCCCAACATGTAAATTGTACTTCCATGTTTCTTTTCCGTCTTCATCATAAAACTTTATTTCATCATATTCTTTATCAGGATTGGCTTTGTTAACAACATTGACAATTTCACCCTTGTCACCATTACCATCCAGACTTACAGTCAGCTTTGCCGATTTTCTTTCAAATACAGGCTGTATAATAAACGTGTCATTACCATTAATGAATTTTGAATTATTAATTATCCATGTATGGTCTATTGTTACAATATCGGTCTTTTTCTCTTCAAAATCAAAGAAACAGTAGTTACCTTCTTTATTTGCACCAACTTTATCATAATCCTTGAGAATTTTAATCCCCCTCAAATAATAGTCATCTTTTACTTCCTTGGCTATAATTCTAAAGGACATACTGTCCTTGGAGGTATAGAAGCCCTTGAGCTTTTCATTGTTATTATCAACACTGACAATATCAATTTTACCCGGTGTGACTTCTTCTGTTTTATAGAAACCTTCGGAATCACTGGTTTTACTCAGATCAAAGGTATATAATTTGTCCAGTTCAGCCCCTTGAATATCAAAATCAATTTTCCGATAAAAAATCTCAAGATTTTTAACTTTGAAATAAGCCTTATCACCCGGATATTCCCAATTTGACAACTCAAATTCAAACTTGAATGGAGCATCCTTCACATATCCTTGACTGGCAAGACTATCATATATCCCCTTACTAAAAAGACGTTCACTTAATATTTCCTTGTCTATTTCGTCTTCATGAAAGTGTTTCACACTTACAAGGGTGGCAATAAATGCTTTGCTTGAATTCTGAGTGTATAATGCACGCACATAAGCTATGTTTCCATTGTAGCCGCCCTTATGATATGTATCAAAAAGCCCGATATTAGCTCTTGCCTTGTCCAAATGCTGCATATAATAAGCTTTTTTCGTTCTAAGATAGCCGTAAGCTACCTCTTTGGTATCTTTTATTTGTTCTATGCACATCCAGTCATTTGATTTGTAAGTAAAGGTATTTTTACCATTTACGAAGTCAAAACCATCATATTTGACTATTTCCTTATCAACCCCGGCGTATACACCTTCTGTTCCCTCCAAAAGCGTACGTTCACTGATTTTCAGCACACTCTCAGAAATACCGGTCTGTTTTGGTATTAATACCTGTACCACTTCGTCTCCTAACAGGGTACATCCATTATCAGGCTCAAGCTTAACATAAAAGTACTTATCAACTCCACTGGTATTTGGGGTTATAGGTATATCTAAACTTAACTCCGACTGCCCGGGTACAAATAATATCTTCTGATTTATCTCGGTATAATCTGTACCTGCCCTTGCATCGTCACCAATGGTAGATATGGCTGCTCCTGCATAATAATTTATTCCTGAGCTTCTTTTTATGGTAATTTTCGCAACTTTCTCTGCTGCTGTATAGCTGTTCTCAGAAAACCTTAATATGGGCATTTCATATGGCTCGTCATCGATAATATTTACTGTTGTTTCCTTTTGCAAACCGATTTCACCACCCGAGGATACCTCGGTAATTACAAATACAATCTGCTCCTGTGCCTCGCCAATATCATCGTTTAAAATATCAAGATTAAAGCTTTTTTTGCGTTCCCCCTCAGAAAAGGAAAGATTGAATACTGTTCCTGGAGCCTCCTTATAAAAGTCTTCTGCAGCAGTTATAGCGGTGTCCAAATCACTGTTCTCCTGACTTGTCAATGGTGCAAGCTTTTCCCTGTCAGAAGTCTTGCCGGTTGCAAGCTGTCTTATTTCCTTGAGGCTGGCGTTCTGCGGAGGAACTGCTACAGGTGTATCTGTAATTGTTGAAGGTGCTGTCGTTTCAACTTTTGAGGGTGTAGCTACTTCTTCTGCTGGAGGTGAAGCTGTTTCTTCTGTTGGAACTACTGAAGGTGTGATTGCTCCTCCTGCTTCGACTGTTGAGGATGCTGCTTCTTCTGTTGAAGGTGCTGCTTCTTCTGTTGGAACTACTGAAGGTGTGATTGCTCCTCCTGCTTCGACTGTTGGGGATGCTGCTTCTTCTGTTAAAGGTGTAGCTGCTTCTTCTGTTGGAACCGCTACAGGTGTATCTACTTCTGCTTCTTCCGCCGTAACATCAGAGGATGCGTCTGTTTCAATGGCTGAAAGTTCAGTGAGTTCAACATCACTACCTTCTATTTTTTTGTCATACATAAAACCTGGGATTGAAAGTATGTAATCCTTTCCATAAGTAGCTGTAACGTTGATAGCTTTTACAGTCACTGTTATATCCCCGTATGTCCCACCCTGTCTCAAAACATCTATGACTGTTCGTCCACTGTACTCATTAGTTTCTATTGCAACTGCGGGAAAGCAAAATGCTCCGCCGGGATACTGAGCAGCAAACTCGTCAGAAATTCTTAGAGCTTCCTGTGAGATATCCTTAATTTCGCCGGCAAATACAGTAGAAGGAATTGATAAGAAAATAGATAGTGCTAAAACAAGTGATAAAACTCTCTTAAACATTCTTTATACCTCCATAATATATATCAAAAGAGATTATTGATATTCATTTATAATGCTTTTAGCTTATCGTTGTTAGAAAACAGAAATTTAATTTACCACGAAAAATACTAATTTACCTATGAAAGATATAATGACCGCGGTCACATACCGCAGTCATTATATCTTTATTTCATTAATTTGTCAATGTAGGGTGAATTATGTAGATAAAGAGAAAACTTCGATGTATCCTCATCGCTGCACTTTTTATATGATTCAGGTATTTGCCTGTGTACCTTTATTTGGGATAATGCTGCTCTATTAACAAAAAATTAATTACCCCTTCACCTTCCTTTCCTCTGCTTTAATATTCTTTGATATCGGAAGCCTGGCATCAATGCGCTCAGTTCCGATAAGGATCATACCGACAATTATAAGAAACCCTCCCAACCACTGCCGGTAATCACTATTTTCGCCCAGCACTACGATCGATAGCAGCATGGATGTAAACGGCATCATACCCGAAAAAGCCGCGGCTGTGAATGCTCCGGTCCGCTTAATTCCGGAGTACCAGCAGATAAATGCCAAAGCCGTTACAAATACGCCATACCAAAGAAGAGCCATCCATTCCATAAGGCCAATTTCTGAAAGCTCCTTCAAGGGATTCTCAAACGCTGCAGGGATCAGGCATAGAATTAGAGCAATTGCCGACACAATTGCGGTCTGAGCAATGGAACTTGAAGGTTCTTTTAAGTCCGCTGCAGCCTTGACGGCTGAAAAACGTGACAATGTGTTAAAAGCAGACTCACAAGCTGCCGCACAGAGTACGAGCATATTCCCTCTGATGTGTTCTAAGGATAAACCGTTACCCGGCGTTAATACTCCTTGAATGATAAGAATTCCACCTACAGTGCATAATATCCCTGTAAGCTTTCTTCCATTGATCGGTTCCCTCAATATGATAATAGCGAGAAGCGCCGTTATAGTAGGCGTTGCGCCTGTAAGTATACCTGCTTCTCCAGCACTGGTATAATAGAGACCGTTTAACAAAAACATGCGGAATAGAAAAATACCGCATAATGCCTGAAGAGACAAATAAAGAAAATTTCGAAATGACATTAAACGAATATATCTTACAAATTGCTTACCGCATAATGGAGCTAAAAACATGAGCGCAAAAAAAAGGCTAACTGCCGTAATCGTAAATGTTCCGAGCCTTCCCATAACAAATCTGGCCGATATGACACTGGTTCCTGCCAGCGAAAAAGCACAAATCAAATATAACTTCCCGTTCAAACGATCCATTCTAATATCTCCCCCTAATATATTGTATTTTCTTGACATAATGGTATAATTCTACATATTAACTGGTTCTATTAAAGAGCCGGTATAGCGTAAATTCAATAGAGCCAGTTGGAGACTTTATGTTAGGAATTGAATTAAACAGGGAAAGTGAATTACAGTTATGGCGCCAAATTTATCAGCATCTAAAAGAACTGATTATATCCGGGCAGTTGAAGGCGGAAGAAGCACTTCCGTCCACACGAGAATTAGCGAAGGAGCTAAATGTTTCCCGCAATACAGTTTGTGAGGCTTATGACTTGCTGATTGCAGAGGGATTTGTAATAAGCCGGCAGGGAGCCCCCACACGGGTTTCCGGCGGTTTATACATTGAGCCGGTAAAACAGGCATTATCTCCTAAAATAAAAAGCAGGGCTGAGCAGCCAATTTTGGTAAGCTTTCAGACGGGCAGACCCGATTTAAGACAATTTCCTAGGTTTCTATGGCAACAGTTGCTGCATAAGGCTTCCGAAGAACTCCCTCCTGAGACCTACGGTTATACCGGACCGCAAGGATCGCCTGACCTTCAAAATGAAATTGCGGCTTGGTTGTTCAGAAGTCGTGGTCTTAAGGTTGCCTCGGACGATATATTTATTACCGCCGGTGCAACGCACGGGCTACATATTATTGCAGATATTCTGTGTGGAAACGGCCAAAAAATATTGATGGAGGATCCCTGCCATATGGGAATGCTTGGTACGTTCATAAACAAGGGCTGCTCCATTATTCCTATACCGGTTGATACCGAAGGAATGAAAACCGATTACCTGTCAAAGTGCGGAGGTACAGGCGCAATATATGTTACTCCATCTCATCAGTTTCCCTTGGGAGGAATTCTTCCCGCATCACGCCGTGCAACACTGATTCGCTTTGCCAGAGAAAATGATCTTTATATCATCGAAGATGATTATGACAGCGAATTCCGATATAGCGGCGAGCCCATTGCCCCGCTTTACACTATGAGCCCACAACGTGTGATTTATGTTGGAACCTTCAGTAAATCAGTTTTTCCTGCACTGAGGATAGGTTATGTGATATTGCCTTATAAGCTTCAGGAACGCTGGCGTGATCTGCGTACTCATACGGATGTACAAAATCCACCCTTTGAGCAGGCCGCTTTGGCAGAATTCTTAAGGACACGCAAGTTTGATAGACATGTCAAAAAGATGCGCAAAATTTATGGCCAGCGCCGACAAGTATTATTGAAGTCGCTGGAAGAAGCCTTTGGCAGCGAGTGGACTGCTTATGGGGATTCCGCTGGGCTGCATGTCGCTGTAGATTTTCCGGGAATGCGATTTGGAGAGGCATTTAAAAGTAGCTGTCGAAAAGGAGGTTTATATATTACTCCTGTGGAAAGCTACTGCATAGAAAAAGACAGGCATCAAAGCAAGCTGCTTATTGGGTATGGGCATCTGGAGCCTGATGTAATTAAAAACGGTGTTGTAATGTTATCTAATATTATTAAGAAATTGCCTTAAACTATTTATCCTCAGTTTCACAAGTCCAGCATTCATAAAGTTTACCTTGCTTAATTCTTCGCAGAAATTTTTCCGCATATATATCTGCTTCATGGGGATAACTGTAATTTAATCTTTCGGCTGTATCAACAGCAAGCTTGCGAAATAAATCCATGGTTTCGGACAGCGCTCTTAATGTATCATTAACGGAATAGCCTGCATATATATCGGGAAATTTCTCCACTATCCAAGGTTCTGCCCACTGCTCGATGAAACGTCCACAATGCCAGGTATCATAGTTTGAGCTGTTGACAGCATGGGAATAAAGTTCTATCATTTGCAGGAGTAAATTTTTCATGTACCCATCAACACAACTTTTTGCTACCCACAATTCACCACGTAGCACTTTTTTGGCAGCCCAAATTGAATGGAACCAAAAGTTACCCACAATATTCTCAAAATCACTCTCCGGAAGTAGCAAATGGGGGTCAGGTGACAATGCCATCCTATTCAAAACATTAGAAAATGATATCTTATCAAACAATACTCTGTATGCCCTAGATATTATCTCCTTGAAATTCTCATCTTTTTCAATTCTGTCAATGTCACTTGCTTTCAAGAAGAGAAAATCAACGTCCATTGCATTATCAAAAAATACACGTCGTTCTTTTCCATTGGCAACTGTATATTCACTGAAGGAGATATGATATTCGCCTAGCCCATCCAACCATTCATCTGTTTGTATGAAAAAGTCAATATCGTCAACCAGCAAGATAATATCAATATCCGAATATTCATCAGCGGGGCACTCTATTCTTGCCCTCGAGCCTATAATAATTCCTGCTTTTACTTGATCGATTGTCTTACCAAGCTTAGTCACACCAGCCAGTATGTTCTCGTATTCATTCATATTTGTGCCCCCTCTGTTTAGCATTTTGAAATTAATATATCAAATTTTAAATAAAGATGCAAAATATTGGGTAGAAAAGTATAAAATTAACAAAGCGTTTACATCAATGCGACTCTTTGGTAAAATAATTATATTTTAAAAAGCATTGATAAAATGCAATATAATACTGGGGGGAGTTCTTATGAAAAAGAACAACTATCTTGCTTTGCTGCCAATCAGTGTATTCCTGGTTTTGTACCTGGGACTAGGAATTCTGTTTGAATACATTCTCAAGGTGGAACAAGGATTTTATCAGATTCCTATCGTTGTCATCTTTTTAATTTCTATTGTCGTTGCCTGCCTGCAAAACAGAAAGGTGAAATTTGACGAAAAACTTGCAATCATGGGAAATGGAGTTGGCGATAAAAATATTATTACCATGTTGCTTATCTTCTTCGCTGCAGGTGCTTTTGTCGGCATTGTCGGACGTTCTAGCGCAGAAAGCGTGGCGTATTTTTTACTTTCAGTCATTCCGCCTCGCTTTTCTGTAGTTGTTCTTTTCGTTGTTAGCTGTTTTATTTCTACAGCTATGGGGACAAGTTGCGGTACCATAACACTGATTGTTCCTATTGCAGTCGCAATTGCCAATACATCCGGATATAGCCTGCCGCTTTGTGTTGGAACTGTTATTGGTGGAGCTATGTTCGGAGATAATCTTTCCTTTATTTCTGATACAACCATTGCGGCATGCAACGGGCAGAATTGCCCGATGAAAGATAAATTCCGTGAAAACTTTAGGATTGCATTGCCTGCAGCTCTAATAACAGTTGTTCTCATAGCTTTGATTACGGCAACTAAGGATCCGGGACAGATTGAGATTTCTTCATACAATCTGGTAAAAATTATTCCTTATCTCTTGGTATTGATCGGAGGCATTGCCGGTGTCAATGTGTTCGTCGTGTTGTTAAGCGGTATTGTTTCCGGCTCCATTATTATGCTTGCCTCCGGAGCTATAAAGCCTATACAGATGCTATCCAGCATGGGAAGCGGCGTCTCAGGTATGTTTGAAACTGCTATTGTTGCAGTTCTCGTGGCGGCCATGTGCGCTTTGATCCGCGAAAACGGTGGATTTGATGCGTTGCTTTCCTTTATTAAGAAGCTATTCCGTGGCAAGAAGGCAGGTCAATTAGGAGTTGGTTTGCTGGTTGGTGCTATGAATATTGCAACTGCAAATAATACGGTTGCAATCGTTATGGCCAATCCAATTGCAAAGCAAATGTCGGATGAGTATGGTATTACATCAAGAAAGACGGCTTCACTTTTGGACACTTTTTCCTGCATTTTTCAAGGAATTATCCCCTATGGCGCGCAGATGCTATTGGCTGTTTCTGCGGTTAAAACATTGGGTGGTAATATTACAGCATTTGATATTCTGCCATATCTCTTTTATCAAGGTCTGTTACTAATTAGTTCCTTGATTTTTATCTTTTTGGTTCCAGATAAAAAATTACGCTAGGTTCGATCCCACCCTCATATAACTCGCTATACTCAAAAAGGTACTATCCTTTCGGACGATACCTTTTTCGATTGGTGGAGCATAGGGGGATCGAACCCCTGGCCTCCAGATTGCGAACCTGGCGCTCTCCCAGCTGAGCTAATGCCCCTTATTTACACTTAGTATAGCACCATGAAAATTATTTTTCCAGTGTAAATTATTCAACCTTAACCAGAAGTGTGGACAGAACGTTGTACAGCTATGTAACAGGCAAAGCTCCTGATACATGCTGGTAATACAGTTGCATCAGAGCCCTTGCCTGAAGAGTCGGAAAGCAAGTGAAATATTCCTATATATTTCTTAGTTCCTGATAGCTTTTTTTGTTTGGAAGCCTAACGATATATTGATTAAAGTAATCCCTGCAACAGAGAGAATAACTCGTCCAATCCAAAATGAAATGGGAAATGAGAAATCCTGCCCCACGACTGAAAATGACTTTATAGCTAAACTGCCGAATAAATCTATAAATGATGGAAGTGATAAACCAAAAGCACCCATGATCAGGATTACCACTAACAGCATATATACCATAACCGGTTTTTTTCTGCCAAGCAGCATGGCAGGACCAAAAAGCAGCAGAGCTGACGGAATGATTATCCCAAGCGCCGAAATAATTAATCCTCCAAATTCTGTAAAACCAAAAATCATCACATAGAAAGCAAAGCAAATTCCAACAGCTAAAGCTGCAGCAATAAGAAACGCAAAAGCTATAGCGACATATCGAAGCATCTTGAAAACAGGAGCTGGTATGGGCGATGCGTTAATTATAACCATAGCTCCGTTTTCTGATGGCGAAAATTGTCGCGAACAAAGCGTCAGCAGTAAAACAAATAATAAAACTGCAGCAGAAGAAATATAGCTGCAAAAGGTAAGCTGCGAGAAAGGTGCGGTATATCGTGTTCCGAAAATCACATTATTACGCACAAGCAAAACACAGTAAACAATCAATGCTGTCAGCAGTAAAATAAATTCACGGGAAAAAATCAGACGCTTCATTTCATATTTAAGGATCTTTCCTTTACTCAAGATTCAACACCTCCTCAGTTAGTCCGGTAGCAGATAAAAAATCACCATAAGTTATGCTATTACCCAAATAAGCTTTATAAAGCTCGGACAGTTTTTTCTGAAAGCACTCCTGCCCACCCAATATATTTTCCGCCTTCAGGAGCTGCAGCGGCATGATCCCATAGTTCCCAATATTACTAAGTGAAGCCATAACCGTTGATCTATCGCCTTGTGAAAGCTTGGAAAAATATTCAGGATGTTGCACATAGAATGCATTTTTATAGTTTTTCCACATTTCTTGCCACTTGTCAATGAAATGTTCCTTTGCATACTGCTCTCCGAAGTATTGTGCCATAAATCGATAAGTACTGTAGCATGTAATACCCTCCCTCGACCAGTATGAGGCTTCGTCGGAAACAGGGATAGTCGTAAGCCCCCACCACTGATGAGCAATTTCATGTACCAGAACATCTATACCGCTTCCCGAATTTTGAAAATCAGAGTTACCGAGTAAGTCACTGGCGGCTGAAATGCACGTCTCATTCATTCCACTGAGATTTGAACTTGCAAATCCGCCCCGAATATTAGCGGGAAGATTGTATCCAGCTCTTCACTTTCTACACCCAGAAACAGCGGCATCAACTTCTCATCCAATGTCACAACTCCCGAAAAATTGCAATCATCTGAATCGGATGTTTCTGTACCTGGAGAAAATCCGGTAGACGGTAGATATACATATTCATTGCAAATTCCAAAAACTGGTGTCTGCAAGAGAGACCCATTATTTTTCAAGCTTCCTCCATAACATATCTCTACTGTTGCTTTTTCACACGCAGGCACGCTAATATGCCATCTGGCATTACCCTTCTCTTCAATATTGTCACACTTTGCCTCTGCGGGATTGCCATTTACCAGTACCTCACGAATTATGTAGCCTGAATTTAACAGCATTGAAAGCTCCTGTGCCGCACCGTTAAGATTATCGAAAGAAAAATCTGCCTTTCCGGATACAACACGTTTTTGTGTGTCAACAGAAATGTCAACCTTCTTATCTGTCAATAAAAGCATAGAGCAGCTTTCATCCTCCCCACCAGATATATATATGGTTATACCGTTTCCGGAGCTATAGGAATATGAATGATTGACCGGTACACTGTTATCAAATACAGGCTCATTGACTAAGCTTAAGCCGGACAAAATTACTGCAGCCGCAAAAAACAACGGGATCCAGACACGCTTTGCATTAATTAAAAATGATCTTAACAGACCACGCCCGTAGCGCCTTACAGATAATAGTCCCAGGAAGCATACACCAAGTGATACCAATAAGCAAAAAAGCCTGTTCCAAAGCACCAGGTCAATCAAAAATTGATTGTTTACAAAATCAGATAGGTTCGTAACGTTTGTCTGAACCCAAAACAACTGATAACTCGCCTTAGTGCCGGATAATCCATCAAGCATAATTGACAGTGAGATTAGTCCCACCATGGCAATAAAAGCCGGTCCAACACGTCTGAAAAGCAAATAAAGGCCGGACGAAAGAAAGATAGAAAAAACCATTGCACCTAAGAAGATAAGATACCAGGATACAAAAAAATCATTAGCTTGAAAATAAACGCCTGTCTTTATAATAGCAAAAGGCAGAGTAAATATTGTTACTGCAAGGGTTGTAACAACAGCAGCACATATGAGGCCAATTACACGATTCAGTTGGTAAAATACCGGATCTGCGGAGGCCAGTACAATGCTGTCGGTTTTATTTTTGTAATCTCTGTGAAACTGCATAAGTGTAAGTATGGCAAAAAGACAACGAGCCTAATACAGCGCTATTTTTTGCTGGTTCAAGAACAAACACACTTGCGGCTGTCAAGCATCCACTTTTGCTATAGAACTTCGGTCAACACCATAAAAAAGTACTCCACTTATTGGTGCTGTTGTAACTTTAACACCAATAAGTGGAGCAATTATGAAATAAATGTGTAGCAGATATGAAATTAAAAATTTA
Source organism: Bacillota bacterium (assembly GCA_023409735.1). Classification (GTDB taxonomy): domain Bacteria; phylum Bacillota; class Clostridia; order Acetivibrionales; family DTU013; genus JAEYRB01. Next base: position 29,253 of record JAEYRB010000035.1, on the reverse strand, counting down.
CTATAAAACGCATTCCTGAAGGATCAGACATCTGATTAAATGTATAATCCAGTTCAAGCAAACGTAATATTGATTTTGTTATATACAGTCCAAGTCCATTTCCGCCTGTTTTTCTGTCTCTGGATTCATCCGGTCTGTAGAACGGCTCATAAAGCAGGCTCAGCTTATCTTCGGGGATAGGCTCGCATTCATTTTCAATATACAGGCTTCGCCCTCTGCAGTAAACAGCTAGTCTACCGCCTGACACAGTATATCTTACAGCATTTGAGAAAATATTCGACAGTGCCTTACCTAGCAGCTTTGGCGGTGCTGTTACTATAAATGCAGCGCTCCAATCAACATATAAGACTACTCCCTTGGCACGGGCAATTAATGTGTATGGTTCAATTATATCATCACAAATGTTCTCAATACTCTCAGTAATACTTAATTCTGATGAATCTGTAACCTGTGAAGCATCCAGGATTTCCCGAAGCATTTCTTATAGCTTATCTACCAGCTCCTTACATTTAGGAAGGCATTGGTCATGATTTTTATACTTACCTATGCCCAGTATCATATTCTCAATAATCACACTTACTGCTGTAACCGGAGTTTTTAGCTCGTGAGAAGCCGCTCGCAGGAAATCTGTTTTTGCCCGTTCTGCCGCGCCCACCTTTTGTAGCTCAATTTCCAATGATTGTATGGTATTGAGCAAATTTTGATACAGATCATTTACATATGAGGCCAAAGCACCAATCTCATCCTTTGATTTGACCTTGCATCTTGCATCTCGCTCCAGAGCAGTCATGCGGTGGGTTTCATCTGAGATCGCCTTAATCGGACGAGTTATTGCACGGGCATACAAAAGCGAGAATGCAATAGCTGTAATAACGCACAATAAAAATGACAGTGGCAGAATGGACATAATTACATCAACGGCTTCATCAACAGGAGCCAGAGTTATTGTTACAGTGAGTGTGCCATTTTCACCATCCATAATAAAATATCTCTTTGTCCATAATTCTCTGGAGCCGCCTTTGGAAATACTTAATATGGCATTGGTCTCATTGTCCAGGTCCTCGTCATTTTCCTTAACTGAACTATCTTCTTTATTGTAAACATCAATAATGGTTAAACTTTTATTCGTTCTATCAGTACCTTGCCCTTCGGTACCATATGTAACATATTTATCAGTGGAATCATTGTTACTCAATTCAGTGATTACACCGCCTGTGCGGATTGAGTAGACCTCTTCACCAATATTAACTTCTAAATCCGCCTGAATATCTGCAGCGTATTTGGCCATGAGGCTCGCTATTTCATTTCGCTTAACCTCCTTAAGCTCAGCCACTAATTTATTTGCATGATCAGTGAGTGCTTGCTGCTTTTGTTTTGTATAAGCCTTCGGCAGTAGCGAATATATTAGTCCGTTAGCTAACACTGAAATAAATATCAGAAGAGCCAGCGTATAAACAAAGGTTTTTGCAAAAATCTTCACACAATATCCTCCAGCTTGCAGCCAACACCGGTTACAGTAACAATGCAGTCAAGATTAAGCTTCTTTCTTAGGTTTTTAATATGAGAATCAACGGTCCTGTCAAAAACCGGCCTGTCTTGTTCCCATAGTTTATCTATAATTTGTTCACGTGAAAGTACTCTTCCTTTATGTTCTGTCAGCAGCTTCAGAAGCATAATCTCTCGAGGTGTGATGTCTATAGGACCACTTGCATTCTCCGCAATATAACCATTGAAGTCAACAGTAACATCCTTATGTCGCCATATGTAACCCTCATCATCTACTTTTCTGCGCCGCAGCAAAGCCTCTATACGTTTTTCCAGCAAGACAATAGAAAAAGGCTTTGTAACATAATCATCCGCCATTGTGTCAAAGCTTGCTATTTGCGTATATTCATCACCTATGGCGGTAAGCATGACTACCGGAACATTGCTGTTTTTCCTTAATTCATGCAGCACCACAAGTCCGGTGAGCTTAGGCAGCATTATATCCAATATAAGAAGGTCAAATGTAGTCTTTTTTACAAGGCTTAACGCCTCTTCGCCATCATAAGCAGTTATTATCTCATATCCTTTTTCTCTGAAGTATTCACATATTCCCTCACTGGTATCAAGATCATCCTCAACAATGAGAAACTTCAATGTAGTCACTCCTTTTTAGCCTTATAAAATACAGAATTATATTAACCTGTAAATATGTAGAAGTTATGAATTATATGTAATTTTTTTATTAATTAGGAAAAGGCATTGTATTAACAATATAAGAAATTTGTATAAAACTTAATCTAGGTAAGTTCAATAATTAGTTGAGCACTAAGCACTTTATCATCATATTTGCATCATCCGTTTATTATATAACTGCAGAATTGATAAAAAAAAAGAGGCTAACCTCTTATCAAAATTACAAATTTTATTATTGCATTTCACACGGCCAATAGGTTTAAATTGCTGTCTACGTAAGTTTTTCTCTTTGTTTTAGGACCATTCCTGTATTGTTCAACAATCAAAATGTCGATTTCCTGGCTGAGGTATAGAGCTTCCTGTGAACTGACCGGCGTTTCCAAGAGCATAGCATTCAGCCTGTCTTTTAACTTCTGCAAATCACTTTTCATCTGTTAAACCCCACATAATAATGACTGCAGTTATATTACACAATTTTCTATTACTTTTCAATACATTTTCTAAATTTATTTTAATTTGTAACTTTTTACTATTTTTATTGTTTTTTGCTGGATAATTATGTTATATTTTCAACTATCTATTAATTGCTAGATGCTGTCTTCATACTATCACCATTTACATACGTTATTGCATCATTTGCAACATCAAATGTTGTACCCAGCTCGCTGCACAGCTCCACCTGCCTCTTTATAAGCTCGGAGGCATTCTCTCCTGTTTGAATTCTGACGTAAGTCTTTTCTATTACTCTTACAGGAATAGCAGAAAACTCTACAAGCTCTCTTCCTCGATATTTCATGTCTATTATGAAGCCCTCCTGATTTTCAGGATCATTCTGGTCAAAAATAAAATTACCCATACTGTACATTATAGGTTTTCCTTTATATATCTCCATGCCTTGGAACTGGTGAGGATGATGACCTAATATTATGTCTGCACCATTATCTATAAGATTATGGGCAAATTCAACCTGATCTGCTGTTATTTTAAAGCTATCCTCAATACCCCAATGCAATGAAACAGCAACCAGATCTACCTGTTCCCTCAGTTTTTTTACATCCTCAAGCGCAAGTTCATACTTTCTTGGCGCAAGTCCGGATTTTTCATCCTTTGCTGCATAGGATAGATAGGGCTTTCCCGCAAAAGTCAGCTCGGCCATATCTGTATAAGCCAAAAGCCCGACCTTTATGCCGTTTACCTCCATTATTGCTGGCCTGCGTGCTTCATTGATATTACTTCCGCCACCGGCATGCAGTATTCCATTCTCATCAAGTATGGACATGGTGTCGTAAAGGCCTTTCTCATAATAGTCCATCATGTGATTGTTGGCCAGGCTTATCAGATTAAATCCTGCCATTGTTATTGCACTTACTGCCTCAGGCTTTGCTTTTAACACAATCTTGCCCCTCGGATCCAGGCTATGCGTGCTGGCAGTCAACGGAGACTCCAGGTTCGCAAATACTACATCACCTTTGTTCAGCAATGGTGCTACATCCTCAAACGCTTTATTGAAGCCGCCTGCTTTATTAAGACGTGCTCCAACTCCCCTACCCAACATTATATCTCCAACTGCCATGAAACGCAGCTCAGGTATTTCTTCCTTTGATTGCTCAGCATCGACCTGTCCTGATGAAGCAGCTTCAATTTCCTTATTTGCTGCCTCAGCTTCTGCACCTGATGACTCATTTGATGTCTCATTCGATGATTGAGTTGATACTTCATTACTAATCCTGCTATCCTCTGCAGTATCCTGAACTGAGGACACAGAAGCTGCCGCATTCAGATTTGTGAAGAATAAGCTTGCTGCAAAAAACAATACTGCTGCAGCCAAAATTGCTATTACAGATAGTAAAATAATGTACTTTCTTTTCATGTATCTTCCCCCAAAAAAATTTAAATGTAATTTTCAGAATCTGTTTACATTGATGCCTTCTACTCCGCTTGTAAGCCTGAAGCTGGCAGTATCTGTTTCTGTCGTATCAATAGTAAAACCTTCCTTTGTGTTATTATCATAATAGTCAGCCGGTAGGTAGTCAATTATTTTTGCATTAAGCTCCTTTGGGATATTTATATCTAGAACACCGTTCTCAGAATAGAAGCTGTATTCGCCCGATGGCTCATACAACGCTTTAACATAAACATTACCGTCAATTGTACTTATTACTGTACCATCAAGGAGCTTCCCCGCATTAATCCTGACATTGCCTTTCTTAACACTAGCATTTACTCTGCCGCTGAATTTGTTAATAATCGTATCCAGTATGCCACCTTCCACTGACAGGTTGCACTTTAAATGGTCACATATCTTGAGTTTTCCTTCTCTACAGCTGATACTTACTTCTTCCGTCCTATATGGTATATAAATACTCAATTCCAGTACTCTGCTGACCTTATCAGACTCTTCACAATTGCTTTTGAAGCTTACTTCACTGCCTGATACATCTGTAATGATGTCCATTTTTTGCAGATACTTTTTCAGCTTCTGTTCCTGCATTTTGGCTGTTATGCTCTTTGTGTACTCAAATTTTACCTCCTGCTTATTCCAGCAATAAATCTCAATATTGCTGCAGAAACAATCAATATTTAGCTTTATTGGCAATTCTACTTTTACAGTTTTTTCACCATATTCTGCCGTTCTTTTTATAACACTTACTTCGTCCTCACCGCAGCCAGCTGTAAAGATTATCAGAAATACAGAAATGATACCGGCAATTAATTGCTTCATATCAAATCTCCTTAATGCTTGTCATTTGGTATATATTACCATATTGCAAATGTTCAAACAATCATTTCCAATAAAACAACCGGTATATGTAGACCTTTTTAGATAATATAATAATACCATTTTTCATTATGTAACATGTAATAATTTGACGATGTTTTGTACACATTTGTTCTTCTAAATATAAATTACTTATGTACTAATCACCCTATAACAAATAATGTAAGTCATAATGGCTATATTTGTGCGCAAAATATTAATTAATAAGTTGAACTAAATGGGAGGCACTTTATGAATTCTCATATGCACAAGTATAAATTTGATTGTGTTGAGGAAAATGGACATACACATAAGCTTTTGGGGTTTGCAGGCAACATGATCGGTATAGATGGTTTCCATTTTCATTACTATTACGGCATTTCATCATATAATAATCATACCCATTATTTTAGCGGTATTACCGGTTTGCCGATAAAAACTGAAAATGGTCATGTCCATAGAATGGAAGGCGTTCTTGAAAACAACAGCCTACATGAGCATAATTTTTCCGGATATACCTTAGAGGAAATATCCTACAATTCACCCATGCAGGCTGTAAGTTACGGACATTAATTCGTTCAACCCATTAATAATTCATCCCAAGCTCAAGAGCCTTCATTTCTTCCGGTATAAGGCTGTGCTTTTTGGGAGGAAGTATTTTTTTCAAACCTTTTTCAAAGTATTCACTTGATACTGCTCCGGTTTCATGAAGAAGCTTTCCAAGCATAATGATATTTGCAAATGCAAGATTTCCCATATCTGAAGCTATCTGGGTGGCAGGTATCTGAAACACCTTAACATCACTGCGCTCAGGGCTTCTATCAACAAGTGAGCTGTCCACCAGTATTATTCCACCGGGGACGACAATTTTTTCGAACTTGTCTAATGAAGGCCGGTTCATAGCTACTAACACTGTAGCATTATTAATTATAGGCGAGCCTACAGGGTCTTCCGAAACTATAACATGGCAATTGGAGGTTCCGCCTCTCATTTCAGGGCCATAGGATGGCAGAAATGATACAAACTTACCTTCAAGCATTCCGGAATATGCTATTAACTTTCCTGCTGCCTGTATTCCCTGACCACCGAAGCCTGATATAATAATTTCAGTCTGAGTCATAAGCCTACACCTCCAAATCCTTTCCCTTGAAATTACCAAGAGGATATTGGGGTATCATCTTTTCCTCGATCCACTTCAATGACTGTAAAGGATCTAACCCCCAGTTTGTTGGGCAGCTTGAAAGAACCTCTACGATAGAGAAGCCCAGTCCGGCCTGCTGTACCTTAAATGCCTTCTTTATTGCGCTCTTTGCATTCTTTATATTCTTTATGTCATGCATTGAGACTCTCTCAACATATACAGCACCCTTCAGTGTGGCAAGCATCTCGCTCATATTGATAGGATAACCCTCTACCTCAGGCTTTCTTCCAAAAGGAGATGTTGTAGTTACCTGACCAAGTAGCGTTGTAGGTGCCATCTGTCCTGATGTCATACCGTAGATTGCATTATTTATAAATATAGTAGTTATTTTCTCTCCTCTGTTTGCAGCATGTACGATTTCAGCAGTTCCTATGGACGCCAGATCACCGTCTCCCTGATATGTGAAAACCATGTTTTCCGGCTTAACGCGCTTGATGCCTGTAGCAACTGCAGGAGCTCTCCCGTGTGCAGCTTGTACCATGTCACAGTTAAAATAGAGATAATTGTTGTATGCGCATCCAACAGGAGAAACGCCTACTGTACTGCCTTCTATACCCAATTCATCTATAACCTCTGCAATAATCCTGTGAATTATTCCATGAGTACACCCCGGACAGTAATGCAGCGGTGTTTCTCTCAATGCATGAGGTCTTTGAAATACTATAGCCATAGCCTTTCCCCCCTTACTTCAATATTTCCTTTATTTTATCCAATATTTCCTTCTGTGTGGGAATCATGCCACCCATTCTTCCATGGAAGTATACCGGTCTCTTTCCGTTAACAGAAAGCCTTACATCCTCCACCATCTGACCTGCACTCAATTCCACTGAAAGAAATGCTTTGGGAGCTTCTGCATACTTCTCAAAGGCTTCCTTTGGGAACGGCCATAAAGTAATTGGCCTTATAAGTCCAACCTTTATACCTTCCTTTTCAGCTGCCTTTATAACGTTCTTGACGATTCTTGAAATAGTACCATATGCAGCTACTATTACATCTGCACCTTCACAGTTATATGTCTCTACACGGGTCTCATTTTCAGTTATTGTCTTATATTTAGCTTGCAGCTTCTGGTTATGCTTCTCAAGCACCTCAGGATCTATATATATAGAAGTAATAATGTTATGCTCCCTCTTCATTTCCGTGCCTGTTGTAGCCCAGCTCTTATCAGCTTGATAGAACTCTTCTTTTTCTTTGAATTCAACGCCCTCCATCATCTGGCCGAGCATACCGTCACCCATTATCATACAGAGGGTCCTGTATTTATCAGCAATATTAAAAGCTTCAACAGTCAGCTCATACAACTCCTGGATGCTGCTTGGTGCAAGCACTACCATTCTGTAATCGCCATGTCCGCCGCCCTTTGTTGCCTGGAAATAGTCACATTGAGCCGCAAGAATACCACCGAGTCCCGGGCCTGCTCTTACAATATTCACCACCACCGCAGGCAGCTCTGCACATGCGGCATAGGATATTGCCTCCTGCTTCAAACTGATTCCCGGGCTGGACGAAGACGTCATAGTTCTGGCGCCAGCGCTTGCTGCTCCATAAACCATATTCATTGCTGCAATTTCACTTTCAGCCTGTATAAATGTGCCACCATATTGTGACATTTTTTTAGCAAAATAATGTGCTACCTCTGTCTGAGGTGTTATAGGATAACCGAAATAATACCTGCAGCCTGCTCTTAATGCAGCTTCTGCTATTACCTCGTTTCCCTTCATTAAAATTTTCTCTCCCATGATATGCTCCCCCCTTATTACTTCTCTACTTCAATAACGCAATCAGGACAAATCGTGGCGCAGAAGCAACAGCCTATACACTTATCTACTTCTTTGACGGTTGCCGGGTGAAAGCCCTTAAGGTTAAGCTTTTCTGTATCTATAATTACAATTTTTTTTGGGCATACAGTTGTACATAGTTTACAGCCCTTGCAACGATCTTCATTAAAAGTAACCTTTGCCATATCGCACCTCACATTCTTAGACGATTTTTTCATTATATATTTCAAAGAACGCCAATTCAAGTAAAAAACATTGCTTTTTATACATGTTTTTTATTTTCTATCTATTTTTTAACTATTTTAAAGGATAAATAAAAGTTTTGCCTATTTCAAATGCCTCATTGATCTATTTTTTCAATTAACTCTAAGTATTTTATCATCAATCTCAAATAATTCACACAGTTCTTTGCTTACTCCCAAGGCAGCTTTATAAATTTATCAAGGTATAGCCTCTCAACACTCTCGTCTCTACTGTAAGATTTTAAAACAGGCTCAAGTCCGCTTATAAGACCAACAGGTATGGATAATCTCGATGAGACCTCTGCAATAATATCAGAGCCTTCTTTTAATACATCAGAAGTACTGGCTCCAAGAAGATTTGTATTATTCACCAGCTTATCCACCTTTATGCCGGAGCTCTCCTCTATTTCAGAATGCATTATCATGATCTCGTCAACATTCCTTGTCATTGGCCGCCTTGTATTTATTACAAAATAATGTATATAGTCATCAGAAGTAATTTCAGCTTTATACCTGGAAAGCACCCTTGCACCCAGGTCGTCTCCGCCAACATCAAGAACTACGCTATAGCTTTTATCATCAAACAGCGAGCTGATTTCAGCCGGAAGTGAAGGAACATCGACATTTGTATTAGCATAAACTGGGGTAACCACCTTTATACCTCTTGATTCCAGCATATCTCTGGCATCAGCTGTACGAAAAAACGGATTGACGATATCAAAATCGACAATTGCGGTCTTTCTTCCCGTCTGAGCAAGCTTAACAGCGTAATTAACTGCTACTTCAGTTTTGCCGCTTCCAAAATGTCCAGTAAATATTGTAATCCTATTCTCAAACATATACCTATTCTATTACCTATCCTTTCTTACGTAAACAATTTTACAGTTGTTCATGCCAGCTATATCCAAGTGTCATTTTCCGATGATGTCTTTCACGACCTCACTGGCTATTAGAAGTCCTGCTGCAGGAGGAACAAATGCTGTACTGCCTGGAATTCCCCTGCGTTTTTTGTTACCGCTAATGCTGTTGGAAATATTCATAATGTTGACATTTCCTTGCATGCACTCGCCACTGTCGCACTCTTGCTTAATGGCATCAATGCTTCTGTTCTCGTTCTGTCCACTCTCGTGATTACTGACTTCATCTTGTCCACTCTCTTGATTGCTGCTCTCAACACTTACTATTTCTTTCTTCCCATGTCTGCTATCACAAATTCTGCACTTGTCTTGTTCTATCTTCCAATCCTCTTCCTCTTCGGCAGGCTGGAGAACTGCAGCCGGAACTTCAGTTGAGAACAGCACCTTTAATGATTTTATGCCTCTATCCCTAAGTTCCTTCCTCATAACTCTTGCAAGAGGATCGATAGAGGTCTTGCTTATATCGGTAATGCAAAGCTTTGTAGGGTCAAACTTATTGCCGGTCCCCATACTGCATATGATTGGTATACCCATTTCTCTGGCCTTCATAACAAGATCTACCTTTGCAGTAACTGTGTCGATTGCATCAACGATATAATCTATATGGTCGTCAAGAAGCTCGTCTGATGTTCCTGGCAGATAAAAAAGCTGATGGGTCTCTACCTCAGCTTCAGGATTGATGTCAAGAATTCTCTCCTTCATTACATCTACCTTGGCTCGTCCTATAGTTTTTGTCGTAGCTTGCAGCTGCCTGTTTATATTACTCTCGCAAATAACATCATTATCTATAAGCACAAACCTGCCAATACCGCTTCGTGCCAATCCCTCCACTACAAAGCTGCCAACACCGCCGACTCCGAATACAGCCACTCTGCTTCTCTTTAGTTTATCTATGGCATCGGGTCCCACCAGCATTTCAAATCTTGAAAATGCATGCTGCATTACTCTTTACCTTCCTCAATCGAAATAATTCTCCATAAGCCGTCTGATTTCTTCATACGTGCTATCATTAGCTGTCTCAGCTGCGAATCGCTGTTTAAACCAAGAAAATGATAGTAGTCTATCGTATAAATCCCATCTTTTAATTCTTCCTTGGCAATTGTATCAAACTTTGCTGCTTTTAGCAATTGACTATACATTGATGCTTCCTGTGCATCAAAATCGCTCTTTACAATATACTCAACACCGAATTGCTTAAGCAGCTCCATCCTGAAGACGAAATCCTTATCAAGCAATTCCATTGCTTTTTTGTAATCATCTTCTGATTCCAGATATGAATAAAAGCTCTTGATCAGCTTTGCCTGCTCACTTTCGCCTTTTTTAGAGGTACTGCCTGCTCCTTTTATTGTGCTGCCCGTTTCTTTAGTATTGGCATCGTTGCCTATAGATGACTGTTCTGAATTTTGTGTGCTGTCTGTACCAGAAGCTGCTTCACCCTGTTTCGTTCCATTGTTTTGCTGTGCTGCTTCGCTCTGCTGAGTTTCATCGTTTTGTGGTACTGCTTCACCCTGCTGTGTTAGCTCGCCTTCTGCCCCTGCCGAAATATCCTGTGCACTTCCATCCAAGTTCATTATAAGATTTTTGTCTATATCATATAAAACATCACCCTGCTGCAATACTGATTCCTCTTCCTTTTTGGAGCTGATGGTCTGATTCAGTCTCGCTGTCCTTGGCGCTAGCCATGAAGTAAACTCATAATCGTAAAGATAATTGGGATTACTGTTGCTGCCCATTAAGCTTCCTGATACATCTCTGCTTGATTTAATGATGTACTCAGCTTTTCTGCAGTCATAGAAGTCAATAAGGAAGTTCTCTTGATATTGGCTCATATGAGGCGGATCGCCAAAACTATATGCCATGAGGCTTTTGTCCTTGTTCAATGACAACTGGCCGTATTCACCGGGGTAAGACATCAGCTTATTCACAGATGCATCATTAATGTTGATTTCATATAACGAAGCCTGCGTGTATTTGTTAACGGCTGATCCATAGATCAGTACATAAAGCTGTGAATATACAGGATTAAGTAGCGCCTGCTTAACTATATAAGCTTCCTTATTTCCAATACTGTTTCTGCTTTCAAAAATTTCCTTCAGTTCCGGAATCTGAGCATCATCTATATCGTTTATAACACTTGCGCCATTAAGATAGTACCTAAGTTCTAAAAAAGTTTCTTTATCCGCCCTCTCACACAGACGCAGCTCCATGTCATATTCCGGAGTGTTTCCGTCAACCTTTATCATCTCGTCTCTAAGCAAGCTTTCAGTATTATATGCTTCAGAAGAAGATGCATCATCAGTTTCACGAACGCCGTCTGATAAAGCACCTTTATTTATGCTCTTGACTGTACCTTCACCTGTACTGTTGTCATCATTTTTCATTCCTGCTTCGGTTACTATACTTGCCTGAGTATCCTGCACATTTCCGCGGGCCCTATTTATGATTAATTTATCTACAAACACCAAAACAACCACCAGAATTAGCACTATCGAGGATATTATAATTGCAGCTTTTCTTTTATCCATGTTAACCTCCGTAATTGTAGCGATTTGAGGATTCATCATGATGTAATATTACTGTAAATACTATAGCCTTCCAAATTATACAGGATTATTATAACACTTTGGTTCACAGAAAATTCTTCGGTTGTAGAAGAATTTTCACTCCATTGCAGTGTTTCAACGAGGCAAGCGATTTAGAAGCCTCGTTATAACACTTTGGTTCACAGAAAATTCTTCGGTTGTAGAAGAATTTTCACAAGCTCGTTTTATTCCAATTATACAGGAATATTTATGCATGAGCAATTTTGTCTATTTGACATAAAAATACATTTGATATAAAATCTTGTTCATACCCGTATAATGTAATAAACTGGATTAATTTGGGGGAGGTAAATGAAATGTTTTATGTTGGAATTATTGTTTCTGTATTATTTTTTGTAAACTGTGTATCACTAGCTAAAAAAATAAAGAGAGAAGAAGATACATTAAAAAATACAGTTTATGGGTCATTATTAGCCGGATTATTATTCTATATATTTATCGCCTTGTGTGCAAGGTAACTTAGTCAGCGATTTTTTTTAAACATGAATTAAGCCAAAGTTAAACTATCCTCAATATATTTCTTTACAAGGAAAAATTAGTTTGTAGAAAATTTTCCTATCATCAGCGGCATTTCAATGAGGCAGAAGATAGTAATTTATTGCATTTTACGGTCATTATATCATGAATTCTTACTAATTTATGATATAATAACCGCATGTGAACTTGGTAGCGGTTATTATAATGCCTATGTTCATAAGGAAAAATTACGTTTGTAGTAAATTTTCCTATCGTCAAATGATAGTTTGCTGCATTTTTTTGCCTAGTTATATCATGAAAGCTTTAACTTTCATGATATAATAACCACATGTGAACTTGGTAGCGGTTATTATAATGCCTATGTTCATAGGAAATTTTTCGATTGTAGAAAAATCTCCCAACATTAGCGGCATTTCAACGAGGCGAAAGATAAAAGTTTGTTGTTTTTTGTGCCTCATCATAACATGAAAGTTTTCACTTTCATGTTATAATGTTTGCTGGTAATATTAAGGCAATAATATCCGGTATATGCTTCACATGATCGGTAATAAACCAAATCGAATGGAGATAATGCATTATGAAATATATAGTTATTCTTGGCGATGGTATGGCAGACTACAGGGTTCATAAGCTGGGTAACCGCACACCATTGCAATGTGCCGATAAGCCAAATATAGATTATCTTGCTGTACATGGCGAAGTAGGAATGGTAAAGACAATACCCGATGGCATTCATCCGGGAAGTGATGCCGCTAATTTATCTGTTTTAGGCTATAATCCAAGGGTTTATTACACCGGGAGATCTCCTCTTGAAGCAGTAAGTATGGGGGTAGAGCTCTCAGCTACAGATCTGGCTTTTCGATGCAACCTGGTCACTCTTGATATAAATGATAATTATGAATCGGCAATCATGCTTGATTATAGTTCTGATGAAATCACTACAGCCGAGGCGGCAGAGCTCATTAAGGCAATCAGCTCAGAGCTCTCAAACGATGAGTTTCAATTCTTCCCGGGCATCAGCTACAGGCACTGCATGGTATGGAAAAAAGGCTTTGGCAGCAGAGAATTGACTCCTCCGCATGACATTCTTGAAAGAGGAATCATCAGTTATCTTCCTAAAGGCGACTACGGAGACGTAATGCTTGCAATGCATAAAAAGAGTTACTATATTTTAAAGGATCACCCGATAAACAAGGCAAGGATCGAAAGGGGTCTGCGTCCGGCTAACTCTATCTGGCTTTGGGGTGAAGGTAAAAAGCCTGCTCTCCCTAATTTTAATGAAAAGTATGGTGTTAAAGGCTCAGTAGTTTCCGCCGTTGACCTTATCAAGGGTATAGGCATATGCGCAGGGCTGGATTCTATAGATGTGGAAGGTGTTACAGGTAATATTGACACCAATTTTGTCGGGAAGGCTGAAGCAGCTCTGAAAGAGCTTAGAAACGGCAAAGATTTTGTATATGTTCATATGGAAGCGCCGGATGAATGCGGACACAGATTTGAAATAGAGAACAAGGTAAAGGCTATAGAATACATTGATTCACAGGTCGTCGGAACCCTTCTTAAAGGACTTGCTTCTTTTGATGAAGACTACAGTATACTCGTTCTGCCTGATCATCCGACGCCTCTGTCACTTAGAACGCATACTGCTGAGCCTGTTCCCTATGTGCTCTACAGAAAGAGCTCCGAGACTCCGTCCGGAGTAACAGGATACGATGAATTCCAAGCCTCGAGATCAAATATCTTCATTGAGAATGGCTATACACTCATGGACAGATTTCTTGGCAAGTAGCAGATTTTGATTGATTACTGCTGCAATATTATGATTCGCCTATGCTTATATGAGCAATCATTTACCGTTAGATCAGGATTAACCTATACTAATGTGAGCAATTTGTATTCTGCCAGATCACGATCAACTTTTTATTTGCTTTAGTATAGAAATACGTCAGTTCACATAATCAAAATGGCAGTGACTTTATCAACTTCTACTTGGTAAAAAAGTCGCACATAGCTTAATAAAAAGAAAAGAAACAATAAACGAAATACTATTACATTAGGTTATATTAGCCATCAATTACCATCATGTAAGTCATCAGTTACTTTTATTGAAACATATACGGTTCACTATTTTCAAGAAAGCATTTTACCATATATCCTCAAGGTCTTCCTTTTCGAGCTCATGAGTTCTGTTTCTGCACATAAGATCGGAAACTGCCACTGCCGGATCTTTTTTATTGAATAGTATCTCATATGCTTCATCTGTTATCGGCATACTGACACCAAGTTCTTTTGAAAGCTTGTAGACAGGTTCTGTTGTATAATATCCCTCAACGACCATTTTTACTTCTTTAAGAGCTTCTTCTACTGATTTACCTTCTCCTATTAATATTCCGGCGCGCCTGTTTCTGCTGTGCATGCTGGTACATGTAACAATAAGGTCCCCTATTCCCGCAAGGCCGGAAAACGTCTGACGCTTAGCACCCATTGCACAACCGAGTCTTGATATCTCCGCAATACCTCTTGTCATCAACGCTGCCTTTGTATTATCTCCATATCCCAAACCATCAGATATTCCTGCACATAGGGCAATAACATTTTTCACTGACCCGCCAAGCTCCACTCCAATAATATCAGGATTTGTATACACTCTGAAGCGCGGCGATATGAAAATATCCTGGATCATTTCAGCAGCCGCCCTGCTTTCAGATGCTGATACATAAGCAGTTGGTATTCCCTTGGACAATTCTTCTGCATGGCATGGTCCCGAAAGTGCAACGACCGTAGCATCAGGCATTTCCTGTGTAATTACCTGAGACATACGGTAGCCGGTGCCCTTTTCTAAACCTTTGGAAAAGCAGCAAATAGTCTTGGGCTTTTTGACAAACTCTGATATTTTTTTGATGTTCTCCCTAATAGTCTGCGATGGTATAACCATTACCAGTATATCTGAAAAGCAAAGTGCGTCTTCTATATCATTAGTACACATGACACCTGCCGGCACTATAGCACCGGGGAGCTTATCCTTCTGCTCTCTTAGTGTGTTGATCATTTCCACTTCTTCTTTAAACAAGGACCACATTTTTACCCTGTGCCCATTATTAGCAAGCAGTATTGAAACAGCAGTTCCCATACTTCCGGCACCGATTACAGAAATATTAATCCCCATGTTTACCCCCTGTTATCCATTTCTGTCTGATAGTGTAACTCGGCATTTATTAATACACTTTACGCTATCTATATCTATCGAATATCTTGTAATTTTCAGATTCTATTAGCTGCATCACAGCATAACAACTTCTTATCTCAATGTTGTTTACAGATTTTTTATACCTCATTACAACATACCTATTTTGTTCCCTTCTCAGCAATGGTAATCAGCATATTAATATGCTGCTCTGAACTATTGGTGTTTTTCTTGATAGTATTTACAACATGCTTTATAAGCTGTTTTACTATCTTTCTGTTCACCATTATAGTGGCTTAAAGCCTGCATTTTTATATATCACTATAAACTATCTCAAATTTCTGGTTTTACTAAAGGAAAGTTTCGATTCTGTTCCATCAAGAAGTCTTTTTATGTTTGCATGATGCTTGGCAATTATAAGTACAGCAATTATTCCTGAAAAAATCACAGTTTCAATTCCTCGCGAAAATACAACCGCTGCTATAGGAAACAGTGCTGCTGCAATAATCGATCCTAATGACACATATCTTGTTATAAGCACTATAACAACAAAAACACCAAGAAGTCCAAGTGCAATACGCCAATCAATGAGGAGAAGAACCGCGAGAGAAGTTAATACGCCCTTTCCGCCCTTGAAGCCAAAATATACAGGCCATACATGACCTAATATTGCAGCAGTACCTCCAATCATTCCGCCAAGATGAGTGCCGCATATTAAATAGCCCACAAGATATGCGATTAGTCCCTTTGCTATATCTCCTAAAAGCACAAACAGCGCTGCTTTTTTGCCCAAAGTCCTTAACGCATTTGTTATACCGGCATTACCGCTGCCATGCATACGCACGTCGACCCCATAGAATTTTCCAACTATAATAGAGCTATTAAGACTTCCCAGCATATATCCTATTACAGCAGACAAAAACGATCCTGCAAACATTCGAACTCCCCCAATTGAAGCTAATTCTCCTTACCTTTCTCCCTATGGATGAAGCGTATCGGAGTGCCTGTAAAACCATAGCTTTTTCTAAGCTGGTTTTCTATATAACGTTCATATGAATAATGAAACAAATCTATGCTGTTTACAAAGATTACAAAAGTAGGCGGCTTAATTGCTGACTGCGTAGCATAATAAAGCTTAAGTCTCTTTCCCTTATCAGACGGAGGCTGTACCATTGACGTAGCTTCGTTTATGAGGTCATTGAGCATTCCTGTGGAAATTCTAAGAGACGCCTCTGTATTAGCAGCCTTTACCATTTCAAGCAGCTTGTCCACCCTCTGCCCGGTCTTAACTGAAACAAAGAGAATTGGGGCGTACTGCATAAAACCAAGCTTTTCCTTTACGGTCTTACGGTATTCCTCCAGCGTTCCAGTCTCCTTTTCTATTAAATCCCACTTATTTACTACTATAATTGAAGCTTTTCCCTGTTCATGAGCATAACCTGCAATTTTTGTATCTTGCTCGGTAACTCCGTCCTGGGCATCAATCATTATTATACAAACATCCGCTCTTTCTATGGCTGACCACGAGCGCAGGATGCTGTATTTTTCTATATTCTCCGAGATCCTGCTTTGTCTGCGTATTCCGGCCGTATCAATAAAAATGTACTTATCATCGCCATTCTCAACATACGTGTCAATAGCATCCCGGGTGGTGCCGGGTATATCGCTGACAATTACGCGCTCCTCTCCTACCATCCTGTTTATCAAGGATGATTTACCTGCATTCGGTTTACCAACTACAGCCACCTTTATAATGCTTTCGTCATCCTCTTCGTTGTCATGTTCCGGAAAATAAGTGTAAACCTCATCCAGAAGGTCACCCATTCCAAGACCGTGCAGTGATGAAACAGGCATTACATCACCCATTGCAAGGTTATAAAATTCATATATTTCTGTAGGCGGCTCACCAACATTATCGACCTTATTTGCAACAAGAAGAACCGGCTTTCCGGATTTTCGCAGCATAGTAGCAACCTCTCTGTCATCTGCCGTCATGCCGCTTTTTACATCAACCATGAATATAATAACGTCAGCCATTTCCACTGCGGCTTCAGCCTGCCTTCGCATCTGCTGAAGTATCTTGTCCTCGGAATAAGGTTCTATGCCGCCGGTATCTATTAATGTGAACTTTCTGTTTCTCCATTCGACTTCAGCATATATCCTGTCACGAGTAACACCAGGCGTTTCCTCTACGATCGATATTCTCTTTCCGCATAAATAGTTAAAAAATGTGGATTTACCTACATTAGGCCTGCCCACTACAGCCACTACAGGCTTTGACAATGCTTTCACCCCGCTGATCAATATTCCAATTATTTTTCTACTTTATTCCAACTTTATTCTAACCTTTATTTTTGCCTTATTCTTACTTCATTCCTACTGTTACTTTTTTGCCCATACTATTTTATTCAGTTATTAGTTCACGTTTTATTCCTGCAATTTTATAAATAAAGTCATCTCCGCTGTTCTCAACTATGGTTACCCTTGTATCCAGTTTTTCTGCCAGCTCTTTGACTGTTATGTCGTCAAGAAATATTTCTTCACCTGATTTCAGCATGCTGCGTGAAATAAGCAGTTCTGTTCCGAGTTCCTGCTTATCAAGCTGAATAATCAGGTCATTTCCTGTAAGCAGTCCTGTTACGGTAACATTTTCCCCAAAAAAATTATTATTTATTGGGAACACTGTAACCTTTAAGTTATTATATCGTTTTTCCAGAATTTGCGCCAGTTCTTTTATATATTTGTACGAACATACGCCTGTAGCAATGCTTACATGCCGTATTTTGCTCATGCTTGAAAAATGCTTTTCCAGCATTTCACCATTGCAATCCATACACTCATGGAACTCATGTATAAGTAAGGACATAAGCCCTACTCCATTCTCGATCTGTGGAAAATCCTCATATTCCTCACATTGTGGCAGCTCAGCACCTGCTTTGATATAAAACTCATCAGCCAGATATACGAGCCTTGTACCATGCTTTTCAATAAACCTCTTCTGCCATTGGCCAACCTGCTTCAATACCTCTGTGGATGTCTTTACATCAAAAGGCTTCAATTCTTGAAGGCCCTCTCTCCACTTAGTAAGCCCTACAGGGACTACAGATATACTTTTTACGCCCGGATAAAGCTCAGATAAATCATCAAGCGTCCTGTCAAGCTCAGGTCCATCATTAATATCTCTGCATAAAACTATCTGTGCATTTATATCTATGCCTCCATCTATAAGAAGCTTCATCTTTTCCTTAACATCACCGGCAAATCTGTTTCCAAGCATGTATCTTCTAAGCTCAGGGTTTGTAGTGTGTACTGACACATTTACAGGCGTCATCCTATACTTTATTACTCTTTCAATATCTGACTTTTTCATGTTAGTCAAGGTCACATAGTTGCCTGTAAGAAAGGAAAGTCTTGAATCGTCATCCTTGAAATAGACAGTATCGCGCATGCCCCTTGGCAGTTGGTCAATAAAGCAGAATATGCATTTGTTGGAGCAACTCCTCGCTCCGGAAATCATTGGATCCTCAAATTCTAGTCCGAAGTCTTCGTATTCATCCTTTTCAACCTCGATCTCCCAAAGCTCGCCATTACTTTTCTCAATTTCTACAGTAAATTCGGTATCTGCAGTAAGAAAGCGATAATCAAAAATATCCACTATCTTCTGTCCATTTACAGAAAGCAGATAATCGCCCGGTCTTATATCAGCATCGTGTGCTGCGCTATCCGGTTGTACCGCTTTAATAGCAATTCTCTTCATATAAAGTTCCTCTCAATAGGGATATATTACACACTGCTTATAATATAGTCATAATCATTGGCATTCATATTATGCTGCTAACGCCGATAGTCCCATGTGTTTATGTATTAACGATTGCAGACCATACATGCTATACTGTCAACAAACACAGGTCATACGAATAATACTTCTCACAATCATAGCCTCGTGTATTATGCCGTCAGCAAACACAGGTTATGCAAATATACAAGTAAGCATGTAGGCTGCACATAATATAGCAGCTATTACAAACCATACATGTCACGCTGCTAATACTCCATACAAATTATTCTACCAACACAAAAAGGCTGCCTTAGCAGACAGCCTCTTTCGTCTATATAGTATTAATTCCATATAGCTTCTAATTACTTACCTTCAGCTTCCTTTATGACTTCTTTTCCGTCATAGTAGCCACATTCCTTGCAAACTACATGAGGCATCTTCAATGTATGACACTGTGGGCAGCTGATTAAGCCCGGCTGTGACAACTTCCACTGAGACCTTCTACTTCCTGTTCTTGCCTTAGAAAATTTATTCCTGGGGTTCGCCATATTACACACCTCCCTGACAAAAAGCGTATATCATCAAGATTCAAAAAACTTGTTCAGACCTTCCAACCTGGCATCTGTCTCCTTACTGCTACATCCGCACTGCACCTCATTCAGATTTGCTCCGCATATACTGCAAAAGCCTTTACATTCTTCTGAACACAGCTGCTTCATGGGAAGGTTCAAGATTATGTTATCATAAATCGCCTTGGACAAATCTATTGTCTTTCCTTCGAATACATACATATCCGATTGTTCGGCATTGTCGCTACTTACGAAGCTTTCTATGATCTTTAGCTTCATAGTGTTCTTTAATGGTTTGAGACATCTGAAGCACTCACTGCTATATGAAGTCTCCAATGTTCCCTCCAATAAAAGCACATCATTCTGATTGGTCAATGTACCACAGAATGATAAATCACCATTAAGGAAACACTCTTCAGTAAGCTTCCTCTCTACTGGTGCCTCCTTAAGATCTAACTCCTTGGAAGCTCCATTGGTAATTAATATATCCGATATATCAACCTTCATAAATGATACCCCTTAATCCGCGACAAATGATATTATACTAACTAATGCCAGTATTGTCAAGGCAATTTGTTTTATCGCATAGCACCATTTGCAGCCAGCCATTTGCAGCCACTTTTGAAATTTTTCGTTTTATGCCATATTCTGGTGTAAAAGTATTATTGTTTAAGCTTTTATCTATTTGGATATGAGCTTTAATGTTTCGCGAGCTATTGCCAACTCCTCGTTTGTCGGTATTATTAATGTTTTGACCTTCGCACCTGGAGCTGAAATATCAACTTCCTTGCCCCTTATAGTATTCTTTTCGCTATCTACTGCAATACCAAAGAAATCCATGCCTTCAAGCGATCTCAGTCTTATTTTACCATCATTTTCACCAATTCCGCCTGTAAATATGATTGCGTCAGCACCGTTCATAGCCGCCATATATGAACCGATGAAGCTCTTTACCCTATATACAAATATATCAAGGGCAAGCTTTGCTCTCTCGTTTCCGGAATTTGCAGCAGCCTGACAATCTCTCATATCGTTGCTTACACCTGATACACCCAGCAAACCTGACTTCTTATTAAGATAATTATCCATTTCAGCTGCAGTCATTCCTTCCTTCTGCATGAGGAAGGTTGCTACTGCGGGATCTATAGTTCCGCATCTTGTACCCATCTCAAGTCCATCCAGCGGAGTCAGGCCCATGCTTGTATCTACACACTTACCTCCATTAACAGCGCATATACTTGCACCATTTCCAAGGTGGCAAGAAATTAGCTTCAGTTCTTCGATAGGCTTGCCAAGAAGATCAGCAGCTCTCTGTGTAACATATTTATGTGATGTCCCATGGAAGCCGTATTTTCTTATTGAATATTTTTCATATGCTTCGTATGGTATTGCATACATATAAGCATATTTAGGCATAGTCTGATGGAAGCCGGTATCAAACACTGCAACCATAGGTACTCCAGGCATTTCAGCCTCACAGCCCTCAATGCCCATAATATTCGCAGGATTATGCAATGGTCCAAGAGGTATACACTCTCTTACAGCATCCATAACCTTCTCATCTATTAATACAGGATCATGAAATTTTTCACCGCCATGGAGCACTCTGTGACCAACGCCGGAAATCTCGGAAACTGATTCAATAACACCTATCTCCTTATCAACAAGTGCCTGCAATACATATGATATTGCGTCCTTATGCTTTTTCATTTCCTTCTTCATTACGATCTTTTCTTTTCCAGGCACCTGATACTCAATAACTGATCCATCAATACCTATCCTGTCGCATATACCCTTTACCAGAACTCTGCTGTCTTCCATATTCAGAAGTTGGAATTTCAATGAAGAGCTTCCGGCATTAACAACAAGTATTTTCATTTCTTTTCTCCTTCATATTCTGCTTACACTATCTTTATATTATGTTTTGATAGAGTAATGTTTATTTTCTGCTATTCTAGTGCATTCCGATATATTAATTGCAGCTGTAAAGCTTATTGCTGCTGAGCCTGTACTGCTGTTATGGCTATGACACCAACGATATCTTCTGCACTGCAGCCTCTTGAGAGGTCGTTAACAGGCTTAGCTATGCCCTGTGTAATAGGTCCGTATGCCTCAGCCTTTGCAAGTCTTTGAACAAGCTTATATGAAATGTTTCCACAATTTAAGTCAGGGAATACAAGTACATTTGCTTTGCCAGCCACAGGACTGCCCTTAGCTTTTGACGCGCCTACTGAAGGAATGATTGATGCGTCAGCCTGAAGCTCACCATCGAGCACAAGCTCAGGAGCCTTTTCCTTTGCAAGTCTTGTTGCCTCTACAACCTTTTCCGTAAGCTCGCTCTTGGCACTTCCGTAGCTCGAATATGAAAGCATTGCAACCATTGGCTCTCCACCAACAAGGTTCTTGTAGGATTTTGATGATGCAATAGCTATCTCTGACAGCTCATCAGCAGTTGGATTTTCTACAAGACCGCAGTCGGAAAATACAAAGGTTCCATTGTTCCCATATTCACAATCGGGAACAACCATTACAAAGAAAGATGATACAAGCTTTGTCCCCGGAGCTGTTTTCAATATCTGAAGCGCGGGTCTTAATGTGTTTGCTGTGGAGTGACATGCACCGGATACCATTCCGTCGGCATCTCCCATTTTAACCATCATGACTCCCCAATAAGTTTCGTCCTTCATTATCTCACGAGCTTTTTCAAGCGTCATGCCTTTTGCTTTTCTTAACTCATAAAATGTGTTGACATAATCATCATATTTAGGTGATGTTTCAGGATCAACTATCTGCACCTTAGAAATATCCAAAGAGCCTGCAAGCTTTTGTACTTCATTTTCCTTTCCCACAACTACAATACGTGCCAATCCCTTTTCCTGAACAATAGCAGCAGCTTTTATTGTCCTTATGTCTTCGCTTTCCGGCAACACAATGGTTTTTATGTCCTTTTTTGCGCGTTCACTGATAGATTCTAGAAAATTCATTGCTAATCCCCTTTCATTTATAAAATCTGGACAAGTGTATTCATTCTTTCCAGATTAATAATTCTATACTCAGCATTTTTTATATACTTATTCAAGCTCTGATGCTGGTAAGTCTTTCAGCACAATCTATTATATACAAAACGTTTATTGTATACAAGCAAGATGTTAAAAATGAATTTTTGAAATCAATTTTTGAAATCAATTTTTTGCTTCAAAAGACTTTTCATACTCTGAGGGTTCGCTCTTCCATCCATCTCCCTCATAACCTGTCCTACAAGGTAACCTAGTACCTTCTCTTTACCGTTTTTGTAATCAGTAATAGTCTTGGTATTTGCCGACAGCACCTTTTGGACAGCCAATTCAATTGCCTGTGCATCATCGACCTGTTCAAGCTTATTCTCTTTTACAATTTTCTGAGGAACCTTCCCGGATGTGAACATTTCTTCTAAAACCTTTTTTGCTGTTGTATTATTAATAATCCCCTTATCTATAAGCTCAACAAGGCTTGCGAGATATTCTCCCGGGAAAGGTATTTCACCTATTCCCAGTTGTTTCTCATTGAGTAGTCTCATTATGTCACCCATAATCCAGTTGCTGACTGCCTTTATGTTTGATGTTGTTTTAATGGCAGCCTCAAAAAAATCCGACAGCTCCCTTGCTGATGTAATAAGCCACGCATCATGCTCCGGAAGTCCATACTCCTTTATATACCTTCTCCTTCTAGCGTCGGGCAGTTCGGGAAGAGACGCTTTGATCTCCTCCAGCCATTCGTTGCTTATTATGATCGGTACCAGATCCGGTTCAGGAAAATATCTATAATCCTTAGCGTCTTCCTTGCTTCTCATTGTATGGCTAACGCCGGTGGTGTCATCCCAGCGTCTCGTTTCTTGTTCCACTGTTCCACCGTTTTCCAGTATACTTATCTGTCGACTAGCTTCATATTCTGATGCTCTCTGGATAGCCCTGAAGGAGTTAAGATTTTTCATTTCCGTTCTTGTTCCAAGCACGGTACTTCCAATCGGTCTTACAGAAAGGTTTATATCAGCGCGAAGTGATCCCTCCTGCATTTTGCAATCCGATACTTCCAGATACTTGAGAATATCCTTAACCGCTTCCACAAAAGCCTTCGCCTCCTCAGGGGAGCGCATATCAGGTTCTGAAACTATTTCTATTAGCGGAACACCGCATCTATTGTAATCAATAAGAGTAGATGCCTCACTTGCGCCATGTAATAGCTTTCCTGCGTCCTCCTCAATATGTATCCGCGTTATACTTATGGTTTTACTAATTTCTCCCTGATGGATCTCTACCTGGCCGTTTTGGCATAGTGGCAGATCATACTGTGAAATTTGATATGCTTTTGGCAGGTCTGGATAAAAGTAATTCTTTCTATCCTGCTTACTGAAGCGTGATATTTCGCAGTTCATCGCAAGTCCAGCCTTAACGGCATATTCCACTGCCTTTTTATTAAGCACCGGAAGCGTACCCGGCATGCCCAAGCAAATAGGGCAGCACTGTGTGTTAGGCTCGGCTCCAAACGCCGTGGCGCAACCGCAAAAAATTTTAGATTCTGTAGCCAGCTCTGCATGAATTTCAATTCCTATTATGATCTCATATTCCATAATATCTCCTATAACATACAATAAGTATGTTGAGTGCGTATGCACGAATTTCCTTTACAACATACAATAAGTATGTTGAGTGCGTATGCACGAATTTCCTTTACAACATACAATAAGTATGTTGAGTGCGTATGCACCATTTCCCTTTTAATATACAATATATGGACTAAATGGGTAAACAGCAAGCACTATGCTTACGTTAATCTCGCCTATTAGCCGATGGATTATAGTACAGGCCGCTTGACATGGAACCTAGTATTCTGCTCAAAAGTGTAACCTGCTCTTATTAGCATACTCTCAGCAAATGCCTTTCCCATCAGCTGCATGCCAATAGGCATACCTTCGCTGTCAAAGCCGCATGGTATAGACATTGCAGGGATTCCAGCAATACTCGCTGAAACAGTATAAATGTCGCCATATGACATAGCTATGGGATTATTTGCTTTCTCCCCAAGTTTGTAAGCCGTTGTTGGCGTAGTTGGGGCAATAAGTACATCATATTTTTCAAACATCTCATCAAAGCTCTTTTTAATCATAGTACGCACCTTAAGTGCCTTCTTATAGTATGCGTCATAGTAGCCTGAGCTTAGCACAAATGTACCTAGCATTATCCTTCGCTTTACCTCTGAGCCAAAGCCTTCACTTCTGGTTCTTCTGTACATATCGGACAGTCCATTATATTCATCTGCTCTATAACCATATTTAATACCATCATACCTTGCCAGATTCGAGCTTGCCTCTGCCGATGAAATAATATGATAAACCGGTACCGCATAATCAGTAAGGGGCAAGGAGCACTCCTCGCACTTGGCCCCAAGGCTGCCGTAAAGCTGAGCTGCTGCCAGAACAGCTCTTTTTACCTCCTCATCAGTGCCAACTATGCTCTCTCCGATATATTGCTTTGGTATTCCTATCTTCATGCCTTTTACATCGTTTATTAGCGATGTAGTAAAATCAGGATGGTATACAGCAGCGGATGTCGAATCCTTAGGATCTTGTCCGCATATGGTGTTTAAAACAAGCGCTAAATCAGTAACATCCTTTGTTATAGGTCCCACCTGGTCCAGTGATGAAGCAAATGCTGTAAGTCCATAACGTGAAATAGAACCATAAGTAGGCCTCATTCCCACCACACCGCAAAAAGCGGCAGGTTGACGAACTGAGCCTCCGGTATCCGACCCAAGTGCAAATGTAGCCTCTCCTGCTGCTACTGCAGCAGCAGCACCTCCACTTGAGCCCCCCGGCACCCTCTGGGTATTCCATGGATTCTTTGTCTTTTTAAATGAAGATGTTTCCGTAGAGCCGCCCATAGCAAATTCATCCATATTCAGTTTTCCCAACAGCAGCACTTTATTTTTTGCCAGCTTTTCTGCAATGGTTGAATCATATGGAGGAATAAAATTTCTCAGCATTTTTGAGGCACAGGTTGTATGTATGCCCTTTGTGCATATGTTATCCTTTATTGCAGCAGGTATTCCCGCCAAAGGCGGAAGCTCACGTTTCTCAGTGAACAGAGGCTGCAGCTTTTCAGCCTGCTTAAGCGCGATTTCTGAAGTTATAGTTATATAGCTGCCTAGCATATTTTCAACCTGATCTATTCTTTCAAGATAAGCCTTTGTCAGCTCCACAACACCTATTTCACCGTTTCTTAACAGACTTGCCGTTTCATGTGCCGTCATTTCATAAAGCTTCACTGTTTTCACCTCCGGAAGTCTATTATTCTATAATTTTAGGAGCTTTATAGCATCCTTTTTCGCTGATAGGCGAACAGTTAAGAAGAACATCGCGTTCAAACGACTGAACAACTGAATCTTCTCTCAGTACATTATTCTTTGACACAGCATGTTCCATAGGCCTTTCATCCCCAGTATCCAGCTCATTTAATTTATCCATGATGAGTAGCATTTTCTCCATTTCCTCTCTTAGCTGTTTCATTTCATTCGGGGATATATCAAGCTTGGCAAGCTTTGCTACATATTCGGCCGTTTCATTATCTATTTTCATAATTAGCTCCAATAATAAATTGTGGTTGGCAGCATTTTTTATAAGCTGCCTTACACTTTTAAATTCTCCAATTAGCTATTCTACACTATTATCTGCGGCTTTTAAATACAACACAATAATATCATATAGGTAAATCGATTTAAAGCCGATTAACTTTTCACATCGTGGCAAAAACGTACACTCGCATTTCATTCAGAGTAATTTCCGTATAATGGTGTAAATTAGCAAAAGCAAAAAAGTTGAAATTTAGCACAAAACTACCCTATAATTTTAAAAAGATATTCCGAGGTTGAATTTTTGCAGAATAAATCTAAAATGTACTCTATAAAATGGACAGCTTACGAATTGTAACGTCGCTGCTCGTGCTGCTGAAACCTCGAATGCGATATATAAACTTTAAATTATATAAAGCTTAGTCATTACAAATGCCCTAAGTATAATACTACTTCACATTAGACACAGTTTGTTATAAACTATTAATTACTGATTTATTTGATTAAGGGGGTTTAGGCTTCAGATGAAAAAGAATCTTTTTATCTATGCAACTTCATTTTTGTGCGGAATGACCGTGATGGGAGTTGAATTGTCGGCAACAAGGCTTCTTGCGCCATATTTTGGGACATCCTCTATAGTATATACGGTCGTAATCGGACTTATAATGATAGCAATGAGTATAGGCAATGTTCTCGGTGGCAGATCCGCAGACAAGCATAACAATTTGGACAGGCTTTTTGCCATGCTATGGATTGCAGCAGTCTGGGTAGCTGTTATTCCCCTTGTCGGTAAATATGTTATTGCTCTGTCCGCTGTTATAATGATGTGGATACTTCCAGGCCAGCTTCTGGTTGCCGGATCGACATTTTCATGTCTTCTTGTGTTCTCCGCTCCTCTGCTTATACTTGGTATGGTTTCACCCTATCTTGTCAAGCTTGGCATAAAGGATATGGAGAACAGTGGCAGGACAACAGGTGAAATATATGCAGCATCTACCATCGGAAGCATTATAGGTACATTTATACCTACCTTCTTAACTATACCTTATATAGGAACGCATAAATCCTTCCTGGTTTTTGCACTACTGCTAAACCTGATTTGCCTGTACTATTTTGCAACACATAAGAAGGGCTTTGTAAAAAGTATCATTACTACTCTGCTTACCGCAGTGCTTCTTTTCACCCCTATCAGTAATTCATATGCTTTTTGGGAAAAGGATGTCTTAGAGGACGAGTCTCTCTATAATTACCTTCAGGTAAAGGAAGACGACAACTCAGTAATATTATCTACAAATGTAGCCTTCGGAGTGCAGTCTATATATAAGAAGGATCAGATTCTCTCAGGACTCTATTACGATTACGCATTAATGTCTCCCTTTTTTCTGGAGGGCTTGACCGAAGATAAAAAAATGGATGTTCTTGTTCTTGGTATGGGCACAGGAACCTTCGCTAAAATGTGTAAGCATTTTTTCCCGAATAGCAGGATCGACGGAGTTGAAATAGACGAAAAAATAGTTAAGCTTTCAAGAAAATACTTTGAGCTATCAGAGGAAGAGGCTGACATATATGTTAACGACGGCCGAACCTTCCTTGCGTCACCTGATGCCGGCAAATATGACATTATCATGGTGGATGCCTATCATGACATTACTATTCCCTTCCACATGTCAACTACAGAATTCTTCTCTGAAGTAAAAGAGCATCTTAATCCTGGTGGTGTAATTATGATCAATATAAATATGCGGTCTGAAAAAAGCTCCGAAATCGTTGATTACCTTACACAAACTCTTAGAAGCAATATGAACACTGTATTTAAATATAGTGTACCTAATACTACAAATACAATAGTTTTCTCATCGGACAACAATAATTGTCTTGAATATTATAAAGATAATGCTGAACATTTAAATGCTGATAATCAGCTAAGGCCTCTTGCAGAGAGAGTATATAAAAACCTAAACGAAGTAAGTGATATAAAATATGTATTAACTGATGATCTAGCTCCGGTAGAGTTACTTGGTCAGAAGGTGCTAAATGACATTGTAGAAGATAGTCTCCAGTATTTCAAGCAGGAGCTTTCAAACTCCAAAAATGGTATAAAAGGCATCTTCGAGTTGATTTCCGGCTAACCTTATTAGTTCAGATGTTTATTACATTCATTATAAAATAAGCTAAACATGTCCCTAACAACCTCGTTATGGTTATCAGACGTAATGTGATACATTTGGCCTTCGTCTATTTGTATACAAAGGTTTATTTGATATTTGTCCTTATTGTCCATAACAGCATTAATTATGTCTACTGCCTCCAGCGGTCTCTTATAAACATGTGTCCACTCGCCTGCTCCATCATCCGTACCGCTTTCCTTATCATAGAACATATCAAGAAAACGCTTTATCTCACCCTTTTTAGCAGACCATAAATTTACTGTTAGATTCATTGTCATCAACCTCATATATGTAATAATTATTGTGCTTCGCTTAAATTGAGCACTACTATTTATATAATAAAAAAATTATTGAATTTTATCCACATGTAATATGTTCATAGTTTGTATGTTCATGTTTAAATAAATAATTTTTGCATTACTTTTCATCTTATTAACAATAATAAAAGTATCATCAGACTTTTGGAGGTAAGTATGACCAATATCAAAGCCAACAAAATAATATTACTCACTTTAATGTTTATAATAGCTTTTTCAATGTTTCTTTCGGCCTGTGGCAAAAAAAGCGAAGAAAAGGCAAAGACAGAGCTTCAATCTTTAACACAGGAGAAAACAAAGGAGAAGTTACCCGAAAACCTGCTTAAGATAGAAGCACAGATAGATAACATCATTAAAAGCTTGGGCGGACCATCTGTCACTACCGATGAGGCAGGCGGCCAGCAGCAGACCACTCAGCAGGGCGGCCAGCAGCAAACCACTCAACAGGGCGGCCAGCAGCAAACCACTCAACAGGGCGGC
>JAEYRB010000014.1 GCA_023409735.1 Bacillota bacterium | reverse complement strand
GTACTTCAAAATAGCGGATTTCTCGAAGCGGAATCCGCACGGCCTCCCCGTGTGCATCAAAAAACAGCGCGCGTTCGCTCCTTATAAGCCTTTGTACGGCGCGGTCGAGCACCGCCATCAGCTTTTCTTCGGAAACGGGTTTCACCAAATAATGCAATGCCTCCACGTCGTACCCGTCCGAGATGTAGTCCGAATACCCCGTAACAAAAACAATCTGAAGCTCCTTGTTTTCCCGGCGCACGGTTTTTGCAAGCTCCACACCGCTCATCTTCCCCATTTCCACGTCAAGAAGCAGGATGTGCCAAAGCTTATCTTCCGCATAAGCAAACAAAAATGCCTCCGCGGAAGGAAAGGTTTTCAGTTCAACCGCGACGTTTGATTTTTGCGCCCATGTTTCCACGATGCCGCAAAGGTAGTTTGCGTCCGCGCTCACGTCATCGCAAATTGCAATGCGATACTTCATGCCGCTCTCCCCCACGATCGTATTCCTCTCCCACCAAAAAGCGGGTTCTCCTTCATTGAAACAGGCTACAGCGGCTTTCGTCAAGCGTCACTTTACGTTCCCTCGGACGCTTTCGATACGACAATCCCCGAACACAAGAGAAAGCCCCGGCATATGCCGAGGCTTTCCGATGCCGCTTACGAGGCGGTTTCTTAGAGCTTGAAGATCGCAAGCGCGATGAAGTAGACCACGAACAGGATCGCAAACACGTAAAGAAGCGGGTGCACTTCCTTGCCTTTGCCCTTGCAGAGCTTGGCGATCACATAGAAGATGAAGCCGGCCGCGATACCGTTTGAAATGCTGTAGGAGAAAGCCATGAACAGAAGCGTCATAAACGCGGGAAGCGCCTCTTCAAAGTCGTTCCATTCAATTTCCTTGAGGGAATCGGCCATGAGCACGCCCACGATGATGAGGGCGGGCGCGGTGGCGGCGCTCGAAACAATGCCCGCGATGGGTGTAAGGAACAGGCACAGCGCAAACATGATGGCCGTTACGATGGAAGTGAGGCCAGTTCTACCGCCCACACCGATGCCTGCGGCGGATTCCACATAGGTGGTGGTGTTGCTGGTACCGGCCAAAGAGCCGATGGAGGTCGCGATGGAGTCAGCAAATAGAGCCTTATCCATTCTGGATTTGAAGCCCTTGCCGGAGAACAGAGCGGCTTCGTCCTTTGCGTCGAAGATGCCCGCCTTGCGACCGGTGCCGATGAAGGTACCGATGGTATCGAACGTATCGGTGAGCGAGAAAGCGAAAATGGTGACGATCACGACGACGATTTTGGTTGGGTCGTTGAATAGGCCGTCAAAGTTGAGTTTGAACGCGGTTTCCGTAATATCGGAAACCTTCCACACTTCGCTCGCGCCAAGCTGCGTAATGCCAAGCGGGATACCGATGAGGGTCGTCGCCACGATGCCAATGAGGATAGCACCCTTCACGTTGAGGAGCATAAGCACTGCCGTAACGGCAAGACCGATGATCGTGAGAAGCGCCTCGTTTGACTTGAGGTTGATGGCCGGAACGCCTGCGCCAAAGTTAACGATACCCACATTAAGAAGGCCGATGTAGGCAATGAACAGACCAATGCCTGCGCCGATTGCGAGCTGAAGCGTACGTGGAATGGCCTTGATGATGGACTTTCTGACCTTGGTGATGGTAATGATGATGTTGATGACACCGCAGATGAACACCATCGCCAACGCCTGTTTCCACGTAAAGCCGAGGCCAAAGCAAACCGTGTAAGTAAAGAACGCGTTGAGCCCCATCCCCGGTGCAAGCGCGTAAGGAACGTTTGCAAACAGACCCATGATAACGGTGCCGACAAAGGTTGCGATGATGGTGGCAACGAATACGCCCGCTTGGTTCATCCCTGCCTCACCCAATATAGCCGGGTTGACGAAGATGATGTACGCCATGGTGAAGAATGTGGTGATGCCCGCAACGATTTCCGTGCGCACGTTGGTGCCGTGTTCTTTCAGCTTGAACATAGTACTCCTCCCATTTTTTTCGTTTTTTGAGGTAACCCGTGACGAATCAAACCGAATACCAATTAAAATAAAATTCCGAAACTCCTCCGGTTCGATTACAGATTCATTCTATCGATTTATGAACACTATGTCAACATTCGTTAATTTTATACTCGTATCCACACAGCTTATTATTCTCTCCAAATCCCAGTGTTTTAAGCAGTTCTTTGCTTTTTCGACAAAACTTTTATCACTCGCGCGAACACATTTTCGCCACAATTGATTTAGGTTGCACACATACAACAAGGGGCGGCCGGTTTTCCCGGCCGCCCTAGAGCGTCAAAAAGTGATTGCGCCACTTTTTCGGAGATTTACAGGAACGCCCTGTGCCTACTGCACGGTCGCTCGGTCGTTCATGAGCGGAAGCCTTGCGACGCAAGGCTTTACGCCGCCACCGCCAGCGGCAGTTGCCCCCCCGTTTGCTGAGGCCCCCGAAGCCCCAAGGAGTTTTAACACACTCGGGCGCCCGAAGAACCGGCCGCCCGTTAAGTTCCGTTATGTAAGTGCGAATTTACGCTTTCTTCTTGCC
>JAEYRB010000060.1 GCA_023409735.1 Bacillota bacterium | reverse complement strand
CTCTTTTGCTTGTCGAAGAATCTACAACAGCAGCTGAGGTTTTGCCTATTTCAAGAACTATGGTTATGCTCCCCTGCTTAAGTGTTACAGTTTTGGTTGACTGCTCCCAGGACACCTTACCACCCATGTTTTCACTTATAAAGCGAATGGGTATCATGGTACGTCCGTTTACTATGTATGGCTGTGCATCAGGAAACATAACTGGTTGTCCGTCTATTGTAACTGATACTGCTGCCGGTAATCCTTCCGCATAAACCGGGAACGATAATAGAAGCATTAATACTGTAATAATGGTTATAAACCTATTTATTCTTTTTGTCATAAGATATTACCTCCAGCATGGTGAAATTTGTAGAAACTCTCCTGATAATAAATTCTATAGTCTTATTTTAGAAATAATTTACATATTTTACAACTATAAATAATCATTCTATCTGTAACGTTATCTGCGGTGCAAAAGCCCTTTTTAGCCCACAAAAATAGAGCTGCATTATAGCTTTTATCAATAAAAATTCTATCCATACCGTTAATTAAGGTGAGAACATATAAAATTACTATGACAGATGTTAGAACGATTTTTTCACAATAACATAAAGTAGCGTTTTTTAGACGCTACTTTAATATTAATGAGTTAAATTATAGTCTTTATAGCTCCATCCTAGCACCGCATGAACCACAAAATTTAGTTCCGCCATTACTTTTTGCTCCACACTTCCCACAGAATGCAGGTGTGTCACCAAATGCTTCTACCCCTGATGTATCCATCTGTACTTGTACAGCACCACTATCAACATTATCTGTTTGCGCTGTGGTAGGCTGTTCTTCTCTTCCCTTATTAAATAATTCTCTAAATTTTGCTGATAAGCCGCATAGCTTGCTGTACAGGTCAAAAGTAATCTGGGTTGTAGGCGCAGCTTCCATATATGATGTCATCATTTTAACAAGTATGTAGCTATCAATAAATGCATATTTTATAGCCCATGCAAGCAAGCATGAAATTACAAAAGCTATGAACCCGCTCCAGTTCAACAAACGGAACAACAAGCCAAATACTAAAAATGCGGCCAGCACAATCGCAATCATAACGAAAACAACTATCACCATTGTCTTTGCCGCATCCTTCAAGAGCTTTTTCCAGTTTTGTGCGTAAATGGCGACGCCATCTGCAGCACTTTTGAAAGCACCCTGCTCCTTCATGTAGAATGTATAACCCAAGCAGCACTCATCTATGTATCCCAATGAAATTCCAACAAATAAGTTAGCAAGGCTTGTGACAGTGCTCATACCCGGAATAAAATCTAAAGCGTTGCCTACCTTTTCTACTGTACGTTGGATCTGCCTTACTGCACCGGATACCAGCTTATCAACCGCAAAATATATATTAGAAGTTGTAAATCGCTCAGTTACCAGTTGCTTTCCGTATACTACCTGGTTATCAGGAATGTGTCCAGTGGTGACAGCCTCAGTAATAACAGCTACATGGCCCGCCTTCAGCAAGTATCCAAAATAATGCATAATTACAAAGCGCACAACGCCTACTGCACCTAACCAGACAATAAACATCACGGCTGTAACTCTACCGCTGCTAAAAAGGTAACTGATTCCCATCAGAATCGCAAAGATTACAACTGATATACCTATAGTAACAAGTCCGAGCAGTAGTTTTGCCCATGCAAAGGGCAGAGTTTTTTGAAATACATTTCTTGCTTCCATGTCATTTCTCCTCTTAAAATATTATTTGAGAATTAAGCACCGACAATAGATGCAACAGGTGTTAAAACTGATAATGCAAGCATTATTGGTAATAAAACCTCTATTCCACTGACAAAGTATTTCTTGAAACAATCGTTTAGCTTATTAACCATCTTCGGTCCTCCAAATATATAGCTCTCTTCAGTTTTTATTGTTTTTTAAACTGTTTTTATAAACCAGTTCATACAATCGTAGAAGATACTTGAACTATTCTTTCAAGCCATTCTACACATTTTTAACTTCACCGGCAAACAAGGATGAATTCACAATTTGCAATTCTAAGGCTGTCGTTTGCCTTAAGTTCATATTCCTTATTGCTGTCTAATCGGGTGTTGTTTATGTAAGTACCATTCATTGAATTCAGGTCCTTCACATAAACTTCTTCTTTCTCGGTTGTTATCTGCACATGAAGCTTTCCGACAGCATTATTCTTTAAAATGTAGTCTACTTGCCCCTCAAGCCTGCCAATTATAAAATCCTCTTTATTTAGCACTATGTTCTCAGAAGGGTCAGCCCCATCGACAGGTTTCAAAATATACTCGGTTCCTTTCTTATGGCATAGAAGCTCTGTTTTATAGATTTCCTGCCTATGTGCAGCTTTCTCACTATCAGTCTTCAAATCAGTCTTTCTCGCAGGAGGAATATCTATCATAACAGCAGCACCTTTCACAGAAGGCTTATCTTCTGCAAAGGACCAGTCACTATCAGCAGGCTTATCTTTTTCAAAGAATCTATCTCTATCAGCAGGCTTATCTTTTTCAAGGGACTTACCTCTGTCAGCAGGCTTATTTCTTACATCGAGAATATTTCTCATATTAAGCTTATCTCCAATTTCAGGTATGTTATCAGTTAAACCTGACTTGTGAAATACAGCTGCAGTTTCAGCCAAGACGTCATCACGTCCGGTTCCGGCCGATCCCTCCTTTACCAACTTCTGCGACTTGCTATCTTGTGTTATAATGCCTTGGTCAACAAGCTTCTTTATTATCAGTATGTCTATTGCAAGAACTAGAATTGCAACAGCAGCATAAGTTACAGAAGGCTTGCTTCCTGCATTTCTGAGAAAATCCCTACTGATATAGATCAGTCCACCCATTAGTATTTGTGCAAAAAGGGCAAGGAAGATGAAAATGCTGCGTTTTTGCGATTTGCCTCTCTCCACAGGTATTTTAGGTTTGCTAGTAATATCCTCTTCCCGGCAGCACTGCTGTGATACATTGTACTCCTGCAGCTCATGGAGTTCTTCGTTTTGTTCATACAGCATGCTGTTTACAATCTTAATAAACCCTTTTAAGCTGAAAGCTTCACTATTTGTCATTGCCAATATCTTCTGCACTAAATTTCCGATATCAAAGCCATCAACATTTATATGCTGCATCATTAAATCAGAAATAAAGCTTTTCAGAGATTTACTGTCCCCTACACTGTTTAAGCTCACAGGTATATAAATAAGAGAAGGCTCTAAAGACTCAGGGTTTAGGAAAATGTAATCAGATTCAAACAAAAAGCCGTCATCAGGGAGCATATATGTAGCAGCATTATCAACTGTTGATGCCATGCTCAGAACGAGCTTCAGAAAATCGTTTCTAGCAAGTTTTCTTCGTTGTAAGAAGAAGGATAGAGATATCATTGAAGTAATATTATAGTAGAAGCTATTAGCCTCATCACCTCTAATAACATTCAAAGGAACAAAACTGTCTATTCTGTTGTTAATAAGCATTTGATACCTGTACTCCGGCATATTAGAATTACTTCTTATGACTAGGAAGCTTGCGGAGGCATCGCTTTCATATCCTATATCTATTTTGCATAAAGCTGCCTGCTGATTTTCTGCTAAATTCATTTATAAATCACTCCCGAACTGATATATCGCGCATCATTTCACATCTTTTACTTCCAGGTGCCCCCATCCTTCACTGTATTTACTATCTCATCATTACTAAATATACTATTCATAAGGTTTCTTACAAATTCAATGATCGCTGTTCTGAAAATCAACGCGACTCCAACAAGAACGGCAATAATAACAACAATTTCAACAGTTCCCATACCATCCTCTTCCTTGATAAAGCTCTTAATCAAATTATTCATTACACACTCCCCTTTTCTTTTAAATATTATATGTTTCTTAAAGCCAGCACCGCCGGCATTCCAACGATTATCAGAATTGCTATCAGCATAAGCAGCATTGGCATAAGTAGTTTTGTGGATGCCTCCTCTCCATACTTCCTGGCGGTATTCTTCCGAAGCTCCCAGCATTCATTTGAAAACACTCTCAGTATTGGTACCAGTTCAGCATTTCCCTTTCTGAGGTTCTGCAAAATAACTGAAATGAACCGTGTTATTACTGGAACACCGCATCGTTTTGAGAATTCCTCATATGCTTTATGTTCGGCTATCCCGGAGCGAATGTCCTGCAGTGTTTGCCTTAGCTCCACAAAAATCGGTGTGTCTTTGCTGCTGTCCATAGCCACTCTTTCCCAAGCCCTTGATACAGTCATCCCCGCATTTATAAGTAGGGTAAGTTTATTTGCAAAGTCGGGAAACTCTAGCTGTATCGAGCTTCTTCTCCTTCTGACCTTTTCAAATAGATCCCTATCACTGAAGTATGCTATACCAATAGGCAGAGCTGCACAGAATAAAAAATATAGACCGCCCTGTACCATTGAAACAGCTCCAATAAAAAGTGCAAATACCAGCGATAAAAGCATAAGCGCAATTTTGCTGCCCCAATGCACCCTAAGAAGCTCAAATGACGCCTTGCGCCCGTTTAATTCAGTAATTGCAGCGAGTAACCTCCTATTGTACGACGAATTAAAACTGCACTTAAACAGATCGAGCAGATACATTCCTATAGGAGAAATATCTTTAAAGGGGTATTGTTTTTTGTCAATACTTCTTAATGTGACACTGTATTTTGCTGCGGATAGAACATAAAGCATAATAATACTACCGGATAAAATCAAAAGAGCAATAGTCATGGCAAACCTCTTTCACATCTTTATATTTGCAACCTTGTCCGATATATACCAGGCAACAACAAGAAGAAAAATTGCTCCGGTCATTGTTGCCCTTCCAGTAGCTGTGTTAAATACAGGGCTCATGTAATCAGGCGCACTCGCCGACAGCAGCACAATCATTAATATTGGTACTACATTGAGGACCTTCTGTTCAAATCTTCGTTCAGCCATCATCGTATCAACCTCCTGGCTGACCTCAATCCTGTCGTTGATAATGGAGGAGGTATTCCTGATGACCTCCGCAATATTGCCACCTGACCTTTTACAGATACTAAAAACATTTGCAAAGTTAGTTACATCCTCAAGTCCCGATCTATTGGCAAAATCATATAGTGCGGATTCAATAGTCTCATTCATATCAAGCTTGTTTGTGATAGCACTGACTTCAACCATAATAAAGGTTGAAGGGTCATGATATAATACTGAGAGATCCTTGCCTACTTCGCGGAATGCTGCTTCCACAGTTTTTCCTGCAGATAACGACGAGGAAAGTGAATAAAGCATATCCTTGAACTGTATATTCAGCTCCTTCTTTCTTTTGTCTATGATGTTCTTTTTCTTGACCCTGGGGTAAAACAACGCAAGAGGTGTTAATAGGGCTGATAGTACAGGACTTCTGTAAAAAACAAAGCCAATGGCAAAAATTGCAGCTGCAGCAATTAGAGAATATAGAATACGTTCTGCAATGCTCATGGAATACGAATTATAATTGTTCATTCAGCTCACCACACAATCTGCAGACTATTCCTGCCATCCTTAGCTTTTCCGAGTTCCTTAGCAGGTTGTCTGTCCGCTTCAAGGAACCATTTACTGTGTTGTATCCTGCAGTTATGGCTGCTAAATCGGCTTTGCTGCCGGATGAACCATTGTTATAGCCCTGCTCTCCGTCTATTTCCCTTATGGACTCCTCTCTGAATACATAAAGAGGGTTTAAAAGGATCTGTCCGCTACAATAACCTGCTATCTCACTAATTTCCATGACCCTTCTTGTCTTATCCCTCATTCTCGAAAGATGTATTATGATATCGATAGCAGATGCTATTTGCTGCCTTATAGCATCAAGAGGAAGCGGTGCAGCGCTCAAAACCATAGTTTCGAGCCTCTTCAGCATGTCGGCCGCAGAATTGGCATGACCTGTTGAAAGCGATCCATCATGTCCTGTATTCATCGCCTGGAGCATGTCAAGAGCCTCCTCACCACGGACCTCACCTACAATGATCCTCTCAGGCCTCATACGCAGGGACGCTTTTATAAGGTCCCGTATTGTAATTCTGCCCTTACCCTCTGTATTTGCGTTTCTAGTTTCGAGCCTTACAATGTTATCAATGCTGTTTATCTGAAGCTCGGCAGAATCCTCAATTGTAATAATTCTCTCATCTGTTGGAATACTGTTGGATAGTGCATTTAGAAATGTCGTTTTTCCCGATCCGGTGCCACCGCAAATAAATATATTATATTTAGCTCTGACAAGACAGTTAAGGTCTTCAACTGCTTCCTTGCTCAGGCTTCCCATATCAACAAGCTGCTCCATCGTTAAAGGCTTTTCGGGGAATTTTCTTATAGTCATTATAGGCCCGTTCAATGCAACAGGCTTTAGCACAATATTGACCCTGGAACCGTCTGGTAATGAAATATCCACTATTGGAGATGCCTCATTAACAGCCCTATTAGTTTTCGAAACCAGAGTTTGTATAACATCTTCAAGTCTATCGCTATCATCAAAGGCAATATCAAGCTTGTGTATACGGCCGGCTTTTTCAACAAATATCTTATTAAAGCCATTGATCATTATTTCAGTAATACTTTTATCATCAATAATCGGCTGAAGTCTGTCTAATCTGCGCATGGAATTGAAGATGATATCAGCAAGCTGTCTTCTCTCTGCTACACCAAGATATGACTTTCTTGAGCATTGGAAAACCGCTTCCGAAATCATCTCAGTCAGCTCATTATCCGTAATATTTTTAGATCGGTCCAGGCTCTGAGAAATGTTGTCTCTTATCTCATCAGCAAGCTTTTTTATCTCCGCTCCTGCAAGCTGTTCTAAATCCTCAGGCATTGCTCATACCCCCAGTTAACGGCAGCTGAGTGCATGTACAATTTATAACTGCGTCCAGAATTTTATTTAATTCTGTAAGAAATTCAACATTTTTTATTAGTTCAGAATCATGATCATCTACTAATTTAGGGCTGTACTCACCAATATCAAATGTAAGCCCCCCTGTATCGGGAAAAGAATTATTACATGCGTTTTCGTACGCATTCTCATTCACATTCTTTTGCCTATTTCTCACTGTTATTAGCTTGTTTAAAAGATCGATCCCGTATTTGCTTTTCAGAACGCTTATGCTTTCAAGGAATTTTTTATTTTTTATTGATGAATTTTTTCCTGGCAGCATAATCGATAGGATCATGTCGGAGCCTCCTAAGAGTGTGGTGCAACGCTTATCCATCCCACATGGCATATCTACAAAAACGATATCAAAAAAAGAATTAAGCCTAAAAGCATCCAGGAGCCTTGTAATATCATTTTGTGCTAATTCCTGCATCTCAAGAGCATTGTCAGGCGGCCTGTAGAAATATACTCCGGTTTTGGAATCGCGGCATTTTGCACCTTCCAACACTATACCAGGATTTAATTCTTTGCCCTTTAAATGAAAAATAATATTTGAAAAGCATTGCTCAGAATCACCGGAAAAGAAGCTTTCCGAGCATGGCATATCTTCCATATTTAAATAAAAGGTCTTTAGTCCTCTTCCGGCTGACAGTATGCTTAAGCCCGCTGCAACGCTTGATTTTCCTGAGCCTCCCATAGGCGAACACACACTGATTATTCGCGTATTGCCGCCCTCCTTTATAGATGCAGCTTTAATGCAGCTTGATACATATATGCGCAAAATATCTGATACAATCTTTTCGGCACTCTGGAATTTTTTAATACTGCCCTTGCTTTGCGGAAGTGGCTTACAGTCATCCTCTGAAAACGTGATCATGCAACCCGCATTCTTAAGACATACTTCTTCCTTCCATATAAGCTTGTTAATAAGAAGTATATCGCTCTTCTCATTCTTATTAAGATATTGACACAATTTATCTGTAGACAAAAACGAAATAATGTCAAAACGCTGAGGATAATAAATCATAAGAAATCTTTCAAGACTAGTAACATATTCTGCATCATAATCTGCAATAATTAGTTTTAATATGCCCAAAACGCTACCTCCTTCAGCCATATTCCTAGGTAACCATACCCTATTTTGTTAAAATATGTAAATTTGGGTTGCGTATTTATTATATGTAAGTTTGCAGACTATGTCAATTATTATTTTCAATTTCCTTCCAATTTTGTCGATTAATGATGTTGTATTAGATAAATACTACTATTTATCGGCTTGAAATACAAATTCAGAGCGCAGCTTCCTCATCAATTCCCTCATGCGGCGAAGGATCAACGCTCCATTATGCTTGATTTGGAGACCGTACTCATAACTGCCATTATTCTGTGACACCCAAACAATTTTTGCGGTTAAAGAAAGAATATCTCTGACAAGGTATATATCCATGTCAATATATTGACCCTTGAAAATTTGTTCACTGGTAGTTATACATAAACCATATTCGCTTACATCCTTGATCAATGCGAATTTTTTTCTGCCTCCGCTGGCCTCGGTTAATCTGAAATCAGCATACAGTGACACAGGAAGCCGTTCCGAAAACCTCTTTTCAGCGCACTGTGCATCGGTTTTTTCAGAGAACTCAAGCGTCTCATTCTCCTTGTCAAAGTCAGTAACGGTTACTCCCTTTATATCCGGCGCATCTTCCATACTATACGCAACGGCGAGCGGGTCGCCTATTTGAAATACTGTTTTCATACAATCTTTAGGTACCTTAATGGTCACTAGATTTTGTTTTACATCAATAACTGTGCTTCTGAAAACACTAAGCATTGAATAATGCCTGACAGCTATACTCATATTCTTCTGTTCCATATCCACACCTCGCTACTGGTCACTTATTGTAATTATATAATAATTTAGTTTAATTGTTAAGAATCTTCGGGTTGTTTGCATGATACTTATGTGTCACCGACAAACCAACTTATTAATATAATGATATTGTCAAACACAGTTGAATGATTTTGTTTCGGCAGAATCTAAACTGTAACACTCTAAACAGATGAAGAATATAGTGAATTAGCACCAAAATTATGTTAACTCTAGAGTTTTGAAAGGAGGCCTCTATAATGTCAGAAAGAGGATGCGGAAATTTCTGTTTTGACAATTGCGCAATATTGTTCTTTATAATTCTGTTCCTGCTTCTTTTCTTCAACAACGGTAATAACTGCTGCTAGTATTTTTACCGAGAAGACATTTTTGCCAATTGCATTACATGAGATGTAAAAGAAAAGATGGCTATATGCCTTCTTTTCTTTTGCGCGACCTGACAGCTTATTACGGCAGCTCCTATCTGTGCCGGCACTTTCAGTTCCGAAGGAGTAGAGAAAGGCAGCTGTTGTAATGCTGAGGGTCAGAATATTATATTGAAGCAACCTAACCTTTAACACAAGTAACACAAAACCATAATAGTGAATATTATAATAGCAGGCATAATGACTTGAGCATGCTTATCAAAGGGGGTTATATGAATGTCTGAAAGAGGCCATAATTTTTTCACCGACAACTGTGCAATTCTGTTCTTTATAATTTTGTTCCTGTTGCTTTTTACTAACTGGGGCTTCCTTGGCAGGAATATCACAAATGATGTTGTTTGATGAGGTCTTATTTTTGAAGGAGGTGTAGCATATGGCAGAAGAAGAGAGAGGTGGCTTTTTCGGCTTCGGCAATACATGGATCTGGATCGTGATTATCATACTGGTAATTATTCTCTTGTTCTGTCCCGGTATTTTCGGTTCCGGGGGAATAGGGAAAGGCAGCTGTAATGCTGGAGGGCCAGGATATTATAAGGATTAGCCCATACTGTATTGACATATTTTATTGGTTAAACTACTTAGACTGAAATCTCTGTCACATATAAAAGTACAGACAGTATTATGCCATGAGTACTTTTGTAGTAATATTTCAATACTGTATGCGGGGCTGCTTAAATGCAGCCCTTTTACTTTTACTTTTACATTACATTACGAAAATTTTCTACTTCCCCTAATAAATATATGGTAAACTTATTTTAAGAATCATATCGTTACATAAGTTATCGGGTGCTCTTATTAAAGTAAATAAACATTAGGATGAATTATGAAAAAAGTATTATTTAAAGCAACAGTCTTTGCTTTAATTATAACAATAATCCTTGCCACTATGCCCCTTTACTCATATGCGGCAGAAAGCAGCTTCAGCAATTATGAAAAGGCAATAGACCTGAAAATATTAGGGCTATTGGCCAATAAACCGGAAAGCTTCGAGCTTGGAAGAACTCCCAACCGGATAGAGGGAGCTATTATGCTTGTACGCCTTCTTGGCAAGGAAAAACAGGCAATTGAAATAGACTATCCTCATCCATTTACAGATGTGCCCAAATGGGCGGACCATTATGTAGGCTATCTATATCACAGCAACCTTACAAAGGGAATAGGCAATAACAGGTTTGGTTCATATGACTCCATCAACGCTAACCAATATGCCACCTTTGTACTTCGCTCGATTGGATATAAGGATGGCTTGGATTTTGAATATAATAATGCATTGAATAAGTCAAAACAGATAGGAATGCTCGATGGAACAAGCTATTACTCAAATACCAGTATAACAAGCTTCAATAGAAATGACATGGTAGGCATATCCTACAACTCTTTATTTGTCACGCTAAAGAATTCCGGTGAAACACTGCTCGACAAGCTGGTTAATACCGATAAAGCTGTAAACAAAACCGCAGCAAGAGCACTTCGTCTCTATACCGGTGATCTTAAGGACAAGCTTTCCGGAATTGAGAGCTATTCTCCCTTAGTAACAGACTACGGTAGCTTAGTTAAGAATAGTGATGATTTATTCAAACTTTTAAGGAAAGCAATTTTCCAATGTACAACACCGATTAAGCTTGATATCAAAAGCTATAAGGGCGATATTATGGCTGATTTTAACGCTGCAATAACTGCTGCTATTGATGTAGTTACTGAAGTCGCCGGCGTAGATGCACCCTTACTCTCGTGGGAATATGAAAAAAATTCAAAGACAATGACAATTACACTAAAATACCGTTATACAAAAAACAGCTTTGCGACGAAAAGGAAACAATCCACAGAGGCCCTGAAAACTGCAAGGCATATCGTCGCAGAGCTGATAGATAGTAGTATGACGGACTATAGCAAGGAAAAAATACTTCATGACTACATAATTAATAATACATGTTATGATTATAATAATTACATAAAAGGAACTCTTCCTGATGAATCCTTTGAGGAGTATGGCTGTCTCGTTTCTGGTAAAGCAGTCTGCGAGGGCTATTCGGAAGCTATGAAGCTTTTATGTGATCTGTCAGGCATCGAATGCTTGATCGTCACCGGTAAATCCTTGGGCAGTGTAGAAGATAATCATGCCTGGAACATTGTAAAAATTGACGGAAGCTATTATCATGTCGATGTTACGAATGACGATCCTGTGTCTAGGGATGGAGCTGACATTCTGGCATATTACTACTTTAATCATCCTGACAGCCAAATGGCTAAGGTGTTAAAATGGGACAAGTCCTTGTATCCTCGCTGCAACAGCAACGTAAATAACTATTATTATAAAAATAACCTAGTAGTTGATTCAGAACGAAGCTTTGAAGATTTAGTCCGCAAAGCTCAGAAAAATGGCAGCACAAGTATGGAAGTAGCAATAACTAATTCATTCAGCTCTATATGCAATAATCTTAGCGATATCCTTTTTGGTAATGGTATTACAAGCTACAGCTTCATACTCCATGAGGAACTTGGTGTAATTAAGATCTATAACGTACAGTATTCTTAGGTGCAAAAATGCAACTATGAGAGAGCATAACTACAAATTTACATAAGATTACTAACAGTCTTCAGCCATTCCTTCATATTATGCATTTATTTAAGCCATACCTCTCCAATAATGTCTTCGGAGATCTCCTCAAATCAATGAGATACTTTAGGAATAAATTTTTCAACAAATGGAAAATTTTATTTGGACCAATGTGTTATAATATAATGATACACTAATTTCGGACTTAAAATTAAA
Source organism: Bacillota bacterium (assembly GCA_023409735.1). Taxonomy (GTDB): domain Bacteria; phylum Bacillota; class Clostridia; order Acetivibrionales; family DTU013; genus JAEYRB01. The sequence goes on along the minus strand of JAEYRB010000060.1, from coordinate 92,813 downwards.
AGCATATTAACACAACGGGAAAAACGGGAGATATATTAGAATGTTTGACATATCCAATGAAGCAATACAGGCAAAAACACAGGAAAGCGAATTTATAAAAGGTCAGGAGTATTACAGAAACAGAAGGATAAAATCCATTCAATATAATCAGGACAGACATTCTTTTACAGCTACAGTCCTTGGTTCTAAGCTGCATACTCTTCATCTTAAATTCGATTCCGACGGAATACTTACAAATGCCGATTGTACATGCTCCTCAGGCAGCAGCATATACGGATGCTGCCGACATATGGCTGCTGTCATGCTTCTTATTCAGGAGAAGGACGCACAGGGCTTTTTCCACGAGCTGAGGTTCAGGCAGGCAGCGAAGGATATATTTAATTTTTTCGGTGACCGACAGATTACCATGAAATCAACTATTCACATTGAGCCTATACTTGAGCTTTCACGCGCTAATACACCTAACAGAGAGGTGCTTCCCGCATTAAGACTGCGCATCGGGGAGGACAGGCTCTATGTTGTTAAGGATGTCAAGAGGCTTCTGGCTCATATAGAGAATAATATGGAGCTTACCTTTGGTAAGAATTTCACATTTATACCTTCTCGCCATGAATTTAAGGACAGGGATTTAAAGCTGATCAAGCTTTTAAAGGAAATATACCAGACTGAAAGGCTTATGGAAACATTGTCAGGCAGTCAGCGTGGTGCTACGGTTTTCCCCGACAACAAGGTATGTCTTACTGACAGTAGTTTGAAACACTTTCTTGAAATATACGGTGATGTGCCCTTTAAGGCCGATATTTTTGATAAAGAACAAGTCCCAGTACAGGTCAGGCACGAGGATATACCAATTAATTTTCTTCTCTCAAATGATGGGAAGGACCTGATACTGAGCATTGACTTTGAAGGTACAATGCTGCCGCTTACACAGGATGGTGAATACTTCTTTTCAGGTTCAGACCTTTTCCACATTTCGAAGCAGCAAAGCGAGCACCTGAAGCCCTTCTATATGGCAATGATGTATCAGAGGTCACGTAAGCTGAGGTTCATTAATGAGGACAAACAGCGATTTGTTTCTGAGATATTGCCCTTCGCGGAAAAAGCCGGAAAGCTTATGGTTTCAGATGAGGTAATGACAACTATAGAGCGGCCGCCCCTAGAGGCAGAAATATACCTGGATCGCATTGGTTCAGATATATCGGCTGATGTACGTTTTATATATGGCGATTATGTCATTAATCCATTTTTACCTTCATTTAATCCCTCAGGAAAGCTTCTGATACGTGAGATCAACAACGAAGAGGTAATCCTTGATATACTTGCGATGGCTGAGTTCAGAGTAAAAGAGGGCAAGGTGCACCTATCAGGCGAAGACAATATTTACGACTTTGTATTCAGGCTGGTCCCGCTTCTCCAGGAGCATGCCCTGGTTTACTATTCAGAAAGCCTGAAAAATATAAAGCTGAGACCCTCGCTTTCATTCTCAGGCCGTTTCAGGCTGAACAATGAAACAGATATGCTCGAGTTCAGCTTCAGTGCGGATGGAATTGACGACACAGAGCTGACGGATATTATGGTCTCTCTAATAAAGAAGAAAAAATATTATCAGCTTAAAAACGGTAGCTTCATAAATCTTGAATCAAAGGAGCTTGCAGGTCTCGGAGACTTTATGGAGAAGCTCGGGGTCGATTCCGGTATGCTGGAAAACGAATTCATTGAAATACCGAAATTCCGTGCAGCCTATCTGGATCAGAGCCTTCGTGAGCTCGGTATCCACAATATTGAGAGGAATACAGCATTCAAGGAATTTGTACAAAATATCAGGGAACCTGAGGATATGGATTTCCCTATTCCAACAGAGCTTAGAAGTTCCTTAAGGGATTATCAGAAATTCGGATATAAATGGCTTAAAACACTGGACTTCTATAAGCTTGGTGGCATATTGGCAGATGATATGGGTCTTGGGAAAACATTGCAGATCATAGCGGTGATGCTATCATCCTATAAGAACAGCAAGTACCCAAGCCTGGTAATTGTGCCTACCTCGCTTGTATTCAACTGGTGCGCCGAGCTTGACAAATTTGCTCCCGGTCTTACATACCTAGCTGTTACAGGACCTATGGAGGAAAGGCGCCGCCTTATTGAAAGCATAGACAGGTATGATGTAATAATAACCACCTATCCTCTTATAAGAAGAGACATTGATTTGTACAGTGCGCACACCTTCAAATATTGCATACTCGACGAAGCGCAATATATCAAAAATCCATCCTCGCAGAATGCACGGGTTGTGAAACAGCTTAAGGCAGAATCAAGGTTTGCACTTACAGGTACGCCTATGGAAAATAACCTATACGAGCTGTGGTCAATATTCGATTTTGTGCTCCCCGGATACCTATACTCCTATGATACGTTCAGCAAAAAATATGTGCCGGCAGCCTCAAGCAGTTATGGTCAGGATGCTCTTAGCGATCTTAGCCGACAAATAAAGCCCTTTATCCTAAGAAGGATCAAAAAGGAAGTGCTTGATGAGCTGCCTGATAAATTGGAAAATACTATGGTTGCTGAGCTCACAGAGGAACAGAAGAGGCTTTACCTTGCATTTCTGAATAACGTACGAAGTGAAATTAAAAAGGAAATAGAGGAGGAAGGCTTTGAGAGAAGCAGAATGAGGATACTTGCGGCATTGACAAGACTCAGGCAGCTTTGCTGTCATCCATCTCTGTTCGTGGAGAATTACAACGGTGAAAGCGGAAAGCTGCAGCTGTTGGAGGAGATACTCAGAAATTCTATAGCCGGTGGGCATAGAATACTTGTCTTTTCACAATTCACAGCAATGCTGCAGATCATAAAGGATCGCCTTATGGAGCAAAAAATACCTTGTCTGTATCTTGACGGTGCCACTCCTGCTCATGAGAGGGGTAATCTTGTCAATTCCTTTAATGAGGGGGTTGGAAAGGTATTCCTTATTTCACTTAAGGCCGGAGGAACAGGCCTCAACCTCACAGGAGCCGACACTGTCATACACTATGACCCATGGTGGAATCCCGCTGTGGAGGAACAGGCAACAGACCGTGCATATCGAATAGGCCAGAAAAATTTAGTTTATGTAATGAAGCTTGTAGCTAAAGGAACAATAGAGGAAAAAATACTGGCGCTCCAGGAAAAGAAGCGCCAGCTGATAGATGCTGTTATCCAACCTGGTGAAACTCTTCTGTCCAAAATGACTCAGGAAGAGATCCAGCAGCTGTTTGATTAAGGTATATATCTATTTAGCTTTAATAATTCAGCAGCACAACTTAAATAATAATGAAAAACAGCTTCCTTCAATTATATAAAAGGTCACTGTTTTTGACTATTACCATCTCCCCCTTCTGAGGTACTTCGGCTTGCCAAGTATCTCAGAAAGTACAAACCCGTTAAGAAGGCTTTGATCATCCAGCTTTAGTTGGAATCCGGGCCCGTCCTTCTCTTCCAGCAAAATAGGCTGAATAGTATCAGTATCTGCGATGGCGGTAGGCTGCATCTTTTTACCACTCCCGGAATTATCCGCTGATGCTGCTTTACCATTCTTGCTTCCCTGCGACTTACTGACAGCAAATGTTTTATTGCTTGCTGCACCTGTAACAGTCTGAGTACCTGATGGTATACCGTCTGTATTAACATCCCTGTATATAGGCGACCTGCTGACTGCAAAGGTTCTGTTAATAACAGTCTCCGGGGCATCGAGCCCCTCTCGACTTTTTGTTGTAGCCCTTCGGTCAACGCTATAATTTAAAGTACCTGTGACCGGCTCAGTACCAGATAGTGCTTGAGCAGCAGAGGCCGCACCGGGGCCCGGATAGCTCCTGCTTTCCGCACCGTTTACATTACCCGTTGATGCGCCATATTGTCGCTTTGGCATTTGATTTGCCGCCCTGCCCATCGTTATATACCCTTTCCCGGAGCTACCTATATTCATTATTTTACTTATATCAAAATCACTGGCTACCATTTCCTTTAGTACGCCTTCAATAATCTTGCCGGCTAAATTACCCATACAATCATCCTCCCGGCTTTTGCCACAAATAATGCCTAGCTCTGCCTAACTCATGCTGTATCAGCTACACTATCAAATTTATTTATCAGGCAACGCCTTCAACATACGGATTGTTCTAAATATTTCTCCACACGTAGGACATTTCCAATCACAGTTGCTTTTCTTCTTCTTTTTATGCAGGAGCTCAAGCTCCGCATTCCCACACTTTGGACAAGTTACAGGTTGTGATGTCCACATGTGTTTAAGCAATTTCACTTCTTCATCTCTGCTATTACTATACATCTTTCTCCATATCCCCGACATAGCCAGCAGCACTACTATCCCTATGTGCCCTAAGCTACTGCTCTGTCACGAGGCCTATGCCTTTTTGTTTATTTCCTCAGTATCGTTCTTGTTGATCTTAGAAATAGATTGTCTCATCTGAGTGTCAGAGATGACATTCTGCATTCCGTAATAATCCATAACGCCCAGCTTGCCGCTTTGAAGAGCGCTTGCCATTGCCTTCGGAACCTCTGCCTCGGATTCAACGACCTTTGCACGCATCTCCTGAACAAGAGCCTTCATTTCCTGCTCCTTTGCTACTGCCATTGCACGCCTCTCCTCAGCCTTTGCCTGGGCAATATTCTTATCAGCCTCGGCCTGGAGTGTCTGCAGCTGTGCTCCGATATTTCTTCCTACATCCACGTCGGCTATATCTATTGAAAGAATTTCGTAAGCCGAGCCTGCATCAAGGCCCTTAGAAAGAACTGTCCTTGATATGGAATCAGGGTTCTCAAGCACGTCCTTATGTGATCCTGAGCTGCCCACTGTAGTTACTATGCCTTCTCCGACCCTTGCTATGATCGTTGCCTCACCTGCACCACCTATAAGTCTGTCAAGGTTTGTTCGAACAGTGACTCTTGCCTTAACAAGAAGCTCGATACCGTCCTTTGCAACAGCAGAAATGTTCGGCGTTTCAATAACCTTTGGATTTACACTCATCTTAACTGCCTCAAGTACGTCTCTTCCAGCCAGGTCAATTGCTGCCGCTCTGACAAACTGAAGGTCCATTTCTGCTCTGTATGCGGCAATCAATGCATCTACGACCTTATCAACATTACCTCCTGCAAGATAGTGAGCTTCAAGCTGGTTAACACTGATATTAAGTCCGGCCTTTGAAGCTTTGATCAAAGGAAGTATTATTCTTGATGGACTTACCCTTCTCAAACGCATTCCGATAAGTGTGATAATATTTACATGTACTCCCGCTGCAAACGCAGAAATCCATAGTCCTAATGGAATAAAGTTCAGGAACAGGACAAGGAAAACTATGACCAGGAATATTATTAGAACAAGGAAAAAAGCAGATGATGTTATCATAATATTAGCCCCTTTCGACTTTTATTTTTTTACAGGATTATTCTCCTGTCTTTTGCTTTACAATTATTTTATTGCCTTCTATCTTTGTAACAACTATGAATGCATTTTCAGGAATAAATTCTCCGTTAGAAATAACATCCACCTTTACGCCGTCAAAGTCAGCACTGCCTGCAGGCCTCAGGACTGTAAGTGCTTTGCCTTCACTTCCCACAGAACAGTTAATCTCTTCTTCGGATGGGAAGCTGCCTTGATCGTCCTTTTCCAGTGAGTCGTTTAATACAAGGTGTTTACCAAGCTTACCTGCTGAAGCTGACCTGTATACAATAGCAACAGCCACACCCAGTATTGCAAGAATCACAATGACCAGTATCAACGCCTCAAGGATGCTGCTGGAAAACATTATAACTCCCACAACCAGAAGTATCACTCCGGCAATACCCGGCACACCAAAGCCCGGGATATGCATTTCGATGACAACAAGTATTATTCCAATAATTAAACATACTATAGCCGGCCAATTAATTGCTGCAAATAATGTCAATAAGAAACTCATTAAAAATACACCCCCTATCCTACCTTTATATTAGTAATTATAACACTTCAGTTCAAAGAAAATTTTTCATTTATAGAAGAATTTTCTCACATAGCGCGAATTACTTTTACAACATATATGGTTCATAGTGTTTCAACGAGTTAAGACATCTTCTCACCTCATTATATGCTTTTAAAAAGTACAAATAAATGTTTATTTATTAACATATACGCATTGATTTTCCGAAAAGTCTCTTTCATAGCTAATATTATTTTATGATCTGCTTTTTGTGTTTATGGATAATTTTGATTTTATGGCTGATTCAACATCTATGACTTTTTCTTGCATTTATAGCTTGTAATCCTCTTCATTGAAAAATATCGTAAGTTTTTTCAAGAAATCAACATAATTTTAATTGATATAGAAAAAATAAGTAATTATAATTAATATGTAACTGTTTCTTTATGTTAACTTGATAACAATAAACGGAGGCTACTATGAAGACTGAAAAAAATCTCAACTGTGTCAAGCCCAACTCATCCTCTTGCTGCCCTTCTGGCAACGCTGTAATTAAGAATCCGATTCTACCCGGTTTTAACCCTGATCCGTGTATAATTCGCGCAGGTGATGACTACTATATCGCCACATCTTCCTTTGAATGGTTTCCGGGCGTACCAATTTATCATTCCCGTGATCTTGTAAACTGGGAGTTATCCAGCTATGCACTCAAAACAAGAGAATATCTTGATATGACTGGTGAGGAAGCCTCTAAGGGAGTATGGGCGCCATGTCTAAGCTACTGCGAAGCCGACAAGCGATTTTATCTGATATATTCAAATGTACACTGCACTAACTCCTGGTTTTTTGACGTGGACAATTATTTGATATGGACGGATGACATAAACGGTGAATGGAGCAAGCCGGTATATTTGAACTCAAGCGGCTTTGACCCATCCTTGTTTCATGATGACGACGGCAGAAAATGGCTGGTGAACAAGGATGTTGATTTCCGTCCGGGCAAAGAGGATGACCGCTCCATTGTTGTACAGGAATTTGATGTACAAAAGTGCTGCCTTATAGGAAATCCTGTTGAAATAAGCCGCGGTGCAACAAAAAGGAGCTTCGTAGAAGGAGCCCATATATACAAGCATAACGGAACATACTATCTTATAACAGCAGAGGGCGGTACAGGCTATGGCCACTGTGTTACAGTCATGCGCTCACATTCAGTTACAGGACCTTATGAGCCTGATCCGAAGAATCCCATTCTGACTAGCGCTGCATGGGAATTTACTGCAAGCGAAGCTGCTCCATATATGATGGCTGAGCTTTGCAATCCCTTGGCAGGCGTCCAGAAGGCTGGACACGGCTCACTTGTTGAAACTCAGGACGGGCAGCTGTATATGGCACACCTGTGCGGCAGGCCGATACTCCCCCAGCGCAGATGCTATCTTGGACGTGAGACCTCTATACAGAAAATGACATGGACTGATGACGGTTGGCTCCGCATGGCCGACGGAAGCAACATTGCCAAAGCTGAAGCGCCTGCTCCCGGACTTCCCGAATATACCTTCCCTATTGAGGATCCTAAATGTGATTTTAACAACGGACATATGAGTCTGCATTTGTGTTCTCCCAGAAACCCTGTTTCTCCTGATTGGGCAGACCTTACCTCGCGCAATGGCTTCCTTCGCCTGCGAGGCAGTGAATCTCTCACAAGCCGTTACAATGTCAGCCTTGTTGCCAGACGCGTGACCTCATTTAATGCAATTGCGGAGACGAAGCTTGAATTCTCTCCCGAGCGCTATCATCATATGGCCGGCCTGACGGTGTACTACAACAGCAATAACCATTATGCGATATATAAGACAATGGATAAGGACATAGGAGAATGCGTGTGCGCATATTCATACTCACAGGACAGAGTTACTGCACTGTGTCAGCCAATTAAGCTAAACAGCGGCTCAGACATATGGTTCCGTGCCAATATTGACGGTCCTTCACTGATACTAAGCTATAGTGAGAATGGCGAAGAATTTACACCTATAAGCCTTGACCTTGATATGACGGCACTTGCCGATGAATATGCGCATCAGATGTTTACAGGCTCCTTCGTTGGCATATTTGCAATGGACCTCCATACAAGAAGCAAATGGGCTGATTTTGATTACTTTAGCTATAAAAATCTATAGTATTAAGCTATTAAAAGTCTCGTGGGCATCGAACCCACTCGACTTTTTGCTGTAGTCCTTCGGCCAACGCCATTAATAAAAGCCGGATGTCATAATCATAGAGGCTATGGCATTCCGGCTTTTGTATAATAACAAGAAATATTAGCTTATTATAGCAGAGAATTATGTGTGTTTTGAAGGAGACATTATTGATATAAATGCAAATTAAGAATACACTTCATGTGATGATCAAACATTTTGTCTTGAGACTCCCACCAAAAAATACAGCGTAAAATTATCTGCTGCAAATGCAAATAAATTAATGGAGTATTTTAACTCTAACGGGCTCTATTATGAGGACCATACCCCTGAAATGTAGTAATGAAGCCTTGACTCATATTCTGCTATCAGCGGGAAAATCTATTACTTATAATTCTACTTAATGTCCCTAAGCTTTTCCTAATAAACTAATATTGACGCCTGCATCAAAGTAATTTATCATATGAGTATAGCTATATTATGTCAATTCTGGCAGGTGTCAGTAAAGACCAATTTGGAGGTACATGCTTATTATGGAAAAGTCAATGAAGCTAGATAAAATAACCCTTGGAGTATGCTATTACCCTGAACATTGGGAGGAGAAGCTGTGGGAGGACGATCTTATAAGAATGCGCCAGCACGGTATTGAAGTGATACGCATCGCTGAATTTGCCTGGAATAAGTTCGAACCCATGGAAGGAGTCTTTACCTTTGACTTTTTCGACCGATTTATGGAGCTTGTTAAAGCAAGCGGCATAAAAGTTATATTCTGTACCCCTAGCGCAACGCCTCCGGCCTGGTTGACCCACAAATACCCGGAAGTGCTGAATGCAAAGCTTGATGGGACACTGTACCATCATGGGATGCGAAGGCACTATAACTATAACTCGCCTGTCTATCGCCGTTTCGTAGCACGTGTAACGGAAAAATTAGCTGACCATTACTGTCCGCATCCTTCTGTTATAGGTTGGCAGATAGATAATGAATTGAACTGTGAGACAAACGAATTTTATTCCGAATCGGATCACATTGCCTTCAGAGAATATCTGAAGCAGAAATTTAGAACACTTGATACCTTGAATGAAGCCATGGGGACGTTATTCTGGAACCAGACCTATACATCCTGGGATGAGATTTATTTAAAGCGTCCCAGTATCCATGATTCTAATAACCCCCACCTTGCACTGGAGGAAAAGCGGTTTATTTCATATAGCGCCATTTCTTTTCTCAGGCTTCAGTCGGATATCCTGAGAAAGCATCTGCGCCCCGGCCAGTTTTTAACAACAAACGGAATTTTCGGTCATCTGGACAGCCACGAAATGACCGATACGGCCCTGGATTTCATCACATATGACAGCTATCCGAATTTTGCCTTCGGATTAGGAACAGACCATAAAAAAAGTAATAATTTAAAAGATCGCAATAATGCTTGGTCACTCTCGGTGGCAAGATCCATATCTCCAAATTTCGGTGTCATGGAACAACAGTCAGGCCCCGGGGGATGGGATTCCAGGATGATACAGCCTGCACCAAAACCAGGTCAGATGAGACTCTGGACATTTCAATCTATAGCTCACGGAGCTGATTATGTGAGCTATTTTCGCTGGCGTACCAGCTGGATAGGCACAGAAATCTACTGGCACGGGTTAAACGACTACTCCAACGAACCCAATCGCCGTCTGGCAGAGCTTAAGACAATATACACCGACCTTCTAAAAATACCTGAAATAGCCGGTTCCCGTTATCAGGCAAATATTGCTCTATTAAAGGATTATGACAATGAATGGGATGGTGAACAGGACCAGTGGCATGGACCTTTGGATCTTTTCAGCAGTGAAGGATGGTTCCAGGCAGCACAGCTGACACATACCCCTATGGATATAGTATTTATTGGGGCAAATGCAACTAAAAAAATTTCTCTTGCTGAGCTTCAAAAATACAGCTTACTTGTCTATCCTCATGCTACTATTCTAACGAAAGAAACGGCAGACCTGCTGAAAGCATATGTGGAGCAGGGTGGCAAATTGATTATGGGTGCACGCACAGGCTACAAGGATGAATACGGGCGCTGTCCAATGAGGCCGATGCCGGGTTTTGCATCTGAAATCTGCGGCGTCCGGGTCTCTGAATATACATGTCTGGGTCCTGCCGATGAACCGGAATTTGCGGTTTGGGAAAATGAAAAGCTAGATGCACCTATATTCAATGATGTACTTGAAACGACTGGCAACGCAAAGGTTCTGGCCTCTTTTAAAGGGAATTACTACGATGGAGCGCCTGCTTTGGCAGCTAATGAAATAGGGCATGGAACAGCTTATTATTTCGGTGCAGGCTTTAGTGAATCAACTGCGGAGATATTTCTAAAAAAGCTGCAGCTTGCATCGCCCTGGGCTGGGTGGATCGACTTGCCAAAAGAAGCGGAATTAACTGTGCGCTCAAAGGATGGAAGCAGCTACTTCTTCATCTTGAACTATATGCCCTATGAAATCCAAATTAATGTTAAAAAGCCGATGACCGACATGCTCACAGGAAACAATGCTGCGGACAGTATGAAAATAGGCGGCTATGGCGTCCTTGTCCTTAAATGCCGGTAGCTATTACTAGTAACGTTGCATGTGTTTTTATGCTTCGATTTTGATTTAATGATGCCAAGAGATACATGGAAATCAGAAGATTATATATAATAGCGGGAATGAAGTTCTCCCTTGGTTATCCAAAACCGCCAGCATGGCTGATGACTTCTACCATTATTCAAAATCTTCAGGAGGAAGTAGCTATGCTCAATTGTCTTATTGTCGGAATTGGGGGCTTCATTGGTTCGGTATTAAGATACTTAATAGGATTGCTGCCAGTTTCAGAAAGCACTGTATTTCCGATAAAAACACTTTGTATCAATATATTCGGAGCTTTTGCCATTGGGCTAATCGTTTTCTCAACTCAGGGAAGCAAGACCATCGACCCTAAGGTTGTTCTTATGCTAAAGGTAGGAGTATGCGGCGGGTTTACGACCTTCTCTACATTTGCTCTGGAGACCTTTGACCTGATGCAAAAAGGCGCTGCAATAGCTGCAATACTATATGTTACCCTTAGCGTACTTTTAAGTTTTGGAGCATTGGTAGCTTCAAAAGCTATAATAGGCTGACTCACTCATTATCGCCCATAATAAGGAAGCAACGGGGTATACCGAATGATTATGGCTTGTCCACAGATGACCTTCCGGTCTGGCTTGCTACCGTTCCTGTATAGTATAATTTCATGGGAGTTTATGCTTTAAAGGTTAGCTATCGTTTTGCTTACGCAAAGCCGCATAAAAAAAGCCTCCCTGCGGGAAGCCTTTAAAAGGTTGATTATACCGACTTCGCCATATAAAAAAAGCCTAACTGCGTTAAGCTTTTTAAAGGTTAGCTATCGTTTTGCTTACGCAAAGCCGCATAAAAAAAGCCTAACTGCGTTAAGCTTTTTAAAGGTTAGCTATCGTTTTGCTTACGCAAAGCCGCATAAAAAAAGCCTAACTGTGTTAAGCTTTTTAAAGGTTAGCTATCGTTTTGCTTACGCAAAGCCGAAGCTTTGGTGGGAACTATAGGGCTCGAACCTATGACCCTCTGCTTGTAAGGCAGATGCTCTCCCAGCTGAGCTAAGCTCCCATAAAGTTTTAATAGAAACAAGAGGCCGAAGATCAACTTGCGTCCTCCTGCTTCTATGGTGACCCATAGGGGACTCGAACCCCTGTTATCGCCGTGAAAGGGCGGTGTCTTAACCACTTGACCAATGGGCCATAAAAAAATGGTAGCGGCGGTCGGATTTGAACCAACGACACTGCGGGTATGAACCGCATGCTCTAGCCAACTGAGCTACGCCGCCATATGAACGCTATTCCTAATGCGCTTTACTATTGTAGCAGATGATGTGACATAAAGTCAATAGAAAAGTTTGAAATTCATTTATACTTACCCTGCATAAAAGTCGCACTATTAGTCATACTATGTAATCGTATAAATAATACATTAGGAGGTAGTTTATGGCTGATAGGCAGGATTTATTCGACAAGGTAAACGAATTACTGGAAAATACAGATATTACTTATGAATTAAAGGATGTATCAGACCTGGAAAGCTTCTTAGAGAATGAAGAAAATCAGCAATACGAGGAATACGAAGAAATAGAAAGAATTTATGATCTGCTCATGGAACAATCAAGTTATGAGGATGAATAAGTTCTATCTGCAGATGTCCTTGTACTAAAAAACAGATAGCATTCGGCTGTCTGTTTTTTTGCATAATATTTAGAATCTATTCGTAAACAATTCTGTTATAAACCGATCACACATCATATGACAGTATATATAATGTTAGCAACGTTAAGGTATCATTAGCTTCAGCTTCGAATTTGAACAAACACAGGGTAAATTCAATGTATTGCCATATATCCGCCAAATGCGAATGAATATGCACCATAATCGTAAAATTTAATATAATAGATTGTATTATATTTTGTATAGGTATATAATTATTTTGTACTAAAAAATTGGAGGTGAAGGCATGGACAGCGACCCTGGTGGTAGTAAAAACACCATAGTTCCCTTACGTAAGGGCTTTATTATCATGCCTGAATTTTCCGATTTTGGGGTATTCAATTAAAGGTATGATAATAGCCCTCAAAGTCAATATTATTAGAAATGAGGGTGGTTATTATGATTAATATCTTCAAGACAGTCAACGGAGAAATAAACCGCACCGAAGACTTCGAAGAAGGTGTTTGGGTTAACCTTGTAAATCCCAACGAAGCAGAAATTGAAAAGGTTAGCTCAGCACTTGAAGCCGATGTAGATTTCATTAGGGCAGCACTTGATGAAGAGGAGAGGGCCAGAATTGAAAGTGATAATGGTCAGACTCTCATAATCGTGGACATTCCAATTGTTGAAAGTGAAGGCAAAATTAATGTCTACACTACAATACCGCTTGGTATCATTATTCTCAAGCATGCCATAATAACGGTGTGTCTAAAGGATGATACTATTTTAAATGACTTTATGAAAAGCAGAGTTAAAGCCTTTGTAACACAGTATAAGACAAGATTTGTACTGCAAATACTTTTCAAAAACGCAACAAGATACCTTCAGTACCTAAAGCATATTGACAAAACCAGCAGCAGGATAGAAGAAGATCTGCATAAGTCCATGAAAAACAAAGAGCTAATACAGATGCTCAAGCTCGAAAAGAGCCTTGTTTATTTTTCCACATCGTTAAAATCAAACGAGGTTGTTTTGGAGAAGCTTACAAGATACGAACATGTCAAATATTATCCCGAAGATACGGAGCTTCTGGAGGATGTAATTATTGAAAATAAGCAGGCTATAGAGATGGCCACAATATACAGCAACATATTGTCGGGAACAATGGATGCATTTGCTTCCGTAATATCAAATAACCTTAATATAGTAATGAAGTTTTTAACGTCAGTTACAATAGTTATGGCTATACCCACAATGATATTCAGTTTCTTTGGGATGAATGTTGCTTTTCCCTTCTCAGTAAGCTCAACGTTTCCATTCTGGACGATACTGATACTGTCTGCTGTAGTATGCGTACTTGCAGGCGGCCTTCTTTATAAGAAAAAGATGTTCTGAGCTATGGCTCTACAGTACTCCGCTTGAATTAAAATTCAAGCGGAGTATTTTATCTTTCCCGCAGATTTCCTTTGTAATCATAAAATGTATCATCCGGTTGACGAAGAAAGCCCTGACTGTCATAGAATTCGTCATCGGGTCGCCTGAATATGCCCTGGTAGTCAAAATAATCCTCCCAGGTATCTCGCATAAAGCCCTCTGCATCAAAATACTTTTCTCCGGGATTCCTTAAGAAGCCTTTTCCATCGTAAAAGCATTCCTTATGAGAATACAAAACACCATCACTCTTTCAAAGATTGATTAATATATATTTTATTTACATTAAGGTTATTATATCATAAAAAATATATTGCCTGTTGATATTTTAAATTGTAATTTGATCTATTAGTTCATTTTATTGCCACTTTTCAGTTATATGCTTCCAGTAGCGTCTAGGCATAAGCTGTTTTTGAAGCTTAGGATTTTCTCTATCCTGTATTGCAAGGGTATTAAAGAACTGTTTCCATAGCTGTACATACTCATTTTCCGCTGCTGTATTCTTGGGAATATCCTCAGCAGAGAACTCTGATACTATCCATGTTTTCATATTGTACATAGCGGCAATTTCCCGTTTTACATCATGTATGATCCAGTTCTGGTCAGCAAGCCGCTCTGCAAAGTGAGGCGCCAGAAGCTCAACAATGTTATTGTCTGGACTTATTGAAGAATAGAAGATGCCTCCCTCAACCTGGCGGAAACGCACAAATCCAAGCATACGGTGTACCTCGTAGCCCAGCCTTCGGTTTATATCATCGACCCTGCGTACAGTGTCATCAGCTAGATGAAGGTCTACTCTGCTCCCCATTTTCCAACCAAGCTTGAGATATTTATAAATAGTAGTTCCTGCATCTGGTTCCTCTGATAAATATAAATGGTATACATTTTTAAGTGCTTCCCCGGAAATCTTCTGCCATATTGAGTTGTATACACGATCAGCCTTCTGCGCATCAGTCTTAATATATACATACTTACTTAGAAAATCCTGCTGCATGCATTGTTCAGCTTCAATCAAGTCCGGCTCCTCATGCCTGTAATACGTTTCGAATATTGCTGTTAGGATACCTTCAAAGCTTCCATCATAAATATACGTCAGCATTTATAATTCTCCTGTAACGCTTGCCATTATATCCTCATGAGCCGGAAGAAGCGTAGCTTCATCTGCCTTTTGATATATTGCTGATTTGTTCACGGCAGTACTCCACTGCTGCTGAAGCCTATCCAGTGCAGATGGTATAGGCGGAAGGAAGCTTAGCTGAGTGAAGCTGCTTTCGGAAGGTATTGCTTTATTCCTGTCTACAAGCATATTTGTCCTAATAAAGGTCTCATCAGCGCCAAGCTTATCAATATATTTACCTTTACAGGTTATAAAAAACCTTGCCCGCTTCAGTACCACGCCCAATTTCTTGACAGCATCAAAGTCAAGGCTTTGGATACACCTGGCCTTGATGATTTTTTGCGCTGACTTAACACCGATTCCGGGTACTCGAAGAAGCTCATAATAATCAGCCTTGTTTATCTCCATAGGAAATTTGTCAAGATTACGCAAAGCCCAATCACATTTAGGATCCAGCTGTACATCAAAATCAGGATGACTTCCATCAAGCAGCTCATCAGCCTTGAAGCCATAGAAGCGAAGGAGCCAGTCAGCCTGATAGATACGATGCTCCCTTAGCAAAGGCGGTTTTATTGCATGCGGAAGTGCAGGATGGTTTGATACAGGAACATATGCCGAATAAAACACCCTACGCATACCAAATTTCTTGTAAAGTCCTTCTGACAGCTTTAGTATATTGATATCATGATCAGGCGTTGCTCCAATTATCATTTGAGTGCTCTGTCCCGCCGGTACAAAGCTTGGCGTGCTCTTGAAATACTTCTTATTTTCATCAGTCTCCTTTATTCTGGAGTTGATAAAATCCATAGGCCCAAGTATAGCTTCCTTTTTCTTTTGAGGCGCCAACAGCTTAAGCCCATCGCTATTCGGCAGCTCAATATTGACACTCATTCTGTCTGCATAGCT
This sequence comes from Bacillota bacterium, assembly GCA_023409735.1. Taxonomy (GTDB): domain Bacteria; phylum Bacillota; class Clostridia; order Acetivibrionales; family DTU013; genus JAEYRB01. The sequence goes on along the minus strand of JAEYRB010000060.1, from coordinate 76,988 downwards.
GCCTGCTCTATCAATAAGAGTCTGATCCGCTCCCGGTATAGCCTTAATGTGTATATATCCATTAAAGCAGTACTGTTCCCTTAATAGCTGTATACTTCGAAGTATCAGCTCCATTGTGTGATCCGGAGATTTTACTACCGCCGAACTTAGAAATAATCCCTCGATATAATTTCTCCTGTAAAAATTAATTGTCAGCGCGGCAACCTCCTCGGGTATAAAGGCTGCTCTTGGCACATCATTGGACACTCTGTTTACGCAATATGCACAGTCATAAATACACTGGTTTGATAAAAGGATCTTGAGCAGCGATACGCACCTTCCATCTGCTGTAAACGTATGGCATATCCCTGAACTAAAGCTGCTGCCGATACCACCGGGCGTATTCTTCCTCGAGCTTCCGCTTGAAACACAGGACACATCATATTTTGCGCTGTCAGCCAATACCTTGAGCTTATCCATTAACTCCATTGTACTACCTCATTAAATCTGCCGATAACTTTACAATTATTATTCGGCCACTGCAAAATTTGATTCATCAATGAATAAATTATAGCACGACAGTTCAGAAATATCAAACATATGTTCGCTTTTTTATCAGGGCAAATCATAAATGCTTGTTACTCATATAAATTGGTATTTGCAAATATAGAACCTTTTTTATTTTGATATAAGGACACGTAAGGCATAAATGCCAGGTTTAAGGTATGCATAAAAGGCTATACGCTTTAAGAAAAACATAGAAGTGCTTTAGCGAAGATGAACACATCATACACTGATAGCTTCAGTGCTTGCAAATGAACCTTTTTTAACCATCTTCTTATAAACTACAAAGACACATAATAATAGAATGATTGCTGTTATGACCCATGATATCGGGTATGAAATATACAGGACTTTCAATTCCATATAAGCCCTGAACACTGTAAGTATCCACATTATCCTCCCACCGCATACACCTATTACCGATACGACCATGGGTACAAATGATGTTCCCATACCCCTGAGTACTCCAACAAGGACATCCATGATTCCACATGTCCAATATGTACCGGCAATGATAGTAAGCCTTATCATACCATACCCAATGACATCTTCCTCACCGGGTGCATATATTCCAAGCAGCTCTTTACCGAATAGAAGTGCCAAACCACCAAGAACTACCCCAACTACTACAACAAGAGAAACACATAAACCCGTAACACGCTTTACTCGCTCATATTGCCTTGCACCTACATTCTGCCCTACAAACGTCAAGGCTGCCTGGTGAAGAGAATTCATAGAAACCCATATAAAGCCTTCAATATTTGCTGCCGCTGAATTTCCGGCCATAATAACTACTGATCCGAATGAATTAACAGATGATTGCACTAAAACATTGGAGATAGAAAACAATGAGCTTTGTATACCTGCCGGCAATCCAATCCTTACAAGCTGTATCAGTTTATCCTTATGAAGCTTTAAGTCTCTTAATCTGAGTCTGCAAGCACCATCAAACCTCATAAGGCATATTACAACAAGGACTGCCGAAACCACCTGAGATATCACAGTAGCTATTGCAACACCTGCAACATCCATATCAAAAGCTATTACAAAAATAAGATTAAGAATAACATTTATTATTCCTGATATTGTTAAGAAAATCAGAGGTCTTTTAGTATCCCCAACGGCACGCAGTATTGAGCTGCCGAAATTGTACACCATAGATGCCGGCATTCCGGCAAAATATATACGCATATATAACGTTGCTTTATCAATAACATCCGCAGGAGTATCCATTGCTATAAGAAACGTCCTTGCCATAATAACTCCAACCAAACCAACCGCTATGCCGCTGATAATGCTGATGAGCATAGAAGTATGTACGACCTCACTGACATCCTTCCATTTATTTGCACCATAATTCTGCGCCACAGCCACACTTGCCCCTATTGACAAGCCTATAAACAGGCTGACGATCAGGTTTGTCAGTGAACCTGTTGAGCCTACAGCTGCAAGTGACGCTTTCCCTGCATAGCGGCCTACAACAATTACATCTGCAGCATTATATAACAGCTGCAAATTACTCGAAAGCAACAGTGGAAGCGTGAATATAATTATTTTTGAAAGCAGCGGGCCGCTGCACATATCTATTTCATATTTTGATTTCTTCAATGTTTTCTCACCCTTAAGCATTAACAATCCTGATAGGATGCACACACAAGTAACTGCGATATGTAACCATTTCTATTATTGCTAATTGACAAAATTCACTTTTTTATATACCTGAGTATTCTATCACTAATGATATTCAAAATCAATTCACCGCATAAACTCTAGTAAAACTGTAGCAAAGTAGTAAATTAAACAGTTAACGTAGTTTACAGATAATGCTAAATCATAATATTAAATAACGAGCTTTAATTACGGTCCCGACATAAGCAGGGGCTCTAATAATATTACTAGGACTGTTACATTGAAATGTTATCATTATATAAGTATAGATTATTAGTAGCTGTTGCCAAATAACATATCAGAATGTAAAACCAGCTTGCAGACACAGTAGAATAAAAATGCGTGCTCGAAAGCTTTATAGAAAAAGAACAACCTTCTATGTAGTAGCCTGAAATATAAACCAGCCGTCTTTAGCCAAAAACTGGTATACACCGCCATGCTTTTCTACAATATGAGCTATACTTTTTGTACCAAAACCATGCCCCTGCTCTTTTGATACAGGCAGGCCCTGATGAAAGATCGGCTCATGTTGATAGCTGTTGCGAATGTCAATACACAGTTTGTTATTCTTGGAATATACACGCAGCCGGACGATTCGCTTTTCAATTTCAGGTATATGCTCCGAAGCTTTTATGGCGTTTTCCAAAGCGTTTGATAATAGAGAACAAAGCTCGGTGTCACTGAAGGGAAGTGAGTCAGGCAGCTTCGCATCAATCGTCATTAGAATCCCCGATTGTTTTGCTCTGGTTACAAAAGTAGACAAAATCAGATTGACGGTTTCGTTTTCGCAAAAGCGCATGGGCGTGATGGCGTCGATATCAGACTGCGCAGTCCGTAGATACTCTTTGATTTCCTCCATGTATCCCTTGGATGCAAGCCCCTGTAAAAGAGCGAAATGATGGCGCATATCGTGCCGGTAGGACGCGGCATTCTGCTGCATCTGCCGCAAAGAAATAAACTCTATTTGCGCCTGCCTAAGCTGTGTATCCAGCCTATCTCGCTCTCTTTGAAGACTCACTTGTTTTTGCGTTTCACCATAGTACAGGAGGACAAATACAAAATAGAATGTTGATGCTGCAAATGGCATAAATTGTACAGCTGCACGTGTCCCACTGTACATGAAATCGGTGTAAACAACGGCGGCAAAATCGAAAAGATAGTAGAAAGCCGGCATGGCACCAAACAACAGGCAGGACTTAACAGAGCGTTCCATCAGATGCCGAACCGATTTCGCCGCATATTTTTGCAAAAACCAGTACATCAGAAACGAAGTCACAATATAACCAACATGGTCCATGGAAGCACTGCCGAAAACTCCGCCTGCAACTGCACCGATCCAGCGGGGAGGCTGGCAGCACAGGAAAGAGACAAACATACTGGTTAATGAAATCAGCCATGAACGCTTTAAGTAAAGTAAAATAAAAATAGTAACAGGTAAATGAGAAAGTATTGGATATATTTTCATGGTTATATTCATACCCCAGAACATCAAGCATACTAGTTGTAAAATAAATAAAATGACTGTAAAGAACCCAAGAACCAGATAATTTTTCCGTGTATGCGCCATTCCGGCAAAACTGACTGCAACCGCCGCACCGAACAACAAGGCAATAAAATAACGAGAGAATTCAATGACAGTCGCTATCATTTTTTTTTGTCCCCCCCTTGTAACGGTACCAGTATAAATAATTAGTGGATAAGGTGTTCATGAGCACCTGCATATTCAACTCATCCATTAACTTACTCCCCTTCCATTTGGTAATTCAGATATTGCTGTTTAATCTCACGAGCCTTGCCCTGTGCAACAGGAATAGAGGAAAAGATCTGTAAGGTCATCTGATGATTTTCAATGGTATCCACATACTGCATATTCACAAGATAGGAGCGGTGTGGTTTGATAAAGCACCCATACTTAAGAAGATTATCGCTGACAGAGGAAAAAGACTCCGTACATTCGATTACCTTGCCTGAGCGCAGGTGATACAATACATTTCTGCCGATGACCTCGGCAAAAACCAAATTGGAAATCATTATTTTTTGAATACCCTCATTACTCTTTACAATAACTGCATCCTCATCCTTTTCCGTTTTTATCTGCTCCAACAGTTCGTCAAAGGTGAAGAACAGTTTTTCTTTCGAGATTGGTTTTAATACATAGTTAATTGCCTTTACCGAATAGCTTTCCAAGGCAAATTCGGGCGATGATGTAAAGAATAAAATTGGCGCGGTTTTGTCAAAACCACGGATTTCCTTTGCTACGTCAATGCCCATAAAACCCGGCATAATAATATCCAGACAGTATATATCAAACCGCTTTCCTTTTTCCAAAGCCGATACCAGCTCAAATCCATTTGAAAAAGCGACATATTTGCAGTTTAAATTTTTTGATACTCTATATAGGTTTATGATCTGTACCATATTGGATAGCTCGTCAATATTATCATCACAAACTGCTATCTGCAGCATAAACATTATTCCATTTCTGTATGATTATATTTTTCTAAGATAAGTTTACCATAAAAAATTAATTCTAGAAACTATGATTCATGTCGAAAAAAACATATTTCATGCATCAGATGGTTTTTGAAATGAAATATTTGATAAATTAGAACATGTAATCAAGAGATTTCATCTTGTTCAAACAACAATGATCAAACAAGGAGGTACTTCATGTATTCCATCAAGAAACGAGGGTTATCCCTGGCAATGGCCCTGGTTATGATGCTTTTCTTGCTGCCGGGTACAGCAAGCGGGGCCGAAACATCTTTGTTCCCCAACGACCCCAACTATGTTGAGTTAGATAGTGCCGGTCATTTTTTCAAGATGATGCAGAACAAAGAAACTTTTAACGGTGTTATCTACCTGAAGGGCTGCCCCACAACATCATCCCTGAAAGTAAGGATTCAAGAATTCAGAGAGAAGCACAATGACATAATTTATGGTGCAGAGGTACACAGCGGAGGTTATGGGCAGTTAGCAAGCTACTTGAGGCCAGTGGTGTACAGCATCAACGAGCTGACCGGAGAGCGAGCATACCCTAAAGATATAAATGTGTATATCATGTTTCGTGTAGAGAATGGCGTGTTGGTAAGGGCAAAAACCTGGGATACGCCCAAGGTAACAACCGGATATGTGTGGCTGGGTGAAACAGAAAACATGCCCGGCGAACAGGATCCTATTCTCCCTGAAGACAAGGCAATCAAAAATATAACAGTTAACAGTCCCACAAGAGAGCAAATTGTCTCCATGTGGAGAAAGCTGGGGCTTGATCGTCCTGTGCAGGGCTCTTATGAACAAATGCCATCCTTGGCGGTACCCTACGCAGCCGGAAAGCTACCCCATACTGTCCAGGCAGAGGCACTGAACGCTGTGAATTTCATGCGGTATATTGCTGGCATAGATTATAATGTGAATTTGAATGACGACTACATACAATACTCTCAAGACGCAGCGCTGGTTATGGCTGTTAACAACGAGATGACTCATTTCCCCACCAAGCCAGCCGATATGGATGAAGCCATTTACAAATCGGGAAGCAAAGGTGCTGCTAATGGTAATCTCGCTATAGGTTTTTCTACCATGCAAGATGTAGTTATTAGCGGTTGGATGGCAGATAGTGATGGAGACAATCCTACACATGTGGGACATAGAAGATGGGTGCTAAACCCTAAAATGAGTCAGACAGGATTTGGCAGAGTTGATAAATATAGCGCGATGTATTCTATCGATAATAAAAATTCCTCCGCCACATATGATGGTGTTGCATGGCCTGCGCAAAATATGCCCATCGAATACTTTAACAGCGATTATTCCTGGAGCATTTCCTTTGACAAAAAACTGTCTCTCCCCAAAGAGGATGTATCTATCAACCTGACTCGGCTCAATGACGGCGAAGAGTGGAGCTTTAGCGGCCAAAGCGGCTTCGAATTTTACGACGGAGTTGTCTATCCCTATACTACCGGTATGGGGCAAAGAAACTGTATTGTTTTTAAGCCGAAGCACATAAATATTGGATTAAATGAAGTATACCGCGTGAGGATAAACGATAGAAAAGGCACCACATACTTTCAATATTTTGTCACATTTTTTAGCCTGAACAATGTGGATGCTTCCATTACCTCAGACAGCGGACTTATTCCCGCCAAAACGCCGGCGGAGTTTGATTTGGGCAAAGCACTGAAGCCAATAAAAAAGACAGATCCCAACAATTATCCCCAGCCCCTGCCGGCCCCCGCTCCCAATATAGCCAATATTACCTTGGACAAGGCCGCCGCCACGCTGGAGGTGGGCAAAACGCTCCAGCTCACCGCCATACGGGAGCCTGCCGACGCTCAGGGAACGATTATCTATACTTCCTCAAACAACAATGTAGCCATCGTGACTCCTACCGGGCTGATTACCGCTCGACAGGAGGGATCCGCTACCATTGCCGCAAAGGTGGGTAGTCTGTCGGCTATCTGCGTCGTCACTGTGGAGAAGCCCTCCGCAAATGGTATTACACTAAACAGGACTGTTGCTAAAGTCGAGTCGGGAAAGACGATCCAGCTTACCTCCACTCTTATCCCTGCCGGAGCTACAGATACTGTAATATATACCTCCTCCGACACTACGATTGCTACCGTTAACGACATAGGCCTGGTCACCGGCAAAAAGGCGGGCACGGCCACAATCACCGCAAAGGTGGGAAGCCTTTCGGCTAAATGTGTCGTGACCGTTGCACCGCCCACCCTTACAGGCATCACACTAGCCCCCGCCCAAGCGGGAATTAAGGTAGGCCAGAGTACCCAGTTGGAGTATACCCTCAAGCCTGCCGGGGCTATCGGTACGGTGAGCTATAGTTCCTCCAACACAGCTGTTGCCACCGTTAGCGCCACAGGCCTTGTCACCGGCAAAAAGGCAGGCACGGCCACCATCACCGCAAAGGTGGGTAATCTTTCGGCTACCTGTAAAATAACAGTATCCAATATTAATCCCACTGGTATCAATCTGGACAAAACTAACGCCACACTGGAGGTGGGCAAGACGCTCCAGCTTACTGCAGCACTGATTCCTGCCGGGGCCGGAGGTACGGTGAGCTATAGTTCCTCCAACACAGCTGTTGCCACCGTTAGCGCCACAGGCCTTGTCACCGGCAAAAAGGCAGGCACGGCCACCATCACCGCAAAGGTGGGTAATCTGTCGGCTACCTGTAAAATAACAGTAAGTGTGGAAACCAAGAAGCCTGCTGAGCCTAAAAAACCTGAGGCCCCTACCCCGTCTACACCTGCACCTGCCACGTCCATAGCATCACCGCCGCCTACCAAGCTGGAAGTGAATGATAAGAGTGTAGCGGTGGACTCCTATATGATAAACAACAACAACTACATTAAGCTCCGTGATCTGGCTGCTATGATCAACGGTACCGTAAAAAACTTCGAAGTCACTTGGGATCAGGCACGTAATGCAATCAACCTGAAGACCGGTTCCCCCTACACCCCGGCGGGTGGTGAGATGACAAAAGGAGGATCGGGGAGCAAGACTGCCACACTCACTACCTCCGCCGTCTTTGTAAATGGCGTACAAACACCATTCACCGCCTACAATATCAACGGCAACAACTACTTCAAGCTCCGGGATGTAATGAAAGTTTTCGACATATATGTGGGCTATGACGCGACAACCGGAACAGCCACTTTGGATACGAGCAAGGGCTATGAGGACCCCTCCACCACCCCTAACACGTCTGCACACACCATCCTGGACGACGGTGTTTATAAGATAAGGCCCGCAGCAGACAAAAGCCTCATTTTGGATATCAATGAAGGCAGCAAGGATAACGGTGCCGCAGTCATCCTATGGAGCGAGACGGGTGGAAACAACCAAAAATTCACCCTTACGTCCATAGGGAGCGGAAGGTATACACTCACCGCTTTGCACAGCAATAAGACCATAGGCGCTAGCGGAAAGGGCGACAATCTGGTCCAAAGCACCGTCGCTGCCAGCTTCACGCTTGTGGATAACAGCAACGGCACCTACTGTATCCAAGACGAAAACGATCTGTATGTGGGTGTTTCCGGAGGCAAAATGAAGCGCGGCACAGCGCTGATCCTCTGGGCGAAGGCAAGCGACAAAAGTCAGAGCTTTGTTCTTGAAAAACAGTGATAAACCACCACGTTAGGTCACATACGAAATGAAGGAGGAATAGGCAGATGTTCTGCCGCAATGCAGGAAGCCCGGATATTGGATAGATAAATGCAGCCGCAAAATAGGCAGACTGACAAAATATGAGTCTAAGCACCAATAAAAATAAAAAAGGAGACTTTATTATGCTACCAACTTTAATCACAATCATCGTAATTATCGCAGTCATTGTCCTATGGATCATCTCTACCCAGCGTAAACTAATCGTCCTGGATGAGAATATTAATAATGCCATGAGCCAGATTGGAGTGCAGCTGTCAAGTCGCTTCGATGCTCTGACAGCCCTTTTGGATTTGACAAAGGGCTTTGCCAAGCACGAAAGTGAAACGCTGATTGAGACGATCAAATCAAGAAGAAGCGTGATTACAGCAAAATCCTCACCGGATGATGTGCTGCGCCAAGAAGGTATTATTTCCGAAGCCTTGGGCAGGATTGCCATGGTAACGGAGCAATACCCGGATTTAAAGGCAAACCAAAATTATATCAAAACCATGGACGCAGTGCAGACCTTTGAAAACATGGTGCGCACCAGCCGCCTGATTTACAACGACAGCGTAACCAAGCTCAACCGTGAAATCCGAATGTTCCCGGTCTCCATGGTTGCCGGAGTGCTAGGCTTTCGGCAAAGAGAGTATCTTGTGGAGCAAGCTGCTAAGGCAAATATGCCAAGCATGAAATGAGGTGCTCTATGCAAAAAAGAGTTATCAGCCTGATTCTATGCATTGTCCTGCTACTTGCCCTCCCCCTCCCTGCTTTTGCAGCGAATCGGGTGGATACTATAGATATTGAGGCCGTCATTTATGAGAACGGCTCAATGTACGTTGTGCAGAGCTGGTCAGGCCGGTTTGATGAAGGCACAGAAAGCTACATACCAATGAATGCACCCAATTATCTTACTATCAGTGAGCTAAAGGTCACTGACCAAAATGGTGTTTATGATACAGTGCCGGAATGGAACATTGACTGGAGTTTTGAAGAAAAGGCAAGGAAATGCGGCATCCATACTACAGACAGTGGGTATGAAATCTGCTTCGGCATCAGCCGATATGGACAAAACCAATATACCATTGAATATAAGCTGGATAATGTAGTAAGCAGCTACAGCGATAAGGACGGCGTAAATTTCCGATTCGTAAATGATCAAATGAATACCACTCCCACCGATGTGAAGGTTGAGATCCGGCTGGCGGACGGCACACCTATAACCGATGAGATCGCCGACGTATGGGGCTTTGGCTTTGATGGCAAGGTAGAGTTTGCAGATGGAAGTATCCTTGCCTACACAGACACCTCGCTCTCCACAGAGAACCATGTGACAGTACTGCTTTCTCTGGATAAGGAAATTATGTCTCCCTCACGACAAGAGCCGGGGAGTTTTGATGACTTGAGGGAAAAAGCCTTTGAGGGCAGTGATTACGACAACACCGGAGAAGAAGTATCTACATTTATAGCGTTTGTCATTGTGTTGCTGTCCATTGGACTTCCCATCGGGTTGATTATTTGGATTAGCAGGATGAAAAAGAAGCGCGCAGAGAAAAAAAGGCAAAGATTAGCAGAGCGGTTCGGATATTTCAGGGATATCCCCAACGAGGGCGTACTAAGTGCCACCTATGCATTGGGGAGGATTTTTGATGTGTGTGAGGATGGTGCGATTCTCGCCACAGGAATGCTGCGGCTGATTCAGCTGGGTTGCTTGTCACCTGTGGAAACACAGCAGGTCGGTTTTATGGGCAAGATCAAGGAAACAGTCAATCTGAAGCTCATGGGCAGTAGTCATGACAAAATGAACGAGTATGACGAGTACCTTTATACAGTATTGGAAGGCGCGGCAGGTTCGGATGCCACCTTACAGGCAAAAGAGCTGGAACACTTTGCAAGTCAAAATGAAAAGCTGCTGCGTGCCTACATACAGAAATGCGACAGCGCAGGCAGAGCCTATTTAAGTCAAAAGCAATGCTTAAAACAGTGGAATATGCCTGCCAAGCTCGCCGACCTAACGCCGGCCGGTGAACAAGAGCTGGGTGAGCTGATGGGGCTCAAACGGTATCTGACAGATTTTTCACTGGTTGCCGAGCGAGGTATTAAGGAAATTCCGATTTGGCGGGAGCTGCTGACCTATGCCATGCTATTTGGCATCGCCGATCAGGTGGCGGAGCAAATGAAAGAGCTATATCCGACGCTTTCTTCCGAGTTGACAAAATACACCCAAAGTATGGTTACAGCCTACTCCTATCACTACTTGCTTTACAGCAATATGAAGATAGCCGAACAACAGCGGGAACAGGAAAAGCGCAGCGCCGGCGGGGGCGGATTTGCTTCCTTTGGCGGAGGCGGCGGCTCCATCGGCGGCAGTTCTGGCGGCGGAACTAGATAATTATTTATATATTAAGGAGGAAATGATTATGGGCTTGTTTTCTAAAAAACCCCCTTGCCCCATCTGCGGCGGCAAGATTTCGTGGTTTCTGCCATCTAAGATCGAGGGCGAATACATCTGTGACACTTGCTACGGCAAGATCGATATGGAGAGCAACAAAGCAAACAATCTGACTATGCGGGGATTTAAGGAATATCTAGTGTTTTACGATCAAAACCAATTGCTGAAAAATCAGTTTGTGATTTCACAACGAATTGACTTTGGTCTTTTGGATACCAAAATTATCTTTGATTGCCAGAACAAGTTGTTCTGTATGAGCAAAAACCCGGACAAAACAGTGTTTGAGGGTAAGCATCTAAAATCCTTTACCATCAAAGAGGACAGCTCTCCCCTGTTTGAGGGCTCGGCGGAGTGCATTCGCCGCTATACCAGTACCGTGCCGGAGCGAGCCATGGCTATGGCGCCGCAAATCTCCCAGTATATGATGAGCAGACAGATGACTCGTGCCCTTGACAAGCTAGATGACGGCAAGGCAAACGGGTCGGCACCAGTGCAGTATTTTGATGTACCGGAACCCTTTCGGGCATTTAACGTGGAGCTGCATTTCGACCATCCCTACTGGACAGTGATCAAATGTGACATGGACGGCCCCAGATTTAATAATTCCCAACCGGATGTGAACGACTACATCCGCGACTACCAGAGCAACATTGAAGAAATTGAAAAGCTGGTAGCAGCATTCAAGACGGTTTCCTTCCCCGGAGTGCTGGAGCAGTCTGTCAGCCTTGGCGCAGCGGGAACGCAGCCAATACATACGGTCATGGCCACTCCTATCGATGTCATTGAGGAAATCAAGAAATACAAGGCCCTCATGGAAGAAGGTATAGTTTCTCAGCAGGAGTTTGACGCAAAGAAACGGCAGCTGCTTGGAATTTGAACAAAACCGATGGTTTCTGTTTGTCATTAAAACAATATGATGATTACCCTGATGTTGTGTTAATTAGCCATATTGAAAAGAGCTGATAACTGTGATTTCATTCATAGTTATCGGCTCTTTTAAGCAGCATTTTCATTTTTCAGCAATCTCCGTCTCTGGTAAAGGTACATGTACAATCATTTTTAGACCAAAATTATCAGAAATATTAAAATTACTGACTTAAAAATATTATAACCCCACATCAGGATGGTTCAACTGCTTATTAATACCTGTATCATTTTGATATCATGCAAAGGCCACCACTGATTGAACTCTTCGCTTCGTGCTTTTAGGTCGTCACTGAGCAATCCAGGAATCTTGAATGTATTGTCCGTATGCTGAACGAAACCGGCCGAGCAAACTCTTGGTGTAAAGAGTCCAATCAGGATATAACTGTTTGTATTTTTCATCTGCAAACATAGCCCAAACTATATTACGTTCATGGGAATTCATTTCGCTGAACTTACCAAACAGCAAGCAGGCAGCTTTATTCCATTAAGTGTGTTTACTGGTTCTTTTGGCTTCGATAAGAAGCAAGTGAATAAATTGAATATTATTGTGTGCGTAAAACAAGTTCCGGATATTACCGAAGTCAGAATCAATAAGGAAACGAATACAATTATCAGAGAAGGCATCGTTTCCATAATCAACCCATTTGATACATATGCTATAGAGAAAAGCATCGCTCCAGTCTATATAATACCGAGTAAAGGATAATCTGCTTATACTCGACTGAGTTACCATTTTCCATCGCCTTCGCTATGGGTGAGGAACTTTTGACACAGTCTGGCTTATAATTATAAGAATTGCTTATTAAATATTTCTGGACGTAGACAGGCAAAATGGATGCTTCGTATTGGCTTATTAATGGAATACAGGCCAATGATAGTTCTACTTCTTTCTAAGTTTTAGCGCAATATTTCGTTTATCTGCCATAGTTTGGAATAGGCGTACAGCCATTGCAGACTTTTCTTTAATAAGCTCATCTGATTTTCTTTCTAAAAGATTAACCGCAATGCAAAAAAAGTTCTTTCTCAGCCCATCGTCGTAGTTCTCTAGCAAATTCTGCAATATTTCTGCCTTTTCATTCAGTTCAGCCTGATAAGCGTCCAGTCCTATTTTTTTTACGTTGTCTAAATCCTTAAACTGATTCTGATGAGTAATAAACGAGTCAACGGTGTCTGCACCGTCATACTTTTACAAGGGTATTCATCACAGAGATAACAGTGTTCAAGGCCGTGGCGTTGACAACAAGATAAAACTCCACAAGGAGGAGGTTTTGTCATAAAACCTTCTCCTGCACATCCGGGACATTTAGATATTCCATCTGTTTGATGACGAGGAATAAACCGCAATTCAAACCACATGCCGAAAACAAATGATATAGTCTTTGCTTGTATTCCATTTTCATTCCTCCATCTACTACTTTTCTTTTTATCACTAGCAAATAAAGCATAATAGAAAAATAAGACAACAGACTGTCATGTTTCATTTTGTTTTATTGCCTGCTAAAAAAATCATCTTATCGGTGAGGATACTCCCAAAAGTATTGCCACTACCAATTCGGTTGCTCACCTTGCTATAATTAGGAATTATCAAATCATATTTGTCCTCATAAAAGTTGACATCGTTTGTCTTGTTTTTTATAATGCGATAGGGTGAGTAAAAATGAAAAGTAACCGAATGTTCGGGGTACTATGTATCCTTTTAGAAAAAGAGAAGGTAACGGCAAAAGAATTGGCAACCTACACTTAATGCGCTTAACGCATTTCGTTTTAGCAAGTACTTGGGCAATGAGCCTGCACTCGATAGAGCCGTAGAGTTTTTGCTGCAACATTGGGTTATACGCAAACCAATTGGCCCCTGCCATTATGGGATTGGCACACTGTTTATGCAAGTCGAATACCCATTCCGTGGGTACAATTTGTTTAAGTATGTATATGTTTTATCGTTTTACAACTATGCAAAAAACGACAGCCGTTTCCTTGAGGCGTTTGAAGCACTCAAATCAAAAACCGATAACGGTCAAATCGTGGTGGAGCGTATTGTGCCTAAACTGGCAAAGCTATCTTTTTGTCAAATGGGTAAACCAAGTGTATTAGCAACAAAGCGGTATCATGAGATTTTGGAAAATCAAAGTCTATGAAAAAAGAAATCCTTAAACGTCTTAATGTCATGGGCAAGACAAATTAGAAAATCGGTATCAGTAGCTCTAAAAAATTCTCTCTGAGCTAAAAGAGTAATAGAAATGTAACCCAGCATCAACAACGCGCCCACAGCTAATACTCGTATAAGGACGGTGGAAAGCAATGGAACTTTGCGATATAATGGTAAAAAGTAGTAATTTGATTGCAAGAAAGGATGACGAAAATGTTGCCAGCCATAACAAACAGACGCAGCATACGGAAATATAAAAGTATAGATGTACCTAAACCGATGATAGAGGAAATTTTACAGTCGGGAATGCTTGCGCCATCCTCAAAAAATCGTCAGCCATGGAAATTCATTGTAGCGACTGGGAGTGCAAAGAAGAGTATGCTTGCAGTTATGGGTAGAGGATTAGAGCGAGAAAAAGAATACCCTCTTCTTCCGGAAAGCGCTCAGTATCTCAGTGGTGCGGAATATACCTTGAAAATCATGGAGCAGGCACCCATTATTATTTTTATTGCTAATTCGCTTGGAATAGATATTCATTCTTCCTTGAATCCCGAAGAACGCATTTATGAAATCTGTAATGCTCAATCAATTGGCGCAGCAATTGAGAACATGACACTTACAGCTACCGAACTTGGGTTGGGCAGCTTATGGATTTGCGATACCTATTTCGCATATAAGGAACTGTGCGGTTGCTTAAACGTTGATGGAGAACTTTTTGCAGCAATGGCCGTAGGATATGCGGACGAAACCCCTTTTGCCAGGCCAAGAAAAAGTATGAGGGATGTTATTGAGTGGCGTGATTGAATTTCATTATTATAAAATGTTCAAAGAGCAGGCCCGGATGTGAACGACTACATCCGCAACTACCAGAGCAGCATTGAAGAAAATGAAAAGCTGGTAGTTATCGGCTCTTTTCAATCCCCCGCAAGTACAATATAAAAGTTCCTAGAAACGCCGAAAAGCCTGATAAATCAGGCTTTGCAGACGAAATGTGGCGGAGAGGATGGGATTCGAACCCATGTGCGCTTGCGCGCAAACTGATTTCGAGTCAGCCCCGTTATGACCTCTTCGATACCTCTCCATATTTAATTTATCTCATAAATGACTGTATCCAAATCACTTTAACATGATTTTCAAGTCAGCCATACTATGGCATTTTTAGTGCAACTCTCAAATACAAGCCGCATTATAATAAATTCACACTGCTACTTATCGGCCTTTGCCTTCGCAGCTCTAAGCTCGATAAAAAAGCTTTTTAATACATCAGAGCATTGCTGCTCCAATACGCCCCAGTTTACCTCGACCCTGTGGTTGAAGGCCTTCTCTCTAAAGACATCTATTACCGAACCTGCTGCACCCGCTTTTAAATCCGAGGTGCCGATGTAAAGGCTCCTAAGCCTAGCCTGTATTATTGCTCCTGCGCACATGGTGCATGGTTCAAGCGTTACATACAGATCACAGCCTGAAAGTCTCCACGAACCTAACTTCTTGCTAGCCCTTCTTATTGCTGTCATTTCAGCATGAAGCGTCGCATCTTTCCTGCATTCCTTCTCGTTATGCCCGCGGGCAATTATCACTCCATCCTTGACCACTACAGCTCCTACGGGTATTTCTCCATACTTGCCGGCTTTTTCAGCCTCCTTCAGAGCCTGAAACATATATTGCTCATGAAGTGTCAAATGCTCCATGCCTGCTTCATGCGCATTGGTCTTCAATGGATGATCCTCCTGCTTAAACCTCATATTTACAAAAAGCGCAGATATGATTATACTACAAAGAGTTGAAACAATCAATCTCCATGTAATGACATTACCTGGAAATAAGTCTGTTACCAAGATTGTACAGTATTCTGACAGGCATTACTATTAAATAAATAAGACACATTATAACCACTTCAATTAGCATGCTAATATATTTGTTGAACCTTTCCATAAAATCACCTTCCCTAAGGCAGCATGTTAATCTTTTCATTTGTATATATAAATCTTCGTCAATATTTTACCCCTTTATAACCATTTATATATTAAAAAATCGTTACAAAATAAATAATTTAATGTTACTTTTACAAAGAGAAAAATGTAGACGAGATGCATAAATTGAAAATGTTGCATAAGATTTCTGCAAAAAGGTTGTTCTCAGAGTATAACAATCTGTAATGCACTGAATTCATAGAAGTATATGCCGGCCTAAGAGTAATTTTATAGCCACATAAACATTTACAACAAACAGCTTAGGCAGTAACTGACAAAATTTCTGTGTTGCAGTGCCAGAACACTATACCAGATAAATCAGTATGTATTCGCAGCAGCCTCAGATAACACCTTGCCTATAGAATCATTTATGATAAGATCAGCTTTTCTGTCATATGGTGTAGCGGATTTATTTATAAGTACGAGTTTGCTTCCCCTGTAATAATCTATCAGTCCGGCAGCAGGATATACAGCCAGTGAGGTCCCGCCAACAATAAACACATCTGCCTTTGAAATAAATGAGACAGCTTTACTCATGGTGTCCATATTAAGGGATTCCTCATAAAGAACTACATCAGGTTTGACGATCTTTCCGCACATGTCGCATAATGGCACAATATTTGGAGAGTTTATTATATACTCTAGGTCAAATGACTTGCCACAGCCGGTGCAAAAGTTTCTGTGAACTGATCCGTGAAGCTCAAGTACATTCCTGTTGCCGGCAGCCTGATGAAGTCCGTCGATATTTTGTGTCACGACCGCTTTGAGTCTTCCCTGCCTCTCCAATCCAGCCAATGCCAGGTGAGCCTTATTTGGCTTTGCCGATTTGTATATCATATTATTTTTGTAATAATCATAAAACTTCTCCGTGTTATTTACAAAGAAAGAGTGGCTTAAAATTACCTCAGGTGAATTGCCATATTTGCTGATGGTTCTGTAAATGCCATCCTCACTCCTAAAATCCGGAATATTGCTTTCCGTTGATACTCCTGCACCCCCGAAAAATACAATATTGCTGCTGGATTCTATCAGCCTCTTCAGTTTCTCAATATACAAAACAAATCACCAACTTTCTATTTAGATGTTGTAGTTATAATTAAATATTATCATTATCATAAATAATATCAATATTATAAAAATACACCCAAAAAAAGTAATCATTTTTCGAATTATTATATATATTCTCTTAATAATGAGGTAATATTATGGGAAAAAATAATTTGAGAGCTGAGCTTCTTACGGAAGAGACAAAACAATATGTTAATAACGGAAATATTATTTTATGCGATGAACTTTTACGGATAAGTGATGAAATAGATAAACTAACTATAAAGGAAATTCTCACACGTGCAGGACAATCCTCAGGTTTGAAACCTCTGAATGATTCCCGTAACTGCTGAGTATATATTCTATTTCTATTAGCTATCAAGGCAGCATTAACAATCTGCGAATTGACTCATTGTGACAATATATCTGTCATTTCGACAGTATTTTCAAACATACAACCCTATGGTATAATATCCACATAACATCAAATTGCACAGGCTATATTTGATTGGAGCGTAGTATATGTATTTCCTTTTTACTTCATGAGTAATTATATGTCGAATTTTTTCATATAGTCTTGGCGTTTCATCAGAAATATCATAGAGGGGGGTGCCATGTGGATACAAAGCTATTGGCAAATATTGGCTTAAATACTGTTGATGCTATTATATTCATTCTTTTCTTTATATCATTTACATCGCAGAAAAAATTAGTTGAAAAAAATAGGTTGAAATGTGCAATCTATGGATTGATATATATTATTGCATGTGCGATCATATCTGTTTGTATCCCGTTATCTCTTGATACAGTTGTAATAATGGCAATATCAATACCCTTGCTTAGCTATTTCTCAAAGACAAATATGAGTAATACAGCATTTGCCGTTGTCTTTACAGCATTTTATTTAATAATCTTATATGTTGTTATATTTTTTATATTTTTAATAGTATTGTCTGTGCCGCCTGAAGGTATAGTACAAAATCCCACATACAGAACGATGATAATATGGGTATCAAAGGCAGTCCAGCTTACATTGGCAGTCATAATATACGTGCTTAACAACCGAAGTTTGAAAATCAATATTACAAAATCCAGCTACAATATATATTTGCTCATGGTTTTACAGCTTTTCATATTAATTATAATTATTCTTGGTGTAAGTTATGGTATAGGCTATTATGAGAACAAACAATTATTTGTTGCCCTACTGTGTGCACTTTATATTTTAAGTATTGTGCTGTCAATATACAACATACGCGAAAGAGATAAGGTAATGAAGCTAGTGTATAAAAAGCAGATACTTGAGGAGTATGTAAAAAACCTTGAGGACGTTGTTAAGGTAATACGCTGTGAGAAGCATGATTTTATGAATCATTTGCAGACAATATATGCATTATGCAGGCTTAATAAACCTAATGCGCTAGAGAGCATAGAGAATTATCTGAAAAAGTTTACATCAAGCTATGAAAGGTCATATGATTTTTATAATACAGGTAATGATTATGTTGATGGTTTGTTGGCTATAAAGAGTCATTTATGCTTTGAAAATGATATTAAGCTTTCAGTCAGTACTGATGTGGAGCTGCCACGAGCCGATATTGATGAGGAAAACATCGCAGGAATTATGGGCAACATACTCGATAATGCTATAGAGTCTATATTATCGTTAGGAAATGTGCGTAATATGGAAAAGGAAATAACTATAAGGACATACATTAATAACGACTTATTTTATCTTTCGATTTCTAATAATGGACCACAGATACCTCATAACTTTATTAATCATATTTTTGAGCAGGGAATTACTTCAAAGGCCGGCAATTCAGAGCGTGGGTATGGACTTTTCATAACAAAACAGCTTATTACAAGGAATAATAGTAATATTTCGGTAAGCAGTGATTCCGAAAAGACTGAATTTATTGTGACGCTGAATGTCAGAAAGGAATTAGTATCATCAGACAGTAATTTTGATCAGATGCATAAAATTTTAAAGTAATCTCAAAAGAGTAAAAGAAATTATTTTAAAGTGATCTTTCAAAAATAGTTGAAACAGGCCGAATCAATGGTATAATCTCTTTATTACACATTGAGTTATATTGTTGTAGGAGGCTTTTTATGTTTAAATGTGATAGGCTGCTTATACCAGAAGGATATAAGCCATGTATGGATATTAAAGAATCTGAGATCGCGATTAAGTATATAAAAGATAATTTTGAAAATATGCTTGCAAAGGAAATGAACCTGACAAGGGTATCAGCTCCGCTGTTTGTCAAGCCGGAGAGCGGTTTAAATGATAACCTCAACGGTGTAGAGAGACCTGTTTCTTTTGACGTACCTGATGCTGACTGCAACTGTGCAGAAATTGTTCACTCGTTGGCGAAATGGAAGAGAATGGCGTTAAAACGCTACAGCTTCGCCATTGGAGAGGGATTATACACAGATATGAATGCCATACGCCGTGATGAGGAGCTGGACAATCTGCATTCTGTTTATGTGGATCAATGGGACTGGGAAAAGATTCTTGATAAAAGCCAACGAAATGAAGAAACACTAAAGAGTATAGTGCTCCAGCTATTCCTTGTTTTCAAGAAAACAGAGGATAAGGTTTTAAGTGCATTCCCAATGCTGGAAGGGTATCTGCCGGAGGAAGTATTCTTTATTACAACTCAGGAACTGGAAGACATGTATCCCGGTTTATCTCCCAAGGAGAGAGAGGATGCTATTACTAAGGAAAAGAAGGCTGTATTCCTGATGAAGATAGGCGGAGCATTGAAATCGGGAATCAGGCATGACGGAAGAGCTCCTGACTATGATGACTGGGAGCTAAATGGTGATATATTGTTCTGGTATCCTGTTCTGAACAAGGCGTTCGAGGTTTCCTCCATGGGAATTAGAGTAGATGAGGACTCGCTTGTTAAGCAGCTTAAGATAGCAGGCTGCGAGGATAGAAGTAAATTGCCGTTCCATAGGGATATAATTGAAAAAAAGCTGCCATATACAGTGGGTGGAGGAATTGGACAGTCAAGAATATGCATGTTCTTTCTTGGTAAGGCGCATATCGGTGAGGTTCAATCATCGCTGTGGCCTGATGACATGGCTGAGGCTTGTGCAGAAAACAACATTCATTTGTTATGATCAAATAAAAGCTGTTGACCTTTTGTCAACACCACTAATGGACATAAAAGCGGGCGGTTTATTAACCTACCCGCTTTTAACATATTATTTTTTGAGCTTTGCCAGTGCTTCTGCCAGTGCCGAATTAATGTTTTCGTCCTCCTGCTGCCTTAGGTATTTGACAACCTCCTTTTTATTTACCTGTTCGCCCTTTCTCTTGCTAAAGGCCTCAAGCCTCTCACGATAACCACAAGAACAGTAAAAGGACTTGTTTTCTCCTTCGCCGCGTATCTCCATTTTTTTATGGCATTCAGGGCATCGAGCATTAGATATAATTGCAAGACTTTTCCTGTACCCACAGGCTCTATCCTGACAGATCAACATGCGTCCCTTTTTGCCGTTAACCTCAAGCATGTATTTCCCGCACTCAGGACACTTCTCGCGTGTCATATTATCGTGCCTGTAGGCTGCATTACTAGCGATAACATTTGAGACCAGAGATGAGGCATAATTGCGCATTTCATTAATAAACTCAACCGGGGCTGCCTTGCCTGTACTTATCATCATAAGGCGTTGTTCCCATTTGGCTGTAAGCTCAGGAGATTTTAAGTCTGCCGGGACCATATCCACAAGCTGGATTCCCTTAGATGTAGGATATATTTCCTTACCCCTTCTTTCCATATAAAAAGAATTAAAAAGTTTTTCTATTATATCAGCCCTGGTTGCAGGTGTACCTAGACCTCCTGTTTTATCAATAGTCTCACGCAGTGTATTGCTGTCAATAAATTTACCGGGATGCTCCATAGCTGTTAGAAGTGTTGCTTCTGTATACCTTGCAGGCGGCTTTGTTTTGCCGCTTACCAACTGTACATTCTGAATTTTCAACCTATCGCCCTTCTTGACATCTGGAAGCTTCTGATCCTGCTCTTCCTCGGATGAGTGTGTTGGCGAATCTTCATCAAATTGGGGCATATCGCCGCTTTCTCCGGTATATACCATCTTCCAGCCCAATGACTTAATAATTTTCCCTTTGGCAGTAAAAAGCTCGCCATTAATATCTGCTTTAACAGTAGTCTGTTCGAACTCAAAGGGTGCACTGAGAACAGCCAGAAAGCGCTTTGCGATAAGGTCGAATATATTGCGTTCTTCACGGTCAAGGAGCCTCAGATCTGCGGGCTGCTCTGTTGGAATAATTGCATGGTGATCGGAGACCTTGCTGTTATCAACAAGTCTTTTTGAAGTTTTTACTCCTTTTCGGAGCAGTGATTTTGCAGCTTCTGCATAAGGCCCTGTGGAAATACTTTTTAATCTTTCCGGTATTGTAGGTACTATGTCACTGGTGATATAACGCGAGTCAGTCCTAGGGTAGGTAACAATTTTATACGTTTCATAGAGCTTTTGCATAATATTCAAGGTTTGCTTTGCAGAATAGCCATATTTGCGGTTTGCATCGCGCTGCAGCTCTGTCAGGTCATATGCCAAAGGGGGAAGCTCCTGCTTTGCCTCTTTTTTCACATCAGTTATAATGCATTCATGCCCCTTTACCCTAGAAAGAATTGTCTCTGCTTGTGATTTACTGAATAGGCGGGTCTGAGTGCCTGTTTTATCTCTCCACTGCATTGAAAAACCACCGGCGAAGGAATTTATAGTCCAATAATCCTTTGGAATAAATCGTTTGATCTCATTCTCTCTTTCAACAACCATTGCCAATGTTGGCGTCTGAACTCTTCCTGCAGACAGCTGAGCATTATACTTGCAGGTGAGCGCTCTGGTAATATTAAGACCAATAAGCCAGTCAGCCTCTGCACGGCATTGTGCCGACCTGTATAAATTATCATACTCATGCCCGGGCTTCAGATTACTGAAGCCTTCACGAATAGATTTATCAGTTTGTGAAGATATCCAAAGCCTCTTTATAGGCTTGGAAAAACCGGCTTTTATTAAGATCCACCTTGCAACAAGCTCGCCTTCACGCCCGGCATCTGTTGCTATGACAAGTTGGTCAACATCGGGTCTTTTGAGTAGACTCTTAACAATGCCAAACTGCTTTGACGTTTCCTTTATGACCGTCAGCTCCATCCGCTTTGGCAGCATAGGAAGCGTTTCGAGACTCCAGTTTTTATATTGCTCACCATAGGCTTCAGGATCTGCTAAAGTTACCAGATGACCTAAAGCCCATGTAACTATATATTTGTCGCCGATAAGGCAGCCGTTTCCGCCCTGACGGCAGTTAAGAACCTTTGCCAGATCCCTTCCGACTGATGGCTTCTCAGCCAGTACAAGCGTTTTTCCCATAATAATGCCTCTCTTTATGTTATTGAGTTATTCCCGCTAAATGGGTGCAACTATATAATAACCTATTTTAGTGAGACATGTATACCGATCATTGCTATAACAATGCAAAAGATGTATCTCAGCCTTGCCGTCCATAAATACTCCACACTAATAAATAGCGCCTTCATCTCCGACTAATGCCAGAAACGAAAGCGTTATTTTTCTAGTGTGTTATCAAATCACGACCTTATGTTAATCACATCTTATAAAACACAGGATTGACAGGTGCTGATCGCAATGTACCCCATCTATAGGCCTGCTCATCATAATCCCACTTAACCCTCCAAGTATGACTTTAAGTTCTCCAGCCCCATGGATATCGCCTCCAATGGCTCTTCCAATCCTTCAAATTCTATGGATATGTTACCCGCATACCCGGCATCTTTTAGGATTTTTAAGCATTGCTGTACCGGTACATCCCCATGACCTATAATTGAACCTCGAAGATAGTTGCCTCCTCTTGACATAAACCATCCTCTACCCGGGTTTGGAGAGGTTCCCGGCTTGGTGTGAAAATCCTTACCATGTACATGGAAAGCATATGGAGTCAGTCTGCCGACTGCTTTGGCGGGATCCTCATCCACACAGAGGAAATTCCCCATATCTACCAGAATACCGAAGTTTTCATGATTCACACCATTAACAAGCAGCTCTACCCTTTCACTGTCCTGGCAAAAGTACCCATGATTTTCCACCATAGTTCGTATTCCATATTCTGCCGCATATTCTGTAACAGCTTTGCACCCCTTTACAAGCCTTGGCAGAGCATTGGAAAACCCTTTTGCCACGCGTGAGCTGCTGCCAAAGCCCCAAGTAGCATCATGACGCATGCCAGGTGCGCCCAGGATCCGAGCAATCTGAACTTCACCCTTTAGTCTCTCAATTTCAGCATCAAGATCACCTTGCGATCCTGTCAGCAGGTCGGCACTAATTGTGTAGTTACCCATTTCAATTCCAACACGGATACATTCCTCTCTTACTCCTTCGGCGAAGGCTTCGGCTTTCTCACCTGCCGGCACATCCAGCCCGGCAAATTCTATTATATCAAAACCCATCTCCTTGGCTTTGGAAATCATTCCGAATGTCGTTATGGCATTTTTGCCAGTCAAACCACTGAAGCTATATGAGCTCACTCCTATTTGCACCATAATTCACTCCTTCTTTGCATATATTTTCTTTGCATCATTTTCTTTGCATATTTTTGTTCGTAATGGCTTATTACAATATGACCTCTCTTCTTGTTCTTGCTGACTCATATACTGCGTCAATAATCCGCATAATCTCTATCCCGTCTGCCGCAGTGCTGATACATGAAGTCCCCTTAGAAATGCACTCCACAAAATGAGATATTTCATTTTCAAACAGCCCATCAAAGCTTAATGCAGTATCATGTGCGGGAGTAACATCCACAAGGTAATTGTTCATTTCCGAATAGAACTCCAGCTTCGGATCCAGCTTTGCTCCCGATTTGGATCCAAATAGTTCAATGCTTCCCTGATCTTTTTTCGTATTCAGGCTAAAACTTGTCTCCACTTGGAGTACAGCCCTGTTGTCAAACCTTATCATAGCTACAGCCATATCCTCCACATCAAATATGCCACTTTTATCTGCCGCAGTATAAGCCTTCTCCTGAGCAATATTATCCCTTGCACCAAGCTTGTCAAAAGTTGCGCCCGTTACCGATACTGCCTTTGGCTTTCCCATAAGATAGCGTACCAGGTCTATGACATGTACACCCAGATCAATCAACGGCCCGCCTCCGGAGCGGCTTTTGTCCCCAAACCAGCCGCCGGGGCACCCAAAGCGTCTGAGGTAGGAAGCTTTCGCATAGTAGATATCCCCCATCATCCCATTGTCAATGAAATCCTTGAGTATTCTCGTATCATTGCCAAATCTTCTGACAAAGCCAATCATCAGTACTTTACCGGCAGCTTCAGCAGCCGCTTCCATCTCAGTAGCCTCTCCGGCATTCATCGCCATAGGCTTCTCACACAGCACATGTTTACCGGCCTTTAACGCGGCAATTGAAATCTCCGCATGAACGTTGTTCCAGGTGCATACGCTGACTGCCTGTAATTGCTCCAGCTTCAGCATTTCATTATAATCGGAAAATACGTGCTTGAAACCATGTTTTTCAGCAAACTCGGAAGCCCTTTTCTCATTAACATCGCAAGCAGCATACAGTTCTACATTTTCAAGCGCCTTGTAGCCTGCAACATGGCATTCGCTAATACTACCCACACCAATAATACCTATTTTTATCTTATCCATCCTTAAAATACCCCCCTTTATGAGTGCATTATCATGATAGCTTTTTTATTGATCTGCTCAATTGTACGATTCAAAAACTCTACCGCCATACGTATATCTTTCTCGGGGTTGCTTCCAACTTCTCTTTCTATGGTCAGATAACCATTATATCCGATATCATCCAGGGCCTTTAGATATGCAGTAAAATCTACACTTCCTTCGCCCAGTGGTACCTCCCTAAAAGCAGCTTCCGTCAATATGGATTCTTCAATCATTTCATAGATTATCTCCGGATTCTCTCTTCGCAGCATAACTCCATCCTTTGCGTGGGTATGAACAATGTAATCCTTCAGATTATAAACCGCCTGCACCGGGTCGTCGCCCGTCACCATTACCAGATTTGCCGGGTCAAGATTCACACGAACACCTTTTGATTTCAGACCGTCTAGAAATTTCTTTAACACTGCAGAGGCTTCAGGACCCGTTTCGATTGCGAAATAAGCGCCCATCTGATCTGCAAACTCGGCAAGTGTTCCACAAGCCTCCTGCATGATGTTCCACCTAGGATGCTTTGAGTCTTCAGGGACAACACCGATATGGGTAGTTACTATGTTGGTGTTCAAATCCTTAGCCAGCTCCATAATCCTTTTAGATCTTTCTATTTTCCAGCAATTGCTCTCTACATCGGTAAACCCGCCGCCAAGATCACCACAGATAGCCGAAATAATAAGGCCATTAGAGTCAACAATATCTAGCAGCTCTGTTCTCTGCCTTACCGAAAGATTCTCCGGTGCCATTGGCCCTTGGGTAGCATAAATTTGTACTCCTGATGCACCCACTTCTCTTGCTTTTCTTATTCCTTCCCGTATATCAAGCTTAAAGGAATCAACAATAACACCGATTTTAAAATTCATAGGATCCTCCTCAATACTTGTCTATGTCATGTTTTGGAATTCACCTGCTGTCCATTACGTCAAGCCCTAGCTGCTGTGTTCTGAATAGAACTTCGAACAACAATAGCTTCCATATATGAATAGTATTTACTTTTTAGCGCTTTATGCTTATTATAGATTTAAAGCCAAATAAAATCATGTACATCATTGCCCAATATTAGCACGATCTTGCTATTTTTTACCTCACGTGTGACAATTGCCTGAGTAATAACGTTCTTAAAAAGGAGTAGCTATGTGCAGAAATGATTTGCTATATGAAAAAATGGAACATATGGATCACAACCTTCCTGTTATATTTCACAGAGATCATTTATACCATTCTCAGAATCCCAGCTGTTTCCCTACACATTGGCATGAAAAAATTGAGCTATTGTATTTCATCAATGGCGAAGCCATCATAAAATGTAATGCTCTTGAGATTTCTGCTAAAACTGGTGACCTGGTAGTCATAAACAGTAATGAACTTCATAATGGTTACTGTGTCTCGGAGTCCGTCGAATATTACTGTATCATTTTTGACACAGCACTATTACAGAGCCGTTCCATTGATATCTGTGAAACAAAGTACATCAACCCAATATCCAATAACCGTATCCTTTTCAAGAACAAAGTTGAGAATGACTCTGCAGTGTTCGGGATGATAAATGAATTTATTCAGGAATATGAGGCTAAGGAAATCGGGTATGAAATGGCTCTTAAAGCTGTGCTGTATCGCCTGCTTGTTCTATTGATCCGCAAGCATACACAGCTGGTTCTTACCACAAAGGAATATGATGCCCGGATAAATATGCTCAGAAGATTTAATGTAATACTTGAATACATTGAAAACAACTACCATGAAAAGATTACCATTGACCAGCTTTGTTCTATGTCCAATATCAGTCGTTTTCACTTTTGCCGGGTATTTAAGTCTATGACTCAAAAATCCTTGGGAGAGTATCTGAACCTGCTGCGTATTAATAAGGCCGAAGAGCTTTTGAAAACAGGAGATGTAAATATTACAGAAGCTGCAATGGCGTGTGGATTTAGCAACATTAATTATTTCAGCCGCATGTTTAAAAAATACAAGAAGCAGACTCCATCCTCATTACTGAAGAAGAGGTAGATGGTTTTACAGTACTCAGACAGATCAGGCAATACACCTATATTCCTGCACTAATGCTACTAAAAGTCTCGGGGGCATCGAGCGCCCCTCGCCTTTTTGCTGTAGCCCTTTGACAACGCCATAAATGGGAGGCGCTATGTTTTGAGGCCCAAGTAATCTATTATTTTCCTTTTCTAAGCAGCGCCTCTACCTGATCCCTTCGTTAAAACAGTACACAGCCGCCAGCATGCTCCTCCATGAGGACATTCTGGCTTTGCAGGCTTCTGAACAGGTGGGATTTCAGCGCCGCCCGCACAGAGGTATCCCGCACATTAATGTCAGAATAAGGAGAGAATGGGCAAGGCTCGGCACCTCCATGGGAATTGATGTGAAAAAATCCGCGTCCGGCCGCAAGGCAGCCACCGGAGCTCTTCTCATCACCTGGGAAGGATACAAATAACATGTCAGTATTCTCCTTACGGAGCTCTACCAGTCTTTCTTTCATGTATAAACGCTCAGCATCACCAGGAGCCAACTCTTTTGCTTCATCTGTCACAGGCACAAATTCCACATAAAACACGACCTTGCAGTCTTGTACCGCGAGTTTCTTCAGGAAACTCGCAGAGGTAACCTCCTCCAGATTGGCTGTAGTTACTGTTACCGATACGCCAAACAAAACTCCATTCTTTTTCATAATATCCATTGCATCAAGCAGCTTTTGATAGACGCCATTGCCGCGCCGCTCATCCGTTTTTTCCTCATTTCCTTCAATGCTGAGTACCGGAACCAGATTTTGATATTTTTTAAAGATATTAATATAGTCTCTGTCAATCATGGTGCCATTAGTGAAGATTGGAAACAATATTTCCGGAATCTTCCCGGCTGAAAGCACAACATCCTTACGGATCAGCGGTTCACCCCCGGCAAGAAGGATAAAGCCGATACCCAAGTCGCGGCACTCTTCAAAAATGCTCTGCCATTCCTTGTCTGTAAGCTGACACACCGGAGCACTGTCCACACAAGAGTTGTTGATCCGCGCGTAACAGCCCGCACAATGCAGGTTACAATTACTAGTGATACTGGCAATTAAAAAAGGTGGTATATGCTCTCCCCTTGCTTCGGCTTTAGCACGATTTTGGGATGCTAGCTTACTGGAGGCTGCGTATTTTATCATAAACAAGCTTTCCTGTGGATTTGAAAAAGTCGCTTTGAGCGCACGTCTGACGATATTTTCCACACCGTCTGTCAAATAATCTTCAAGGCTAAATTTTTGTTCCATTTATATCTCCTGACATAAATCACACACCATTTAGTTCTGCTGCGTTGATTGTTAGTTTTTCAAGACACCCTTTATCAGTTTACTTCAAGCATGACTGGCAATGCATAGCTATCCGTTTTTTATAGCATCTTCTCACCAGTTATGTTCACATCAGCTTGTAATAGTTCCTGTGTTATATAGATATCTCTAATTACAAGATACGAACATGGCACAAGTATGTCTGATGGCGATTCGCATGCGGGGAGAATTACCGTACATCGCATAAACTAATCCCCGGAGAAGAAATGGACAATAAGAT
The DNA here is from genome assembly GCA_023409735.1 of Bacillota bacterium. GTDB lineage: Bacteria > Bacillota > Clostridia > Acetivibrionales > DTU013 > JAEYRB01. The sequence goes on along the minus strand of JAEYRB010000060.1, from coordinate 48,761 downwards.
TTTCAAGAAAGAAACAGGCTTGTCTCCTCGGCGGTACCGGAACCGTTCAAAATAAGCCCGTCTTCCTGAAAATATTTAATGGACAAATATTTATTAAATTGTTTTTGTAAGCTTCTTCCTTTATCTACTTATACATAATAAATGGCTCTCCCAATTGTAGAAAGTGGAATGCTCTGGATGGATAATGAAGATTCATATAATGTGTAAACACTAAAGGACTTTCTTCATTTCCCAACATCATATCATAATGTGTTGGAAAAACAGTCTTGCAGGATATCATGTCTGCGAAAAGAGCCGCTTCCTGAGGGGTCATATTGCCTATAATGCCACTGCCCTCACGTATCCAATCTCTTCCGTTGATTGGTAAAAAAGCTGCATCTATAGATCCACAGGCATTTACATCATTTACCAAACGGTCTGTAGCAAGGGTGTCTCCTGCATGGAAAAATTTCATATTTCCAAAACTGAAAACATAGCCAAGAGCTTTTTCATTTCCATCTGAATCTGTTTCATAACGATCATGAGCTGCCGCAACAGCAGTTGCAGAACAATCCTCCCATAAGGCTATTCTTTGATCCTGACGCAATCCATGTACTCGCTCCTGGTAGGCAGCAAATATTTCTGCTGTCTCAGAAATTATAGCTTGAGGAATAAAAAACTGCGTTTCTGCATGAGATGCAGCTATAGCAGTAATCGTATCTGCATTGAGATGGTCCCAGTGATTGTGTGTACAGAAAACAGCATCCACCGGAAAGTTGGATGATGGCGAAAATGGTTCTCCGTAGTGCTTTTTGCTAATTCCATTACCATCAATAATAGGAGTCAGAACAGGATCGACCAATACTACTTTATTTTTGAATTTATAGAAAAAACCACACTGACCAATTGACCAGATACCAGTGCAGCAATCAGGCAACTGTAATTTATTAATACTAGTGATAAGAGCTTCTCCATCAAAATACCATTTCCTCATAGACTACCTCCGGAATATATTTGCTTAAAAATGAATGTACAATCATAATGATTACTATAATTCCCCACTTTTTTAACTGTTAATTCTCCTTATTTCGTCAATATTAACCTTCAGCTTCCTGTCCATTGTCATCAATCCGTTTATTTCCTGCATTACATCGGTCAGCTGGGTATAACAGTATCCTTTGATATAGCTTATCTTGCGAACTGCTGCAGTAATGCTTTCATACCTTTTAAGAAAGCTTTCCTCATCCTTGACAGCACTGCCATAGCCCCATGCCTCACCATCCCCGCTTTCGAAAGCAATTCCGCCAAACTCAGTTAAAAGTATAGGTTGACTAATATTTTCATATCCCACAGCGAACCTTGGCCTTATGGGCGCATTGAACTCAAGCAGGTCTTCTATGTTTCCATACCTCTCGGTAAACTGTTCTCCCCATGCTATATAGTCATGCATTGAACAAAAATCAGCTTTTACATTTTCCCAACCATCATTAGTACTTACCAGGCGTGTTCCATCCAATGCCCTGGTCAGATAATAAATTGCTATTGCGAAATCCTGCTGATTCTTATCAGTGTAAATATTTCTGACTCCCCAGGATTCATTAAAAGGAACCCATGTCACAATAGACGGGTGGTTATAATCTCTGTTAACAAAGCTAATCCACTCCGTTGTTACATTTTCTATCTCTTTTTCATTAAAGCTATAGGCGCTTGGCATCTCTCCCCAAACTAGAAGTCCGAGCTTGTCAGCCCAATAATAATACCTTGGATCTTCAATTTTCTGATGCTTTCTTGCACCATTAAAGCCCATTTTTTTTGTCATTTCAATATCATAAATAATAGCTTCATCACTAGGTGGCGTAAGGAGGCTTTCAGGCCAGTAACCCTGATCAAGTACCAGCTTCTGATAGTAAGGTTTATTGTTCAGCAGTATCCTTTCACCCTGCACAGCAATTTTCCTCATTCCAAAATAGCTGTTTACAGAATCAGTAATTTCTCCATCTTTCATAATTTTTAACTGCACATCATAAAGATTTGGAGTATCAGGTGTCCAATAATGAATCTCGTGGATATAATCCTCTTCTTTAATATAAATAATAAATTTAAAAATTCTATCTTTTATGTCCATATTTACAGAAGCTATAGACTTATCGCCATATTTTATATCAATGGACGCCGACAGCCCGTCAATCTCATTATTAAGGTATATCTCACCCATAACACATTTTTTATCTATATCAGGGGTCAGGCGGATCATGTCAATATAAATATCGCCAACAGCTTCGAGCCAAACTGTCTGCCATATCCCCGAGCTTGCCACATACCAGCATCTGTCCGGCTTTTGCTTCCAGTATTGCTTACCCCTTGGCTGAACAGTATCATAACGGTCCTCTACTTTTACGACGATCATGTTATCCTTTTTCTTCAAGTAACGGGTAATATCAAGCTTGAATGGGACATATCCTCCCTTGTGAGAACCGGCAAAAACACCGTTGATCCATACCTTTGCATGGTAATCGACTGCGCCGAAGTTAAGGAGTATTTTTTTCCCATCAAAATTATCAGGCAAATTGAAGAACCTTTTGTACCACATAATTTCATGAAGCCCTTCATCATGAATACCGCTCATTTTACTCTGAAAGCAGTATGGGACAATAATTTTTCTGGCAAAGCTGTTACCGTTTAATTCAAACCAGCCTTCCTGCTCTCCTATATTGTTATCATCAAAATCAAATTCCCATTGGCCATTTAAATTCACCCAATTTTCCCTCTCAAAATCTGGCCGTGGATACTCCGGACGCGGTATAGTGTTAGCCAATATGTTTCCCTCCAATTTTATTAACTATTTAGTTAATTAAATAACCTCTATAAATACATTGTATATTGTCATAGCTGGCGATGTCAATATATAATCGGCTTGATCATTCAAAGGCCGGCTTGACTTATTAACCCATGAGTTATATAATTAATAAAAAAATCGCCCATAAAGGGCTTGCTACTGAGAAATTTCTTATTATGTACCTATAAGGAATATTATACGAGGAGATAGCTAAATGAGGGCTCAAGTCAGTGTAAAAAATATAAAACTATTTGAATGCCTATCTTCCGCGACACGTATCCGTATATTGGAGCTTTTGTGTGAAGGCTCCAGAAATATCGGGGAACTGGCCTCTCTCCTGGGGATTTCTTCAGCAATTACTACCAGGCATATCGCTTTATTGGAAGAGGTAAACCTTATTCAGACTAAAAATGTACCTGGTAAAAGAGGAATCCAAAAGATATGCTCTCTGGCAGTTAATGAAATAGTCCTTAATTTTGAAAAACATAATATGCATAAGGAATATAAAAAGGTATCCATCCCCATTGGGCAATATTCCTCTTATGAAGTTGCTCCAACCTGCGGTCTTTCATCCCAGGAAGGATTTATCGGAGTAAAAGACGATCCACGGTATTTCAGCGATCCATCCCATATCAAGGCTGCCCTGCTGTGGTTTAAAACAGGATGGGTGGAATATAGGATACCGAGTTATATTATATCTGCACAAGCTTTAAGAGAAATTGAGATTTCTCTTGAACTATGCTCTGAATTCCCTAGTTATAAAGATGATTGGCCTTCAGATATACATTTCTACCTTAATGGTGTCCTTCTTGGAGTATGGACCAGCCCTGGAGATTTTGGATCCGGGAAAGGGACTTTTACACCTGATTGGTGGAATCTTGGAACAGAATACGGTTTATTAAAAAACATCAGCATCACAAATGATGGCTGCAAGCTTGACGGAATACATCTCTCTGATGTAAAACTTGGCCAAATTCCTATAACAAATGGGGAGGATCTGATATTGAGAATTGCTGTGCCTGCCGGTGCGCGCAACCCCGGAGGCGTTAATCTTTTTGGTAGAGGCTTTGGTAATTATGATCAGGATATAGAAGTGCGGGCATATTATGAATAATAATCAGGTTCTGTCAATCACAGTATTCATCTCGACGATAGATACATCACTATAATGAGATTAGCGGAGCTTTATTCAGCTAGCACGGAATTATCAACCTCTTAGGTCTACTCAATTAAATAATGTGAAAATCAAAGTAAGTGTTTGGATAAGGTTCATGTTTCAACATGTAATGCCACCACTCACAATTGTATGATACAAAACCGCAGGCCTCCATGATAGAGCAAAGGTATTGACGGTTTCTCGATTCGACTTGCTTGATTCCTTTTGCTCCATGATGCGAGACTGAATCCATCAAATCAAAGTCGCCACCCATTGGAACAAGTGTACCGGAAGCTAAATGATAAAGAGTTAAGTCAATTGCGCTGCCCCGACTGTGGCCAGACCTTGCGGCCACATACCCTTTTTTGATTATCTCAGTTTTGGTAATATTCGGATAATGTTTTAGTTTCGTCCGACCGTCTTCCGGTTGTTTTAACCAGTGTAGAAAACAATTTACGGCACATTGAGGGCGATAGCCATCCCAAAGAAGCAAGCCAAAGCCAAAGGATGCGGCCTTTTCTTGCGCTTTTTTAAGGGCTGCACATAAAGCTCTTGTACCGACAATCCGATTTGCTTCGTATCCGTCAACCGGTTTGCCGGTAAAATTATCCCATGTGGCGTATTTAGCATCCCAACGTATTCCCGATACAAACTCGTCTACAAAAACAAAATCATTTTTCATAGTTACTTTCCTTTCAACGTCAACGACACAATCCGGTCAATTACTTCGGCAAGCGGAAGCCCTGCGGCAGCCATCATTCTAGGATAACGACTGTATGAAGTCATACCAGGCAAAGTATTAACCTCGTTAAGTACTACTTTTCCATCTTCCTTTAGGAACATATCCACCCGCGAAAGGCCTCTGCATCCCAAGGCACGATATATGGTTTTTGCCGTCTCCTGAACAAGCTGGCGCGTCTTTGCCGAAATTTCAGCGGGCACGATAATCGTTGAGTTTTCGGAGCCATTTTCAGGCGCATTCTCCTGATGGATTCTGAAAAAACCATGAAAAAGGCAAATTTGATCTACCTCACCTGCAATCAGATCCGTACCATCTCCTAATATCGCACATCCTACCTCACTGCCAACGACAGCCTCTTCAATCAATACCTTAGAGTCGTAATGCCTTGCGGTTACCACTGCACTCAACAATTCTTCCTTTCGACATACCTTAGTGACTCCGAAAGATGAACCTGAACGGGCTGGCTTTACAAAAACAGGATAAGCAAGCATGTCGGCATCAATATTCTCGTCCGCTGTGATAATCTGAAAACTTGGCGTAGCAATTCCCGCATTTCCTGCAACGATATATGCAAGGGCTTTGTCCATACACATTGCAGAACTTTGGATATTGCAGCCTGCATACGGGATGCCTGAAAGCTCCAGCAAGCCTTGTATTGCACCATCCTCGCCAAGCTTGCCATGCAGAACCGGAAACACCATATCCAAACGGATTGTTTTGTATTGTCCCTTCTCCAGGACAAGCAATCCGTGCACACTTCTGTCCGGTGACAGTATGGCCACAGGGCAGATGCTGTTTTCCCAATTTGCATCAGGACCGTTACAGAGCTTCCACAAGCCGTCTTGGGTTATCCCTAAATAGAATGGCTCATACTTATCCATATCGAGGTTCTTTGCAACCTCTTGCGCGGACTTAACGGAAATATGGTGTTCTTCAGAACAACCTCCGAATATAATTGCGATTTTTAACCTATCCATGCAACTTTCCCCTTTCAAATTTCAGACAATTAATAATAGTTCTCTCAACGGTATCAATCAGAGCGTGTTCTGTGTAATAGGCGGTGTGAGGCGTAATAAGCACATTCTGCAATTTTTGCAAGCGCAGCAACAGGTTGCTTTCAATGGGTTTTTCTCTATAGTCAAAGTAAAAAATCCCTTCCTCTCCTTCCAGTACATCCAACGCCGCACCGCCTAATTTACCGCTTTCCAACTCCGGAATAAGAGCCTCGGTATCAAGAAGTGAACCGCGTCCTGTATTGATAATAAACGAACCGTGCTTCATCTGCTCAATACGCTGACGATTTAAAATATGGATTGTATCCGCGTTAAGCGGTGTATGGAGCGTTACAATATCGCTCTGCCGTAACAGTTCATCAAGAGAAACATAATCGGCAGACGTTTTGGGACGATGGTCATAGGCTAATATATTGCATCCAAAGCCCCGTAGCCTGTTCATAACCGCTGTGCCAATACATCCTGTTCCAATTATCCCAATGGTCATATCACGTAATTCTTTCCCGCGTACATCATCTAATCTGAAATCATGACTTTCTGCGCGGCTGATAATGGATCTTGCATTCCGTACCACCATCAGCATCAGCATTAATGTGTAATCAGCCACACTGTCCGGTGAGTAGGGGACATTCCCGACGGAAATACCAATGCTCTCTGCGGATTCCATATTAATATGGTTATAACCAATGCTTCTTGTAGAGATATACTGCACACCGACTTGACTAAGCGCAAGAAGAATGGATTTAGTAATTCTCGTTTTATGGCCAACACTAATGCATCTGTTCCCCGATGCAAGTTCAACATTGGCTTCAGATACCGCCGTATCTGTGATAATTGGCATAACACCAAATCGAGGCGCCATCTCTCGGAACAATACGGCCTCATCCTGACCACAACCGTAAATTGTAATTCCCATTTTTGCCATACTTGTTTTATCCTTTCACAAAGCTGATGTTACGAAAAATGCCTGCTTGTTTCGGGTTTTATTTTACCTAGAACAAGAAGTCCGAACTTTAATATGTGGTTATCAATTAATTAAGGAAATGTGAAGAATCCCTTGATTTTTTGCTAATATTAGGAAAGGCGAATTGGAATATCACCTTTCCTTTCGGGCTTTAAGAAGAACACTTGGGCTTAGGTGAAAACAGCCGAGGGGCTTTTGCAGAAAGCTTTCGATTTTAGATAAGATTTTATAGTTTATTATTCTTTTTAGAAACTCATTTCTGAAAATTGATACCGCCATTTCTTTCTCAATTATAAAACCGTTCTGAATCAGCATATCCCTAATATAGTCAGGATGAAAATTATAGAAGACGCCATCCCCACGCTTGCTTGGCAGGCAATCAAAAGGCTTTATATTTGGCCGTTTAAATAGGTAACGCAGTATTTCAACGACATTTTTTTTGTTGGCATATTCCAGAATAAATGTACCATTATCCTCAAGGGATAAATTGACCTGTTTAAAAAAATCGGGCACATTCTCCACATGATGCATAACACGAATGCAGATAGCTGTATTATATTTTTTACCAAGTAAGCTCAGATCATATAAATTTGCCTTCATGCACCGAGCATTTCCAAGTCCCAGCCGCTCGACTCTTATGCGCGCCTGATCTAATAAATTAGGTGCGTAATCAATCAGCAACACATCAGAGCATAATCGGGCATATTCATTAACAAGGCGACCATATCCGGCACCAATTTCCAGACAAGTACCGGAGATATCGCAAGCAAGCCGCCTTAAGGCAATCCGTTCAACATTGTCTTCATACTTTCTGTTATGGTCCTCCCAAAAAGATGCATAGTCCATATTGCTATAGTTACAAATGTTATACTGAGTCTTTTCCCCCCTCAGTACCCGTTCCTCTGCCATGCCTTCCATAGTTTTTAACTCTTTTCCTGCGCTATTCTGCGTTTGCGAAAACTGAACAAAGTTTCTTGAGTCTGCAACATGTATTTTCATAATTGAGCAGAGCTTGACCAGATATCCGGCGAGACTACCTAACTTTGCTCGAATAGCAATTCTTTTGCCTTCGTTTGTATTCAAATTATTCACATTCATTAGATTCATCCTAATTCTAAAATTTCATTTGCTTATTGCTACCAAAATTGCTTTCTTATTTCGAGTTCAATAGTACCTTAAAAAGGCAGACTAAACTTTAATATCCAATTGTTAATTTGTTAAGAAACAATAGAGAAGTTCTTAAGATTTTAAATATCATCAGTAGACAGTGCGTATCTGCTTCAGAGCGATAAGATTTTTTTCGTCTAATGCAAGAAACAGTTATCCGGTAGAAAGATACTTAAATTAATTAAGGCCAGACCACGCAGTACTGATAAACTGCATGATCCGGTCTTTTTATACTCAGAGTGGATGTACTTTGGAATATTTAGTATACATATTATGTTTTATATGATATTATTTACCTAAAATTGGTATGCAGCGCTTTAGGCTACAATAAATTTATTTGGAGTAATTCAACGTATAGCTTCAGATTAACTCACTAAAAAGGAGTACTATAAATATAAAATGTATTAGGCAAAAAAGCTGATGCATACCTATTGATAATAATCTATAACGTATCAAAAATACAGCATCCATTTCAGCATAAGCTTATTGAAAAGAGTATGTATATTACAGGAGACACTGATATGGTAGAAATGAAGGGTAAAGAAAGAAGATATTTATCCCGGTTATTATTGTCCCTGCGTAATCTTTTATGTGCACGTGAGCTGCTGTCGATCCGCAATATAAGAGCAGACTATCTGCACTATTTTTTAGCCTTTCCCATGGCGATGATCTTTATCAATGTGCAGGACTTTGTCCTGGATGGCAACATTGGCCTTTTCGGCCTTTCACATACGACAGTTACATTTCTTGCATTCGTTACAGGCGCAATCGTTATTTTCGCCATTACAAACGAGGAGAATATTTCAACAATTTTAAAAGCCTCGGCCCTCATAACAGCCTGCGGGTTTGTCCCTTGGCTTTTCCTGCAAAACGGCTATGCTTCACTTTCTTGTTCAATTGTCTTTATGATAGGCATCGGCGGGTGTGTCTCCGGAAGCAGCTTCTCCTATGTATTCATGCTCAATAATACAGAAAGATTTTTTGGCAGTGCACTGATGATCCTGCTTATCGAATCCATTGAATTGATTGATGAGCTTATCTTAGTAAGCCCTTTGGTGCGAAAAATAAGTGCGCTCGTTATAATTTTAATCTTATGCAGCTGCATGTTCAAATCGGAAAAAAAGGACTACAAAGGTGCAGGTAATAACAATCCGGTCAAATTTGATCCTAGTGTATGGTTGGTGTTGTATATCCTTCTAGCTTACTTTGCCATCAGGATTACAGGCTTTTACGCCCCGGCGTTTCAACACCCTTCAGATGCAAAGCTATGGGGAGTGCTTGCTCTCCTCCTGATTTTGTTATGTGTAATTGCACAGTCAACTTTTAAGAGAAGCGTTTGGACCCTCTGTAATGTGTTCTTCCTTGCCTCGATCATGGCGCATGTAATGTGGTATGCAGATATGCCGCAAGGAGCATATCTTTTTTCAGAGTTGAAGGAAGTGGGTCTTTTAATTGCTCTTTATCTCGTCGGCTGTGTCACCAATAAGTTCTGTGATTTCCGTATGCATAAACGTCTGGTGCTGTTAAGCATGCCGATAATCGGAGTTCTTTATGCAGGAATCGACATACTTAATAAATTAATGCCAACACAGCCTGTAGCCGTGATCACCGCAGCAATTCTATTTGTAGTGTTTCTGCTACTCTCACCGGCATTCTCACAATACCTTTTCTTTGCCGACTGGTCAAAGGAATTTCGCCAGATACATATGTCTGTACCCGCAGATACCTCCAGGTCGTCAGGCGAAGCAGATCAAAGGACAGGCCCAAGCCTGGATGATACTAACCTGTCACCTCGCGAAAAGCAGGTGGTTTTACTGTTGCTTCGTGGAATGACGCTGCGGCAGGTGGCACCGGAGCTTGGCTTGACAGTCTCGACAGTTTCAACCTACAGCAAGACTATCTATAAGAAGCTTAACATCAACAGCCGTGCTGAATTATTCTTACTGTTCGGGTACACACAGGTAAAAGAAGTCCCCGTTGTAAGCAAAGACAAATAGGCCTAAAAAGCCTTTTCAACACCCCTTCCCTATTTTGGGAGGGGGTATTTTAGCGTTTATTCCTAAAAGTGGGATATTGCAGTGTACACGTACCTCCTCCTAAAATTAAATCATAGAAGCCTGAGAGGAGGTATATGATGCGTTGGTTCAGGTCAATATCAAGTTCCAGACCCGATAATCTTAGTCCACCCAATGGGATGAGCACAGAGCAGGAAAAAAAGTGGCGCATCTCTCTGCTGACAGAGGACGAGCGCAGTGCATTTGAGTGGTTCCGACTTGGGTACACTGGCCAATGGACAGCAGAAACTATGCTCCTTGATAGAAAGACTGCCAAGAGGTTGTTCAGCTCCGTATTCCACAAGCTGCGCGTAGCTGACGAGGCCGAGGTCAGCAGGGTATACCGAACAACAAAACTCACTCCTGATGAGCTTCCTCCAGGTGAAGACTAAATGTTTAATTTTATAAGGAGGTTTTTATTATGAAGAAGAAACTATTTTCCTGTATCCTTGCATTGCTATTAATAGTTGCCATGCTGCCTATCAATGTATTTGCAGTTCTGCCTGAGGGTATTCCGGTAAAGCTTGAGTCCATCTCGGTTAAGAGCATCGAACTTAAGCACAACGATGACGGCCTTCCGTATTTTGAGGCTCAGGTCTATTTCCCCCAAAGCGTTCTTGATCTAGATAGTGAAGCACCCGGCGGCGGCTCTGTATTCTGGGAATACACAGAGAAAATCGACAATGGAGCTTGGAGCGAGTACGGTGGCGGTGGATATATCAATGTATATACTGAGGGCGAGGATGGTGTGGCATCTATTAATGCCGGGACCTTCCCGATTACATTTGAACCTATTGATGAAGGCAGTCTGACTTCTATAGACATCAAGAACCACATGTATTCCTTTCAGCTACGTGTCTACTATGACTATTACGAGGGATGGCCGGATGTGGAACCCATATATTCCATTCCATCCAATATTGTAACGATCGGTTCCGGCAGCTTTTACTCTGACGCCTCTGTATGGGCAGAGCCCGAACTGAAGAAAGCAAACGAGCTTGGCTTGATTCCCAACATACTAAAGGGTGCAGATATGACAAAACCCATTACCCGCGAGGAGTTCTGCGAGTTATCTGTACTGCTGTATGAGAAAGTAACCGGTACCTCTTCCCCCATTGCAGCTGTTAACCCATTTACAGATACAAAGAACACCCAAATTTTAAAGGCATACGAGTTGGGAATCACAAAAGGCACTTCTGCAACTGCCTTCTCCCCCAACGCACTTATCACCCGTGAACAATGTGCCGCTATGCTGTTCAGAGCAATCAAGGCTATTGCTCCCGGTTCCGATTACAGCGTAGCAGGTATCAAGGACTTTCCTGACCAAAAGGATGTCTCCTCATATGCAGTTGAGGCAACTAAGTACATGTCAAGGCTTGGCATAATAAAGGGTGATTCCGCAGGTAACTTTATGCCTAAGGCAACAACAACAGCTCAGACAGCAGCCGGCTATGGCATGGCAACACGTGAGGCCGCCATACTTATGTCAGTCAGAACATATGAAACTATGAATTGAGTTATGAACCAAGGCATGTACAGAAACTGCACTCCGCTTCCCATTTATGGCGTTGACTAAAGGACTGAAGCAAAAAGGCGAGAGGGGCTTGATGCCCCAAGACTTATTAACGGAGGTCTATAAAATATCAGGAAAGTCAGAGCTGTCAACAGGGCAAAGCTTCGACTTTTCCAGTACGCTTGGCGGCGGCGGGTCCGTTAAGGTCCGTTGGGACGATAACATCTGGAAGCCCTGGAATGGTACTCAGAAGAAGCTCAAGTTCACCGGAGAGTAATATTCTTGCAGAAGACAGGCTTTCTTATCACCAATGGAAAGTGACAATACTCGATTAAGCAAAGCAAAAGCAACCTAATAAGGTTGCACTCAGTATAATCAATCCAAATAGGTTGCATATTTAAAAAGCAACCTATTTGGGCTGCTTTTTTGGCTTATTATGATGTACTATCTTTGCATTGTCAGGTTTAAGTAAATGGAATATAAAGACTTTGCAGAGAAATATTTAGTAGGTACATTAACTAGCCTATCAATAGCGCTTGTTTCAGCAATAATAGTGGATTTCTTCATTACTAAAAATAGTTAAAGGATTTGCCATCTCTGTTAAGTAATCATGTTTAATATAAAAAGGGCTTTCCTAAGTATTAAAGGAGTATGTGTCCAAAAAACAGACACAAACGAGCCTCCTGGCTATATTGTGCCTATTTTCTATTTTTATTTTTAATGTAAATATGTATGCTTTACGCTTACCCCTCAATGATCTCAAATCCGCTCCAACTAACAGCAATAGCCTGGTTATCAGTCAGCGGAATATGCGGTAGTAACAGATCTGTCCGTGGAAGTGTGCCTACAGGCTGATGAACAGATATATAAGCATGTATAAGAGCCAGTCCCGCTGTCTCCGGGTTATCAGCACCGCCGATATTTGGCGTTGCGATAATACTTCCTGCACTTACGCCTACATAAACCTTGTTCGAGTACACCATCTTCTTTATTATATTATTAAAGCTGTTCTCCTTAATACATTTCAGTAAAAACTCTGTATTGCCGCCGGTTAGGTAGATTACATCAAAACTCATAACTTCAGCTTCACTTATCCTGTCGCCAATATTGTACTCCATGATATTTTCTGCTTTTATACCTATGTTGATAAGCTGGCGCCTGCACACGTCAGCCATTCTTTTTACCTCATAGTCAATGGCAGCGGTAGGGATAAACAATATTCTGGCCTCATTCACGGGTTTATTAAGCATTTGCAGGAATCTGTCCACAATATTAAGCATTTGCCTTCCATCAGTATCCTCAAACCCCGCAGATGTCAACAAAACATTGCTCCATACTTGTTTGCCGCTCTCTGCAGCCCATTTGCGGCACACGCCCACTCTGGCGCCCTGTGGTTTATCTCCATGCTCAGGATCAAGATAAGAGTATTCATATAGCTTATCGCATGGAATGATCTCACATTCTCCGCAGTGAGCAAGCCCTTTACTCTGGCAGCATAAGGCAATCGGGCATTTACCGTGAAATGGATGTCCTTGTGTTTCTATACAGCCGCCGCAGCCATGAGATTCCTTCCATGAACAGCCGGTACAGTGAAGTCCGCAGCGAGAGTCGATCATAGCTGCTCACTCCCCACAGTAATAAATTCGTTATCTATCCAGAGTGTCGCCTCCTCAGCTACGAATTCGAGTATGCAGTAATTCGGGTCATCTATTCCTCCCGGGAAATGGTTGATAAACCAGTCAAGCCACATCTCAGCCTTGACAGCCCTGTCCTGTATCACGGATACCCTTCCCACAAGAGTTATGCTGTTGCCACCCATGTAGGCGCAGGCACTCGCTTTACAATTCTCATTAAAATTCCTTACCTTTACAGATGACATTCCGGTTGCGACCCATAGCTTCCTTATACCCTCCGATTTAATTTTTGATAGCACACAAATACGTGGATAACCATTCTCGTTAATTGATGCAAGTGTGACTTCATCAGTCTTTTCAAGCAAGTCTGCAGCTTTCTTTACAATTTCCATATGTTAATACCCCCCTTTTTCTCCAGTATATCGTTATTAACCGGACAACAGTATGTCCTGTTCATTCATAGCTGGCAAGAACATTTTTCGCTATTTTCTGAATTTTTTCTTTTATATCATTGGGCTCCAGAACCATCACCTTATCACCAAATCCCAGCAGCCAGCCCAATATAGAATCTTTCTTTGTATAACCTACCTCAAGCCTCAGCATGCCATTATCCGCCTGGGTATAGCAATTGAGGCCATAAGCTTCGATAAGCTGATATTTTGTTGATTTGTCAAATAGCGCAATTAATCTGTTATTGTCAGTGAGACACGCATTGAAATCCCGCTTTTCAGGAGGTATTTCACGCGGTGCAAAGCTTTCTGCGCACTGTTTCAGCTCCCATAAGCGAGCAAGCTTGAACAAGCGCCAGTCCTGCCGTTCAAGACAGAACCCGAATACATACCATGCCGTCCATTGGAAAATGATAAGATATGGCTCAATGCAGCGATGGCTTTCACCCTTTTCATAAAAGTAGTCAAATTCAATGAGCCTGTTTTCACGGATAGCATGTTTGATTATTTCAATTTTACTCGTCAGACTATCCTTATAATGAGAGGCAAGATCGATCACAATACTCTCCCTCAATGATACCATTGCCTCTTTGTTTGCCGAAAGCTTATCAAGCATATGCTCTATTTGTGATTTTTCAGATACTGTACCAAGCCCCTTCAGGGCTGTGATCATATTCGAGAGCTCGTTTTGGGTAAGAATATTTTTATCAAGCTTGTAGCCCTCAGCAATAGATATGCCGCCATTTCCACCCTGTCGCGTCACGACAGGTATTCCCGCCTGACAAAGGGCATCTATGTCACGGCTTATCGTACGCCGGCTGACCTCAAATTTTTCAGCAAGCTCCGGCGCCGTTATATTGTCATTTTGGAGTAAGGTCGTTAATATGCCAAGCAGACGGTCAAGCTTCATATGTTTCCCTCCATAAGGTTCAATTTTACAGCTGGGTAATCAAATATTGCTTGGAGCTACTATAACATTATATCATTCGAACATGACAGCTGTGTGTCATGTTAACAATTAATAGTTAAACCATATTAATTAATGAAGAATTAGTTCCTTACTTTTAAGAGTTAAACCCTCCACTATATCACCAGACTTCAATTCAGTAATATGATATTATAATAGAAGGACCGGAATGAAGTAAAAAAACACACGCTTCCAAGCATACAGGCTGAGCGTAAAATGTAATATGCCATGAAAGTGGTAGCTTTCATGATATAATTTGCCATGTGAGTTTCGGCTTGCCGAAAATATCGCACGGCACCTTAGATCATATATAACGAGGCGAAAGATGCTTTCAGCCTCGTTGAAACGCTGCTGTTGTAAGAAAACCTTTCTATAACCGAAAGCTTTTCTTTGAACATAGGCGTTATAATAACCGCCACTAAGAACATCTGCGGTTATTATATCACAAATACCCTGATAGAATGGTGGTGTTAACATGAAGACCTACAGGACATCTGAAGTTGCCAATAGCATTGGGATCCACCCTAATACAGTACGGCTTTACGAAGAACTTGAGCTGATTACAAAACCGAAACGTAAAGAGAACGGGTATCGCGTCTTTACAGATTTTCATATGGAGCAAATAAAGCTTGTAAGAATTGCTCTAAAAGTCGAAGTGCTGCAAAATGGGCTGAGGAAACAGGTTATCGCTATTATTAAGGCCTCTGCCCATGGGAATTTTGAGGAGGCAATTTATTTAACAGAAAACTATCTTGATCAGATAAGAAATGAGCAAAGAAATGCCGAAGAAGCTATAGCAATTACTGAAAAACTACTATCAGGAAATAGTGATGATACAGGTACTATATTTTTTACCAGAAAAGAAGCTGCCGATTATTTGCAAATCTCAATAGACGCTTTAAGAAACTGGGAAATGAATGGCTTGCTTACCGTTAAGCGAAAGCAAAATGGCTACCGTGTTTATACTGATGAAGATATTCGGCGGCTGAAAATAATACGTTCCCTACGGTGTGCTAATTACTCGCTTTCAGCAATTTTACGGATGCTGAGTACTCTGTCCCGTGATCCGGAAGCGGACATCAGGCAGGTTATCGACACTCCAAAAGATAATGAAGATATAATTTCTGTTTGTGACAAGCTGCTTACATCATTGCACTTTGCCGAAGAGAATGCAGAAATTATGCTTACTCATCTAAAGAAAATGAGAATAGACTTTCATGGAAACCTTCCAATATAACACCAGACTTTGTTCCGGTGTTATTTTTTATATAAGACATTTGCGATGTAACCATAAAACATTTTAGCAGCACGAAATATGATGACCTATTGCTGTCACAACGGCGATATATCGTGCTGTGGGACTTCAAAAGGTGGTGTATTGCAAATGCTTTATATACAAGAAAGGCTTATATAAAAAAGCAGGAGGTTTTTAACATGGAAACGACTATTGAAGTAAAAAACCTATGCAAGTCTTACGGTAATATCAAGGCAGTGGATAATGTGAATATTTCTGTTTGCCGCGGAGATGTATTTGGCTTGCTTGGTGCAAATGGCGCAGGTAAAAGTACCACAATGGAATGCATTTTGGGAACTAAGAGACAAGATAACGGAACAGTAACAATTTTGGGCATGGATCCGCAGAAAGAGCGAAAAAAACTGTTTGAGAGGGTCGGTGTTCAATTTCAGGAGGCAAACTATCAGGATAATTTGAAGGTAGCCGAGCTTTGTGAGTTCACAGCTTCACTTTATAAAAGCCCTCTTGATTATAGAACCCTTCTGAAGCAATTCGGGCTCTCAGACAAAGGAAAAAGCTACGTTAAGGATCTGTCCGGAGGTCAAAAGCAGCGTCTCTTCATTGTGCTTGCGCTGATTCCGGGTCCCGAGGTCATGTTCCTGGATGAGCTGACTACCGGTCTAGACGCCAGGGCCAGGCGTGATGTTTGGAAAAGTCTATCGGCACTAAAGGAAAGAGGGATCACAATACTTTTAACCTCACATTTCATGGACGAGGTAGAAAACCTTTGCGACAAAATAATGATTTTAAAAAAGGGAAAAAGCATTTTTTGCGGGACAGTACAAGAGGCACTAGCAGCCAGTCCATATGAAAAATTCGAGGATGCATATCTTTGGTACACAGACGAGGAGGGAGAAAATGAAAGCATTTAGGACTTTATTAAAGACAGAGATCAGGCTATCCCTGCGCGGGATGGATATGCTGATTTTTGCAATCTGTATGCCTGTCGTAGCTATTATTATACTGGGTGTAGTATTTGGCAATAATCCTGCCTTTGAAGGTGCGGAATATACTTTTCTTGCGCAATCCTTCGGCGCAGTATCGACTATTGCTATTTGTGCAGGCGGTGTAATGGGACTTCCCTTAGTTGTATCAGATTATAGAGGCAGAAAGATATTAAAGCGCTTTAAAGTAACACCTGCCAGCCCTGCTCTTATCTTAACAATTCAGGTCGTTATTTACGCACTTTATTCTCTTACATCACTTATACTTGTTTATGCTACGGGAGCAATATTCTTCGGCTATCAACTACAGGGTTCATGGGCAGTGTTTTGGGGAGTATACCTATTGGTTATGTTGTCAATATTCAGCATTGGACTCATGGTAGGAGGAATTGCGCCAAATGCTAAAATGGCAAGTATCATCGCTAGCTTGTTGTATTTTCCTATGCTGATTTTTTCAGGTGCAACCCTACCCTACGAGGTGATGCCTGTTACATTGCAAAAAGCTGCAGATCTTCTGCCGTTAACACAGGGTATAAAGCTTCTCAAGGCCGCTTCACTTGGATTGCCGGCAGAAAGCAGCCTTATTCCGGTGCTGGTGATGATAGTAATAGCTGTTATATGTGTCACTATCTCTATCCGCTTCTTTAAGTGGGAATAGAATCTAGCTATACTTTGACTACTTTACGCAATTCTTCAAATCCTGATAGCCTTAAGCGATTCTTTTGATACTCACATTCTTGTCTTGAATAGGAATAGATTACGTAATTCACATTATAGTAGGCGAAAGTATTATTTCATAAAACCTCTGGGGCTTCCCGCCCCACTCGCCTTTTTGCTGTAGACCTTCGGTCAACACCTTTAATATAGACCTGGAGAGTTTGTTCAGCTATAGCTCTCCAGTCAAATTCTTTCATCAGAATGTTTGTCTGTTCTCTCGTAAGAGGCGGCACCCCGTTTCCTTGTATACTCTCATTAAGCTTATGTGCCAGCCCTTTCATATCCCCGGTACTGAAATAGTTTTCCCGAGGGAGTCCCAGCCTGAGATTTGCTTCAATATCCGAGGCTATACATGGGACTCCGGCACTCATTGCCTCCAATAATGATATTGGCATACCTTCATAGCTTGACGGAAGAACATAAACACCGGCATTTTCATATAGCTCATAAAGTGGATCACCTGTCAGGAATCCGGTATATGCCACTCTTTTGTCCTCGTTCATTCTTTTTATAAGCTCACAGGCATACCTGCTTTTATGGTCAGCACCACCAGCAATGACAACTCTCCAGCCATTTAGACTAACAAGCTCCAGTGCATCCAAGAGTCTACTGAAGCCCTTCTCCGGCACAAGTCTTCCAACAGCAAGTATATATTTGCCACTTTCCAGTCCTAGGCTCTCCAGAATACCGCTGGTTTTTTCGCAGTGTATTTTCTGAACACCATTGGGAATATAGTGAGCCTGTCGGTTATATAGCTCCTTGATATTTCCGGCAATTATATCTGATACAGCAATAATCTGGTTAGCTGACCTTATACTCACAGCCTCACATAGCTTAAGCAAACGTTTTTCAGCATTATTCCACTTCTCATGCATGTAGTTTGAGCCATGTGTCGTAAGCACCACTCTGAAGCCCAGTAGCTTTGCCAGCGGTGCAAACAGGCCCGGGCCTATACCATGTATATGGATTATGTCCGGCTTCAGGTGCACACAATAGATAACACCAATGAAGGTATGCAGCAATGCTTCCAAACTTTTCTTTCTGACACTTGGCAGCGCAATGAGCCTTACACCCTCATATTCGGTTATGTCTTTATTGACGTATGGCTTACGTGTTAATACTGTAACACTCACCCCGAGCTTGACCAAGTTTACTGCTAGATTCTCACAATGCTTTTCAACTCCTCCCTGAACGTCAGGGAAACCGCGCGTACCAAGAAAAACTACCTTCACTGCATAACACCTCCTAACATTACGTGCACATTACATCACTATAAACCTCACTGAGCTTCTGAAAATGTATATCACGGCTAAACTCCTTTTCTATTCTGTCTCTGGCCTCCCGACCCATTTCCGCTGCCATATGCGGTGATGAAAACAGTTTTTTCATTTGCATGCTAAGGTGCTCCGCATTTCTGGATTCAAAGATCAAGCCTGTTCTTCCGTCCTGTACCAGCTCAGGGATCCCGCCTGTAGCAGCACCAATGACGGGCTTGCCCATTGCCATTGCCTCCAGCACTGAGTATGGGGCATTTTCATGCCACTCAGATGGCAGCACTGCCATATAGCAGCCGCTGATCAATTCACGCAGTTCCGTGCCGCTTCTGAAGCCTAAAAGCTCTACATTGGTTAGTCCTTCCTTTTCTATCAATTCTTCAATTTCCGGCTTCAGCGGTCCCTCACCTATGATAAGCAGTTTTCTGTTCCTAAGGCTTTTCATTGCATCCACTAGGGTTAGTATTCCTTTTTCTCTGCTCAGTCTTCCTACAAAGACTGCATATCCTTTATTTTCATAGTTGGGTCTGAAGCTTTCCTGATCAATAAAGTTTGGTATGTGCACAATCTTTTCCGGCTGAAAACCGAATTCAATAAATTTTTGCTTGTAAAAATTGCTGGGTGTAATTACTCTGTCTATCCTGTCAAAGCTTCTCAGCATGCGATGCAAATACATTTCTGTTGTGTTTACAAGGCTGCCTGCCAGAGAATCCTTAACGCATCTGTTCAGTGTACATTGTATATAACTGCCGTACTTACATTTTTCACATATCTCTCCCCTGCAAAGCATTTGGTAATTAGGGCACAGCAGCTTCAGATCATGTGCCGTAAAAACAATAGGAAGGCCATATTTCTTTATCTCACCCAATATAGAAGGTGACAGCTGATGATAAAAATTCTGCAGATGCACAAGGTCAGGCCTGCTCTCTCTAATAAGGCGGCCGATCTTTCTTTTTGCCTCCGTGGAATATATGACTTTAAGAGCATACCTGGCTCTTTTCAATAAATTCTTGTCATAGTAATCAATATTCTCTACAAAGAATTTCTCATAGGGCGACTCCATGTTTCTGCTGTCCTTCATTGAATATGGTATAACCTCGACTCCTCTGTCTGCCATGAGCCTGTTAAGAGAAAAGTAATATGTCTCCGCTCCGCCCTTTTGGTAATAATACTTATTCACGGATAGAAGCTTCATGGTTCAGACCTCCTGTGCAAAGCGCTATTCCTAATCCAATGACGACCCATAGATATGCATTTGCTAGTCCTGGAAAGAAGGATCTTCCTGTAAGACCGCTTATAAGATAGCTAATAAGGCTGACAATACAGCCCACAAGAAGGCTTGACCTGTACTGTGACTTAGCCTTGAGCCTTCTGCTACACCTGGCAAAGCCTGCGATCAATATACCATAAAGGCCAAGAAATACTGCAAGGCCGACAACTCCTACGTCCAGGATCGTATCAAGATACATATTATGGGCATGTGTAACAAGTGTGATCCGGTATTCCTTCCATGCATCAGTGTTCATTATACCGAATCTTCCCGACCCCAAAAGCAGCGTGTCAGTTTTTTCTCCAAGCTCATGGACAAGTGGTTTCCAGATATAATCTATCCTACCTGCCGATATTTCGTCATAATCACCTGTAGCTAAGCCCGTAGCCGCTCTCTCAATTATCATTTCCGGCATCAGGACGGAAACAGTCAGAGCTGCAACCAATGCAACAATCGGTATCCATCTTGACCTCCCTGAAAAAAACAAATACGTAAGAACCTCAATAGCTACCACAAAGTACGCTGTACGAGAGAAGGAAAGTATTGTACCAGCCGTAATGAAGCCCAGCGCAGTAAAGGATACAGCGTTCCTTTTGTACATTGCCCATGCCAGTATGACCGGGAACACAACGATAAAGTAATTTGCAATATCGTTGCCATGCATTCCGAGATATTTTCCAAGCTCTGATCTGATTGCTTCAAAATCTCCCATATTTCCCACCTTGAAAACAAGAACAAAAAGCATATAGCATACCAGGAGCGCCAGAGAGATCTCAATAGCCGTAATAACCCTTTCAATTTCTTTATCAGTGGAGTAAAAATAAGCCAGTGCAATCATTGGTATTATAGTGATGTATGTCCACGCCACATGATCGATCAAATAGCGCAGTACCGAGGGATTTCCCCCGGTAGTAAGAGAAAAAGCCAATGGAGCAAAGCTAAGTGATCTCAGCCATGCGGCAGTACATAGAACTGTAAATACTATTAAACCTATTAAAACGCCATAGTTCACCGTATATGGCCTTTTATACATTACAAAGAGAATAGCGAAAACTATAAATAAAGCCAGCAGAAGCTTCACACTGCTCATTCCCATTGGCAGCGCTACCAGGTATGGTATTGCGCTGAACGGCAGCACGATTATGTATGTAAGGAAGGCCGCATCCTTAAGCTTAAGGAATGCATAAGCAGTAATGACAGCCAATAGCAGTGCAAGGGCGGCAATGACATTTATCGCACATGCTGCTAGATATATACATGCTATTGCGCCTAAGGCTATGAGAAGAAAAACTTCACTGTTTCGGGTGATAAAGCTCCCGGTGCTGTCTTTTTTCATACGTGCCCCCTGAAATTTTATAGATAATGGGATAATCTCACATCAGCCTTAAATATGCCTCTGTCGTATCCTTTATGTTGTGATACTGCCAAACATAGCTGTACATATGACATTTATATTCCTCAAGCTTGTCATTATTTATTTCCCGCAAAAATTTAACAGCCGCTTCAGCATCATCGTTAGAGACGAAGCCAAGCCTATGCCTTTCAATTATATTATCCGGGTCGATAATGTATGATAAGATGGGTGCAGCTCCTAGAGCCGCCTGTATAAAGGTATTTGGAAAGCCTTCCAGCTCCGATGTGCAGACATAGCATTTCGCATTGTCGTAGTAATCCTGTATATTTTCATATGGTACATATTCAAGAAGCGTCATATTATCAAGTCTGGCAGCACGCTCATAAACCTCGTTTGCCATAGTCTGGCGTTCATCGAACTCATGTGCCGGAATCTCCTTATTCATTGGCATTATCATAACAAACTTCTCATCCGGCATTTTTTCAGCCAGCTCTATAAATAGCATAGGACGCTTTGATTTCATACATCTGCCTACCCATAATATGTGCTTCTTTTTATCCGTACATATGCTGTTATTGATTTCAAAGCCATTGCATATTACTACACTGTCAAGCCCAAGCTTTGACTTAAGGAGCGCCTTCTGCTTGATGCTCTGGCACACGATACTGCTTGCTTGCCTAATGCCATATTTATAAAGCAGATAGTCGCGGGCTCTGTTATTCCTTTTATAATTGAATAGATCAACATTCAGATCACTGGACAGTCTGAATATTACCTTCCTCCCTCTGAGCTTCTGTTGTAATATGACCAGTTTACCCAACATTGGATTGCCGGTAGTGAAAATAAATGCGTCTGCTGCAATGAAAAAAAGTCTCAGCTCAGATGAAATTTTGTTAGCTAGCCTTACTATAAAGCCTTTGCCTGTTCTGCTTCCTCCATACCTTATAAAGCATATTTTCCCGATATTGTACTTTGATGGCTGTCCAAAATCATTAACGATCACCTTGACCTCCACATCCTCCCTCTGAGAAAGGAACATGGCAAGGTTGTACATATTTATTTCAGCGCCTCCCATAACACGCTCGCAATCATATGTTTTATCAAACAGTGGCAATGACCTCAGTGCTGCAATGCATATCCGCTTTTTTCTCATGCTTCACACCTCTTGCTATGATTGGCCTTATAATCATGCTTACCAGCAAGCTGTTCATAGAAATCGTCAATATAAAGCTTGCCTATAGTAGATATGTTATGATTGCCAATAACATAATTTGATGCATTCCGGCCCAACTCATCAGCCTTCTCATAATCAAGAGCTCTGATAAATTCAATGGCCTCCTCCATATTGTCATGGCAGCAGTGTCCCAGTCTGTATTCTGTTAAAAAACCGTCAGGATCCACTCTGAAGGATAATATTCCGGTACCTGCGAGGCATGCCTGAATGAAGCTGTTTGGAAAGCCTTCATACTCTGAGGTGTTTACAAAAAGTTTAGCCTCATTGTAATAGTCTTGGATAAGTTTAAATGGTACATACTCTATATACCTGAAATTGTCCATTTTCTCCGAGCATCGTCTGACCTCTTCTGTTATCTCTGCTATGCGTACATTTTCCAAGGCATCTATTTTTTGTACCTGCGGCATTATCATTACAAAATTCTCATTTGGCATGCAGCTTGCCAGCTCTGTGAATAGTAGAGGTCTCTTAAGAGGCTCGCATCGTGATACCCAGAGAATATATCCATCTGATCTATTCTCTTTTTTTTCATTCAACAAGAAGGCATTTTTTCTGACATTACTTATAATATGATATCTTTCCCGCAGCAGCCTTTCCTGATCTGCTGACTGGGAATAGATCATACTGCAGCGTTTAAGTCCCCACTTATACAGTAAATACTTTTTCCTGTCAGCCCTCCAGAAATCAAAGTCGGCATCCTTATCACTTCCTAGCCTGAATACCACCCTTCTCCTTTTCAGGAGCTTTTCAATAATGACCAGCCATCCCACAAGCTCAGAGGCTGTTTTAGTTATGAATATCTCTGACGGCTGCCTGATGAATTCTCTGAACATATAGAAATATCTTTTAAGCTTATGGAGGAATGAACCATATTTTTCAGGCTTCATGTACTTGATCTTTATTAATCTTACATTTTCTCTTATTTCAACATCCTTCTGACCGTAATCACCCACTATGAAGTCCACCTGCAGACCCTCTCCTGCCATATAGACTGCCAGATTGTACAATTCCACCTCAGAGCCGCCGAAGGTTTCATTGCTCTGCTGATTAAACAACGGGTATACCCCAAACATGACAAAACATATATGAAGCGGCCTTTTATCTGCTGTATGTTCCATTTCTATTTCTCGCCATTGTTTTGAGCAGCTTTTGAACATTGCTTTACAACCTCCGCGGAGAACATCTCACCCAGCCGAACAAGCGAGTTAGTCGTAAAATGAACACCATCACTTATAACCGGCAGCGTTCCATGACGTACTACATATGTGTTCTCTATTACCTCAGGAGCCTTGTTATGGGCTACTGAAATGTCAAGTGCCGCCTCTCTGTCGGAATATACGCCCTTATCCAACATCATTTTTGTAGTTTCAATATCATAGTATGTGCCAATAAAAAGAGGAAGGTCACTCACTCCCGTATCCTGCCTTATTTGTTCGACAATTTCTTTAAGGTAGTCAAGATAGCCCTCGGCATAGATTTTTTTAATAGCATCCTTTTCTCCCTGTTTCCAGAGTATCCCGCAAAATATTGCATTAGGGTCGCTCTTTACATAATCTATCTGCTGCTTTAATTTTTTATAAAGAGGGCCATGGTAGGCATCCTCGGAGATGTCAGCGTTCTCCTCCGACCAGTTAGGGATAAAAGCTCTTATTCCTGCACCGCCTGCCGAGACCTTGATGATCCCTATAATATCCTCAGGGTATGCTTTCTTCATTTCATGAGCAAAGCTTATTTCTGGTCCATTATACTTTTGGTCAGGTACCATCGGCACCCACCTTCCATTCCTTACAATAAGTATGTCTTTGCGCTTGACCCTCATACTCTCAGGATATTCAATCCATTTTCCATAGCCATCCATATTTGATTGTCCAAGGAGTATATAGACATGCTTAACAGCAGTATCAGGTACTACCCTCCTGGTAACACTGTACCGAGAAACAAGAAATGCTGCCCCCGCCAGTAATACGACCAGCAGCAGGACTACTTTTTTACTCATATGTATTGCACCGCCTTTAATATTCTTTAGCTGTTCTTCCAAAAATGTGACATAAGGAATTTACTTTTACTGACCTTTCCATTCTTTAATTCGCTATAGTCCTCAATAAGGCCGGCAGCCGAAACCTTCGCATAGGAGTCTGTATCACAGACATATCTTGCAGGATTACCGGCCACACACGAATTAGGCTTCACATCAGAGAACACTGCCGAGCCGGCTCCTACTATGGAGTTAGGTCCTATACACACTCCATTTGCAATAATCGCGCCCACACCTATAAAGCAGTTATCCATTATCCTGACCCCATCAAAACCTCTCAGCTCACTATCTCTTTTAAGCAGGACATTATACGCATCACCGCATAATATAACAGTGTCCGCACAAATTACACACCTGCTTCCTATTTCAAGCTTTTGCGGCTCAATTGCAGCCTGCTTTGTCAGGTCCTCAAGTATCCATGTCTTTTCACCGATTTTTGCGCCTTTTCGTTTCAGATACCAGATTTTAAGGAAGTGGACTGAAAGCAGATATGCTCTTCGGGATAAGCCGGGAATTTTTTTCAGCTCATTCAACACAAATATTACCCCTCAAACAACAGAATCACAGTATAGCCATATTTCCAAAGTCTTAACATATTGTCTCAACATTAAATGTGTCACAAAGCATATGAAAGGTTAATATGCCCATTAAAAGCATGGTCTCCCTTTCGCTTAATATACCTTTTTCAGTAGTTTTTTTAAGCAGGCTGCTTACTCTTAAAGGTTCAAACAGTCCAAAGCGTTTTATTGTATCCTTAGACAGAAGGTACCTTACATACTGGTCTTTGCACATGGTATTTATATCAACAGGAGAACGATACGGGAACTTTTTTCTGTTAACAAGCTCGGACGGCAGATATTTGTCAGCTATTCTCTTAAGAATAAATTTCTCATTAAGCGCTCTTATCTTATATTTATCATTAAGCGACATGCAATATTCCACCAGTTCATCATCCAGAAATGGGAAACGTACCTCTACGGAATTTGCCATGGATACCCTGTCACCCTGTGATGATAGCAGATACCGTGAAAGAAAGGTTGTGATCTCCAGATACTGGCTTCTTTGTATATCTGTCCAGCTATTCATCTCATTGCTTGCAGCAAGACCAAGGGCTTCTACGTAGTCTGGCTTCCCCTGAGTCAAGCCTCTGACCTCCTGTGAAAAGAACCTTTCGAAAAAGCTGAATTGTCTCCAACGTGTGTCATGAGAGGCCATCAGGCTGTCCTCAATACCATGCATGTAAAAGTAATTCAGGCTTCCTGCAGATGCATTTTCAGTCAGGCCCTTTGAATATTGATTGACCTTTTTGAACAGCTGCATTCTAATGCTTGATTCTGGGTGCTTATTTATGTAGTCTCTGAGCTTGACCTCTCTGAATATATCATAGCCTCCGAATAGCTCATCAGAGCCTTCTCCTGAAAGAACGACCTTCATTCCACTGCCTCTGACCAATGCTGAGAGTCTGTATAAGGGTGCGGGTCCAGCACGAAGCAGCGGAGTCTCTGTATGTATGATTATTTCCTTAAGCAGCTCCGGTATTTCATTGTTATTGAAAACAATTGTTTTTTGCTTAATGCCCAGATAATCACATACAAGTTTTTGGTACTTGTATTCATCATAAAATTTATCCTCAAAGCCTATAGAAAACGCCTCTATATTGCTGTCAAACCTTGAAGCAGCAATTGCCGTAATAAGGCTGGAATCAAGGCCTCCGCTCAGGTACGCCGAAACCTTTACATCACCTATCAGGCGCTTTTTTACCGCTCTGAGCAATATGTCCTCCACATTATGACGTGCATCATCAAATGTAATACTCTCATCCGGCTTATGATACCCCATTTTATAGTACAAATTCTTTTTTATGCCTCCGTCATATATAAGATATTCACCGGGTAAAACGCAGTAAATGTCCTTAAAGGCTGTCCTATCATTCTGCGGAGACCAGAATGTAAAAACATCGCAGAATGCCTGTTGTGACAAGCTGCGCTCGGTTCTTCCGCTTACCAGTATAGACTTTATCTCAGATGCAAATATAAACTCATTATTTTTGTGGTAAAAGCTAAGAGGGATTATTCCCATTCTGTCTCTGGCGAGGATCAGCACATTCTTTATTTCATCATATATTGCTATAGCAAATTGTCCAGACAGCTTGCAAAACATATCCGTCCCGTATTTTTCATACATATGCGGCAGGATAGCAGTATCTGAATTATTGCTGATAATATGCCCGTCAGCCTTCAGTTCCTCTCTCAGCTGTTGGTAGTTGAATATCTCTCCATTAAGTATTACTGCAACTTCACGATTCTCACTGTATGCAGGCTGAAAACCGTTATTGATATCTATAATACTGAGTCTTTTGAGGACCATTCCCACATTTCTCTTATAATAATAGCCTGTGTCATCGGGTCCCCGATGGTTAATAATATCACCCATTTTCCTGAGTGTTTCAAAATTACAGCAGCTGCTGATAAAACCGGCTATTCCGCACATGTGATCTCCATTTCCGGCTGCAATAACAATTGATCAACTTACTTCAGCCCTTTTACCCTTATCTCTCAAAATACTTCTTCTGATTTTGCCGCTTTCTGTCCTTGGCAGACTGTCAATGAGTTCATATACCTGCGGTCTCATATATACCGGCAGCCTTGGATTTACATATCTCTTTATTTCATCTGTACAGCAGCCGGCTTCAGCAACAACAAAAGCCATGATTACAGGTACCGAATCCCGTATTCCTTCGGTAACAGCCGATTCTCTAACAAATGGGCAGCTGTTGATAACCCCTTCTATCTCTACAGGACTTAATCTGTGCCCCATATGCTTAATAATGTCATCCTTACGTCCCTTAATATAAACGAAGCCCTCTTCATCCATTACAGCTGTATCGCCTGTATAAAGCCAGCCGTCTCTCAGCACCGCTGCTGTTGCCTCCGGATCGTTCCAGTAGCCCCTCATTATGCTGGGTCCCTTAACGATTATCTCACCAATTTCACCGGGCTTAAGACTTCTGCCATTATCATCAACAATATCAATGGTGATATTATTAAGTCCTTTTCCCACAGAGCCGATCTTATCGGGCAGCATATCAGGCTCAAGATAGCTGAGTCTTGCTGACGCCTCAGTTTGGCCATACATAACATATGGCTTTATATGCCTGAAATTCTCATGGATAAAAATTACATCCTCGTTACATGTAGATTCACCTGCAAAGGTTATATATCGCAGCGATTTTAAGAAATCCCCTTCGGGCAGGTTTTTCATACACTTAAGCATCAGATTTATGTAGGAGCCAACAGTAGAAAAGCCTGTAACTCTATTCTCTTTGATCTGCTCAAGAATCTTAAACGGATATGCCTGGTCGTTATCAATAACTATCTCGGCCCCTGCCATGGTATGCGTCAGAAGTACAGAATTGCCATAGGAATATGTAAAGGGCAGGGTCATCAGTATGGAATCCTCACTTGTCAGCTTAAGGTAATCCATAATCGCAGCTGTATTGGCAATAATATTCCCGTGTGTAAGCGTTACACCCTTGGGATAGGCAGTGGTACCCGAGGTGAATAATATTATGGCATCATCTGCCTGATCCACCTGCATATCGTGTTCTCCCATCTCAGTAGCAAATTCATGCCCATGATGAGAGGTACGGCTGCCGCTGTATCCTATGCACCATTGATTTGGATTTAGAAGGTCATCTATGTTTATTATCCTGATATGCTGTAAGCCCTCAATCCTTTTAAGTCTTGAAATAGAAGCACTGCTGACCAGAATAATTGACGGAGTGCTCTTATTAATAATATATCTGAATATGTCAGCCATCTTCAGTGGATTAACAGGTACTGCAATAGCTCCGGAGCCAAAAATACCAAAAAGTGCTGTGATATATTGAACAGAGTTTTCGCAAAAAATGACTGCCCTTTCACCCTTTTTTATGCCACAGCTCCACAAACAGTCTGTCACAAGCTCTGCCATTGCTTCAACACTGCCATATGTCCATTGACATCCACCGCTTTTCACAAATACCTTGTCTGTATATCTGTGGCTGCTATTGTGAAGGAATTCATAAAGTCCTGCTGCTCCCATTTTGACCGCCTACCTTCTGAAATCTTGACCTCACCTGCTCATAGGTGGTGTCATTACGAACCTTATCCAGCTTTTTCATTCCCTCTTCTCTTGTCATATATCCGCTGCGCACCATATTACTTATTTCAAAGGCGTAAGGGTGGAAGCCGAAGCGATCCATATGACTCTGATTGGCATACGAGTTGAGCAGGCAATTTGAACTATTGCCATCAGTATTTTCCGGAAGCTTCCAGCCTATTCCCATGATCTCGTCCAATATTGCACCTTCGTTGTAAGCATTGTTTACAAAGGGATAATAAAGATATGGCATCCTATCCTCATTAGCTTCCATGAATTCTTCATTAATGAAATACTTATCATAGCCGCTTCCGAATTTGCTTTTAACGGCACACCTTGTATTTTCAAACACCTTTGAGACCATGCGGTAATTAAGCTTTATGAGAGGCTTACCGGCTCCCACCTGTCCTGGGGTCCACCCAAAGCAGATGATTGGTATACAGCGGATAATTGCCTCATGATAAATCATATTTTTGATCATCATAATACACATATTGCATATGGAGCTTGCACGTTCCAGAGAGGTCTTGGGGAAAATACCGCCATCCTCAGCGAACCTGAAGACATCAAGCATTTTTTCAGCCGGGTATTTTACTATGATACTGTCAACTCCAAGATAATCTGTAACCCTGCTAATATTCATAATACTTGAATCGCTAAGGAAGCCGTTATTAAATGTGACAGCCAGAATTGAAGCCTTATATCTCTCCCTGATAAGCTTTAGAGTATATGTACTGTCCTTTCCACCGCTGTAAGCCATTATTACCTGATAATCCCTGTCACTGTTTTTTTCAAGCAGAGAGGTAAGCTCATTGTCCTCATATAACATATTTTCATTTCCTGTAGTACTATCACACCCTGAGGTACAATAATTACAAAGCCCGCTGTTGTCTATGCGAACAGAAGGCATATTGTCGCTCAACAGACATTTCTCACATGTAGTCACAGTCTCCACCCTCTTTTCTCAGAATCAGTGTATCTCAAGCTTTTTGCAAATGTATTCATAAATACGGTTTATGGTATCGAAATTTTCCGGGATGATCTCATTGTCATTGACCCTTATACCAAAGGTCTTTTCGATATATGCAACAAGACCGATAATGCCGGTTGAATCTATATATCCGCTTTTTATAAGCGATTCATCACGGTCAAGCTCATTTATCGATTCATCATAAAGCACACTATTCTGAAAATAAAACAATAGCTTATTATTTACATCTGTATGAATCATACAATTTCCTCCTTACATTAATAGCTTTATATATCTATGGAAGTACATTTCGGTAGAATTTATAATAGTTTTTCTTGTAATACGGATAGACCTCCTCATTGTAATATTCCTTAAAATTATCCATTGTGTTCTTCACACGTGCGGGGTTCCCGCCGGAGATACTATCAGGAGGTATATCTCTGTATACCACAGAGCCCGGCAGGACACAGGCATTTGGGCCTATGGTCACATTGGGCATAATAATTGAGTTTTCTCCGATATATACATTATCCTTGATATCAATTTTTCCATATTTATTATCAATAAACTTGTATTCCTCTTTATTATTAATGACCCTTATAGCACCATCATGCGTTATGAATTTTACACCGCTTGCAACAAGGCAATTCTGGCCTATATGTATAAGGTAAGGCTCACTGCCGAAGGCTTCGGCCTCCGGAAACAGTAGTGTACCTTCGCCGACCAGCAAACCTGCCTTACGAAGCTTTTTGATTTTAGAAGTGAACAATTGTTTTTTCATGAGACTAAACAGCATTAATTACACCTCTTGCAATAAAAATGTTTACTCATTATTGCCCCAGAAATATTTCTTCAGAAGCTCTCTTTTATTTATAGTTCTGTATTCAGGGATAGCACCTCTTTTACAGATGCTTCTGTAAAAATCCACTGTGCAATTGACCTGGAGTGGATTGCCACTTACGCACATATTCGGCGGTACATCCTCCGTAACTACAGCTCCTGCTCCAACGATTGAATTCGGTCCTATAACAACACCGGGATATATTATTGAATTAATTCCTAAAAAACTATTGTCACAGACAACAATCTCATTGCATACACTGTGATTCAAATCAGGCATACATTTTATAATAGCCGGGTTTGTTATGAATTTGACGCCTGATGCAATAACACATCTGCTACCTATTCTAACCATATTGTAATTGTACCCGTAATCCTCATCCTCATTGAACATAATGGTGTCCTGTCCCACTTGAAGGCCGTTGTTAAGGAGCCTCTTTATTCTACGTTCATGTCTGAACCAAAAAAGTCTTTTAAGCATATATATCCACCAAGTCTATTACAATTTGAGGCTGCATTCAGAGGTTACATACTTAATTCTATGATGTCTCTTGTCCTTTATGTCTTTTATTTTCAATCACAAAATGATGCTGGTATTTATCACAAATGCCTTATTTAAGAATACTTTCCAGTGTATTTCTTAGTTGGTTTCTTGCCAGTCCTAAAACAAACGCACCTTTATACAGGCTATTAGCAAGCAAATGATAGCCTTTTGCTTCGTATTTCAGTGCCGAACTGAAGGGTACAATATTTTTATCACTTCTGAGATGCTCCTCAACCTTCCGGTATAGTGAGTCATCTACGCTATTTAAATGAAGGCATATGGTTTTTACACCAACACCGGACTTCACGGGACTCCACTTCTGCTGCGGTATAAATATAAGGCCGTCACTTCTTACCGGATATAAGCCTATTCCATCGGTAACTGCCCTAAATTCAAGGGCCTTTAATGCTTTTTTAGTATTGCTGTCAAAGGAATGACCCGGTGACATAAAAACATCAACTTTTATACCATGTTGGGCAAATATGCTTTTCCCGGCCTTGAGCATTTCATACTGCCGCCTGTAGCTCAGACCGTAAAACTCAGATTGCGGTTTAAAACCGCAAAAGCGTTGAAAGGGCTGAATTAATTTCGTGGTATATTTGTGCTGGTAGCCATGCTGTGAGACCTCAATTATTCCGTCATCCTTCAGTTTTTTAATGATATCCCAGAAGCGGGGCTCCTCCTTCTGCACAGTAAGGTTAGGATCCTTGTTATCAGGAACTACACCAACCAAAGGTACCACCCTGTATTTTTTGAACAGCTCAATAAACCTGTTAAAATTCGCCCAGTTCATTCCGGGCGCAGCATCGTCGATTCTGTAAATACAACACACCTCAGCTTATCTCCTCACATTTTTATTCTGTATTCCATAATTCTTAATAATCCAGTCATACATATATATGTGATTTTTCCTGATCAGAATAAATTTCTCCGCCGGTATATTTATTCTGTTATAATTGAAAGCAGCATCAGAGAAATTTACGATGATTCTGATCCCATTGGAAAACCTTGTTTCCTGAACCATGCCATCCTCTGAAACAAAGCTGTGGCTTTCCATTTTTGCGCCATACAACTGCTCCGATACCCAGCTTGTCACCTTAATACTGTTGAGATATTGTCCTTTGTACCTGCTCCAGGACTCGTAGCTGTCGGGAAAGACCAACGGCATTGCACCATACAGTACAGTTAACAGCTCCTTTGTTCTCCAATCCTTCATGACCTTTGAAAAGCCGTCTCCAGTATACCAGCCTGAAATATGGCAATCGTGGTAGACCAATGATTTTAGTGGGATCCTTACAGGCTGGTTGACTGTATAAGACTCATACAGATCTCCGGGATCATCAACAGGTGTACTCCAATTCTCGCCGGCACCCTCAGGCGCCGAAATGGTCATTGTTCCCTCACTATAGTGTGTATATGGTATTGCCCACCAGGCTGTCTCCTCAGTACCGGTAACCATTCCATACCTGCCGCTTATTGTGTCAAGAAGGCTACATCGGTTAAGCATATCTTCCTTCCTTGTCATGGGATGCCTTGGAGAATAATCCTCATATAGCCTGCATGATACTGCAACGTCAATAAACCTTCCGCTGTAGCTGTTCTCAGAGAGGTCCTCCTCTAGATATTTCTCAGCATCCTCAGAGAGAAATGAAGAATTAAGCCTGTAGCCCTGAATCATTCTGCCATTGTAATAGGTTGTATAACCCTCCTGGTACCCGCCGTTTTTCTTTATTATTACTCTGTCCTTAAAGCCATCTGTCCTGAAACGTTTGGAAATGGCTGCTGCCTGGCTGTTAAATATATCAGAATAATTATCATATCTGCTTGCTATCATTCCGTTATCTGCTGCATATTTTACTACTGCCGGCCGCTTCTCATTGTCATGAATCTTCCATCCATATTGGAAATTGAGCAGCACCCTGCTTATACCGTTTTTGATCAGATCATCAACAATGCCAATGGTTTTCATATCCTCGGATCCCAACCAGAAATCAACAGCACCTGCCAGCTTCTCAGTATTACTATTTGCCCTACGCTTCTGTGCAAGTGTTACAAGTACATGAGGCTCCCCCGGCTTTCTATTTTTCTCAGCCTTCTCCAGCTGCTGCCTGAAGTGTTGTGTCATTTCTACATAGCCATTTTTATCTATTACATCTAGGTAAAAAGTCCTGTCATACCCAAACAAGCCCATAGAGGGATAATGTACAAGCTGCATTCTATAATTCTCATCTGAATCCGGAGGGGTAAATGCTATACCCGTATCCCATGGAGTATGAGAGGTGATCATTATACCTGTACCTGTTCTACGATCGGTCATGCCTGTAAATGGCATAGTAGATTTATGACCCCACAGCTCAAATTCTCCAAAATCACATTTTTCCGCTGCCGGCACATAAATTCCTTCTGCATACGGAATGGCAAAAAACTGCTCCTCCTCGCTGCCTTCAATTGCTCCGGGATAAATAATAGGCTTTGGCAGCGCTGCATGCTTATCACCGACAACAATGAACTTCACGCTCTTTTTCTCAAGGATAATTCTTATCAACAGCTCAATATAACCATGATCAGAGTCATATTTATGTATTATTTCCATTTCAATATTGCTTGTCTTTTTAATGTTCAAAGCCTTATAAAAGCTTTGTCCGGAAGTAGTGTATTTCCTTCCATTACATAAATTCTCTATTGTAAAGCTGTTATTGTCCGGTTCAAACCTCAGCTCTATATATTTATTGAATAGCCTTGGTACATCATCTATCACAGGCTCATCCTCAGCTCCGCCGGTATCCCAGGATATAATAAAAAACAGTAAGAGCATAAAAATGCACACCTGAATAATCGGCCTTATCATTTCTCGGAGCTTAAAAAATGTTTTTTTCAGCGTATCTGCCAAGACTGCCCCTCCCGCCGCAGCATCGATATACCTTATTGTATGTAACGTCTATATTTAAATATTAATTTCCTGTCAGCATATTCTAGGGCCGACTAAGCTCCTCTTCTATAAGCTTCACATAAGCATTCAGCATTTTATCATATCCAAACTCTACTTTAGCCTTTTCCATAGCTGCAGCCCCCATCCTCTGACATTGCTTGCCCTTTAAAAGCTTTTTAATACAGGTCATCAGGTCTGAAACATTTCCTGCATTATATAGATATCCATTTATCCCCTGGTCTACAATTTCGCACGCACCTCCGATATCGGACATTATAACAGGTTTACCCATTGCCATACTTTCAAGTGCTGCCACTGAAAAGGTTTCAACTGCAACAGAGGTAAGGGCTGATATATCTGCACACATGAGATACGGTCTGATGTCTTTAACATACCCTGTAAACATAATCTGATCACTAATACCTTTTGACTTTGAAATATCCTTCAGATAATCTTTCCTTGGGCCGTCACCGATAATGAGCAAAAATAGTCTGATCCCATTCTTTTTAAGTCTTTCAACTGCGGCTAGCATGTGCTCGTGGCATTTGGCAGGCGTCAGAGAAGCATTCATTGCAATTACAGGTATATTAAGAGGTATTCCTAGTTGTTTTCTGCACTTTTCTATACTGCTGCTTTCCGCGAATTGTTCAAAGAAGCTTACATCAATCCCATTATGTATAATAACAGACTTAGCTTCTCTGATGCTGTACATATCCATCCAGTACTTCTTTTGCCTGCTGCTTACAAATACTGTTCTTCCAAGTTTGTTTATGGCCGGTCCATATATAATTCTGTTTTGAAGAGAGCACTTAAGATTAGGCGGTATAGTATTATGCAGTATTGTAATGTTTTTGAGCTTCATTCTGAAGATTCTATTCATGATAAAGCCATAGATCGTAGGGTAACTATCAACCATAGTGATAATGTCTGGCTTATCCTTTTTAATCATACGCCTTACCTGCATAATAGCAGCAGGATCAATATAAGCTCTTCTTCTGATAGGCATCAGCTGAATATCCTTGTCCAGACTGCCGGCCAGTTCAGCTCTTTTCTCATCGAGTATGATAAGCTTAACCTGGTATCCCTGTCGGCACAGCCCGTTAAACAAAAGCAATGACTGTATTTCAGCTCCCCCGAAGCCAAGGCCGGGCATAATTCCGATAATTTTTTTCATACACTCCGCCTCACATATAGTATTGGGTACTCTATGCAGATTTTTGGGTTTCAGGTATTAAAGCCTTATCCTTTTTGGGTAAAAGCTGCTTAATATAATTCACAAGCTGCATAATAGTATCTCTGTTGTAGGTGATAAAGCCTATGCCGTAGTAGCCTGCCATAATCACCAGCGAATACACACACAGATAGACCAGCTTTCCAAGCAGGCCGGCCGATTCGGCCGGAAGAGGCAGAAGCCAGGCTGTTCCAAAACACAGAATCGTACAAAAGCCCGCACTTACCGCAACATATACCAAGCTGTCTGTCACACGGATAAATTTGAATTGTCTTTTAACCATAAATATATTTAACAGTAATATATATATGAGCTGTACAGCAAGAAGTCCAAGTCCATAATATCTGAAATCCATGAATTCAACAACAACATAGACAACAACACATGTAAGTGCCTTGCAAATAACATTCCAGATAAATGATATCCTCATTATCTGCTTTGCAATGATCAGCCTCACGATCATACGGTCCAGAAGCAGAAGAGGCACAATGAGTATGGCATACTTAAAGAACACACTGGTAAGCTCAACAGCTTCTCCTGTGAAGCTGCCCCTTTCAAAGAGCACCGAGATAATGAGAGGAGCCTTTACAGCCATGATTAATATAACAGGGATTATTACTGTCATCATTATCCGTATGCACTTAATATACTGCTCATTAAGCTTTTTATACTCTCCCCGGGCATACAGCTCTATCATGTCAATGCCTAAAACTGTTGCCACCTGCCCGGCAAATACAAGAACAAAAATATTGTACAGCTTATCACTGTAGCTCATTGCTGTGTACACACCATCACTAAGGCCTGATATAAGGTAGATTGCAACATATTGGCTTGCAATGGATGCTACCTGTGATATAACCACAAAGAATATGTTCCTCTGCAACATTCCATCGAGCCTGTATCTCTTGATCCTCAATGAAAATCTCAGTCCAAAAAGCCTAATAAGGAATCCGTTAAGCATTATGAACTGTATGATCTGTGCCAGTAGAATACCTGTTGCCATACTTACAATTCCGAATCTTCTACCCAGCAGAACAATAAAAGCAATGGTTAATATGCTTTTAAACATATCCAGTATCATCGGCAGTGTGAAATACCTATATGCATTGAAGACATCAAGGAGGTAAGAGTTTGTCAGCGTAAAGAAGAAGGTTGGTATTATAAGCTTCACTATAAGAATATTTTCTCTTATATCCGATGCTGAAAATTTCGATACAATCAGCATGAACCTCTCAGGCATTAAAAATACAATAGTACATATAAGCGCGCCTGCAATAACATAAAGCGCATAAATGTATGAAATAAAGCTGCGGCTCTCTTTCTCGGATCTGCTTTCACGAATACGTATCGCATTAGGTACGATAACCGACTGATTTATATTGTTGAACAGGCCAGGCAGCAGCATGGTTATCGATATACAGAAGAACAGGAAATCAGTACTTTTGGTAGCACCGAAGTAATAAGAAACTATCATTGCCTGAACAAATGAAAAGGCTCTTGCTATCAGGCTGAAAAAGGTAGAGTAAAAAACTGATTTACTGGTACTGCCTGCTTTAATTTTTTTCTCATCCATACTCTTACCTGCTTTTTATTTGTATTCTTCTCATATTTCTCGCTTCAACATTACTGTATATGACACCCAGTATTTTTGCTCCTGCCTGCTTCAATTCCCTGTAGGCTCTCTCTGTATTCTTGCTTCTGAGCGTATCATCGCTGACTGTAAAATATGTGCCGTCAGCAGCACATGCCGCTATAAATCCTGACATGTCATCCTCAAGAGAAATAGTATCAATTAGTATACGCCTGTATTTGAGCTTCATTTGACTAAGCAGGGCTAACAATGAGGCCTTATTCAGAGTAAAGCCGCATGATCTGCCTACCTCATCAAGAGACAAATGATCAATATTCTTGTTATCAGTTTTTTCTATGCACTCCTCAATGAGCTTTCCTGCCTTGGCAGGGTCAATAATATAGGATCCTGAGCATTTAATTCCCGGAAGGTTCAGCACAAGTATTTTGCAGCCCTGATTGGCAAATTCGGCAGCAAGCTGTTCAGCAATTCTGTCTGTGGGACAGCTTTTTGATGGACTGACAATAGTAACTGACTTAATATCACTATTCTCCTTTATCTCTTGTAAAATTGTGTTGTCTGCAATTTTTCGCAGGGAATTTGTAAGTATATCCTCACCCTTGCAGCCGACTTCAATGCTTTTTACTCTTTCCGTGCTCATAGGACTCCTCCTTCTCGCTTCGGCAGCTTAATCTTAGGAAGAAGCAGAATATTCTCTCCCTTGAATAATTCATTCACATAATCAAAATTAGCCAGCAGTAGGTTACGTTCACCAATTATGAGATTTATCATTACCCCAAGTACAAAACCGCCAAATGCCGCGATGACGGTAAATATATACGGCTGATATCTATTAGCTGGAATTGTGTCTACATCAGGCTTACTCAAAATTTTGTAGGTAATGCTGCTGTCAATATTTCTTAGTGTAAGGTTCAGGTTTCTCTCCAGAGATTCCATAAGCTTAAGCGAGCCTTCCGGTGTCCCGGTTTCTACACTTATACCAATTATCCTTGTGTTTGGGATCGCGTCTATAGTCAACGCCTTCAGGACCTCAAGCCTGCCTAAGCCGCAT
Organism: Bacillota bacterium; assembly: GCA_023409735.1. Lineage (GTDB taxonomy): Bacteria > Bacillota > Clostridia > Acetivibrionales > DTU013 > JAEYRB01. The sequence goes on along the minus strand of JAEYRB010000060.1, from coordinate 10,869 downwards.
TCCTTCTCCACCTCTGTCAGTACAGCATCACTGTCTATTATCTGTGATATGTCGCCAACTGCAAGCTGTGATGACCTGATGGAGTCAAAAACACTGATCGAAGAAGTATTTGGGTTATTAAGTGTAATAATTATTTTCATATCTGCCTGATATATGCTTCTAAATAAACTGTCCCTGCTGACATATACTACACCGGCACTAAGGACTGTTAGTATAAGCAGTATCCATATCCGTGAAAAAGCAAGCTTTAAATATTTTTTTATCTGTTCATTCATAGTCATCTTCCTCCAGTGATTGGTTATTTAAGCTTTTCTGAGGCCTTGGCATCAATTGCGTTCTTATTTATCAGATCCTCCAATAATGTTATTCCCTTTCCCCTCATCTTTTCGAAAAGCGTTAGATATGTCAGCTTTACCATGTGTCCTCTATTGAATTCTCCGTTCTTAAGTATCTCGTAATAATTGTCGCTTACCATTCCCAGCTCTCTTGCTTTTTCCAGAGAGCCTTCCCAGCTGAAATCTGCTCCGTTTTTATCGGAATAGCCAAGAACTCGTATTAAAAAGGTTATATATGTATTTGAATCAAGCTTTACAGCACTGCCGAATTCATCCTGCGAAACGCCGTTTGACAGCTTATATTGATATAGGTATCCTGCATATGGCTTTTCCCATACCATTGAAACATCCTTGAACGGGTGATAATAAAGCTTGCTGAGTGCTTCCTGCTCACCACCCAGCAGCCTGGTGAGCATAACAGCTCCTTCAATTCTTGTAGGTGTTCTGCTAAGATCAAATCCTTTATCCGTACCCTTAAAAAGCCCAACTGACTGGAGTCTTTGTGCATAAAACTCATAATCATCGTTGTCAATTACGATCTCCTCCATTCCATCCCATCCCGCAAGCCTTGCCAGAAGCCACCACATTGCATATGCCTTCATATTGGCATTAACCGGCTCTGAATGAGCTGAATAGCAATCATACCAATCCTCATTTATTTTATGGCTGTTCTGCCACTCCTTAGCCCAGTTTTTATCCTGCTTCTTGTCACCATCGCTGTCATAATTACAGCCATCGTCTGGGTATTTGTCTCCATAATAGTTTCCGTCGGGATCGTAGCTCTCAATATCTGCAAAATCAAACAGTACCTTGCCATTTTCTGCACAAAAGCTTCTGATCTGCTGGTTATTCTCAGCCAGCTTACCCTCAAGTCCAGTCCCGTCCAAATGACCTGTCATATACACAAAGGTAACCTTCGGAAATTGCTTTTCCAAGCCTTGCATCAGCTCCAGATAATTATTGACCTGACCTTTGTCCATCTTCGACAGCTGACCGCACCATGACCAAATGGCAACATTGATATCCTTGTTCTCAGGCAGATATTTTGCTGTAGCCTCTGCCCATTTATTGAAATCAGGGTTTCCCAGATCTATTGTCCCGCCAAAGGGGTTATCTCTAAGGTCTATTGAACTGTCAGGCTTACCCTTTTCATATATAAATTCACCGCCCTTAAAATATGTCAGGCCAGTCATTCCATAAGTTATCTGACTGCCATGCGAGGTATGTCCATATGCGATGTGAAGCTCTTCCCTTGCTTTTTTCACCCACTGCGTCGGTATTTTATTCAGCTGTATACAGGTATGGCTCGCAGCAATTCCATTATTCCCCATGCTACGGTCTGTTGCAGTCTCACCCATACAACAAATGCTATCCATCAATATTAGTAAAAAGACCAAGGATACCACCAGTTTCCTTTTCATATCCCATCTCTCCTCCTCACTTAGTCAGTTGCGATATAACCATAAACAAATTCAGCAGTACAATACACTGTGACTTATGATCTGTGCCGCACTTACAATGTTTTATATAGCAGAGCTTATAGCCTTATATTTTGTAAATCCCATGTTACAGGCTCCAATATGTAAACCCGCATTCAACAGCGCGGCATTTATCATACACACCCTTAACATCAATTAAAATGCACTGGTCGTCAGTATACTTTTCCTTCAGCGACTCAAGGTTTATATCAGCAAATTCGTTATGAGGAACTGCCACAACTATTGCATCCAAATTTCTTGCCTGCTCAGGGCTTACAAGGCTTATGCCGTATTCGTGCAGCGTTTCCTCCTTGCTGGCAACAGGATCAGCTACCATCACATTTGCCCCATATTCCTTAAGCTCATTTACAATATCAACTACTCTAGAATTTCTGATATCAGCCACATTCTCCTTAAATGTAATGCCCATCACCATGACCCTGGAACCAAGAACAGGCTTTCCGGTTTGAATGATATGCTTAACAGTATTTTCAGCTACATATCTGCCCATATCATCATTTATTCTTCTACCGGAAAGTATTATCTGCGGATGATAGCCGATCAGCTCTGATTTATAGGAAAGGTAATATGGATCTACACCTATACAATGTCCTCCCACCAACCCTGGAGAGAACCTTAGAAAATTCCATTTTGTTGATGCCGCATCAAGCACCGCCCTGGTATCAATACCAAGCCTGTGAAAAATAACAGAAAGCTCATTCATAAATGCTATATTTATATCTCTTTGTGCATTTTCTATGACTTTAGCCGCTTCAGCAACCTTAATAGATTCTGCCTTGTAAACACCGGCCTTCACAATTGCTCCGTATATTTTTGCGATTTCCTCCAGGGTCTCATTGTCGCAGCCTGAAACAATTTTTCGTATCATCGTTACCCTATGCACCTTGTCTCCAGGATTTATCCTTTCCGGAGAATATCCAACCTTAAAATCCTCGCCATATGTAAGTCCGGATTCTCTTTCAAGTATCGGTACACACAGTTCCTCAGTCACGCCCGGATATACTGTTGATTCATAAACAACAATAGCTCCCTTTGACAGGTATTTCCCTACTATTTCACTAGCGGATATTACAGGGCTCAGGTCAGGCCTTTTGCTGCTGTCGATCGGAGTAGGAACTGCTATTATGAAAAACATTGTTTCACTAAGCTGCTCTTGATCTGAAGTGAAAATAAGCGAGCTGTCACATATACGCTCATTCCCAATCTCACCGGTAACATCATTACCCTTTTTATACTGCTCAACCTTATTCCTGTTTACATCAAAGCCTATAGTTGTAAAAATTTTTGCAAATTCATAAGCAAGGGGCATTCCCACGTAGCCAAGCCCTACAACTGCCATCTTGTCCCTTCTGTCAGCAAGCCTCTCATATGTATTCATTCCAACCCTCCCTACTTCTGTTCATATATTTCTTGTATACCAGTCCACAGTTAATTCCAGTCCCTTATCAAAGTGAACACCCGGATGATAATCCAAAAGTTTTTCAGCCCTGCTTATATCAGCAATTGAATGGCGTACATCGCCTATTCTTCCTGGTCCGTATATGCACTCAGTCTCCTTGCCCAGCAGCCGGCATATCTTTTTATACAAGCTATTAATAGTTATGCTGCTGCTGCAGGCAATATTAACTACATTTCCAAAGGCATCACTGCCTGCCGTACATGCTTTCAGATTAGCCTCTACAACATTGTCGATGTATGTGAAATCTCTGGATTGTTCTCCGTCTCCATGAATAACACAAGCCCTTCCCGTAATAATGTTTCTTGTAAAGATAGGAATAACTGCTGCATAATCAGAGTTCAGATCCTGTCGTTTTCCAAACACGTTAAAGTACCTTAAACCAATGGTTTGCAGCCCATATATGTCATAGAAATTTTTTGCATATAGCTCATTGACCTTTTTGGATACTGCATACGGTGAAAGCGGTATACCGACTCTATCCTCCTGCTTAGGGAGATTGGGCTCATCACCGTAAACAGATGATGATGATGCGTAAACAAATCTTTTTACCATGCCCTCTCTGGCTGCTATCATCATATTCAGGGTGCCGCTGACATTAACCTCGTTAGTTGTTACAGGATCAGCTACAGATCTGGCAACTGATCCAAGTGCCCCCTGATGCAGCACATAATCTATTCCATCACATGCCTTGCGGCATGTAGAAATATCCCTGATATCTCCCTTTACAAATTCAAAATTACTATTGCCCATAAAAGCTTCAATATTTTCTCTTTTACCTGTAGACAGATTGTCCAACACTCTTACAAAGCAGCCGTGCTTGACCAGCACCTCTACAATATTTGAACCGATAAATCCAGCACCGCCGGTTACAAGAAACCTGAATTTTTCAATCTCATTAAAGCTAATCAAACGTACCCCTCCTCATCTGTGGCATTTGCGATGTGCCATGTTTTTTAGCTCCGCAGTATAATGCACTTATAATACTTTGAGGCTTTGCAGCAAATGCCTTGATCTAAAAGGCACTATTGTCGCCAAACAAAACAGGTATTGTCTTAAGTATAATTTTCAGATCATATTTGATGCTTCGTTCTCTTATATACTTAAGATCGAGCCTTACCATCTCCTCAAAGCCCAGATCATTTCTTCCGCTTACCTGCCAAAGCCCTGTAAGTCCGGGTATAACTGAAAGTCTGAGATTGTGCCAGGCATCATACTTAACTACCTCCCTTGGTATGGGCGGGCGTGGGCCAACAATACTCATCTCACCCTTCAAAACATTCAGCAGCTGCGGAAGCTCATCAATACTCGTTTTTCTGATTATTTTGCCTATGTGTGTTATTCTTGGGTCTTTCTTTATCTTGAACATATATCCGGACGCCTCATTTTTATCCTCCAGCATGCAGATATTGCATTCAGCATCTTCAACCATTGAACGGAACTTGTACATTTTAAATTGTTTACCTCTGTGTCCATTGCGTTCCTGAATGAAAAGGACAGGTCCCCTGGAATCTAGCTTAATAACTACGGCTACTACTAAAAAAAGCGGTAGAAGCAGTATGATTGCAAGCAGCGACACAATAATATCAAACACTCTTTTTATGAAGAGGTAATGTCTGCTCACATTGGAAAACAACGCCCATTGATCAACTACATAGCATGCACGCAATTGCAAATCATCCATAACTTACTCTCCTATTACAACACCGCGTGAATTCTTTCCTCCCACGGGAATATGCACGCTGCATTACAGCTGAAAAGCCTCAATGCATTTTCCTTTCCTGTCCATTTAGCCACCATTCTGTAGGCTGCCATATACCATTCACTGTAATCTCTTGTACAGTGGGCATTTGAGGCCACAAAATCCACCTTATTCCCGCAAATAAGCTTTTTAACAAAGCTCTGGACACTCCTTCCGTATACTCCTATTATGCTGGCAGCATCTATTTGAATGAGGCAGCCTGCATTAATATAGCCATTCAATTCATTACTGCTCTTCAGGAAGTTCCTGTTTCTCTCAGGATGAGCAAGGATAGGAATACGATCTTTAAGGCGAATGTTATAAATAATTTCAAATCCGTTTTGAGGCAAAAGATTGAACGGCAGCTCAAAAAGTATATTCCTGGTGCCATCCAGTGTAAAATAGAGGTCATCGTATTCTTCATCATTCTGGGGGCATATGAGGACTTCATAGCCGAGCTTTATTGACACCTTGTGCTCACGGCTTTTGTATAGAAGCTCCTGATAGTTTTCTGTAAGCCTTTCTATGTTAAAAAACAGTTCATGGATATGAGGCGTTGCTATTATGATTGTGACACCTACCCTTTCAGCACATTCGATCATGCTGAGAGATTCACTGATAGTGCTCGGACCATCATCAACGCCATATATGATATGACTATGTATATCTACCATAAATGCCCCCTAAAATTAAAACCTTTGTTTGCTCCCTATATTTCTAAAACAACATGTCAACCATCTGTTCTATAATTATTAAAAATGCCAACGTGTTATTCCATAATTAACAATATTAAGCCTATTCATATATGCCTTTATATAGAACTATTCTGCTGATTGTTATTAACAATAGCCTTTTTTTGCGTATAAAAGCATCTATTTATGACAGATTTACACCGCACTCATTTTATAAACACATTATGTAAATAGCCTAATTATGTTGGCAGAAAAGAAGTAAAATTATGTTTTATATGGACCGTGCTGAAATTACAGATGTACTAAACAAGGGTGCTGTACCTTTCTACTACAAATGGCCATTGGAACTGTCACTTGCCGATAGCTCAGGAAGTCTGATCATAAAAGCAATAACCAGTGCCGATATTACAACCTAGCTACCGGGCACAACCTCAGATAAGCTTAAAATGTGTGTAGAAGGAACAGCACTTGCTGTAACATTGCGGACACTCCTGCTGAATGATATTTCCGGGCACTAGGCACAGGCACAGATTGCTGAATGGATCCTTCCATTGGTATTAGGCAACCATTAATTGCCGCTATTTAGTGCAGATGCACAATATTTTATATTGCCGGCCGCATTATTTCATTACTATTCCATTTCATTTTCTGAACGGTTAATCTGGGAGCTTGATATTTACAGTAGCTGTGACTAACAAAAACTGATGTTGAATTCTGCAGCCGGTATGACATACTCTACATTTTCACGCTTTATAGATACATCAAAGGTGTTTTCCTCAAGCTTACTTACGATATCTCCTGACAGCTCAGCTTTTACGGCATCAGACTTCGTGTCAGATACCCGTATCTGAATCATATTGTCAGTGCTTGTTGTACTGTTATTGACGGCATCGTCGATTTTACCTTTAATTACATCATCTTCAACTTTTACTGTAACTGTCGTTTTTCCTTTTTCGGTTGTTCTTGTCTCTTTTCCTGCGTTTTGCTCCTTACCATTGACAATAACGATAGCTGTATTTGGGTCAGGTTGTGTTGAAAAAGAGTCTTCATATGGTTTAGCTGCTATAGCCCCCGTTCTTGCACTCTCAACGGCTACTCCTTGAGTAATTCCAGTTAAAGCTACCGACCTCAAAGCTTTTACAGTAGTCTTTCGGTCAGCACCATTAATAAAAGGATCAGGGGTTTAGAGCCCCACTCGATTTTTTGCTGTAGTATTTCTGCTAACGTGCACTTAATAAAAGGCTCACGATCTTTAAGTAACGTGAGCCTTTTATATTGAAATTGTAGTATATTTAATTCTCTGTCTATTCCATGGAGCAATATCATATCTTTTTTCACAGTAATTTCGATATGCCTATGCAAATGACATGACATTCCAAAAATACTTATGCAAAACTTGCTCGTTCTCAGTCAATTATTATAGTAAATCTTCAATGTCAATATTTTCACCCAGTAAGGCGATCTTCGCCCCTTGGGCAGCCTCCGCACTCCCCGGATGTGCGAGCAACCATTTGTTGCACGCCCACAAGTAAGCATCTTCACCATTCTTGCATTCAATCTCCGGCTTTTGGGTATTGGTACCTCTGGGCAATGCTGCCAGTACGCGGAAACCCTTCTTTGCATTAGCATGACAAGGCGCATAATGTAAACTAGTGCTGTACACCTCCACCAGCACACCGGCCGGTACCCGGAAAGCCTTAACCTTGGCTGTGTCCAAATTGCCATTGACAATATCGCTTTCTTTTGCAAGAAGCAGGATAAAATCCTCATCTCCCAGGTTGAATTCGCTGTCCCTGTGATATTCCAGGCAATTCATTCTTGTATTATATCCGTAGCAGCAGCCAAACTGCACTGGCAGGCCGCCGTACATGCTGGCGCCCAAGGTTTTATAAGCTCGAGTCGATTCCAGCTCTGCAATAGCAGGCCCGTAAGCTGTTCCCTCCCCTGGCAGGGAAATCTCTTTCATAGCACATACCAGTTCCTTTTTCTCGTCGTCGTAGCCCTCTACAACACGGCCATATTCCTCAAATTCAGGTGAAGTGATTGAATAAATTTGCATGTTATAATGCTCCTTTCAAGGTGTATGTATACCTGTAGGTATACTTTTTTCGTTACTTTTTTACCCAGTGCTGCGGTTATAAGGTTTCACCTAATATTAATCCTTTTAGCCTTATGCTAACGTCACAGACCGCTTTTCTCCTGTTTGCCTGTCTTATTTTATCAACCTATTTAATTATATGAAGAAATGTGTTAAAAATCAATTACAGCATCTGGTCATTTATAAAACCTTAAGGTTAATTAAATGTCTGGAATAAGTCTGCTAGTGATGTCGGAAACCATGCCTTCGCTGACTTCAAACCAACGACTCAAATTCTCGCAATGGGACAAAAACAAAACTATCCGTAGTGATGCCTTAAGCCTTAGTTCAGATAGAGGCGGACTCTCCAAGCATAGCTGATAACTTATCACGATACTCAGTTTTCAATTGTGCCCTTAAGTCCAATAGCCTCTGCAGCGCTCTGCATTCCTTTTATAGTCTCCTCGATAATGTAATCAAGCTCCATATCAAGCATTGCAGCCCCCTTTTCTATGACCTCCCTGTTTACTCCGGCAGCAAAGCTCTTCTGCTTGAATTTTTTCTTAATTGACTTCAGCTCCATGTCAAGAACGCTTTTGCTGGGTCTCATTAATGCAGCTGCTGTAATAAGCCCCGTAAGCTCATCTATTGTAAAAAGCACCTTTTCCATTTTGTGAACAGGCTCCACCTCACTGCATATTCCATAGCCGTGGCTCTGTATTGCATGTATGTATTCCTCCGGCCAGTTATCCGCTTCAAGCAGTTCTCTCGCCTTTTTGCAATGCATCTGAGGGTACAGCTCATAATCCACGTCATGCAGAAGACCGATTATTCCCCATTTTTCTCTGTCCGGCTCTCCTAAAATGTCCGCAAAATGAAGCATTACTGCTTCTACAGAAAGTGCATGCTTAATAAGACTTTCATTTTTATTATAACTGGTCAAAAGCTCAAATGCTCGATTTCTATCCGGTAATACTCCGTCCATATATGTCCCCTCTTTCAAATTTTCTAAATTATCCTCAGTGATTGAGCTTATCAAAAATTAGTTAACACTATCCACATAGTTTTTTGAATACAAATACCCCAGGCTATTATACATCAATTTGCGCTGCATTTCATCTGCTCCCCTGCCTCACTGTTTTCCTCATTGAGCAATTGCAGTGCATTATAATTTAATTTAATTTCATTTTTAGGTGGTATTAATCCTATATAAATATAATAAATGAAAACGAATACCAAGCATCATGTTGACATCGCAGCTAAAATATCGTAATATTTGAATATAATAATATATAAATGTATTTGCATGAGGAGGTGGCCCCATATGGGTAAAAGAATAGTAATAATAGGCGGGGTTGCAGGTGGTGCCAGTGCGGCTGCACGGCTTCGCAGACTTGATGAGGAAGCTGAGATCATACTGGTGGAAAAGGGTTCATATATATCCTACGCCAACTGCGGCCTCCCTTATTATATCGGTGACATAATAAAGGATAAGGAGACGCTGCTTGTATCAACGCCCGAAAGCATGAGCAGGCGTTTCAGGATAGATGTTCGAGTTAATAGTGAAGCAACAGCAATAAATCCAAGTGAAAAAACAGTAGAGATATATGACAAGGCTGAAAAGCGAAGCTATTCCATAGGCTATGACAAGCTTATACTGTCGCCCGGAGCTGAGCCTGTAAAGCCAAGGCTTAAAGGAATTGATTCTCCTAGAATATATACTCTTAGAAATATACCGGACACTTATAAGATAAAAGCATTTGTGGATGAGAATAAACCTGCCGCCGCTGTGATCGTAGGAGCAGGCTTCATTGGCCTTGAGGTTGCTGAGAATCTCAGTGCCCAGGGCATAAAGGTAACTGTCGTGGAGCTTTCGGATCATGTTATTGGACCTCTTGATTTCGAAATGGCTGCTATAGTACACCAACATATAAAAACAAAAGGAATTGAGCTTTATCTTAAGGATGGAGTAGAGTCCTTTGAGGATATGGATAATGGAATAAACGTACAGCTCTCCAGCGGTAGGGTCATTAATACAGAAATGGTGATCATGGGTATCGGCGTAAGGCCGGAGACAAAGCTCGCCCGTAATGCCGGGCTTACACTTGGAAGCACCGGTGGAATTTATGTAAACGACCATATGCAGACTTCTGATCCTGATATATATGCGGTTGGGGATGCAGTTCAAGTAAAGGACTTTATAAGCGGAGATGATGCTCTTATACCCCTTGCCGGTCCGGCTAACAAGCAGGGCCGTATTGCCGCGGATAATATAAGCGGCCGCAATGTAAGCTTTGGCGGAACTCAGGGTACATCCATAGTAAAAATATTCGATATAACAGCTGCCGTAACAGGAAGCAATGAAAGGTCACTAATAAAAAAGGGAATAGAATATGAAAAATCTATTACCCATTCGGCATCTCACGCAGGCTACTATCCGGGAGCAATACCTATGGCAATAAAGCTGCTTTTCAGCAAGCCAGATGGCAAGCTTCTTGGAGCACAGATCATTGGCTATGAAGGCGTCGACAAGAGAATAGATGTACTGGCAACCGCGATAAGAGCATCTATGACAGTATATGACCTTGAAACTCTTGAGCTGGCATATGCACCTCCGTTTTCATCAGCAAAGGATCCCGTCAATATTGCAGGCTATACTGCGTCCAATATTCTTAAGGGCGACTTAGCAACATTCCATTGGGATGATGTCGCAGGCATTGATCTGTCAAGTTCGCTGCTCATCGACGTCAGGACTCCTCAGGAATATAGCCTTGCAACCATAAAGGGAGCAATAAATATACCCGTTGACGATTTGCGTGAAAGACTGGACGAAATACCTAAGGACAAAGGCATATACGTTTTCTGTCAGGTTGGCCTCAGAGGTTATCTGGCCGGCAGAATTCTTATGCAGCACGGCTATACCCGTATACGCAATCTCAGCGGCGGCTACAAAACTTATCACTTTGCTGCACAGAAGCAGTCCAGTGAAACCGCTCCCGACGGCGGAAGCACCAATAAGGACGCTGTTAAGTCAGAAGTAAATAAGAAAGACCGTCAAGCTACAGCAGA
>JAEYRB010000053.1 GCA_023409735.1 Bacillota bacterium | reverse complement strand
GCTGCTGTGATTTTATACTTTTTTACTGTTAATGCAGGTACCTCAGAATCACTTTCTATGGTAATTCCCAAATCAGTTTTGCCATCATTTCCACTGCCAACTGTCGTTGTATCCTCTGTCAAAGCTTTCTTATCCTTATCGCTTTCGGCCAGAGTAATACTATCTCCTACCTTTAGGCTGGTATCCTCCAGAAATTTGGAATTCACAGCAATTTGCCCCGGTTGGGTGGGCAGCGTACCTTCCAGTACATATGGCTCGTTCATGCCCTTTGTGTCCAGGATGTTTAGATTTGCCAATAGCGAACTTCCATTGCTTTGCACAGCCTTCACATCCATGCTGGTACTTCCAAATACTGAACTCACTCCCTTAAGTTTGGATATGGCCGAAAGATCATCGTCAGATAGGCCCAGTGTGGACACAATTTTAATATCGTAAGTGTTTTGCTTATCATAGAAATGATCTGCAGATTCAAAGGCATCCAGACATCCCACCGCAAACCCGGAAAATACACCGATGCCAAGAGCTGCCATTGCAGTGATCGCGATGAACCTGGATAGATTGTTTTTTAATGTCCTGCCAATGTCTTTATAGAAAGCACTTTTTTTCATCGTCTCACCACTCGATCTCTGTAATACTCATGGGCTCAGCATTGACTTTCACATCCGTAACTTTACCGCTTTTGAACCTGATCACTTTATCTGCCATTTGTGAAATAGCGCTATTGTGAGTGATGATAATAACGGTAATTCCATCTGTGCGACAGGTATCCTGCAAGAGCTGCAAAATCTGCTTGCCGGTCACATAGTCCAGTGCGCCTGTCGGTTCATCACAAAGCAATAGTTTTGGTCTTTTCGCCAGCGCTCTAGCAATGGAAACCCGCTGCTGTTCTCCTCCGGAAAGCTGAGCAGGGAAATTGTCAATACGGTCACAAAGGCCAACCTTTTGCAAAGTTTCGGCGGCGTCCATACTGTCTGTGCAGATCTGTGCTGCCAGTTCCACGTTTTCAAGTGCCGTTAGATTAGGTACCAGGTTGTAAAATTGGAACACAAACCCGACATCCGTGCGTCGGTATTGACATAACTGCGACTCGTTCCAGTGCGTAATATCATTGCCGTCAAATATCACCCTGCCCCGTGTTGCCGTATCCATACCTCCAAGAATATTCAGTGCAGTGGTTTTACCCGCACCGGAGGAACCAAGTATTACTGCCATTTCTCCATGCTCTACGGAAAAGCTTGCATCATTCAGCGCCCTGACAAGATTGTCGCCTGCGCCGTATTCTTTATATACATTTTCAAAGGAAATAAACCCCATTATCTATCCTCCCGATTTTTCCAGTCTGGCATCACTATACTTATTTTCTGCCAAAAGCCTAAATTTAAATTATAGAAAATAATCCGTAAGCTATCAACCAACAATGCACATGTATGTGTCGGGTGTTTGTCCAACACCATGTGTCGGGGTGTTTGTCCAACACCATGTTGTTTTGTCATATTACTTATGCTAAACTATTTAGAAAACAGGAGCAGAGCATCATTATGAAGAAAAACCCTGAGCAAACCGGAATAACGCGAAAAAATTTCCAGGACGCCTTCTGGATACTATACACCAAACAAAGTATTAACAAAATAACAGTCAAAGACATCTGCAATTTGGCTGGATATAATCGCAGTACCTTTTATCAGTATTACAAGGATGTATATGATGTGCTGCACAAATTTGAAAACGAGCTTTTGGGTGAGGTGGATGAATTTGTCGTTAACCTTATGGAACAAGTCGGCAACCTGAATGCATCAGAAGCATTTCAAGCAATCCTAGGAATTTTTGCCCGTTTCAGTCAATACACCACCGTCCTATTCGGCCCTCATGGTGACTCAGAATTCATGCATAAGGTGATCGAGAACCTGAAACCGATTTGGATGAAATACTTTTTCCACACAGAACGTTACACCTCGGCAGAGGTTGATCTGCTCGCTGAATCCTACCTTTCAGGTTTGCTTTCTATGTACCGGAAATGGTTTTTCAATCCAAGTGGTGTTTCCATGGAGCGAATCATTCAGCTTAGTTACCAAACACTTCCTGACACCAGCTGCTTCGAAAACTTCGATAAAGAATTCCGACAATAGCTTTGGCTAAGCTTCCGTGAGTTCTCCCTTTCCGGAAACTCGTTTTTCAGTTGTGGTCGGAGTAGTGAATAATCATATTTTTAAAGTATTTTGTGAGAGTTTAAATTAAAGATTCGTTGAATTGTATAAAAAAAACTTTGACCTCAAATAAAACCATGACTAGTCTTTATGTAGGATTTAAGAAATTAATAAGAACCAACTACTTGTTAACATAATTTGTTCTTCTAAATAACTCGTCAGAACGAAAGAAGTGCTGAACCTGCTTGTAAGAAATTCAGTAACTCCGATAAGTTTGCGTAATGTTCTGGAAGATATTGTAGATATTTAACCGATGAGCTTGTGGGGTACTACAGCGTAATCTTTTATTTAATTACAAAACTTCACCCCCAAATGTCAGCTTTTATCTGACTTTCGGGGGTGAAGTTCACTATTTATTCAGAGCCGGCGTATGCCGGTATCCAATTACTCAAGAGAAGCCAGAAATTCCTTGTGATCCATAACCTTGCCGATCTTTGGGAAGATCCATTTTTCGCAGAAGTCCTGTTCTTCCTGGGTATCGGTTGCAGTACAGTCACCGATTACGATGACACGGTAGCCTTTGTCATAGGCTGAACGTGCGCTGGACTCAACACACCAGTCAGTATGGAAACCAACGAATGCAACGTACTCAATTTCGTTTGCACGGAGCAGATAATCCAGTGCAGTGGAATGGAACGCATCCAGAGTTTTCTTACCCTCTACAACGATATCACCTTTTTCAGGTGTCAGCTGCGGAATGATTTCAGGACCGGGTGTGCCGCGAAGCCATGCTCCTATACCCCAGTCAGCAACCATATCGCACTCGATGCCGCGGAGTCCTTCCATACCGGGGCCGCCTTTTTTCAGTTCGGGAAAGCCGGGCTCAAAAGAGTGGAAAGGCACATAAAATATTTTTCCAACCTTGCCGCGGGCATTTTTCAGTAGATTCTGCAGATTTGCGATAACATTGCGTTCAGCAAGCTGTTCTTTAATGTGGGCGTACATTGTGCCACCTTCGGACAGAAAGTCATTCTGTGGCTCGATAAGGACAATAGCAGTTTTTTCACTTGGAATTTTCATAAGATTTAACTCCCTTCATATTTTAGTATAATTTGCTTAAGAGGCTACATGAGACCGGGAAGCAGTGTAATAATTCCGGGGATGAAAATACACAGCAGCAGTACTACTATCATTGCTACCAAATAAGGAGTGGAACCGGAGAAAATTTCTTCTATGGTAATTCCATTTCCTTCAGGCATGCCGTGCAGCGCCGCTTTAACAGTATAGACATTCATGCCGAACGGAGGAGTAATCAAACCGCATTCTACAGCAATGATCATTACTATACCAAACCATACCAGATCATATCCATAACCGGAAACAATGGGAACCATCAGGGGAATGGTGAGCAGCAAAATCGAGGTGGAGTCCAGTACACAGCCAAGGGCCAGTATGATTAGCACAAATACAAGGATAACAGCAACCGGAGGAACACTCAGACTGCTGACAAAACCGCTGACCATGTTAATAACTCCGCCCATCGACAGGGTTTTTGAATAGGTAGATGCAGAAACCAGAAGTATCAGTACGCTGCCGGTGGTAGAAGCTGCAGAAAGCAATGTTTCCCAGATTGTTTTGACGTTAAATCTACCTTTTAGAATAACAATCAGGAATGCACCGAATGCACCGATGCCGCCTGCCTCGGTAGGTGTGAAAATACCGAACCAGATACCGCCCAGGGAAATGACGATAAGAAGCAGAATAGCCCAGGGCTTCAGTACGATTTTCCAAAAATTTTTCTTTTCATGTTCGGTGAGCGGCTCCGTTTTGGGAATGAAATCCGGATGCCTCCAGGCAGTATATAAAATTACAATTATGTAAGCAACCGTAAGAATTATGCCGGGAAGAAATCCGGCTAAAAACAGTTTGCCGATGGAGACATCTGCCTGGGAACCGTAAACTATCATCAACAGACTGGGCGGAATAAGCATGCCCAATACAGCAGAGCCTGAAACACAGCCGACAGCAACTTTTCTCTTGTAGTTAAGACGCACCATTTGCGGCATTGCAATTTTTGTGAAAACTGCTGCAGATGCAATCGAAACTCCTGTGATTGCGGCGAAAATGGCATTAGCTATAATAGTAGCGATTCCTACTCCCCCGCGGACCCTTTTCAGGATAAGGCTGGCGGAATCATAAAGCTCATTGCTTGCGCCCGACAGGTTCGCAAAAAGGCCCATTAGAACAAACAGAGGAATAACACCAAACATGTATTGGCGAATTGAACTCCATGCTGATTGGCTCAGAACATTCATTGCCGTGGAGAATCTGCCTGTGACCAGAAAGACGCCCACCACGCTGGTAAACATCAGAGAAGTGCTTAGATGTACTCCGCTGAGAATCAAAATCAGCAGAAGAATTAAAGTAATTGCAGCAATTGCACCTGCGGTCATATCGCCTGGCCCCCTTCCGAAATTGCACTTTCATCTTTTTGTTGTTTTTCATCCGCAAAGGCATCCGGATGTTTAATTTTAATTGCACTTTTTACAGCCAGAAACAAAAACTCAATAATCATCATCACTGAGCCCACTATTACTGCAAACCGGCCTGGTGTAGTCGGTATACGCACAGAACCAGCGATTTCAGCATCGTTGATTAACGCAGATTTAATAAAATTACCCCAGCTGGATTTGATAATCAGCGCGAAGACTGCGATACCTAGTAAACAGGCAACAAAGTCGATCACAGCTTTGACCCGGGGTCCAACCTTATCATAAACCATTGTGGTACGCACATGAGTACCCCTCATCAGTACGTAGGGAATCTCAAGAAAACATAGTATGATAATACAATTGCTTACGATTTCGGATACACCCTGGAATGGGTTGTTGAATGCTGTACGGCTGACCACATCAGCAGTAATCAGCAGCATTAGTACAAATACCATAAACGCAGTGAATGAATTAACATAGGTAAGCAGTTTACTGTAAAAACGGTCAATCGTTCGGAAGATTTTCATATTTCCATCCCTTCTCTCATGAAATCGGGTGACGGCAAGGCAATCACCATTTAGGCTGTTTTACTTATCAGCTGATGTCCCAGTCGCGTATCATCTCAACACCGTTATCTTTAAGAAGTTCATAATAGCGATTAACAATCTTAACGCCATCATATCCTGATTTGTTCAGATTCTGTACCAAATTATGAACGAGGTCGCTGAGACTGTTTGCCCAGGCTTTCTGTGCTTCTGTATCGAGTTTATTGACTTTAACGCCGTTTTCCTGCATAAACTTAAGGTCTTCTGCATGGACAGTACTGATATATTTGCTTTCATAATCCAGATAGGATTCGCCGACTTCTGTAAGGATTTTCTGAACTTCTTCCGGTAGAGTGCTCCAGGTGTCACTGTTGACGGTAATTGCGTTAAACGGAACCACGTTAAAGTTTGCATCCAGATAATTAGGTGCAACTTCGTAAACCTTCAGGTTAATGCAGGAATGAGTAGGCTGAATTGTTGCGTCGCATACGTTGGTTTGCAGGTTCTGATAAGTATCATTCAAACTGGTTTGTACACCGACAGCACCGGAACCTTCTATCCATGCCAGATTTATACCTGCAGCGCCTATTTTCTTGCCCTTTACGTCTGCCAGTGATGTCATTTCAGTACGGCTATAGAAACCGTATTGATCAGAAACACCAAGACCCAGCAATTTCTGGTTGTATTTAGTTTCATAATCGGATGAAAATTCGGGGAACTCGCTCATCATCTGTTTGTTGACCTTTGCAACGATTTCAGGATCAGAGCAGGAGAAAGGCATGCTGTAAACCATTGTCTGCAGTGGCAGGCGGGATGCTTCAAATACAAGAATGATGCATCCAATATCAACAAGACCGCTCTGAACGCCCTCAAGCTCGTTGCCCAGTGATATAACTGAACCGCCGTAGGATTTGACCCACTCGATTTCGTATTTTGTTTCCTTAGAAACGCGTTCAGAAACATTTTTTACGAAATGATCTTCTAGTGCTTTAATCCATGGGTTCGATTCAGAATGGCCGGAACCGATACGCAGTGTTACCTTCTCCTTTGGAACGTCGGTAGAGGCCTTGGTGGAATCGGTGCTGCCGGCAGTGTTGTTGGATACAGTGTTATTGCCTGATGATGGGGAAGCCGAGCCACCGCATGCAGTCAGAGATAGTACCAGTGAGAGGATCATGATCATAGCAAGAGATTTCTTAAACAGATTTTTCATAGAATACCTCCTCATTTTTCTTTTTTTCATATTGGATATTGGATACAATTTAATTTCATTGTAAGTTTTGCTTAGCATTTTGTCAATATATAAATGTTAATATGTGCAAAATAAACAAAAACATGATAAAATACGGATAGTGTATACTTCTATTTCAGAAGTTGGCAATAGATTGACAATAGATTTACAATATGTTAGCATGAAAAAAAATTAAGAGGGTTTTAAGAGGTATTTATATGACTAATTTTAATACCCCAATTGATTCTAAGACTGTTTCTGACAGGGTTTATCTATTAATCAAGAATGCAATTATCGACGGCCAGATGAAACCAGGTGAACGCATTGTGCAGGAAAATCTTACTAAACAGTTGAATGTAAGCCGTACGCCTGTACGTGATGCATTACAGCGCTTGAATTCCGAAGGCCTGGTCGTTATTACGCCTTTTCATGGTGCTGAGGTTTTTGAGCTGTCAAAAAAGAGCCTCACGGATCTTTATGAAATTCGTGCAGTGTTGGAGGATTTTGCAACACAAAAAGCGATTGACAGGATAAATGAGACGGAAATTGAAGCGCTGAAAAATTGGAATAACCTGTTTAAGACAAATAAAGACAATGTACAGAAGTGTATGCAATATGACCGGTCATTTCACAGTGATCTTTGTGGAGCCGCTCATATTTCTTACATAACTGAAATCCTGCAGGGAATCTGGAACAAATGTGACCCTTACAAGTCCATTTACTATAACCAGCCATCCACAATAGAGCGCTCCTTATTTGAACATGATCTGATACTAAAAGCACTTGCCACTAAAGATAGGAAGTTGCTTACAAAGTCTATTTATGAACATCTAAGCGATGTTGTAGAGACGATATCCCGTAATTCGCGAATCATTGAATCATAACCGCCGGCTTAGCCGGCGGTTTGTTTTTGCCCTATAAGGTCCTGTTACTGGCCGGGCTGAAAGCCCTTCGAATAGTCCGCCAACCGCATGGGTTTCCAAGCTACCGCTAAAGCGGTTTATTTATTGCTTTTTTTACTGGCTCACCCGTGAACGGGTCTACCAATTCCTTAATACTCATCTGTTCATACGCTAAATCTTCTTGTAACTGATTCCTTATTCCTGTATCGCCTTTTTGTTCTTTCCTACTGTATCTACATAATATCCTCTACACCAAAATTCTCGGTTCCCATACTTGTATTTTAGGTTTGCATGCTGATCAAATATCATTAAACTACTTGTGTCTTTCATAAGACTTCTCCTATTTGCGGTTGACTAGACCTGCTTTTATCCTAACATAGGAGTGTTTTTTGCTCAACGGCATAAACCTTTTTTCTTCCACTTGCTTAGCAAGTGGTTTTCTTTGTTACAAATAAAAAAAAGAGTCACTTTAATGGTGGCTCTTTTCAGTAAATTTAATAGTTTTTGTTATAGCCGTGAAAGTAGACTGATCTGTGCTGTTTCTTCAACCAGCTCCGCAAGAAGCGCAGCTGCATGTATATCCCCTGCAAGTGTAATCTGGCCATGCCCACGCAATAAAAATGAATTTATGGAAGGAGTTCCATCAAGTTTTCTGAAGATTTCTTCAAAATAATCGGACGGTACTACATAGCTGTGCGTGTCAAAAACCGGGCAGCAACCTCCAAGTTTCAGCCTGGAGTGATGTGTGGAAAGTTCAAGTTCCTCATGGCATGCTGCCCAGGCTGTCGCCCAGGGTGAATGGCAGTGCATCACGGCACCGAGATCAGTGTAATGGCGATAAAGTGCACCATGGAGCAGCGATTCTTTAGATGGTCTGATCGTGCCTTCCTTCACCTTGCCGTCAAAGTCGGTTACAACCAGTGTCTCACGGGTTAAGCGTGCAAAGTCTACATCAGTTCCTTTTACAATCATCAAATCAGTTCCTGGCACGCGGGCACTCAGATTTCCGCCATTGCTCATCTGATAACGAAAATTATAAAACTTATGCGCTTCAGAGAGCAGACTTTCCACTATTTCGACATTTTGTGTCAATATATCCATTGTTTATCCCTTTCTTAGAGCCTAAACAGGCTCTAGCAGCAGCGCCAGCATTTCCTGCACCAGGATGTCGGCAAATTCCGGGTCCATAAAGCTATAACTAGTACAGTATAACCGGATTTGCGGTGAAAGTTCGTTTTCAAATAGTCCTTTCATTTTTCTGATTGTTTCTGGCTTAAAAAACGGTTCGCCAGGACTGCTGAGAGTGCGCAGCCCACCCATGGGCAGAACCACAGTTACCTTTCCAGTTGATTTATTGACTCGCTCAATGATGGTACGGGTGATATCAAGAATCTCGTTATCGTACAATCTGGTGTGGGTTAGTTCCGGATTGTGCCAAACATAACCTCGTTCCTCTTCATCCTTGAACAGCTCATCAGTACGAAGACAAGCAAAATCAATTCCACCTGGGCATACCAGCATAGGAATGCCGGTTTCCGCTGCAGCCATCAGACGGTTATTGGCGCCTTTGCTGTAGCCATATCCACCGAAATATTCCGCTGTCATTTCATGGAGCGTCACATCCATCACGGCTTTGATATATCCGTCACGGATCATCTGTTCCATTATCCTGCCACCAGTGCCTGTGGAATGAAAGCTGATAACCTCCTTGCCAAGTGCGGCCAGTTTATTTGCCGCAGCCATAACGGTATCGTTGGTGATTCCCATAAGTGTTGTGCCAATGAGGAAACGACCTTCCGTATTAATCTCTTTACAGCCGTGCTCAACCATACCGATTACTGCTGCCGCTGCGTTTCGCAGAACGGCTTCTGAAATGGGGTTCATTCCGGCAAAGTCGACAATGGATGGCACTACCGTAATATCCTTGTCTCCAACAACCGTATCGAAATACCTGTACCCGGATACAATGGTCGAGATGATTAACTTTGGAAAGCCCAACGGCAGGAGGCGGAATGCGGCAGAACATACTACAGTATTCTGCAGCCCTCCCATTCCGAGTACACCATCAATTTTATTGTTTTTGCATAGAGCGGGCAAAACAATACTAATGCTTTCCCGCATGGCACCAATAGCTTCGCTTTTACTTAGCAAACGTACCTTTTCCCATGAGTGCCCGCCCTGCAGTAGAATTTCTTCGCGTGTAATATCTCCCGGCATCGGTACCGTCGGGCCGGTGCTGATATCAAGTACTAATGGAGTATGACCGGAATCTTGCACAAACTTTTTCATGAAATCCAGTTCATGATATTTTGTATCACAGCAGGCAACAAGTGCTATTGTACACAAATGTATACCACCTCCCGCTTACAATCCAAGAACCGGTGTTGCTTTGATGCGTTCCAGCAAGGCCGATTCATGACAGGGTAGCAAGAGGTCGGGCGAAGCTGCTCTGTCCTTTATCTTCTCGATACTTTTCCATGAGTCAATAATATTGGCATAGCGGCCCGGTGGCGTAATACTATAGTGGATAGCGGGGATCGGATTGAAATTATCCAAGATAAATACCGCATCGCCACAACAGATATAGCTGCCTTCTTTTGTGTCAACCTCTACACATTGGTGTCCGGGAGAATGGCCAGGCGTTTCGAAAACACGTACGCCTTTAATGATTTCAGCCTCACCGCTCACCGTGTGCATTTCAACTCCTTCGAACGGTGGAGTGATTCCCAGTACCGGATGTTCGTAAGATTTATAATACAGAGGTATGGGATCCAGTGCAAAGGCATATTCTTTTTCATGGACATAAAAATCCGCGTTGACGAAACTGTCCATATAGTACATATGGTCCCAGTGCAAATGTGTGAAAACAACAATACCGATGTCTTCAGGCTTGCAACCGATCTTTGCAAGCTGCTCAATGATAGACATGCCTTCCGGTTGACGGGAGCCGGGATGATGATACCTACTGGCGCGCTCCGTCCACGCCATGCCTGTATCTACCAGCAGTAATTTATCCCCACCCTCCACTAAAAATGTGAAGCAGGGCATTTCGATCCGCTCGTCAGGTACATTGTGCAGATATGGTACTGTAGTATGGTGATATAGGTACTGCTTGGGCATTGTAGTAACAAAGCCCGTATTGATAGGTCTTATAGTTAAACTCATTACAATACTACCTCCAAAAAGGCAAATATTGTATCCAATATCCAATTTAATGATAGCACTGTGTAGAAGTGATGTCAACTTAATTTATTATAGTAATAATTATCACTTGTTTATAACCTTGTTTTTCATGTCTATGATCCAATATTCTTTGGCTCCTGACAGCATATAAATGTTAAGCTTGTCGACCACTATTATTTCAAATAGAGGTAAGATCATATAAACGACAGTGCCGAGCCTATACTTGCTTCTTATCTTTATGCCGTATTTATCGCCATAAGCAAGCTTTAAACGCTTGTTTGTATTATACAGGCCGATGTTCTCAGATAGATCTCCGTCCTCTGCATGGCACGATGGATAACTCCAATACAGTCGCGTTCTTGTCTCCGAAGACTTCTTCTATCTTCTGTTTAGCATTCATTATTGTACAGAGTCAAGACCTCATTAAATTTTAACAGTACTCCGTAATTATTCTGCGCATAAGTGTTCCCGGAAAATATCAACATTGTATATATTGGCGGCCTGTGTCGCGAATAATGCGCCTGCGGACACATAGAACACATTGTTCTTATATTGGATATTCTTGAGTTGATTAGCATTGAAGCCAAAAAACCAATAGAAATTTCCTGATCCTTCATGATTATAATGCTGTATTGCTCCCCAGCCATACCCCATGTACAGACAATATTTATCCTCAAAGAGAATGTCTTTAAATAAAACCCTATTTCCTATATTGTCCGGATTCCATGACGTTAAATTGGCTACCCCTGTAGCGCAGGGCTCGAACAGGTTTTGGCACAGGAGAGCTTCTTCGGACATACGAAGGACGAAATCGATATCAGCAGTTGTAAAACACACCTTGAGCTTTGCAATGTTATAGATGATTGGATGGAATACTACAACAATGACCGTTACCAGTGGGATTTGGTACGTCTTTCGCCTAACAAGTATGAGAGGTATATAAGCACTGTTGAGAACCCGCTGTTCGTGGTACCTCCTAGCGAAGGATAGGAAGGACTTGGTGGCAAACTCCTAAACTCCTGGAATTCATCGCATTAGTTTCCGAATGGGCAGTAAAAAAGCGACACACAAAGTGCTACCCATTCACAAACCGATACAGCGCTCAGGCCGTATCTACTCGTTGCCCTATCCTCTGTATTGGTAAAGTAGAAATTATTTTATCATGGTGTTTCACTATTTCAAGGCACAGTTCGTACAATGTCCTTGACAGGGTATACATTAATTAATGAGTTTTTCGCCTTGCAATGGTATTATTTTCAGGAGTTCATCGTTCAAAACGTCCTTAATTGCAAATTTGAGCATTATGTTAAACAATGATTAAAAACAGGGTGAAAGCTACATCGGACGCCCAAACATGACCGTCCGATTTCAGGTCGGAGTGTCCATTTGCTCAACCTTTATTGCTGAGTAACTTCCCTGGTATCCATCTCTAACCCCCCTTGTGGACTTTTTTAAGTATATCGAAAAAGTCAGAAAACTCTAGCTTAGAGTATTCTCTCAAAAATCAAGGACGGTTTCCATACACCATCTTCTTTTACGTTTACTCTTAAATGGTATATAATGAAAATGTAGTCATGTAAAAGAGTACTATGACTTACTACTATAATGTGTATTTATATTAACAAAACATTACATTATTTAAAATCAAAATATTCAATGAGGTGATTTATTATGAAAAAGTTTCTCTGCATAATTACAGTAGTTGTGATACTTTTTTCATTACAGACAGAAAATGTATTTGCAAATGATTCTGTTACGGCAAAAAAAATACTTCTCCAGTTCTAATTGATGGTGTTGAACAGGTATTTGAAGCTTACACTATTAATAACAATAACTATTTTAAACTTAGAGATATTGCTTTTATTTTATCGAGCACAAATAATCAGTTTGATGTGACTTGGGATGGCAAAAAGAATGCTATTAATCTTATTTCCCAAAAGGCTTATAGTGTAGTTGGTAGTGAAATGAAAGTTTTAGGAAATAAGACATCTGTAAACGCTATACCTAGTACATCTAAAATATATCTGGATGATTTTGATATTTCACTGAAGGCTTATACTATTGATGGCAATAACTATTTTAAGCTTAGAGATCTTGGTGCTGCTCTTGGTTTTAGTGTAGATTGGGACGCTGTTAATAACAGAATTAAGATTACAACATCAAATGTACCTTATCAAACTGTTGTACCAAAAAACACATCATTGTTACCTAACAATATAGATAAAGATTTTGCTTTATATTCTTATGTAAATCCGGATGACAAGACAAGTTTTGTATTCAATTTTGTATCAGACCAAATAATTGAGAAAAATCTATTTTTTGAATTTGACCTATTAATTCCAAAGAATGTTGAAGAATCAATAAAAAATAAAAAAGGTATGTTAATTTCACGAGCGACTGTTGATGTGTATCAAATTGATCAAACCGAGATAATGAAAAAAGAAGATGCTTTTAAAAATGTACCTATTTCCTTAAAAAACGGTAATCTAATATTTATTAAATCAAATGGTGAGCAAATTAGTGGAAAAGATTGTGGATCGTACTATAGCTTTCATATTAAAGAGCAAATGAATTACGAGGTTAAAAACCAACAAAACTGCACATAACTTTGTATTAAGAGTAGATATTTTTGTTGAAAAGGACGGATATGACGGTGAAATATATATTGATAATATAATACTATCAAACATAAACAAAACAATTGCAAAGTGTGATTTTAACAATAGATATGGTATAAAAGGTCAGGAAGGGATGCAAGTTCATGTTGGAAATAATAAGAATACCGATTTAAGGCTATGGGGAAGAATAGATGATATTGGTAAAAAATAAGTTTCAACGCATTACGAGCTGAGGTTGAGTCAACAGGGGAGGCTTATGAACCAAATAGTTCTTTATATCTAGGTAATATAGATAAAAATGAATTGCATAATCCTGAGCATGATTGGCGTAATTGGATGGGTGAAAGCATTTGGTGGCATGATGGATATTGTATACCTAATAATTTAACTGGTAGCACAAAAATTGTTATACCTAAAGAAACATTCAAAGGTTTTATAAATCATGACTCATATATTGACATTCAAGTAAGTTTTGTTATGACTAATGGTGGAAATGAAATTTCACATAATTTGCATAATGAAGATTTTATTATTGCTCGTTTAAAAGTAAATTCAAAGGGTGATGTTTTTTGTGATAGTATAACACGTGGAGAGGCATTGTTAACTGAGTACTCAGATTCTTGGTTAGTGACACTAAGGGGGCAACTAAAAAATATAATTAGTTCAACGGAACACCTATCTATGCAGGTAAAAGAAACACTTAGTGGAGTAAATTATAGAGGATATTGGTATTATACTGATTTTCTTATAATGGATGGAGATAAAGAGGTAGAGCATTTTAAAATGAATGGTAATGACTTCCCGGATGATTTTTATAACCACGGAACAAATGGTTCTTACTATTATTGGAACCATACGGGTTCATATATTTATCATCATGGTTTAGATAATATAGGTATAATAATGCCTCCTGTTTTGGAAGTTTCAAATTAACTTTCAAATTATTTAATAATGTTTTTAAGGGTATTAATGTTCGCTTTAACTCTTAGCATTTACCTTTATTAGATTTTTAAAATTACATAAATGTATAGCCTAAACACAACCTACGTTGAACTCCCTTTGGCTCTTTTTTTTATTATTTCATCATAAAGTGTAAAAGGCATAAAAAAGGGTTTCAATATAACTTGAAACCCTTGTCGGAGTGACAGGATTTGACCGTCTGCTTCGCTTCCTATGTTCCTGAAGAAGCTTGCATACTGCCGCCTCGACTTTAGTCTCGGCACACTTCGGCTAAAAATGTGCGTAACAAGGGTTTTGAGTAATAACTATAGAATATTTGACTACCCCCTATTCTTTATTTAGCGCTTATAGACAAATACAAACCTATTCACCCTATTTCAAATCTTTCTTCATTAAAAACAATTCTGTTTCCGTACCTGCTCCCTTAAATCCCAGTTTTAGATATATATTATGCTCTTCTCCTGTATCCGTAACAATGTAAACCTGCTTCTTCTCCTCTTTTATGGCTTTATAAAGCAGTTTCTTTAACATATTTGTTCCGAATCCCTTACCCTGATATTCGTTTAATATTGTAACCTCTTCTAATTTTACAATTTGATCCTTCTCAAACCAATCACAAAAACCGATTGGAGTCTCTTCTTTATAACAGATATAAAAATCCATCAATCCCTTTTCATAGAGTTCCTTTTTCTGGTTTGCTTTCTTCGTGGATAACTCGAGGGACATTCTTTGCGCCGCATAAGCGATAGCACAATCTACCCCTACTTGTATTTCTTCTGATGTAACTGCCTTTTTAATCCTGCAGCTGTCATCCCCATGACAATCCATCTTGGAATGTTCATCCGCTGTCATATAGTAAAGATCGTCCACATCAAACCCTAAATCATTCATGGCATCATAAAATCCTTCCGAAGCCTTAATTCCAGGGTGGATTACAATTTTTAAATGTTCTTTGTCCGACTGCGCCAACGCCTTTAGTTGTTCGCGAATAAATTCAATTGTTTCTGTCTCATTTCTTATGTTTCCTAACAAAATAAAATTATGGTCATACAATTCCGCCACAATCTGATTGCTAAAATAACTGATATCCTGCACTGTTTTTTTCTGGCAGAATAATTCCATATAACTATCCTCTACTGCTCTTAATTTATTTATCATAAAATATTTCTCCTTTAAAAGCTCTAAGCTGTCTTAGTTACACTTGTTATATCATGTACTGTAACATAAAACCCTTCAGGATTAAAGTCCTAAAGGGTTTCAACTGGTCGGAGTGACATGATTGATCGTCTGCTTCGCTTCCTTTGTACCTGAAGAAGCTCGCATACTACCGCCTCGACTTTAGTCTCGGCACACTTCGGCTAAAAACGTGCATTTAGCACGTTTTCTAATGGCGTTGATCGAAGGTCAACAGCAAAAAGTCGAGGAGGGCTCGATGCCCCCGAAACTTTTCTTAACGCCTCGTGCCCTATTCAAGGTATGGGGACACACCTTTCAAATACCCTTGCAAAGGAATGTCCCCTTGTTCAAATCCCGTCAAATCGTAAAAAGGAGAAACAATCTTCCTGCGGAAGACTGCTTCTCCTTTTTTGGCCAGACTGTCCGAAAAGTCGGATCTGTCAAATATTTGCACAGAGTATACATATAGAGCTGTGAACCTAACGCATTATGAAATATATCAATTGTTAACATGCCAAAAGTTCTTTAGGTAAGTGATAAAGAGTAGGAAAAAATATGTCCTTAATAATTGCCGTATTGCTTGA